>JBBSEW010000024.1:0-53223 GCA_038239305.1 Thermoanaerobaculia bacterium | reverse complement strand
CTTTCCCCTCTCCCCCGCGCGCGGGGGAGAGGGTCAGGGTGAGGGGGACTCGCTCGGCTCGTCGAGCGGCCCTCTCCCTCAAAGATTCGTACCCTCTCCATCGATAGCCTCCGCGGCGGCAGGGGTCTCGGCTGCGCCGATCGGCCTCCGGCTCGCGCGGTTGCGCGCTCGACCGGAGGCCTGACCCCTCCCGCCGCTCCGGCTCCCGCCGCGCAGGCCTCCTCCCTCCCTCTGGTCGGGAGACTTCTTGCGTGGCGAGCTTATGGATCCGGACGGCTCCGCGAGCTTTCCCCTCTCCCCCGCGCGCGGGGGAGAGGGTCAGGGTGAGGGGGACTCGCTCGGCTCGTCGAGCGGCCCTCTTCCTCGGTGACGATAGGCTCCGCGCCATGCTCGTTCTTGCTTCCGCCTCGCCGCGCCGCGCGCAGATCCTGACGGAGCTCGGGATCGCCTTCGAGATCGACGCGGCGGATGTGGATGAGTCGCTCCGGGACGGCGAAGCGCCGGACTCCGCCGTCGGCCGGCTCGCGGCGGCCAAGGCCGCCGTGGTCGCCGCCCGCCGCCCATCGGATTGGGTGCTCGCCGCCGACACCCTGGTTTTTCTGGAGGGCGCGATCCTCGGCAAGCCTCGGGACGACCGGGATGCGGCCGACATGCTGCGGCGCCTTTCCGGCCGGGAGCACCGGGTCGTCACCGGCGTCCGGCTCCGGCGCGGGCCCCACGATGGGTCGGGATCGATCTCGTGGAGCACGGTCCATTTCGCGCCGATGAGCGCAGACGAGATCGCGTGGTACGTCGGAACCGGTGAGCCCCGCGACAAGGCCGGCGCCTACGGGATCCAGGGTCGTGGTGCGCGGTTCATCGAGGGAATCGACGGCTCCTACACGAACGTGATGGGACTTCCCGCCCGCGACGTCTACCGGCTCATGAAGGAGGCAGAAAGTCTCCGCGCTGCCGGGACTCCCGGGCCTTCTTTCCCCTGAGCTTCATCTCGTACATGCGCGCGTCCGACTGGGCGAGCGCCTGCGGGAACTCCGCGTCCATGCGGTGCGTCGCCCAGCCGACGGAGAGAGAAGGCTGCAGCTGCTCGACGCCGGGGATCGACGGCAGGCGCCGGGCGAGCTCCTCGGCCTTCTGGGCGGCCGATCCTTCGTCGGTTCGCGGCAGGAGGATCAGGAACTCGTCTCCGCCCCAGCGGAAGACGAAATCCGATTCCCGCACACACGAAGTCAGGTAATTCGCGACGAACTTCAGGACGTCGTCTCCGACCTGATGCCCCTTGACGTCGTTGATCTCCTTGAACCGATCGACGTCCGCGATGAGCACGGAGAGAGAGTTTCCGTAGCGGCGGACATTCGCGAGCTCTCGCTTGATGACGTCGTTGAAGTGGTGCCGGTTGAAGAGGCCGGTCAGGGGATCCCGGACGCCCATTTCCTTCAGCTGCTGATCCGAATGCATCAGCTGCTCCATCTCGGACGCGAGCCGAGCCTGGCTCGCTTCGAAGAGCAGGATGATGATCCCGACCGCGACCATCATTTCGAGCAGGATCGCCGCGAAATTGCCGTACTGGAGGAGCTCCGGCAGCGTGCCCGGATCCTTGAACCGCAGATATCCGAAGCCGACGACCGCCTCCTCGACGCCCCAAAGGAGGAAGGAGGTCGTCAACAGCACCCGGCCGGCCCGGGACCCTGTCGTGAGCGCGAAGGAGATCGCCGCCGTCGCGTATCCCCCGGCGAGGACGAAAGCGATGACCGGGGAATGCCCCGTTGCGCTCGCGGATTCGATCGCCGTCCACCAGGCGATCGCGACGACCGGGACGATCCACAGCAGCTCGTACGCGCCCGTCGAGGCCCGTTCGTCCCGGAAACGACGGACACCGCGCAGAAGGAAAACGACGTGGGCAAGGAGGCATACGTGGAGAGGAAAGACGAACTGGCGGCCGTTCTCGACCGTCGGGATCAGGATGGCGAGCACGAGCCCCGCGAGAAGCAGCGCCCACGACGCGATCCAGTCCAGGAACGCGCGGCGCCGGATCTTGCGGTAAAGCAGCAGGAACAGCAGGAACAGAAGGACTGTCCCTGCCGCCTGGACGAGCAAGGAAAACTGGTAAACGGGCATCGATTTTGGGCTGGCTATCCTGCTGAGCCCGGAATCTTAACCCGCTCGCGGCCGCCGGAGGTAACGCACGCTCGAAAAAGACGCTACGGCGCACGCGGGACGGGATAAAAACCCTTCATGAAACCCGCGAAGAGCACGGGAGGGACCGTTGCCATCGTCGCCCGGCATCGCGACGTGGCCCGCGCGGCGGCGATCCGCCTCCACGCTCGGCTGCCCCGAGCCCGGCTCCTTCCGATGAGCCTGCCGGACTACCTGCGCCGGCGTCGCGACCCCGCTCCCCTTCCCGTCGTGCTGGTGGCGGACGGCGGCGATCCGGACCGAGACCGGGCTTTCCTCGAAAGCGCGCGGGACCGGCTCCTCTGGCCGGCGCCCGGCGGCGATCTCTACGACGCGCTCGCGGGCGTCCTCACCTCCCTTCCACCCCGGCCGCGTCGCAGCCGCCCGCGTCGGCCCGAGGATGCCGAGACCACGGGGCTGTTACTCGAGGGGACAGTCACCTCCGAGCGCGCCCTCGCCGCGCTCGCCTCGCCGGTCCGCCGGTGGGTCGTTGAGCACGCAGCCTCCGTGCGCGCTTCGCCGGCACAGCTCGCCCGTCTCGCGCGGGAGGGCGTTACCTGGTCCGTACTGATCCCGGTCCCGCTCCTCGCCGTGGCCGCCTCCGGCCCCGCAGCACGGGGTCTGTTCCCGCGCGGCACGCCCGTCTGGCGGATCGGCGCTCCCGGAGACGACGGTGACGCTCTTTCTTCGGCTAGCTCAGGCGGGCGGGTGCCTGGGCCGGGGCGTCCGGCTTCGCGAGCGCGCTCACGTAAATCTTCTCCGCGATGAAGAGGTCGAGGAGAGTCGCGTCGATCGCTCCTCGCCGGGCCTCGATCCGCAGGATGTCGAGAGCGCGGTCGCTCGGAACGGCCCGCTTGTAGGGCCGGTCCCGCGCGGCGAGGGCGTCGTAGATGTCGCTGATGGTGATCGCGCGGACGGCCAGCGGAATTTTATCGGCCACGAGCTTGCGGGGGTAGCCCGACCCGTCGAGCTTCTCGTGATGGGCGTACGCCCAGTCGGGGACGCGCGACAAGTCCTCCGTCCACGGGATTTTGGACAAGAAGCGGTACGTTTGCGTGACGTGCGACTCGATCTCGCGCCGCTCGTTGGCGTTCAGGCTTCCCTTCGGGATCGACAGGTACGCGATCTCTTCGGGCAGAGCGAGCGGCGCGAGCTTGCCGGTCGCGTCCCGGTACTGGATCTCCTGGAGGCGGGCGACGTCTTCCCCGATTTCGGCGGGCAGGAGACTCGGCTCATCGGCGACGACCACTGTCTGCCACGCCCGCTCGAGCAGGGCGACCCGGTCGCCGAGCGCCCGCGCCACCTGGCGCTCCGGCCATTTCTCGCGGGCGGCACGCTCCCACACCTCCGCGGCGGCCGACAGGATCGCCTGGTCGATACGCGAGCGAATCAGGTCCGCCATCCGGATCGGAAGCTTCCGCGACTTGACGAGAACCTCCTCGCGCACGCCGACCTTGCCGAAATCGTGCAGCACGGCCGCGTAGCGGAGCTCCCGCAGCTCCTCGCGGGTCACGCGAATCGCCGCGAACGGGCCCGCCGACACACGGTCCACGAGCTCGGCGAGGCCGCAGGAAAGCAGCGCCACGCGCTCCGAATGGCCGGACGTCGTCGGGTCCCGCTGTTCGATCGCCGTAACGCTCGCCTCTACGAATCCCTCGAAGAGGCGCCGGATATTTTCCGTCAGGCTCCGGTTCTCCACCGCAACGGCCGCCTGCGCCGCGAGCGAGCGGGCGATGTCCACATTCTCCTCGCCGAACGGAACCACCTGGATCCGCATCACCGCGGTGTCGGCCTGCAGCGGGAGGAAGGGAAGGCGCCGGTTCAGAAGTTGGAGGACTCCGATCGTGCGCCCCTGCGGCGTCGTCATCGGCACGGTGAGCATGGAACGCGAGCGGTATCCGTAACGCTGGTCGAACCCGGCGTCGAAGCGGTACGGCGCATCGGCCGGGATCGCCCCGACATCCGGGAGATTCAGGGTTTCGCCGCTCCGCGCGACGAAGCCCGCGATCGACGCGTCGTCCAGGGGCAGCGTCCGTTCCACGAAATCGAAACGGACCGAGTCGTTTTGCGCGCGGACGAATCGGAGGACGACGCCGCCCGGCTGGTCCTCCAGAAGATAGAGGCTGCCCGCCTCCGCGGCCGTCAGCGCCCGCGCCTGCGAGAGGATCGTCTCCAGGAGCTTGTCGATGTCCCGCTCCGCCGAAAGCGACACGCCGACGTCCACGAGAGCGCGGATCTCGCGGGTCCGGTCGGCGAGCGCCCGGCGGTCGCGAGCGGAAGACGCCCGGTCCTCGAGCATCCGGAAGAGCGACGAGAGTGCGCGGGCCACATCCCGCGCCGCGGTGCCCGCCGGCAGCGCAAAGTAGACGCGCGCCGACCAGAAGGGATCGACCTCGCCGCAGCCTTCGCCAACGATCAGGACGCCGATCCGATCCGCACCGTCTCCGAGGTCGGACGCCGGCGGATCGGCGAGCCCGGTGCCAGGCGATCCGTCCGAAAGCACGAGACCGATCTCATCCGGAGCGAGCGACCACCCCGGATCGAGGGGGCGTGCGGCGAATTTCGGCTCCGCCAGAAGCGACAAAAGCTCCCCGACCGGGCGGCCGTAGAAGACCACCGGCCGGAACCCCATCGCATGTCCGGGAGGCACGGGGTGATTGTACCGTTGGGGCGCTAGGGAGGAATCTCGCGACCTCGCGACCTCGCGATCTCATGATCTCGCGATCGATCGAACCATCGACTATCGAATTATCGAATTATCCGGTGATCAGACGGAATCCGTGGCGCGTGGGCTCCGAATCCCGAGATTTCCTGATGATTCGATCGGAAGATTGATCGCGAGATCGCGAGGTCGCGAGATCATGAGATTCGCCCTACGAGCGCAAATCCTCCAGGAGCTCGGCAACCGTCTCCGCGCTCAACACCGTGCTCGCCTTGTAGTCTCCGTGGTCGACCGCGAGCTCGGCGCGGTCTCCCCGTTCGAGAGCGGCTTTTCCCTTTTCGCCAAGAGGAAAACGGATGTAGTGGACGGCGGAGATCCGATCTTCCCGGCTCTGGCCCGACGCGAACTGCGCCGGCGTCACGATGTTGCCGGCGCGGAGCGTCACGGCGCCCGATTCGTCCAGCCCGACGAACCCGTCCAGCGTCGGCTGGACCAGGGCCGGGTCCGTGACCTCGATGAAGAGGGTGGCCGCGACCTCGCCGTCGCCGGGAAGGAGGCCGTTGTACACGTCGAGCTCCTCCTGGACCTTGTCCGGTCGCACGATCCGCTCGATCCGAAGCATCTCCTGGATCTGGAAACGGACTGTGTCCCGGTTTTCGAACACGAGCGTCATGATCGGCCCGAGCGCGACCCGCCGGCGCTTCTTGCGATCGATGACCTGCCTTCGGAAATCGGGCCGTCCGAGCTCGTACTCGTGGAGGTTGAGGATGTCTTCGGGAGCAATCGGCTTCATCGGTCCTCGCGTTCGGTCACTCGGCGTCGGCGTCGGAAAGGCCGTATGCCTCGGCGACGATCTGGATCGGATGTTTGGGCGTGCGGCCCGTTCCCTGCCGGATCTGGAGGGCGGCGAGCGGGCAGTCGGACGCGATCGCGTCCGGCCGGTGCTGTCGGACCTCCTCGAAGACCGGCCTCCCGATCTTCATCGAGAGCGGGAAGTATTCGGTCTTCATGCTCCAGGTACCGTCGTGGCCCGTACATTTTTCGACGGTGATGACCTCGGCTCCGGGAATCAGGGCCAACAGGTCCCGCGACTTGAACCCGATGTCCTGCACCTTCAGGTGGCAGGGAACCTGGTAGAGCACGCGCCCGGGACTTCGCGCGAAATCGAGGGAAAGGCTGCCCCGGGCGTGGCGCTTCATGAGGTACTCGCAGAGATCGAGCGTCGCTGCGGCGATCTCGCGCCCCGCATCGTCCTTCCCGAGAACGGGATACTCCTTCTTGAGCGTGAGGCTGCATGTCGGACCGGGCGACACGATCGTGTAGCCGGCCCGCACGAACGGCAGAAACGAGGCGACGTTGTCGAACCGGCACTCGCGCGCAGACTCGATATCGCCGCTTTCGAGAAACGGCATTCCACAGCATCGCTGTTCCGGAACGACGACCTCGCAGCCGTTCTTCTCGAGCACCGCGACCGCTGCCCGCGCGACGTCGGGACCGTTGTAGTTGAGCGAGCACGTCACGAAGAGCGCGACCTTTCCGCCGGCCGGATCACCCTCCGGCGAAGGTGCGGTGGCGCCGCCTCGCCTTTTCCACCATGTGACGAAGGACTCGGGCGCCCACACCGGCAGCATCCGGTCGCGGTGGACGCCGAGGGTCTTCTCGAGCATCACGCGGGCGGGCCGGGTTTCGTTCATCGCGTTCGCGAGGAAGGACCACCGGGTGGAGAACCGGCCGACGGTATCCGCCGAGGAGAGGACGCGTTCGCGGAGGCCGGGCTTGCCGGCGCTCTGAACCCGGGATGCCCGATCGCGCAGGACGATCCGCGGAATGTCCACTTCCCAGCGGTGAGGCGGATAGTACGGACAATGCGGGATACAGAGCTTGCACTCGTAGCAGAGGTCCGAAAATTCTCCGAGATCCCGCGCGGCGAGTTTGTCCGCCTCGCCGTCCACCTCCGGGCGGTCGAGGGCCCGGAAGAGGACGTCGAAAGACGGGCAGAGGTTGTAGCACCGGCGGCACGTGTGGCAGATGTCCGCGACCCGGCGCAGCTCGCGGTCCACCGCGGCCGGGTCGAAGAAATCGGGAGCCGCCGGATCGAACACCAACTCAGTAAGTGCCCAGGTTGTCGAGGCCCTTCTGGAATCGGCCGGCGTGCGACTTCTCGGCGCGGGCGAGCGTCTCGAACCACTCCGCGACTTCCGTGAACCCCTCCTCGCGAGCCGTGCGCGAGAACCCGGGATACATCTGCGTGTATTCGTACGTCTCGCCTTCCACGGCGGACTTCAGGTTCGCGTCGGTGTTTCCCATCTCGAAGCCCGTCGCGGGATCTCCGACTTCCTTCAGGAAATCGAGGTGACCGAACGCGTGGCCCGTCTCCGCCTCGGCCGTGTCGCGGAAGAGGCCGCCGATGTCCGGAAACCCTTCGATGTCCGCGCGGCGCGCGAAGTAGAGGTACCGGCGGTTCGCCTGCGACTCGCCGGCGAAGGCGTGCTTCAGATTCTCGTGCGTCTTGCTGCCGTTCAGCGTGGGCATGGTGAATATCCTCCTGTCTTTCTGGCCTTCCGGCAGGTCCGGCAGAGGCCGACGAACTCCAAAACGCGGTCGCGGACCTGGTGGCCGCCCGCCGCGAGCTTCCGTTCCGAATCGAAGGCTCCCTTCGCCCGCTCGAGATCGACGAGCAGTCCACACCGGTCGCAGACGAAGTGATCGTGCGGGGAAAGATCCGCGTCGAACCGGGTGATCCGGCCCCGGGACCAGGTGCGCAGCCGGCCGTCCTCGACGAGGATCTGAAGATTCCGGTAAACGGTCCCGAGCGACACGCGCGGCATGGCCCGGCGGACGCGCTCGTAAACCCACTCCGCCGTCGGATGCGAATCCGTTCCCGCGACGGCGTCGTAGACGAGACCGCGCTGGCGAGTCCGGCGGCGAAGGGCTGATGGCGCGGGCACAGACATATCAATAATAGATCCTATTACTAAATAAGGGTGGTGTCCAGTTGAAGTTCGAATCTCATGATCTCGCGATCCCATGATCTCGCGATCTCATGATCTCGCGATCGATCGAACTATCGAGGGAGAATCGGGTGATCGGGTGATCGGGTGATCGGGTGATCGGGTGATCAATCAGGGAATCGGGCGATCGGAGAATCGGACACCCGGACCGACGCCGCCCCTCACCCTGTCCCTCTCCCGCCGGGAGAGGGACAGGCGCTGCGCCCCTTGTCAGAATCTCGCGATCTCGTGATCTCATGATCTCGCGATCAAACTATCGATTCATCGAAAATCGAAGATCGGAAATCTAAGAAAGCCCTCGCCTCTCACACAACTCGGCGAGGTATCAATCATCAACCGCTCGCAACGGGAGGAGTCTCCTGACCGGAGGGATGGAGGAGCCTCCCGTTGCGGGAGCCGGAGCCAGCCTCACTCCGCTCGGTCGAGGCCGCATCCGGCCGAGCCGAGCAACCCCTACAACGTTGAGTCCCTCCGCGCACCGCAACCGCCTCACGCCGGGATGATCATCGCGGCTCCGGCGACGTGTGCCCCTCACCCCGGCCCTCTCCCGCCGGGAGAGGGGGCAGGCGCTGCGCCCCTTGTCAGAATCTCGCGATCTCGCGATCTCATGATCTCGCGATCAAACGAACTATCGATTCATCGGAAATCGAAGATCGGAAATCTAAGAAAGCCCTCGCCTCCCACACAACTCGGCGAGGTATCAATATTCGACCGCTCGCAACGGGAGGAGTCTCCTGACCGGAGGGAAGGAGGAGCCTCCCGTTGCGGGAGCCGGAGCCAGCCACGCTCCGCTCGGTCGAGGCCGCATCCGGCCGAACCGAGCAGCTCTCGCCACAACAGGACCTCCGCGCACGCCGCTCGGTCAAGAGTCCGGCGAGAGGACGCGGCGCAGGCGACGTATAGAATCGCTCGCTTGCCCACCGAACCATCCTCCGGCCCCGGTCCTGATCGGGACTTCCCGCTCGGGCTCGAGGGTTTCCGCTACCAGGATCTCCACCGCGAAGACCGACTCGCGGACCTCGACCGCGCCTTTCTCGCCGCCCTGGCGGCCGAAGACGCGGGACTTGCGGACCGGCTGGCCCGCTATCGCCGCGAGCCGGCATCGTTCGATGCCCTCGCACGCTCGCGCGTCCTGATCGAGGGGGCTCGAGCGCTCGGCCCCTTCGTCGCCCGGCTCTTCGGAGTCGAGCGCGAGTGGCAGGCTCAGCGGGAGGCCGCCCAGCCCGAGGCGATCCTGTTCCGCTTCCGCCGCGATTTCCTTCAGCGGCGGGCCGTCAAGGCGGCCCTTCCGGATCCGGCCTCTCCGGAAGCCGACGCCGCCGCGGAGACGGGCCGCGCCATCGAGCGGGGGCTCCATCCCGAGCTTCCGTGGGACGCGGATCCCGAGATGGCGACCGCCCGCCTCGGCGCGGGCCTCCTCGACCTCGAGGCGGATTTTCTCGCGGCCCTCCGGCAGAAGAAAGTTCCCGAGGTCTCTCCGGCGGCGCGTGCGCGCGCAGCGGAGCTCGCGTCGCGCGCGAAGATGTTCGCGGAGGGCTCGGGCATCCGCGCGGCGGCGCCGGCGGAGGACGCCGGCGACGAAGCGTTGCTCGCCTTCGTCGACGACTTGATCAAGGCGTATGCCGTCTGGACGGGCCTGCGGCGCCGGCATCCGGATTGGCGCCGGGAAATCCGCGACTGGTCGTCCTTCCGGCTTCCCGAGACCCTCGACTACAACGCGCTCGTCGAAACGGAGCGGCCGAACCCGGAGCTTCCCGAAGAGCGTGTCGGCCCGCACGAGCATCGCCGGCGGCGGGACGGATTCGGATTGACCGACTTCCGGATGACGCCGCGGCAGGTCCTCGGCGAAACGCACTACTGCCTCCTCTGCCACGACCGGGAGAAGGACTCCTGTTCGAAGGGCTTCTTCGACTCGAAGACCGACACGTTCCAGAAGAACCCGCTTGGCGTGCCGCTCCCGGGCTGCCCGCTCGACGAGAAAATTTCGGAGATGCACCTGCTGCGCCGCGAGGGGGACTCGATCGCCGCCCTCGCCATCGTGTGCGTCGACAACCCGATGTGCCCCGGCACGGGCCACCGGATCTGCAACGACTGCATGAAGGGCTGCATCTTCCAGAAGCAGGAGCCCGTCAACATCCCGCAGGCGGAGACGGGCATCCTGACCGACGTCCTCGCGCTGCCCTGGGGCGTCGAGATCTACGGCCTCTTCACGCGCTGGAACCCCCTCGCGCCGGCGCGGCCGGTTGCTCTTCCCTATAACGGCAAGAAGATCCTGGTCGTCGGTCTCGGTCCCGCCGGGTACACGCTCGCGCACTACCTCGTCAACGAAGGGTTCGGCGTCGTCGGCATCGACGGCCTGAAGATCGAGCCTCTCCCTCCCGACTGGACCGGATCCGACGGGAAAGGGATCCGGCCCGTCCGCGCATGGTCCGAGATCGTGCAGCCTCTCGACGCTCGGCCCCTCGCGGGATTCGGAGGCGTCTCCGAATACGGGATCACGGTGCGGTGGGACAAGAACTTCCTCACTCTCATCCATCTCACGCTCTCCCGCCGCGCGCGCTTCGAGGCCGTGGGCGGCGTCCGCTTCGGCGGAACGATCACGGCCGAGCAGGCGTTCGATCACGGCTTCGACCACGTCGCGATCGCGGCCGGCGCCGGCCGCCCGACCATCATCGGGATGAAGAACAACCTCATCCGCGGCGTTCGAAAGGCCTCGGACTTCCTGATGGCGCTCCAGCTGACGGGCGCGTTCAAGGAAGAGGCCCTCGCGAACCTGCAGGCGGAGCTTCCCGCGGTCGTGATCGGCGGAGGGCTGACCGCCATCGACACCGCGACCGAGCTCCTCGCCTACTACCCGATCCAGGCGGAGAAGACGCTTCTCCGCTACGAAACCCTGGTCGCGGAGCACGGAGAGCCCGCGGTTCGCGCCCCGTTCGACGCCGAGGAGCGGGACCTTCTCGACCGGCTGCTCCACCACGGCACGGAGGTGCGCCGGGAGCGGGTGCGCGCGCAGGAGGCGGGAGACAGGCCCGATTTCGCGAGCCTTTGCCGTGAGTGGGGGGGCGTCTCGATCGTGTACCGCCGGCCGATGGAGGAATCTCCGGCGTACCGGCTGAATCACGAGGAGATCATCAAAGCTCTGGAGGAAGGGATCTCCTTCATCGAAGGGTTCGAACCGCAGGAAGCGATCGCCGACGACAAGGGCCACCTGCAGGCCGTGCGCTTCCGCCGCTCGGGCTCCGGCGACATCATCGAGCTGCCGGCCCGATCCTGCCTGGTGGCCGCGGGGACGACGCCGAACATCACGTACGAGAAGGAATGGCCGGGAACCTTTCGCATGGACGAGAGGCGCCGGTTCTTCCTTCCCCACCGCGCCGTTCCGGATGGATCGGGAGGATGGCGGCTCGAGCCGGCGGCTGCGGACGACCAGGGAGCGTTCTTCACGGGATACCTCCGCGAGGGACGTCTGATCAGCTTTTTTGGCGACAACCACCCCGCATTCAACGGCAATGTGGTCAAGGCGATGGCGTCGGCAAAGCGCGGATACCGGCCCGTCACGGATGTCGTGGGGGGGCCGGCGCCCGGTGAGTCGTTGCCGGCGGCGCCCGAGGCGGAATGGGAGTCGTTCCGGGAACGCACCGCGGACCTGCTGAGCGCGACGGTTCACGAGGTCCGGCGCCTGACACCCACCATCGTCGAGATCGTCGTCCGCGCGCCGGCCGCCGCGGCGAACTTCCAGCCCGGGCAGTTCTTCCGCCTTCAGAATCTGGAGGCCCGCGCGGCCGTCGCCCGAGGCGCGCCCCTCCTGATCGAGCCGCTCGCGCTCACGGGAGCCTGGGTCGATGCCGGGCAGGGGCTGCTCTCGATGATCGCGCTCGAGCTCGGCGGATCCTCGCGCTTGTGCGCCGCGCTGCAGCCGGGCGAGCCCGTGCTCGTCATGGGGCCGACGGGCAGCGCCACGGAGCTGCCGCGCGACTCGACGGTCCTCCTCTGCGGCGGCGGGCTGGGCAACGCGGTGCTCTTCTCGATCGGCAGGAAGGCGCGCGAGATGGGCAACCGCGTTCTCTATTTCGCGGGCTACAAGAACGCGGACGACTTCTACAAGCGGGAAGAGATCGAAGCGGCCGCCGACGTCCTCGTTCTCTCCGTCGACCGCGGCCGCAACATCCCGGCGGGCCGCCCTTCCGACCGCGAGTTCGTCGGCAACATCGTGGAAGCCATGATCGCCTACGCGACCGGGAAGATGGGGGACGTCGCGATCCCGCTCTCGGCGGCCGAGCGCATGATCGTCATCGGCTCCGATCGCATGATGGCGGCCGTCGCGCGCGCGCGCCATGCGGTTCTCGCTCCCCACCTCTCCCCCACCCACGTGGGAGTCGGCTCCATCAATTCGCCGATGCAATGCATGATGAAGGAAGTCTGCGCCCAGTGCCTGCAGAAGCACATCGACCCCGCCACCCGCCGCGAGAAGGAGATCGTCTTCTCCTGCTTCAACCAGGACCAGCTCTTAGACGAGATGGACTGGGAGAACCTCGCCGCGAGGCTGCGCCAGAATACGGTGAGTGAGAAGCTCACGAACCTGTGGATTGAGAAGCTGTTGAGGGAGTCGGGGGTGCCGAGAGTCTAGGCGGCGTCATCGAGGGTGAGGATGACGTAAGCGATTCACTTTCCCGGCGGTCATCACGAATCGGGTGATCGGGTGATCGGATGATCGGATGATCAGTCTGGGGAATCGGAGGATCGGAGGATCGGAGGATCGGAGAGAGAAGAGCTCGCCCCTCACCACGGCCCTCTCCCGCCGGGAGAGGGGGAAAACAAATCGACTGAATGTTGGAGACTTCGATCAGGGCAGATCCGGAGATCGTCCGATGGTTCGATTGATCACCCGATCATCCGATCGCGAGCGGCCTGAAGGACCTCAGGGCACTCCAGCCAGGAAGAGCAAGTACGGGTTAATGGCCAGGCCCTTCCTGAAGTTCGAATCGTCGCCGGGCAGGCGAGTGATCGAGAAGTGGAGGTGTGAGCCTCCGATCACGTGGCCCGTCGAGCCGACATAACCGATGACGTCGCCTCGCTTGACCTTCTGGCCGACCTCGAGATCCTCGGCATACCGGGAGAGGTGGCAGTAGAAGAGCAGGTACTGGCCGGTCGAGTCTTTCTGGTAGATCGCTTTGCCGCCCCGCCGCTCCTTCGAGATCCTCGTGATCTCGCCATCCGTCGTGGCGACGATCGGAGTGCCTTTGGGGGCTCCGATGTCGATCGCGAGGTGCTTCGCGTGGCGGCCGCGGGAGGAGAGGAACGAATCCCTCAGTCGGGCCGCATCCACTCCCTCGACGGGGATCTGGAAGCTCTCCGAGAGGAGCGAGGCCAGGTCGACGTCCTGCGGCTTGACCTCGGAGAGCGAGGATTTCGGACGGAAGAAGGAACCGACTCTTTGCGCCATCCTCGCGAGGCTCGCCCGCGCGCCGGTCGCCGGCGGCCCGGCCGCCTCTTCCATGGAGGCATCCGGCTCGATCTGTTCGTCCCGCAGCTCCGCCGCCTGGGCGGGCGCATCCCCTTCCGGCGAGTCGATGGCCACCTCGTGCATCCGCGCCTCGATCACGACGTCGGTAGCTTCGCAGGGGGTCGGCGGGTAATTGAAGGCCTCGCGGGACGGTCCGGCGACGGGCATTCCGACGACCTCGACCCGGTCGATCACGACGTCTCCGGCTTCGTTCTGATGGATCACCCTCCGGGCGCGCCGCGAAGGCTTCCTCCGGGACGCCGAGGACACAGCGACGGACGAGTCCGGTTGCCGGTGCTTCGGTTTGCGCTTATGGACCGCCGCAGTTCCGCGCTTCCGGCCCGAGCCCGTTCGCGAGGATGGGGAGGAGACCCTGGAAGCATCCGCGGCCTTGTGTCGGGCAGGCTTCGCCGGTCGGGCTTTACGCGCTTCGGCGGGCCGGGCGCTGCCGAGCGCCAGAATGGCGGCCAACGCGGCCGCCCGGATCACCCATCGCTTCTGCACCCGTCGATTATTCAAAACGGTTCCGATGCCGTCAAGCCTAAAAGTCGAATAGAATCAAATAGATATGTCACATCAGCATACGTCATGCGGCCTCGGAAGAGGACGCCAAGTGTGCCAACGGGGCGCGGCGTTCACCCGTTCGGACCGATCCGTCATCGAGCATCGGGCATCGGGCATCGGGCATCGAGCGTCGGGCGTCGGGCTTCGGGCTTCGGGCTTCGTCATTCGGCTGCCGCTGTCCGCTGTCCGCCGTGAATTCTCGGCTCTCGGCCGATCGGGCTCGGGTCTCCGCGCCCGGAAGCGATAACTGACCCCTCGTCTACCGGACGAGCTCGTACCGGACGGGCTCGTACCGGACGAACTCGTACCGGACGGGCTCGCTTTCCTTACGCTCGCTCGAGGTACGAGTCGTCGCGCGTGTCGACCGTGATGGTCGTTCCCGCCTCGATGAACTGCGGCACCATCACCTGGAGACCGGTCTCGAGCGTCGCCGGCTTATAGGAGGCGGACGCCGTGGCGCCCTTCATCCCGGGCGCCGTTTCGGTCACCTTCAGGTTGACGGTGTTCGGGAGCTCGATTCCGACGGGATTGTCCTCGTAAAAATCGACGTGGATGACGGTGTTGGCGAGCAGGTACTTCATCTGGTCGCCGATCACCTCATCGTGGAGCGTGACCTGCTCATAGTTGGCCTGGTCCATGAAGTGGTGGCCGGCCGAGTCGGAATAGAGGTACTCCATCTCGCGCTCGTCGAGAGAGGCCTTCTCGACGCGGTCGGTCGAGCCGAAGCGGTGCTCGGTCATCGATCCGTTGCGCAGGTTGCGCATCTTCACCTGGACGAACCCGCGCAGGTTTCCGGGGGTCTTGTGGACCATCCCGTGGACGCGGTGCAGCTCACCGTTGTAGATCACAAGGGTTCCGGCGCGAATCTGGGTGGCGGGGATCATCATTGTGAAGTCTCCGATCGGACCGCAAAAGACGGCGAAATCTAGCAGAGCAGGCGGCGGAAAGAAAGCCCGCCGGAGACTCGGTCCCGGTTCTCCCGCCGAAAAATCCTCATCCCTTCGCCCGTTTTGAAATGAAAAGCCCCGGGACCGCGATGGCCCGGGGCTCGTGGAAATCCGGAAAAGGACCCTTACGGCTCGACCGCGGCCGCGGTCCGGTTGCCGACGTGACGCGTCCCGCGAGGAGACCGGGACGGAGCGATCGGGGTCTCCCGCTCGGCCGGCAGGATCACGTCCAGCCCCGGCGGGAACATGGCGAAGATCGAGCGCCAGAAGTCGGCGGATGAGATCGACGCGGCCGCCCCGCCGGGCACGTTCGGCGTGAAGAGAGGAGTGGCCAGGTTCGGTTCCTCGAAGTCCGTGCCCTTGCTCGCGTTCAGCGCAACGATGATGTGGTCGGCGATCACCGCCTGCGCGACGCTCGACGGATGGACGCCGTCTCCCGAGAACAGGCCGCCGATCAAGAGGCCCGTGTTGAGCGAGATGCCGCCAATCTTGAGACCGTTGGCCTTGATGTCGTTGAAGATCGTGTGGATGTCGATGAGGATCCCGCCGTTCGACGCAGCCGCGGCCGCGATCGTCGCGTTGTAGTCGTTCGTGCGCGACTGGAGCAGAGCGACCTCGTCCGGATAGAGGATGACTCCCGGGGACAGCGCGCCGGTCGTGAGATCCGGTCCGCCGTCCGGAAGCGCGTCACCAAAACCGCCCGCGGCGGTCGGGACACCGTGGCCGGCGCTCAGAAACGCCTGCGCCTGGAGCGTCAGCAGCGTGCCGTCCGGCAGCGGGCAGGGCGCCACGGCGCAGGTCGAGGTCGTGCGCGGTCCCAGAAACGGGATCGTGTGGCCGCCTACGACGGTGAAGGGCTTGATCGTCGTGGTGAACGGGATGGCCGTGACGTCCGGGATGTTCAGGAAAACGAGCGTCCGTCCGCTCCCCTTGATCGCATCGACCACCTGGGTGTACTTGTCGGCAAAGGCGGCCGCGCTCGTGACGGTCACGCCGTCGATGGCCACGCCGGAGGTCGCCGCTCCGAGCACGTCGTTATTGCCGATCCAGAGGGACACGAGATCCGGGCTCAGGAGATTCGCTTCCGCTACGGCGCTCAGGCCGTCGAACGGGCTCCCCGGAAAGTTGCGGAGGACCAGGGCCGCGGACGTCTGCACGCCGCCTCCGGTCGGATTGGAGTGGACCAGATCGACGAGATCCGCCACGCGCGCCGAGGGGATGCCGAGGTCGTCGTACGGCCGCGAAAGAGTTCCGTTCAGAGGACCGAGCCCCTGCGAGATCGGGCCGGGCAGCACGGAGGTTCCGTTGAACGTCGCGCCCAGGCATGCGGACGAGGGATTCGTGACGGTCGTGCTCTCCGCGACGAGAGGGAGCTCGAAATCGGAGATGCCGATCGATTTGGCCACCAGCGCGGGATACGCCACCTTCTGGTTTCGTCCGACCAGGCAGTTGCCCTGGACGCCCGCCGTCAGGCTGTCGCCGAGGGCGACGTACTTGTGAAACGTCGTCTGGGCCGACAGGGAGCCGGCCGCCAGAGTCGCGAGCGCGCCGGCCGCGGCCGCCGCGCGAAGAAATCTCGTTTTCATCGTGCTCTCCATGGTTAGAACGCCAACCGCAGGCTCAACGCGAAGACGTTCACCGTCTCCCGATACTTTCCGTAGAACCCGTCATTCGAATTGCCGACCGTGTTGATGTCCTTGACCTTGAGGTACAGGTCCGAGACGTCGATGCCCCAGCGGTCCGTGCCGAAGCCGAAGCCGAGCGTGTAGCCGTTGCGGTCGTTGTCCGCGAGCAGCGGTCCCGCGTCCGCGGTGGGCTGCGGCGTCTTGTCGCGGTAGTAGCCCGCCCGGACGGCGAAGGCGCCGAACTTCTTCTCGAGGCCGGCGCGATACGCCCACGAGTTCTTCCAGTCCGTGTGGCGCACGTCGGGGTCGAGCCCGGTCAGGTCCGGAAAGTGGATCGCGAGCTCCTTGAAGCTCGACCACTGCGTCCAGTCCGCCTCGAGCGAGACGAGAAGACCGCCGACGTTGAAGGCGGCTCCGAGGTTGAGAGAGGCGGGAAAATCGATCGACGTCTGCACCGCCGGATTACCCGACGGAAGCTGCGCGGCGACTCCGGCGTCCACGATCGGATTTCCGGTCGGGATCTGCGTGAACTTGGCCGTGCCGTCGTAGTTCACCTTGATCTTGCTGCGGTAGGACGCGCCGAGCGAGAACTCGGGGACGGGCTTGTAGAGGATGCCGGCGTTCCAGCCCCAGCCGTGGTTGTCGGTGAGATTGCTGTTCAACTTGATGTGGGCGACGTTGACGAACGACTGGGTGAACGGGTTCTCGGCGGCCTCGTCGTTCTCGAGCTGCACCTTGGAGAACCGGTAGTCCGCGCCGACAGCGATCGCGAACGTGGGCGTCGCCTGGAACGACAAGACGGGGTTGATGTCGGTCGTCTGGACGAACGTGTTCTGGGCGATGTATCGGCCGCTGAAGGTATCCGGGTTGTCCCAGCGGTAGCCGAGGCCGTACGGAGCGAAGATGCCGAGACCGAAGTTGATCTCATTCGTCAGCGGCGCGACGACGTACAGGTTCGGCACCGTGAAGGTCGTCTTGTGCTGGTTTTCGTGGACCCCGTCACCGGGATAGGGGTTCGATCCGTCGAAATCGCCCTTGACCTTGGAAAGGAAGGAGGCGCCGACCTGCGCCTCGAAGTGCTTCTGCCATCCGAGGCCGGCGGGGTTGTAGAAGATGGCGGAAGGGTCGTCCGCAACCGCCGTGAACGCGAGGCCCATGCCCATCGCCTTCGCGTCCTGGGTCTGGACCTGGAACCCGGAAGGCAGGGCGGGAGAGGCGGCCAGAAAGGCGAGTACGGCCAGACCCGCGGAGATCCGATGAAATCGGAACCGGCTTCTTGTCACGGTTTTCATTCCTCCCTCATTCGAATTGTCGGGGAAACCTATGAGAAAAAAACATGGGGATGAAGGGGCAATTTACGCCCTCCCCCCTCGGAAAGTCAAAGAAGATCGGCCCTTTAGGGCGCCGCCGTCCGCGCCCACCCGATAGAATCCCCGGCATCGTGCCCCGCGACAGCAGCACCCCGACAAGCGAGAATCTCGGCAGCGGCCCGAGCGCGCGGAGCGACCGTCCCATGACGCCCGGAACGGTGCTGGGCGGCCGGTACCGGGTCGAGTCGGTCCTCGGATACGGCGGCATGGGCGTCGTGTACCGCGCCCGGGACCTGAAGCTCGATCAGGACATCGCCCTCAAGCGGATCCGGCCCGACCGCATGTCCGCCGAGAGGCGCGAGACGCTGCGGCGCGAGATCATCCTGTCTCGCAAGGTCACGCACGAGAACGTCTGCCGCGTCTTCGACCTGGTCGAAGTCCAGGGCGAAGAATTCGTCTCGATGGAGTACCTTCCCGGCCGGACGCTCAAGGACGTCGAGGACGAAGAGAAAACGCTCCCGCTCGGCAGCGGGCTCTCGATCGCCAAGAAGATCTGCCGCGGCCTCGCGGCGGCGCACCGGATCGGTGTTCTCCATCGGGACCTGAAACCCGAGAACGTCATCGTCTCGACCGACGGAACGCCGCGTCTGATGGATTTCGGGATCGCCGTGGACTCCGCCGTGTACCGCGGCGAAAAAGAGGACACGGTCCCCGGAACGCCGCAGTTCCTGGCGCCCGAGCTGCTCCGCGGCGAGGCGCCCAGCATCCGAACGGACATCTACGCGATGGGCGTGCTCCTCTACGAGATGTTCACCGGCCAGGTGCCCTTCGACGACCCCGACACCGCGCGGCTCGTGCGGCGCGTGATCTCGGAAGCGCCGCCAAAGGCTGTCACGCTCCGACCGGACCTTCCGCCCGAGCTCCTCGGGATCCTCGACCGCGCGATCGCCAAGGATCCGCAGACGCGCTTCCCTGACGCGGATTCCCTCGCGGACGCGATCGCGTCGTTCGAGGGCCAGGTGCTCGACCGCGTCATGGCGGAAGTGTCCGTCACGCGCTCGAAAATGGTCAAGCTCATGGTGATCCTCGAAGCGAACAAGGCCCTCGCCGCGACCTTTGATCCGACGGAGATCCTCCGCATCATTCTGCGGACCGCGACGACGGAGACGGATGCCGAGCGCGGCACGATCTTCCTGCGCGAGCCCGGCTCGGACGAGCTCGTCAGCCAGATCCTCGAGGGTGGAGCCGTCGCGCCGATCCGCCTGCCGGTCGGCCGCGGCATCGCCGGCACCGTCGCCAAAACCGGAGAGACGATCAACATCCAGGACGCTTACAAGGATCCGCGCTTCGAGTCCCGCACGGACCTGTCCTCCGGATTCACGACGCGGACGATCCTCGCGGCGCCTCTTCGCACGCCCTCGGGGGAAATTGTCGGAGCGGTCCAGCTCCTGAACAAGCGCAACCGCGTCTTCACGCGGGAGGATGAGGAATTTCTCGTGGAGGTCGGCACACACTCCGCGATTGCGGTCGAAAGCGTAAGACAGCACGAGGCGGCCGTCGCGCGCGCCCGGCGCGAAGGCGCGGCGGCCGTCCTCAAGGGCGCGCAGTCGGCGCTCGCACCGCACGTGTGGCCTCATACCGAGGGATTCGACGCGGCGCCGCTGCGGTGGCGCTCCGAGGAAATCGATCTCGTCTCCTACGCTGTGCGGTCCGGACCGAAGTGGATCTCCTTCCTCCTCGTCGAGACGGGGCTGCCGCCGGAGACCGCCCTCGGCGCGCTTCTGCGGGCGAGCGGCGCGGGAACGGAGGGGCTCGCCGTGTCGGCGGCGGAAGCGGTCGAGCGGGCCATCGCGGCCGAGCCCGGATGCGCGGTGGCAGCGGCGCGGTGGGAGGGCGACAAGATCACGCTCGCCGCGGGCCCGGGAGCCGAGATTCCGTATCTTCTGCGGGACGCCCGACCGGTGCCGTTCCCGACCACGGAACGGCGCACGCTCCGGCTCGCCGAGTCGGACGCGGCTCCCGGCGATCTCCTGGTGCTGGCGTCGGCTGGCATCGGGGACATCCGCTTCCCCGGCAAGCCGGTCCCCGGAGAGAAGTCCGTCCAGCATTTCGCGCGCGTGGCCGCGGGCCAGGGCCTCGCCGGGGCGTTCGCGCAGCTCGTCTCCGAATGGAAGAGAGCGGGATGTACGGTGGGAGCGCGCGACGTGCTCCTGCTCGCCGCACGCCGGGCGTGACGACCTCCGAGGCGGGGGGCCCGGCGGCAGGGCCGTGAAGCACCGGTTCGTCCTCGTCGACGTCTTCGCGGATCGCCCGCTCGCCGGCAACCCCCTCGCCGTTTTTCCGGAGGGCCAGACGATCCCCGAGGATCTGCTTCAGCCGATTGCCCGCGAGATGGACCACGCGGCAACGGCGTTCCTGACGCCGTCCGAACTGCCGGGCGCGAGCTTTCGTCTCCGGATCTTCTCGCGGGAGCGGGAGATCGAGTTTGCGGGGCACCCGGCGCTCGGCGCCCACTTCGTCCATGCGACGGAGACGCAGACGCCCCTCGTGGAACCCGTGACGACGGTCGCGCACGAGGGCCGCGGCGGTCTCGTCCACGTCGACATCCGCGTCGAGAACGGGCGGATCGGGATGCTCCGCCTGCGGCAGCGATCGCCGGAGATCGGGCGGCGGCTCGCCTCCGGCGACGTGGCCCGCGTCGCTCTCGCGCTCGGCCTCGCCGAGGAACAGGTCCAGGCCTCCAACCAGCCGGTCAAGGTCTCCTCGACCGGCCTTCCGTGCCTGATCGTTCCGGTCGCGACGCTCGAAGCCCTCGCGAGCGCGCGACCGCGGTACGCGGATCTTCGCCACGTCGTCGAGCCGATGGGCGCCTCGATCGTGTACGCGTTCACGAAGGAAACCAAAGACCCGCGGGCGGCGGCCCATGCCCGGGCGTTCGACACGGTCGGAGCGACGGAGCTTCCCGGAGCGGGAGCCGCGGCGGGCGCCCTGTCCGCCTACCTCGTCGCCCATGCCGCGGTCCCGGTCTCGGCCATCACCGAGCTCGCGATCGAGCAGGGCCACGCCGTGGGAAGGCCGTCGACGCTCTTCGTCGAAGTGCACGTCGACACCGCTCGACCGGCCCCGGGCAAGCGCGACACCGAAGACGGGACCGAGACGCGCCGCGCCGCGATCACGGAGGTGTTCATGGGCGCGCGGGTGATCCGGGTGGGAGAAGGGGTGCTGGAGGTTTGAAGAGATCGGAACTTGGGCCGTTTCGGTTTTTCCGTTTTCCCTTTCCGTTCTGATTTGCCGGCGGTCCTATACCGATTACGGACAACGGACGTTCGCAGCTGTCCGCCGAGACGGACGGCGGGGTTCACAGCAGCCTCCCCTGCCCTCCGTCGTAGATCACGCGATCCCCGTCGAGACGCGCGAAGTCCGGAAGGGTGCGCGGCCGGGCTTCCTTCTCCGACATGATCTCGGTGACCTGCCAGCCTTTCGCGATCAGGGAGTCGGCGACCAGGGATCGGTGGCAACGCCACGGCAGCGCCTCCGCGCACATCACGGCCGTCCGGACCGGCCGCGCGAGCTCCTCCAGCTGTTTCCGGGCGGTTCGGAACCCGGGCGTGTCCATGAAATCGGCGTAGCCGCGGAAAGCATCGACCCGCCACGCGGTGTGCGGGGAGTCCGGAAGCGGCTTGCGATGGCCTCCGAGCTCGGGCATCCCGGCATACGCGATGCCCGCCCCCGGGAGCGCGGCCGCCAGGGACTCGGCGGAGAAATGCGGCGAGCGCCGGGAGCCCGGATATCGCCGGACGTCCGCGATCTGCCGCACGCCGTGCGCCGCGAGAATCGCGAGGAATGCTTCGAGGGAGCGGTTGGAGTGGCCGACGGTGGAGAGGGAGCTCACGGGTGGCGGCTATGGGTTGTCCGTTTTTCGTTTTCCGTTCTGACATTCGAGTTCTGAGTCGGGGATTTCGATTCCACTCTCCATCCAGGACTCGTGACCGCTAAAGGCGAACCGATCCCGGACAAATGACAACCGCCTACGGCAGCACTGCCACCGCCACAGCCCCCGGCCCGGCATGCGCTCCGAGCGCGGGACCGCATTCGACGATCATGACGTCGGACTCGGGATAACGGTCCCGGATCTCCCGCGCGATCGCCTCCGCTACCGTCGGGGCGTCGCAGTGGGCAACGCCGAAACGCCGGGCGACCGAACCCTCGTCCGCGGCGCGGAAGAGAAGAGCCATCATCTTCCGGCGCGCCCCGTCGAATCCTCTCCCCCTGGCTGCCGGCTCCGCTTTGCCCTCGCGGTTGAGGGTGAGAACGGGCAGCAGGCCGAGGAGCCGCGCGACCATGCCCTTGAACGGCGATACCCGGCCGCCGCGCACGAGGTGCTCGAGCGTCGGGACCGCGATGAACAGCCGCGTCCGTTCGGCGGCGTCGCGGGCGATCCGCGCGACTTCCGAGGCGGTCTTTCCCGCCGCGGCCGCCTCGGCGGATGCGCGGACGATGAGACCGAGCCCGACGGAGACGTTCCGGCTGTCGACGTGCTCGAACATCGTCTTCTCGACGGGCCTCGCGCCCACAAGCGACGCCTGAAAGGTGCCGGAGACGGCGGACGACAGGTTCACGGAGACGATCGACCCGGCGTGCGCCGCGACGTTCTGGTAGACCTGCGTGAAGTCCGCGGGCGGCGGCTGCGATGTCTGCGGCGCCACGTCTGTCACGGAGAATCGCGCGTAGAACTCGGAGGGCGTGATCGTGACCTTGTCGAGGTAGTTCTCCGAGCCGAAATAGACGCGCACCGGCACGACGCCGATCCCGAGATCTTCCACCATGGAGGGAGGAAGGTCGCAGGTCGAATCCGTGACGACCGCCACGCGCGTCGCGCGATTCTGGTCGAAACGCGTCTCGTGCTGGGCGCGCATGTCCTCTACCTTCGTCTGCGCAACCTCCCCGAGCCGCCCGACCGTCTCGAAGAGCCTCTCGGGCTCGTTCGTGTGGACGTGGAGCCGAACGCGCGTGGCGCCGCCCGCCACGACGATCGAGTCTCCGAGGAGCGCGGCCTCCCGGCGAAGCTGGTCACGGTCGATCCGGTCTCCTTCGAGAAGCACTTCGGTGCAATAGCGGAAGAGGATCGATTCCGAGCTCTTGTCGAAAATGGCCGCCTGGACTTCTTCGGGCGGAGCGTCAGGGACGGACCGGCGCGCGGAGTCGCGGAGGTATCGCACGATCCCCTCGAGCAGGTAGACGAAGGCCTGACCCCCGGCGTCGACCACGCCCGCCTTCGCGAGCGCCTTCATCTGCTTCGGCGTGTTCTCGAGCGAAGCCCGCGCCGTCGCGAGCGACTCAGGGAGGAGCTTCTCGAAATCCGGAACCTCCGGAGCGCGGCGTGCGACGAACCGGGCCCAGTCGCGGATAACGGTGAGGATCGTGCCCTCGACAGGACGCGCGATCGCCCCGTAGGCCGAGTCCGCTGCGCGCACGACGGCGCTGCCGAAATCGCCCGCGCCGACGCGCGGAGAATCCGGGAGGCCCTCCGCGAATCCGCAGAAGAATTGCGCGAGGATCGCGCCCGAGTTGCCCCGCGCTCCGCTGACCGCTTCGTCCGCCAGGATGCGCGACATTTCGTGCACGTCCCGCTGCCGGACGCGGGCGAGACTCGCTGCGATCTTCTGCAGTGTCGAGGCGACGTTCGTTCCCGTGTCGCCATCGGGAACGGGAAACACGTTGATCTTGTTGAGGGGCTCGGCCCGGTCTGCCACGAAACGGGCGCCCGCGATCACCGAGCGCGCGAGGCGTCGGCCATCCAGATACCGGACCGCGATCACGGCTGAATCGGCTCGGGGGCGACGACGGCGCCGGATTCCTCCTCGCGGGCCGTGCGGTAGTCCAGCGCCACGGCGGGGAGCCGGTCGAGGTAGAGGAGGACGACGCCGCAGCCCATGCATGCCCACGGAAAAACGCGCTCGACGCCCGTATCGAAGAAGTTCCGCTTCCAGGGCTTCTTCCAGAAATAGAACGTGTATCCCGCGCTGGAGCTGCGGGAGCGGACGAGATTCCCCCCGTTGCAGAGGGGACATTTGCGCTGGATTTCGCTCATGCTCATCGGATCGGCCGGCGGCAAGGATATCGCAGCGACGGGATCGCGAGGGGCCGGCGCCGAATCGGGAAGATCCTCTAGCCGCGCCGTTTCGGGGTCGGTTTCAGGAGAGACTTCGCGATCCGATCCGCCTGCTCGCGCGCGGATTTCGCCAGCTCCGCATCGTCCGCCGTGTCCGCGACCTTGCGAAAGAGAGTGAGCGCCCCCGGGAGGTCGCTCTTCTTCCAGAGCTCGACGGCTTCGTTGTACTCGCGGCGGCTTCGGTTCCGCGCGGAATTCTGCTTGAGGAAGCGCAGCTGCGACTCCAGGTCTTCCCGGAACCCCGATGGCGCCTTCGCCGCGAGCGCTTCCAGGAGGGCGATCGCCTCCTCGTCCTTGTGCTGATCGAGCAGGAGGTTGATGCGGGCAACGGTCTCCTCGAACTTTCCGAGACCCGGTCCGGAAGAGAGCTTCTTCGCCGCGTCCGGGCCGAGCGTTTTCGTCATCAAAGCCTCGCTCTTTGCCACGTCGCCGGCGCGGGCGTAGAGAGACGCCAGATCGAGCGCGAGATCCGTCCGGGTCGGAAGCGCCCGCACCGCGGCCTCGAGGTCCGGGATTCCCTCCGCGGCGCCCGCGCCCGACTCGAGCAGGTACGAGCGCCCGAGCGCCGCGTGCGCTTCGGGAAATCCGGAGTTCAACGCAATGCTCCGGCGAAAGGCCGCCCTCGCCTCGGTCAGCGCCGCCTGCGAATCGGCGTCGATGTGCCCCGCCGAAAAGGACTTTCCCGACAGGGATCGCAGCCGGAGCTCGCCATAGCGAAAGCTCGTGCGGAAGTCGTTCGAGCCGGCATCGACGGCTCGGCGAAAGTAGTCGGCGGCATCGTCATCCCGCTTCTGGCGCAGCCGCACGAACGCCATCCCGGCGAGCGCGTCGGCCCGCTTCGGATTGAGCGCGATCGCTTCCGAGAGATGCGCCTCCGCAGCGGGGAGCATGTCCTCGCTCTCGTGCGCGAGCAGATCGCCGAGCTCCGCCAGCGCTTCGGCCGCCGGAATCGGCGAAACCCGCACTTCGGAAGCGACCCGGATCTCGTCGAAGAGAATGCGCCGGTAGTTGTATCGGCTTCCCTGCACGTAGCGCCGGAGGTCCACGAGAACCGCTTCGGGCTCGGCGTGGAACGCCTCGTGAAACGCGTCGTCCGGGGACTTTCCCTGGTTGAGCAGCACCAGGAAGCGCCCGAACTCGGGCGCGCGGGACGGCTCGGCGCGCAGAAAATAGTGCACGAGGGCCCACGACTCGGCGTAGAAAACACCCTGCATCTGGGACTCGTTGTACTCGGGCGATTGGTGGCTCACGGCAAAAAGGGCGCGCAGCGGGAGCAGAGGGACGTCGCGCAGAGTGCGGATGTGGCGCTCGACGGGCAAGCCGATCTCTGCGTCCTTCCCGGTCGATCGAAACGTGCTGTAGAACTCCGCCGCGCCTTCTTCGTACCACAGGGGCTGCGGCGGAAAGTTGCTCCGCATGAAGTAGTGGAAGTACTCGTGGTAGATGAGGGGCCGCGGATCGGAGTTCCACGCGGCCGTCAGAGCGATGTAGTTGCCGTCCGACCCGGGCTGAAAAAATCCGGCGCCGTTTCTCGGCTTGCCCTGGTAACGCGGTTTGTACGGATCCATGGCGCCGTCGCTCTTGAATACGAACAGGGTCGTCGGCACGGGCGCGTTCTCGGTCTGCGAGGGCTTGAGCAGCAGCAGGACGGCCCGGAAACGCTCGAGATCGAGGGCAATCTCCTTCGTGCGCGAGACGGACGAGTCGCTGTACAGAGTGAAATGAGCCGTGTCGACACGCATCCAGGATCCAGCGTCGGGGAGCACCGACCCGGGAGGCGCGCCGGAAGCGCTCGCGGCGAGACCCGCGAGAGCCAGGACCCGCAGCAGGGCGGTGGATCGAATCATGGAATGCCGCATGATACGGCCGGCGGAGGGGAAAAAGCCTAGCGGACGGGGTCCGGCGTGTCGGGGCGGCCGCCCGGACTCCACCGCAGGATCAGGTTTCGCGCCGCTCCCACCTCGTCGACCCGCTTGACCGGAGTCGTATGTGGCGCATCGAGCACGATCCGGGGATCCTCCTCGACTTCCCGCGCGATGGCGCGCATCGCCGCGATGAACGCGTCCAGGCCGGGCTTGCCCTCAGTTTCCGTCGGCTCGATCATCAGCGCCCCGTGGACGATCAGCGGAAACGAAATCGTCGGCGGGTGGAACCCGTAGTCCATGAGGCGCTTGCCGATATCGCCGTTGTGCACGCCCTTTTCGGCCTGCTTCTTGTCCGAGAACACGACCTCGTGCATGGACGGCGCGTCGTATTTGAGATGGTACACGCCGGTCAGCCCCGCGCGGATGTAGTTCGCGTTCAGCACCGCCCCGCGGGCCACCTCCCCGATGCGATTGCCATACGCCGCGATGTACGAAAGGGCCCGGACGAACATGCCGTAGTTGCCGAGGAACGTGCGCAGCCGGCCGATCGATTCCGGCCGGTCGAAATCGAGAAAGAATCCGCCGTCGGCGCGCCGCTCGATCGTCGGCCGGGGCAGAAACGGAACGAGACGCGGGACGACCGCGACCGGACCGGAACCCGGCCCTCCTCCGCCGTGGGGCGTGGAGAACGTCTTGTGCAGGTTCATGTGCATGACGTCGATGCCCATGGCGCCCGGCTTCGCGACGCCGACGAACGAATTGAAGTTCGCTCCGTCGCAATAGAGATAGCCGCCCTTCGCGTGCACGATCCGCGCGATCTCCAGGATCCGGTCTTCGAAGATGCCGAGCGTGTTCGGAACCGTCAGCATCAGGGCGGCGACGTCCTCCGTCATGGCCTCCTCGAGGACGTGCAGATCGAGCGTGCCGCGCGCGTTCGATTTCAGCTCCTTGACCTTGTAGCCGGCGAAATGCGCCGAGGCCGGGTTCGTGCCGTGCGCCGAATCCGGGATCAGCACGGTCTTGCGCGGATTTCCCTCTTTCGCCAGGGCGGCACGGACCATGAGGATCCCCGCGAGCTCGCCCTGGGCACCGGCGGCGGGCTGCAGCGTGACGCGCGACAGGCCCGTGAGCTCGATGAGCATCTGCTCGAGCCGCCACGCCAGCTCGAGCGTTCCCTGTGAGACTTCTTCGGGCGCGAGCGGGTGAGAGGCCGCGAACCCGGGAAGCCGGGCCATCTCCTCGTTGGTCCGCGGGTTGTGTTTCATCGTGCAGGACCCGAGGGGATACAGCGCCTCGTCGATCGAGAAGTTCAGCCGCGACAGGCGCGTGAAGTGGCGAGCGACCTCGACCTCCGAGATCTCCGTCTCCCCCTCGATCTCGCCGCGCACGAGAGCCGGCGGGATCGCCAGGGCTTCGGGAACGTCCAGCGGAGGAAGCGAATAACCGATCTTCCCGGGTCCGGAGCGCTCGAAGACGAGGGGCTCGTGCCGCGGTTCGGGATGCAGCCGGTCGCCCCGCCCGGACGCCTTACCCTCGGTTGACACAGTGGACGGATCGGTTTCGACGCTCATGACAGGCGCCGATCCGACTCGTCCGGTCCGGCCGCCCCTTCCGACCCGGCGAGCGCGGCCGCGAGGCGGTCCATCTCGGCGCGCGTATTCATCTCGGTCACGGCGATGACGAATGCCCGCTCGTCCTTCGGGCTCCAGCGCGAGAGCGCCACCCCGCCGAGGATCCCGCCGCGGGCGAGCCGGGACAGCAGTGGCGCCGCCGGACCGGGACCCTCGACGACGAACTCGTTGAATGTCGGCGCGGAATCGGGCAGGCGATAGCCGGGAACCTTGGCGATCGCCGCCTTCAGGTATTCGGCCTTCGCGTGGGACTGGAGGGCGACTTCCCGCAGCCCCTTCCGGCCGAGGAGGGACATGTGGATGTTCGACGCGAGAGCCATGAGCCCCTGGTTCGTGCAGATGTTGGAAGTCGCCTTTTCGCGGCGGATGTGCTGTTCGCGCGTGGAGAGCGTGAGGCAGAAAGCGCGCCGCCCCTCGGCGTCCGAGGTCTGCCCCACGAGCCGCCCGGGGATCTGGCGCTGGTGCGCGGTACGGCAGGCGAGAAACCCGAGGAGGGGGCCGCCGTTGTGCATCGGCACGCCGAGCGACTGCGCCTCTCCGCAGGCGATGTCCGCGCCGGCCTCGCCGGGGGGAGCGAGGAGGGCGAGCGATGCCGCCTCCGCGATCACGGCGACCGCCATCGCGCCCTTCGCGTGCGCCGCTTCCGTCCCGACCTTCCAATCCTCGATCACGCCTCGAAAGTTCGGCGACTGGACCGCCACGGCGAAGGTCGTCTCGTCGACCGCCGCGGAAAGCGCCGCGCCGTCCGTGCGCCCGTCGCTCCCGAGCGGGACTTCGACGACGTCGAGACCGAGGTTCTGGAAATAGGTCGTGACCGTTTCGCGATACTCGGGGTGGATCCCGAGCGAGAGAACCGCCTTGCGCCGGTTCCGGACGAGCCGGTCAGCCATCAGGAGCGCCTCGACCAGCGCGCTCGCGCCCTCATACAGCGACGCGTTCGCGACGTCCATGCCCGTCAGGAGGCACATGTGCGTCTGGAACTCGAAGATCGACTGGAGCGTGCCCTGGGAGACCTCGGGCTGGTAGGGCGTGTAGGAGGTCAGCCACTCCGCCCGGTACAGCATCTGGTCGGCGATGGCGGAGACGTAGTGGTTGTAGACGCCCGCACCGAGAAAGAAGGCGGAGTCCCGCGCGTGCGCGTTGCGCGACGACATCCCCCCGAAGAGCCGCCGGATCTCGATCTCCGACATCGGCGGCGGCAGGTCCGGCGCGATCCGGACGGAAGCAGGAATGGACGCGAAGAGATCGTCCACCGACGAGACGCCGATGGCGGCGAGCATGGACGCGCGGTCCGCATCCGAGGTGGGGAGAAACTTCACGCCTCTATTTTTCCTTCTCTTCCGCCTGGACGTACTCGGCGTACGCCTCCGCCGACATGAGCTTCTTGACCTCTTCGTCGGTGGTCAGTTTTACCTTCACGAGCCAGCCGTCGCCGAAGGGGTCGTCGTTCACGATGCCCGGCTCGTCGACCGCGGCCTTGTTGATCTCGACGATCTCGCCGGAGATCGGGATGAACAGCTCCGAAACGGCCTTTACCGACTCGACCGTTCCGAACTCCTCGTCCGAGTTGTAGAAGTGCCCGACCTCGGGCAGCTCGAGATAGACGATCTCCCCGAGCTCCTTCTGCGCGTGCTCCGTGATGCCGATCGTGCCGGTGTCGCCGTCGATCCGGACCCATTCGTGGCTCTGCGTGTAGTACAGGTCGTCCGGATTCACGAAGGCACCTCCTTCTGGCGCTCGCGTTTATAGAACGGCGTCGGCGCGACCCGCGCCTTCGCTCCCCGACCGCGGATGTCCGCTTCGAATTCCGTCCCCACGGGCGTGTCCGCGATGGGCAGCATCGCGAGACCGATCGACCGGCCGAGAGTCGGCGAGTGCGACCCCGACGTGATCGTCCCCTCCCCGTGCGGCGCTCGCGCCGCATACCCGTGGCGCGCGATTCCTCGATCGACCATTTCGAATCCGGCGAGCTTGCGGGTCACGCCCTCGGCCTTCTGGCGGGCCAGAGCGTCGCGTCCCGTGAAGTCTCCCTTCTCCATCTTCACGATCCACCCGAGGTCCGCTTCCCACGGCGTGACCGTGTCGTCGATGTCGTTCCCGTAGAGCGCCATCTTCGCTTCGAGGCGCAGGGTGTCCCGTGCGCCGAGGCCGCAGGGCAGGACGCCGTCGGGCCGGCCGAGATCGAGGAGGCCCCGCATCACTCTCTCCGCCTCGCCGGGCTCGACATAGATCTCGAATCCGTCCTCCCCGGTGTATCCGGTGCGCGACACGAGCGAGGGAACCCCGAAAACCGGCATGGTCCGGAAGCCGTAGTACGGAAGGTCCGAAGGATCTTCGCCCGCGGCGCGCGCCACGAGGGCGACGGCCCGGGGGCCCTGAACAGCAAGCAGGGCGTAGCGATCGCTCACGTCGGTCACCTGCGTATCGCGGCCGGCCCGCCCGGCGGCCCAGGCGAAGTCCTTCGGCCGGTTCGAGGCGTTGACCACGACGAGGAAATCGTCCGCGGACCTCCGGTACACGAGCAGATCGTCGACGAAGGTGCCCTGCTCGGTCAGAAACGCGGAGTAGTGGCAGCGTCCATCACCGAGCCGCCCGACGTCGTTCGGCGTCATCCGCTGCAGGGACTCGAGCGCCCCGGAGCCCTTCACGTCGAGCTCACCCATGTGGGACACGTCGAATACCCCCGCACGCTCCCGGACGGCCCGATGTTCCTCGAGAATCCCCGAATACTGGACCGGCATTTCCCAGCCGCCGAAGTCGATGAGCTTCGCCCCGAGCTCCCGGTGCAGCGTGTAGAGGGGCGTGCGCTTCAAGGCGGAGGCCTCCGAGGGCTCTGACATGAGGAGCGGAAATTAGCATAAAGCACGGGGAAGGCAGGATCGGGCACCGCGCCCCGGCTCCCGTAGAATCGGCGCTCGGGGTCGTGGGCTGTCGTCCCCTGTCGGTTGTCGGTTGTCGGTTTGAGTTGGGGGTTCCGGATTCCGGGTCTCGAGTCCTGCGTTTCGAGTTCTCCGTTCTCGGCGAGACTCAAGACCCATCGCCACCAGGAGGCGCCATGCAGTGCCCGAAGGTCCTACTCCCGTGAGCGACCGCGAGCCGTTTGCGAGCGGCACCTCGGCGGCGACGTCGGGGGCGGAAAGGGCGCGCGAGGCCGCGCGGCGCTGTGAAGGCGCCGGACTGCTCGCCGAAGCGGATCTTCTGTACCGCGTCGCGGCCGGCCGGGAGCTCGATGACCGCGCTTCTGCCTCCGCGTCGCTCGCCCGCGTGCTCATCGCTTCCGGCACGCTCGACGAGGCGCGTCCTTTCGCCGTCGCCGGGGATGACTCGGTCCTGATGGCGATGCTCGCCCTCGAGCTCCACGACTTCGCACTGGCGCGCCGGCTCCTCGACGAAGCGCGTTCGCGGGATCCGTTCGATCCGAGGAGCGCGTCGACGCGGGGCCGGCTCTCCTTCCTCGAGAAACGCTTTCCCGAAGCCGTGGGCGACCTTCTTGAAGCCGCGTTGCTGCGGCCGGACGGGCTCCCCGACGCGACGGACATGCGTTTCCTGAAGGCCGCCCACGCGCTCGCCTCGGAGCACGTCCCCGGTTGGAGCGAAGCTGCGGCCGCGGCCCGCCGCCGCCTCGAAGCCCTCGTCCACGAGCGGTCGCCGGGCGTCGTCCTGCCCGACCGCGCGCCGGCGCTCGTGCGGGCCTTAATCGCCCGCGGCGCCCGCTCCGAAGGTCTCCTCGAACGCGCCCGCCGCCTGTCCGAAATGCCCGCGCTCTCCGGAATGGATGACCACGCGCTGCTCGCCGCCGCTGGATCGGGCGAGGTGCGCCGTATTCCGCCGGGAGGACTCGTGTATCGCGGCGGCGACGCGCCCGCGGAAGTGTTCTTCGTCCTGACCGGCTCGGTCGCCCTCGTGCGCGACACGCCCGTCGGACCGCAGCCCATGGGTGCGGCGGAGCCCGCGGACTTCTTCGGCGAGGAGGCGCTCATCGGCGTTCCCCGGACCGCCCACGCAAGCGCCCGGGCGCCGGCCGGCGCGACCCTGCTCGGCTTTCCTCCCGATTTTCTCTTCGAGAGTCCCACGCGCGCGCCGTGGCTCCGGCACCTCCGCGTGCGCCTGGCGCGGCGCCTCGCCGCGCTGAATGCGCTCTTCCAGGAGTTCTTCCCCGGCTCGACTGCCGCTCCGGCCGGCGAAGGCCCGTCCCGCGGAGAGGCAGCGTCGCTGTCGCCCGAGGAAAAGTCGAAGTTCCTGGGCAGCGGCGGTTTTTCCGAGTCGGACCGGTATCTCTTCGGCGCGTTCGCGGAGGAGCGGCGTTATGCCGCCGAGTCGCTCATCTTCCGCGAGGGAGACGCCGGCGAGGCCTTCTATGCGGTGGCGACGGGACGCGTCCGGATCTCGCGCCACATTGCGGGAGGCGAGGAGGCGCTCGCCATACTCGGGCCCGGCGAGATCTTCGGCGAGATGGCGATCCTCGATCCGGCCGCAGGCGGACGCTCCGCAGACGCGCGTGTCCACGAGAACGCGGTTCTGCTGGAACTGACGCGGGAAAGGTTCGAGGGCCTCGAGAAGTCCGACCCGGAAGGATGCGCGGAGCTATCCGCCCTCCTCTGCCGGCTCGCGGCCCGCCGATGCGCCGAAACTGCGGAGAGGCTCGCGCGCTGGCGAATCATGGCCGGGCCGATGTGAGTTCTCGTCGGTTGTTCATCGGCGAAGGAAAACGGGAAAGGGGAAACGGGAAACGGGAAACGGAAAACGGGAAACGGGAAACGGAAAATGGATTGCCGGGCGCCAGAACAGCTCTTCACTCCCTCTTCAGCTCCACCTTCACCCGCGCGAGCGGACTGTCCGCGTTGCCGGCGACCAGGATTCGGATCGTCCTCGCCTTGTGCCCGGGCGCGGAGACGACGATGTCGTGGACCATCGGGCCCGAGAGCTTCAGCGGATTCGACGGGCCGAACGAGGATGCGGGGCCGAGTGTCCTGCCGTTCTCGATGATGGTCGCGGCCGGCGGAATGACGTCGAAGACGACCGGGCCGGTCGTGTGCTCGGTCGGCGCCGCCAGCTTCGGATACAGAACGCGCGACTCGCGCTTCAGCTCGTCGCCCACGTCCGCCGTGTCGTCGTCGGCGCCGGAGGACACGAGAACGTCCACATTCAGATCGCGATGCCCCGGCAGCTCGAAGCGCACGCGGTGTGTTCCCTCGCGCAGAAACTCGAATTTCCGACCGCCGCCGCGGTCGTCCCAGTCGTCCGCAATCCCCACGTACCGGCCGTCGACGTACATCCGCGCCTGGTCCGGGCTCACTCCGAACTTCGCGAACCGGCGCGTCCGGTAGACGTTGTCGGCGACACGCTCCCCGCCCGGCTCGCGGACCGGCCGCGGCTCGGCGGTCGGTTCCGCCGGCATGGTCGGAGCCGCCGCCACCCGCGGCGTGGGAACCGCCCGCGGAGCCCGCGTCGGGGCCGGGCCGTTGTAGCGCGGCGCGCCGACGACCGCGTCGGCGGCGGCCGGCGGGCCGGGAGTCGGAAGCGCACCGACGGTCACGACCGGAACGGGCGACTCGGACGAGGACGACGAAGACGGCGATGTCGATGGCGGCGACGGCGACGATGAGAGGGCGGCGATCGCCGCGGCGGAGACAACCGCGGTCGGAGCGAGCCGCGTCGAAACCGACGCTACGGGCGCCGGCGAAGGGGCGGGCCGCCGGTTCCAGACGAAGAGAAAAATTGCTATCGCGAGCAGGAGGGCGGCGGTTCCGAAAAGATACAGAAGTCCCCGCGCGGGCTGCGCCACTCCGGTCGGGGTCGCGGTCGCGCTCGCAGTCGCGGTCGCAGCGACCGGCGGGACAGCGGAGCCTGTCGCGGCGGAAGAAAAGGAAGGCGGCCGAGGCAGAGGGAGAGACGCCGCGGCCAGCGCCGCCGCCGCCTCGCCGGCGCCCGAGAATGCCACCGTCTGCTCGGCCTCGCCGATCCGATCCGCGATGCGGCTCGTCTCGGCGAGGAACTCCCGGGCATCCGCCGGCCGCTTGTCGGGAGACTTCGCGAGCAGCTTCGCGAACACCTCGCGCGCCGCAACCGGCAGGTCCGCGCGGATCTCGAGAGGATCCCGCGGTTCGGTGTGCAGGATCTGGTACACGAGCGTCGTGATGGAGTCGCCGGGAAACGGGCGCGCGCCCGTCAGGAGCTCATAGAAGACGACTCCCAGCGAAAAAAAGTCCGAGCGTCCGTCGAGCTTTTCGCCGCGGATCTGCTCGGGCGACATGTAGGCGGGGCTCCCGATCATCTGGCCCGTCCGCGTCATGTCTCCCGACCCCGAAAGGAGCTTGCCGATGCCGAAGTCGGCGACTTTCACGCGGCGGTCGCGGGTCAGAAGGATGTTGCCGGGCTTGACGTCGCGGTGCAGCACGCCGCGGGAGTGCGCATGCTCGAGGGCGAGCGCGACCTCACGGACGACCTCGATCCGCTCGCGCAGAGTGAGAACGCCGCGCGAGCTGAGATAGCGCCCGAGCGCCTCGCCGTCCACGTATTCCATGGCGATATACGGCGTGTCGCCGTCCTGCCCCGCCTCGTAGATGGTCACGACGTTCGGGTGCTGAAGGCGTCCGGCGAGCTTCGCTTCCTTGAGAAAACGCTCCTTGAGCTCCTCGTCGGAGCCGCCGCCGCCCTGCGGACGCAAGGTCTTGATCGCGACCGGGCGCTCGATCTGCGGATCGTGAGCGAGGTACACGATTCCCATCGCTCCCTCGCCCAGAACGCGCGAGATCTCGAAGCGGCCGATGCGGGAGCCGGGGGGCAGCAGACTCATTCGGCGTCGGTTTCCGATTTCTTCTCGCTGGCGCGGAACTCCCGCTCCCGCCGCGCGAGAAGCTTCTTCGCCTCATCCGCGCGATCCGGAGGAACGAGCACGCGGCTCATGCCGAACGCGCCGAGGTTCTCCGGCCACGGAGAGCCGCCGCTCGGGCCCTCCACCTCACAGGGGATGTCCTGCGATTTCAGGAGGCCCGCGATGAGATTCGCCTCTTCATCCTGCCCCGTCGAGGCGACCTCGACCCACTCTTCATCCGACATCCGTCCTCCTGACATCCCGAAATCCACGTGGCGATTCGTACCGTTGCCGAAGTCTCATCCCGTGATGGCGGCCGACGCAACCCCGCGCGCGCTCGACTCGCTCTTCGAGACCCGCAGGAGCGCCGCCTCCCGCTCCAGGACCCGTCCGACGACCTGCGTCCGGCCCGCGCCGGCGTCGCGGCAACGCGCGGAATAGTCCTCCGCCTGGTCGGCCGGAAGGGCCACGAGCAGGCCGCCCGACGTCTGGGCATCGCACAGGAGGAGCATGTCTTCGTCCGACACGTCGGGGCCGAGGAGCGTTCGGGGCTTCATGTTCCGCATGTTCACGCGCGATCCGCCGGGAGCAACACCGCGCGCCGCGAGATCGCGCGCGTGGGACAGAAGCGGAATCGCGTCCACGAAGAATTCCGCGGTTGTTCCCGACGCCTCCATCATTTCCCAAGCGTGTCCGAGGAGTCCGTACCCGGTGACGTCGGTCACGGCGTGAACGGAAAACGCCGCCATCGCCTCCGCCGCGCCGCGATTTAACGCCGACATCGACGCGATCGCTTCTTCGAGAGCCGCGTCGGGAAGGGAGCGTTTCTGGAAAAAGCGCCGCACGCCCTCGGCCGCGAGCGCGTCCGCCCGGCCGGCGCGGATCGTGATCCCGACGCCCAGGGCCTTCGTGAGGACGAGCCGATCGCCCGGCCGCGCGCCGGCGTTCTTCGTGATCTGCGACTCGGCCGCGAGACCGGTGACCGCGAGACCGTAGAGCGGTATGTCGTGATCGATCGAGTGCCCGCCGCCGATCACCGCCCCGGCCTCCGCGACCTTCTCGGCGCCGCCCCGGAGGATCTCTTCCAGGACCTCGGGCGGGAGCTCCGACATGGGGAAGGCCGCGAGCGCCAGGGCGAGAACGGGACGAGCCCCCATGGCATAGACGTCCGACAGGGCGTTGGCCGCGGCGATGTGGCCGAAGACCCGCGGGTCATCGACGACGGGTGTGAAGAAATCGACGGTCTGGACGAGGACCTGTCCCGGCGCGATCCGATAGACGGCGGCGTCATCGGCGTGCGCGTTGCCGACCAGCAGATTCGGGTCTGCCGGAGAAGGGAGCTTCGCGAGAAGCGCGGACAGGTCGAACTGACCGATCTTGCAGGCTCAGCCGGCGCTCGACGCGAACGTCGAGAGGGCCGGGTGGAGGGGGTTTTTGGGGGACACGGGGGGATTATATGGACGATCGATCTGTAAGGAACGACCGTTCGATCTGTAAGGAACGACCGTGGGTACTGGTCGCGATCTCATGATCTCGCGATCTCATGATTCTCGCGATCAATCGAACTATCGGGGAGTTCGGGGATCGGGGGATCGGCGAGGACGTGTTCCTCAGATCTCCCGATCAAAAGATAACGAGATTGATCGGGAGATCGCTCGATCGCGAGATCGCGAGATCGGGACTGGAATGAATGACGGCTCAACGAGCCGTCATTCTCCTCTCAAGCGCGCGGCCGCGCTCGCGATCCCGACGCTGACGAGTGCCGACAAAAGCTGCCGTCCGTGGTGGCGGCCGAGATAGATCCCGATCGCGAAGGCCCCGCAGACCGCCAGCATCGGCTGATCCCGGACGACTCTCTTCCACTCGGACGGCATCGCCCGTTCGATGGGCTCGATACGAGGAACGGCGGTCATGGGAATCACGAGACCGGGCGCGTTCGCGCTCAGTCGTCTCCCCGCACCAGGAAGCCGACGAGAAGGCCGACGCCGACCGAAATGGCAACCGCCGTGCCGGGATTTTCCCGCACGTACTTGCGCACATCGGTCCAGATGTAACCGTAATCCTTCTCCAGCTTCTTCGCGGTCGTCTTGAAATTCTTGCGCAGATCGTCGCTCACATCGTCGAACTGGTCGCGCGCCGTCTTGTAGGACTCGCCGAGCACTTCCTTTGTCTGGTCGATCTTTTCCTCGACGAAGTCACGGGCGCGGTCAAACGGGGTTTCTTTCGCCATATGTCACCTCCAAAGCCGAATTTTGATCATATACCCTAGGTTCCATGACGCTCCCCAGACGCATGTGCAAGATTCCGGCCGTCCCGGACTGACCGTGCCCGCGAAAAAAAGCGCGTTCGAAATCGCGCGCCAGCGCTGGCCCCGGCTGCCGGTGCGTCCTCTGCGCGCCGCCATCCTCGTCCGGGATGTCGTGGCCGAGACCTTTCACGGATTCCGGGCGGACCGCGGGGCGGACCTCGCGAGCTCCCTCTCTTTCTCGACGCTCCTGACCGCCGTCCCCCTCCTGGCCACCTTTTCCCTCTTTCTCGCCGCGTTCTTCCGGGAGAACGTCACCGGCATCCTCGACGCCGTCAACGCCCTCCTGCCGTACCACACGGCCCGCATCACGGAGAATCTGCGCGATTTCGTTTCGGAGTCGACCGCGATCTCCGGCATCGGTCTCGTCCTCCTCGTCCTCGCTTCGCTCCGGCTGATCTCGACCGTCGAGGGGATCGTGAACGCCGTCTGGGGAGCGCCGCGGAGACGTCGGCTCATCCCCCGGATCGCCCTCTACACGGTCGTGCTGTTCGCCCTCTCGCTCCTGCTCGGAGGGATCGTGCTCGGCGTGCGGATTTTCCAGACGTCGTCCGCCAGCCCGCACAACGGGATCTGGACCGCGGCGGCGTTCTTCCCTTTCGCGATCGAGCTCTCCGCGCTCACGATGATCTACCGTTTCCTTCCGAATGCGCGGGTGGACTGGAAAGCCGCCGGGATCGGCGCACTGACCGCCGCCGCTCTGCTCGAGAGCCTGCGCGCGCTCTTCGGCCTCTACGTCGAGGCGCTCTCGAGCATCAACCTGATCACGGGGACGCTGACGTTCGTTCTCCTGACCCTCTTCGCCGTCTTTCTGCTCTGGGTGGTGATCCTCTTCGGCGTCGAGCTCACGCACGTGATCCAGACGCATTCCGCGGGCCGGCGTTCCATCGGTGGTACCAGGGCCGGCCGCGGCGAAAACGCCGTGCGCATGCTCCTGACTCTCGCCGAGGGACCCCAGCCGCTGGAAGCGCTCTACCGCGAGCAGGAGGCGTCGTCCGTGGAAGCCGAGAGGGTCCTCGAGTGCCTTCAGGACGGCGGTCTCGTCACGCTCGCGTCGAGCCTCTATTCGCTGGCGCGGGCGCCCGAGAAGGTCACCGTGGCGGAAGTCGTGGACGCCGTGTCACCCCACCTCTACTCGATCTCGCCCGATGAGGGAGACAGGGTCGTCCACAAGCTCCGGCCCCTGTTCGAACGACTCGACGCGGAGCGCCGCGCGCTTCTCTCCGCGACGCTCGCGGATCTGGGCTCGGATCGGAGGCATGGCAGGAAATGAGGGGGTTTGGGTTCCGAGCTGTAGTTGCCTCGGGACTGGACTTCTGATCTCGAAATCCTCACGACGCAGAGCTCACAGCTCACCACTCGCGTCCCTCGACACCGCTACCAGCGTCTCGAACTCCTCCCGCGATTCATTCGCCTGGTCGGCCGTCCAGCCGAGCTCGCGCCCGAGGATCTTCTGGACGCGAGGGAGGGCGTCGAGCACCCGTTTCGTTTGCCAGAAGAGATGCGTTCGGCGTACCAGGACGTCGGAAGCGCTTCGCGCGTCCTCTTCGCAGATGGCGAACCGCACCTCTCCCTCGCAATCGGGCAGGTCGGGAACGAGCGGCGTCGGCCACGCCGGATCCCCGCGGGCGAGGGCGAGGACGGCCGATGCGCGGCTTCCGTACCGGAGCCCGAGGTGACGCGCGAGACTGGACGGCACTCCCGCCGCCCGGGCCTCCGCTTCCCATCGCGCCAGAAACGCCGGCATCCCATCAGCCGGAGCTCCCGGAAAAGGCCGCGACCGTGTCCGCGAACGCCCGGCGGCTCCGGCGGTCCCCATCTCCCCGCGCCGCTGCCTCACCGCGGCGTCGATCACGCGCTCTCCCATCCGGCGATGCGTCGTTAGCTTGCCGCCGATCACGGACACCGAGCCCGGCGCGGACCCGATCGCCTCTTCGCGGCTCGTCCAGGCGGAATCCCGCCCCTCCTCGTATCGAAGCGGCCGCACCCCGGCAAACGCACTGATGATGTCGGACGTCCGCAGCGCCGAGACCGGAAAGGCTTCGCCCGCCCGAGCGAGAATGTAGGCGACGTCCGCGCGGGATGGAGCGACTCCCTCGGGCGGCCCGTCGTATTCGGTGTCGGTGGTTCCGAGGAGCGTCACCGGCCCGCTCGGGATCGCGAAGAAGAGGCGGCCCTTCTCGACGGGGATCGCGACCGCGTGGCGCACGGGCAGGCGGGGGAACGGGACCGTGACGTGGGCACCCTTCGAGAGGCGGAGACGCAGCCCGTTCCCTCCGGAGGGGCCGGGACCGGACCAGGGCCCCTTCGCCTCGACCGTGACGCGGGCGAGCACCTCGATCGACCGGCCCGTCTCGACATCGCGCACGGAGGCGCCGGCGAATCGGCCGATGCGATCCCGGAGCCGCGCCTCGGCCGCCGCGCGTGAGACGACGACGGCGCCCATCGCGGCGGCGTCGAGAACGTTTTCCAGAGTCAGACGCGCGTCGTCGGTCGAGGCGTCTCCGTAGAGCGCGCCGCCCGTGAGCCCGGACCCCCCGAGGAGCGGCTCGAGGCGCAGGGCCTCCCGCGCCGGGACCGTGCGGTGCCGGCGGGCGCCGCGTCCGAGAGAGAGAAGGTCGTAGAGAGTCAGGCCGGCGGAGAGGGCGGCGCGCGAGACCCATCGGCCCGGGAGCACCGCGAAGAGAAACTCGAGGGGGACCACGAGATGCGGAGCGAGGCGCTCCAGGAGCGCGCGTTCCGCGAGCGACTCGAACACGAGGCGAAAATCGCCGCTCCGCAGATAGCGCAGCCCGCCGTGCACGAGCTTGCTGGATCGCCAGGAGGTCCCGGAAGCCCAGTCACCCTTGTCGACGAGCGCGACGGAGAGCCCGCGCGAGGCGGCGTCCCGCGCGGCGGCAGCGCCGGTGATCCCACCCCCGATCACGAGGACATCGAATTCGCGCCGCCCGAGCGCGTCCAGCCGCTCGGAGCGCGGAGGGAGGCGAAAGGCTGGCGGTCTCACGACATCCGGAGCGTCCGCCCGGCGGACCATCCAGCGAGGTACCCCGCCAGGCCCGGGAAAATCGACGCGAACCTCGCCCCGGACATCAGGCGGCGATCGTACATTTGTCCTCCTGCCCGCGCCCGTGCTATCGTCTGCGCCCTCTCAACTCGTGTGGGGCTGTAGCTCAGTTTGGGAGAGCGCCTGAATCGCACTCAGGAGGTCGTCGGTTCGATCCCGATCAGCTCCACCATCCCTTAATTACCTGGCAGCGGCTCGAGCTGCACTCTGACTCATGGGAAGGTCGATCGAACCGACGACCTCCGGGGGGGTTCGGGGGGGCGACCATGGCGCCCCCCCGCTCATGGAGCGCGGCGGGACCGGATCGCCCGAAAGGGGGCGAGCGGGTCGCTTCGATCCCGATCAGCTCCACCATTCCCTAAACACGGAAATCTCACTCGAGCTTCACTTCACCGGGGACGTCCCGATCGGATCGAACCGACGACCTCCGGGGGGTTCGGGGGGGCGACCATGGCGCCCCCCCGCTCATGGAGCGCGGCGGGACCCGATCGCCCGCAAGGGCGAGCGGGTCGGTCCGAACAGACTCAACTACCGGGGCCTCGGGCGCTGCCACGGTGCCACGGACGCTCCCTCTCCGGCGCCACCGGAGCGGGTTGCTTACAGCGATGTCACTCCGTGGGGCTCGTGACGCAGCAGCACGAAGCTGACGAGGATTACCAGGAGGAGCCCGTTGAGGATGAGGATCGTCGGCACGGAGAGGACGAGGGCCAGAAAGGTTCCGGTGAGATAACTCAGCGGAAACGCACCGCGAAAAGCGAGGGAGTAGATGCTGACGACGCGCCCCCGCAAGTGGTCTTCGACGTTCGTCTGAACGAGAGTCATGAACATCGCGAAGATAACCAGCAGCGCGGCGCCGGCAAGCATCAGGATCGCTTTGGATAGAAGCTGGCTTCGCGAAAGCGCGAAGGCGATCATGAGCATCCCGAAGACCAGCTGCGTCGTGACAGCCACGATGCCCTTGCGCCGCACGTGTCCGAATCCCGCGACGCCGATCGCGCCGATGACCGCTCCGATCCCGAAGGAAGCCATCAGCTCGCTGAACCCTTTGGCATCTTTGTGGAAGATGTCCTTGGCAAAGACGGGGAGATACGTCACGAGGGCGATCGAGCAAAAGCTGCCCGTAGCGGCCATGGCGATGAGGCCCCGCAACGCTCGGTTGTCGCGTACCGCCTTCAGCCCTGTTTTCAGGCTCTGCCAGACGCGCTCGGCAGGCGGAGCGGAGGGGGCCCCCCGCTTCAAGGCGAGAATCGCAAAGATCACGGCGATGAACGAGATCCCGTTCAATGCGAAACACCAGGCCGCGCCGAACTTGTAGAAAGCGATCCCTGCAAGCACCGGCCCGATGACCCGGGCGAGGTTGAACTGAATGGAGTTCAAGGCGACAGCGTTTGAGACGTCCTTCCGATCGACCAGGGTCGGCACGAGGGCCTGATACGCCGGCCCTCCGAACGACTGCGCGAATCCGACGACGAACGAGAGCGTCAGGATCATCCACACATGCACGTGATGCGTGGCGATCAGCCCGGCGAGAAGGAACGCCGAGGTCAGCTGGACGAACTGCGAGGAAAGCAGGATTCGGCGGCGGTCGAATCTGTCCGCGAAGACACCGCCAAAGAGCGAGAAGAGCAGGAACGGAGCGGCGCCGAGAAATCCGTCGAACGAAAGCAGCGAGGCGGAGCCGGTCATCGTGAAAATCAGCCAGGCCTGGGCGACCTGCTGCATCCACGTGCCGATGCTCGACGTGAAGGAGCCCGCCCAAAGGAGCCGGTAGTCGCGATACGTGAACGCCTTGAACGTTCGATTCAGGGCTGTGAAGATGCCAGGGGTCACCGCCTCGGGCTCGGGCAGCGGACCGGTCGGCTCCTGGCTCAACGCTCGGGCGCCGAAGGGGTTTTTTCGATCTCGCCCGTCATGGGCACGAAACGAACGGGCAGGATGTCCTTCTCCGTGATTTTTCCAGTCGCATCCTTGCGAAACACCTTGAGCTCCTGGAAAAAGCCACCGACCGGGATCACCATGCGGCCGTTCGGGGCGAGCTGGTCGAGCAGGGGCTGGGGAATCCGCTCCGGCGCGGCCGTCACGATGATGCCGTCGAAGGGTGCTTCTTCCGGCCACCCGCGATACCCGTCGCCTTCGCGAACCGTCACGTTCGCGTAGCCGAGCCGCTTCAGCCGATCCGCGGACTCGTGCGCGAGAGCGGGGATGATCTCGATCGAAAAGACCCGGCCGGCTACCTTGCCGAGAACCGCGCTCTGGTACCCCGAGCCCGTGCCGATCTCGAGAACTTTTTCCCCGGGCTGGAGGTCGAGCAGCTCCGTCATCAGCGCGACGATATAGGGCTGCGAGACAGTCTGGCGGCTCTCGGGAATCGCGACGGGACTGTCGTCGTATGCGTGGGGCCGCTGGGAGGCCTCGACGAAGAGGTGGCGCGGGACCTCCCTCATGGCGGCCAGCACCCGGGGATCGCGGACGCCCCGGGCCGCGATCTGCGTCTCGACCATGTGGGCGCGATGCGCGGCTTCGGGATCGCGTTCCGCCGCGCTCACGGCACGCTCCGCCGGCTTCGCGCGGCACGCGCCCGCGAGGAGCACGACCGCCACGACGGCGAGCACGAGCCCCAGCGCGGGGACGACCCGAAGCCTGTTGTCCCCCGCATGGATCCCCCTCGCTGTTCCCCGGCCGGACGGTCGAGTCAATGCGCTTCTCCGTGGACGAGATTCCCGCCGACGATCGTCGCCAGGCTGCGGATCGAAAGGATCTGCGCGGCCGGCGTCGTGACGGGATCGGAGGCGAAGATGGTCAGATCGGCGTCGAAGCCGGGAGCGATTCGGCCGCGGCGGTTCTCCTCGAAAGCGGCGTACGCCGCGTCCGTCGTGAAGAGCGACACGGCCTCGGCGCGCGTCAGGCGTTCCTCGGGCCGCCATCCGCCGGCCGGCTTCCCCTCGTGGTCCTGGCGCGTGACCGCGGAGTAGAAGCCCTCCAGTGGATTCTCGGATTCGACCGGGAAATCGCTTCCGCCCGCCAGCCGCGCGCCGGACTGAACCAGCGACCGCCATGCGTACGCGCCGCGGATGCGGTCCGCGCCGACGCGAGCCTCCGCCCAGCCCATGTCCGATGTCGCGTGCGTCGGCTGGATCGAGGCGATCACGCCCTCGCGCCCGAATCGCGGCAGATCCTCCGGAGACACGATCTGCGCATGCTCGATCCTCCCGCGCTCCCCGCCCGCCGGGCCGCGGGGCGCCGCCGAGTCGGCCGTGCGGGCCGAGCGGAACGCGTCGAGCGCCGCGCGATTGCCGCGGTCGCCGATCGCGTGAATCCAGAGCTGCCATCCCTTCCGCCGGGCACTTGCCGCGAGCTCCGCGAGCCTCTCGGGCGGCGTCACGAAGAGGCCGCGATTGCCGGCTTCGTCGGAGTAGTCGGCGAGAAGCGCGGCTCCCCGGCTGCCGAGCGCGCCATCCGCCCATGTCTTGATCGCCCGAACGGTCAGGAAGTCCCGGCCCGTCCCCACCCTCACGCCGCGCGCGAACGCGGCGTCGAGATCCTTTCGCTCGGGCGAGACGGTGGCGTAAATCCGGATCGGAAGCGACCCGGCGGCCGCAAGCCGTTCGAGCGACGCAATGTCCCGGGGTCCGTAGGCCGATGCGTCCTGCACTTCGGTCAGCCCGACCCGCGCACAGGCACGGCTCGCGGCGAGAATGTGCCGCTCGAAGTCGCGCTCCGTCTCGACCGGCATCGCTTTCGCCGCGAGCTGCATGGCGTTGTCGATGAGGACCCCCGAGGGCGAGCCGTCGGGGCGGCGCAGAATGCGCCCTCCATCCGGATCCGGCGTCGCGGTGCCGATTCCCGCGCGCGAGAGTGCCGCGGTGTTCAGCCACATCGCGTGCCCGTCGATCCGCCGCGCGACGACCGGCCGGTCCGAAACCTCGGAGTCGAGGTCGGTTGCATCCGGGTAGGCGGCGCCGGGCCAGTGGTTCTGATCCCAGCCGCGGCCCTCCGCCCACGCGGCGGCGGGAAGCTTCGCCGCGACTGCCGCGATGCGGCGGGCGGCCTCCGCGGCGTCGGGCGAGCCCCGAAGGTCGGCGGTCTCGAGCGCTTTTCCGAGGTTCGCGAGATGCCCGTGAGCATCGGCCCAGCCCGGGAAGATGAACGCCCCCGGATACGTCAGCACGGACGCGCGGGGCGAGACCTCGCGGGCGCGCGATGGCTCCCCCACGAAGAGAACGCGACCGTCCCGGACCACGATAGACGCCGCCCTGGCCTTCCATGGCGGTGCGTCATAGACCATCGCGCCCTCGATCCGGAGGTCGGAAGAGCTTCCGCCGCCCGAGGACGAGGGGCCGGACGGCATCACGGCCGACAAGAAGAGGGCGAGAAGCGGGACGAGCACAGTCGGCATGGGCGGATCTTAGCCCGCCTCCCCTGCCTCGGACGAACTCGATCCCCGCGGGGCGGAACCCGCCTCACGTGCGGCGGACGAACAGGAGCGTCTGGTCGTCGTACTGGGGGACGCCGCGCGCGAAATCGGCCACGCTGGCCAGGACCTCGTCGGAAATCTGGCGAACCGGCAGAGCCCGCCGGGCGACGATCTCACGGGCGAGGCGGTCGAGCCCGTACTCCTCGTCCGCGGCGTCCGCCGCTTCGGTGATGCCGTCCGAATAGACGCAGAGAAGATCGCCCGGCGACAGGGATTGAGTCTCTTCTTTCCACGACGCGTTCGGCAGCATCCCGACGGGCACACCGGTCGAATCGAGCCTTTCGACGGAGCCCGACTCGCGCACGAGAAGAGCCGGATTGTGGCCGGCCGAGACGTAGCGAAGGGAGCCGGTATCGGGCTCGAGAAGGCCGAAGAAGAGCGTCAGGAACTTCCGGGTCGCCGCGAACCGGCGGAGATGCCGGTCGATCCGCGTGACGAGCTCCACGATCGTCGCCGCCTGCTCGATCTGAAGGTGGACGGCCGCGTGGACCGTCGACACGAGCAGCGCCGCCGGGACGCCCTTTCCGGAGACGTCCGCGACGAGGAATCCGACCCTCCCGCGCGACAGCGGGAACACGTCGTAGTAGTCGCCGCCGATGTGCCGCGCGGGAATGTTCGCGGCGGCGAGCTCGACGCCGGGGATCGCGGGCAGGGATCGCGGCAGAATCTCGCGCTGGATCGCGGCGGCGAGCTCGAGCTCGCTCTCGATCCGCTCCTTCTCGAGGGCATCCTGGTGCAGCCGCGCGGTCTCGATCGCCGCGGCCGCCTGGTTCGCGAAGAGCGCGAGCAGCCGTGCGTCCGTCGCGGTGAAGTCGAGCGTTCCGCCCTCCCGGGATTCCTTGTCCGCGACGGCGAGAAAGCCCAGCCGGCGGCCGGGGACGGAGATCGCGACGGCGAGGCACTTCTCGCAACCGGCGAGCCGGATGCCCGCTGTTTCGGCGGTCGACGCCTCGTTGTTGATGACCGCTTCACCTTCCGGGATCCGCCACGACGCGTACTGTCCGGGCGCCAGGAACTCGCCGCCGAGGCTGCTTTCGTAGAGCACCCGGCCCCCCTCTTCCAGGAGGACGAGCATCCCTTTTCCCGCGTCGGTCAGCGAGATCGAGCGAAAGAGAACCTCGTCGGCCAGCACGGCGAGATCGAGCTGTCCTCCGAGAGAGAGGCCGAGGTCGTAGAGCGATTCGAGCTCGAGCAGCCGCGTCTTGACCTCGAACTCCGCGTCCTTCACCTGCCTCGACAGGCGATGCGCCGCGAGATGGGAGCCGAGGACGAAGCCCAGGAATGCTCCCACCTCGGAGGATTCTTCCGGCGAGACCCCGGACAGCGCGAGGAGCCCGTGGGTCTCGGACTCCGCCGTCAGCGGAATCCAGAGGACATCGTCCCGCCGCTCCGCGCGCGCCGGGCAGGGATCCGGGACCTCGAGAGAATCGTGTCCGTCTCCCCAGTGGGAAGCGAGGACCCACGCGTCTTTCTCCCGCAGGTAGAGGCGGCCGCCCGGCGCGCCCGTCCATCGGGCCGCCGCATGCGAGAGCCGTGCGGGCAGCGGCTGATCCTCGGGCGAGCGGATGGCCGCACCGAGCTCCCGCCAGAATCCGGCGAGCGAGCCGCGGGTGATGGGAGAAGCGGAGGACATGGTCGGTGTCAGCCCTTCGAATACGGAACGCGGTTGTCAGACGGCACGTCGACTCCGACTCCTCCAGGGCTGCCCGGTCGACGGCTTTCCGGGTGCGCGGGACGCGGGTTACCCGCCGGAACTTGCGGGGTCAGGAGCGGATCGCGGTTGAGCGGTCCGGCAGGCACTTCAGCCCGTCGCGGCGACGGCCTGGAGAGCCTGCTCCTGGCTCGGGTAGATCGCGGCGTACTGCGCGAGGCCCATGATCCGGAAGGTCTTGTCGATCGTGGGCGTCAGGTTGCAGAACGCGAGAACGCCCTTGCGGTCCATGACCTTCTCGAGGACCTCGATCAGGATGGAAATCCCGATCGAGTTGACGATGCGAGTCTTCTCGAGATTCAGGACGAGAGCCCGGGCTCCGGCATCGAGTTGCGCATATGCCTGCCGCGCGATCTCCTCGCCCCCCTGGTTGTTGATGTACCCGTCCGTCCAGAAAATCGCCACGTCCCCGCGGCGTTCGACGACGATCTTGCAGGATTCGCTCACTTGTACTTCCTCATGAGGATTCGTGTCCCCCATTCGCCCGACGTGATCGCGACCGAGTCCATCAGGCTGCGGATGATCTGCAGCCCCCACCCGCGTTTCTTCCCACCCGTGAATGTCTTTTCGGGCGTCGGGACCTCGACGATCGAGTGGTCGAAGCCTTTCCCCTGATCCAGCACCTCGACCTCGAGAAAGTCCGGTCCGTCCTCTTCGTCCCGACCGACGCGAAACGTGAGATGGACGCGATCATCCCGGGTGTGCGCATGCTCGAACGCATTGATGCACGCTTCCACGAGCGCCAGCTTGATCTCGTCGATCTTATCGTGGGGCATGTCGATGTATTCGCCCATCGCCGCGACCTGCGCGGTGGCAACGATCTCCATGTCCGAGGCGACGGGGATCGTCATCGACACTTCGCGAAAGCCCGAGCCCTCGAAGCCCGGCCGGAGGGATTCCCGCTGCGCCATCAGTTCGTTCCGCTCTCCCCATCGAACGCGTCCACCGAATCAGCGGACGAGTGGCGACAGGATATCGCCGAACGGGCCGGAAGCGTTCGGGCAGACGCGAGGGGTGTGACTCGCCGCGCCTCCGGGCAGGAAGCGGGTAACAACGAAGAGAGAATCGGCCGGCGAGGGCCGCGGCGGAGGGCGTTCATGGCCAGGACCTAGAAACGCAGAAAGAGCTGGAGCGCTCGGACGGCGAGAGCGGGAACCGTTCCGCCGAGGAGAAGAAAGGCGCTGATCACGAGCTCTCCGCAGAGCAGGCCCCCCAGGGCGAGGCCCGGCTCGGGGAGAAAGAGCACGAGAGCGGCGGCTTTTTTCATCGGAACTCGGTCCGAAGAAGAGCAAGGACGCGGCCATGTCGATGGAGCACCGCACAATTGGTTCAAACGTAAGAGAGGGAAGCACTTAGAGGTGATTTCCCGCGAATGAAAGAACTGATTGCAGCGTGTCACATTGGCACATATACCTCAAAACGTTCGAGAATACCAGCTGTAAAAGCAGGAAACATTAGGTTTATACAGAAAGTGTGCCAGATAGATACAGCGACTTAATGTCCCACAGGTCTCTTGCGATAGAGAGTCCGCCGGCTGATGCCCAGCATCCGCGCGGCGCGGCTCTTGTTCCCGCCCGCGAGCTTGAGGACGCGGCGGATGTGCTTGTCTTCGAGGGACCGGAGGTCCGGGACGTCGCCGGAGGCTCCAGGCTCCGATTCCAGGAGCAATCCGGGGGCGCGCGACGGCAACCACTGGAGGTCTTCCAACCGGATAACCCCTCCGCGGGAGAGCGCGGCCGCGCCTTCCAGGAGATTCTCGAGCTCTCGGATGTTGCCCGCGAAATCGTGGGCGAGGAGGGCCGCGAACGCCTCGCGGTCGAGCGTCAGGACCTCCCGTCCCTCGCGCGCCGCGAAACGCTCCAGGAAGTGGCGGGTGAGCTTCGGAATGTCCTCGCGCCGCTCGCGCAGAGGCGGAAGAGCAATCTCCACGACACGAAGCCGGTAATACAGGTCCTCCCGGAATTCGCCATGGGCGATTTTCTCCGGAAGCCGGGCGTTGGTCGCCGCGAGCACGCGGACGTCGATCGGAATGCGCTTGCGGCCGCCGACGCGCTCGATCTCGCGCTCCTGGAGCACGCGGAGGAGCTTCGATTGCAAGGCCGGGGGCATGTCCCCCACTTCATCGAGCAGCAGGGTGCCGCCGTTGGCCGCCTCGAATCGTCCGGCCCGTGCCTCGACCCCCGTCGCCACGCCGCGCTCGATCCCGAAGAGCTCGGATTCGAGAAGCGTCTCGGGCAGGGCCGCGCAGTTGATCGCGGAGAACAGCTTGTCGGAACGGTCGCTGCGGGCATGGATCATCCGGGCGACGAGCTCCTTGCCCGTTCCGCTTTCTCCCGTGATCAGGATGGAGGTGCGGGAGGGCGCGACCCGGGCGACCAGATCGAGAACGCGGCGAGCCGCCGGGGAATCGCCGACGAAGAGCCGACCGGCGGCCGCGCGTCCGGTCTCGTCGAGGAGGCGGCGGTTCTCCTCCTCGAGGCGCTCGCGGTCGCGGGTCAGCCGCTCCAGGTGGCGGCGGTTCTCGATGGCCATGCCGGAGAGCCCCGCGAGGGATACCAGGAAGCGCGCGTCTTCCTCGTCGAAGCCGGCCTTGCCGCCCCGCCGGAGCTCCTTGTCGGCGAGCACGAGCACGCCGACCGTCCTTCCCCCCGCGCGGATCGGCACGCCGATCGCCGCGGACACGAGGTGGCGCAGCAGCCGGAACGCGTCCCGCCGCACGGCCGTTTCCGATCGCACGATCTCGGAAACGAACTCGTCCTCCGCGAGGACGGATTCCGTCGGGCGGCGCGCAAAACCGACCCGCGCTTCCGCGCGTCGCGCGCCTCCCTCTCCGAAGGTGGCGAGGTATCCGCGGGAGGCGTCGAGAACACCGACGGCGCGGCCCAGAACGTCCTCGACCAGGGCTTCCTCGTCGGGCAGGGCGCCAAGCGAAAGGCCCGCGTCGTAGAGGGTCTCGAGAAGGAGGAGCTTGTGCTGAGTCTCGAACTCCGTCGCCCGATCCGTCACTGGGAGGCGGTTTGCACCCTCTCGCGATGCATCTGCGCCACCGACAGCTCGGCCGTGCGAGTGGGAGCCCAGTTCGGATTCCATTTGTGGTTCTCCGCAAGCAGCTTGTCGGCCCTCTCGAAGTCTCCCTTGCGGGCGACCAGCTCGGCCAGATCGGCGCGCCCTTCATAGACCCATCGTCTCGCCTGGAAGTCCTGCCAGGGGTTCGGAGGGTTCGCCATCTCTTCCTCGAGAACGATCGCTTCGTCGATCTTGCCCTGCGCGAGATCCGCGCGCGCCATCACCCAGTTCCAGTAAGGCCAGTAGGGCTTCAACGGCGTCCCCTTGGCATTCTTCACGAACTCGGCGTTCCACCGGGGCTTGAGCGCAAGAAGAGCCTTCTCCGCCTCGGCGGGATGCCCCTCCTGGGCGAGCAGCACCGCGCGGACGAAGTCACGCCCGATCTCCCACTGATCGTCCGAGGATTTGTCGTGCGGAAGCGCGGCCGCCCGCTGGACGATTTCCCGGGCCCGGACGAGGTCGCCCGAGAATGCCGCGACGTGAAAGGCCCGAAGAAGGAGGTCGATGCGCGGGCCCTCGTTCACGCTCTCCTGCGAAGCGCGCTCGTAGTACTCGATCGCTTTGGGATAGTCCCCTCGGCCTTCCGCGGCGACGGCGAGATGGCCGTAGGACTCGTAGAAGTCGGGTTTCAAGGCGAGGGCCTTCTGCAGGTTCTCGACGGCTTCGTCGTAGTGGCCCGAGTACGCCTGGATCTCGCCGAGGCTGTCGTACGGATTCGCCTGATCGGGCGCCATGAACTGGTACTTCTTCAGGTTGAGGATCGCCTTCTCGTAGTCGCCGCGGTAGCCGTAGTAGTAGCCGATCTGGTTGTACGCGTCCGCGTTGTTCGGATCGATCGAGAGGACCTCGCCGAAGTACTGGAGCGCCCGATCGAAGCGCCCGTGGATCATCTCGTCGCTGGCGAGAATGCCGGCCGCGCGAAGGTCCTCCGGGAACTTCTCGTGGATCTTCTTCGCGATCGCGATGAACTTCGGGCGGTCGTGGTCGATGTCCGCCTGCATGAGATCGACGTGATACCGCTCGTGCGGCGTCAGGCGGTCCCGCTCCCTCTCGGCGCGCTTCGTCAGCGAGATCTGCTGTTCCCGTTCGGAGTTCCGGGCGAGCCCGATCATGGCCATCGCGAACTGGGGGTCGAGCTCGAGCGCCCGGGCGAACCCGACGCGGGCTTCCTTGAAGTAGAAGCGCCGCTCGTTCTCGACGCCCTCTTTCCAGGCGCGGTAGGCCTGCTCCGAGGAGGTCGTGGCCTCGCGATTCGCGCGGTTATAGACCGTGGCAAAGCCCGCCGCTGCAACGAGCAGCAGGACAACCGCGGCCACCTTGCCGGCACGGGAAACCCTCATGGTCACCTCCTGATACGGGCCGGGAGAGCCGGGGTTTCCGTCTCCCGGAGGCTTTTCGTCATTTCGGCTGTTTCGGGCGCTATTCGACCTTCAGGAAAAGGAACGTCATGTCGTCATATTGCTCGGCCCCGGACACATGTCCCCGGATGTCCGCCAGAATGCCCTGGGCGACCTGATCGAGGGACGCCCCGCCCGCCGCGTGCGCCTCCAGGGACGTCATCAGCTGCTCCTCGCCGTACGGCTCCATCTCGGGGCTCATGGCCTCCGAGAAGCCGTCTGTGTAGAAGAAAATCAGATCGCCGCGCCGCAGGAACATCTCCCGGGTGTCATAGGGAACCTCCCGGAAGGCCCCGAGCGGCAACCGATGCTCCGGGGGCTCCAGGAAACTGCACCCTTCGCCGCTGCGGAGCAGGATCGGGAGGGGCTGGCCGCCGATCGAGTAGCGAAGGCTCATGGCCTCGGGATCGAGCAGGAAGTATCCCAGGGAGACGAACATGCGCCGCTTGATCGAATAGATCCGACGGTTCGACTCCTGGAACAGCAATCCCGGATCGCGGGTCGTGAGCGCGCGGGAGTAGACGATCTCCTTGGCGGCGACCATCAGGAGCGAAGCGGGAACGGACTTGCCGGACACATCGCCGATCACGATCCCGAGCCGGCTGTCCTCGAACCCGATGAAGTCGTAAAAATCGCCGCCGACCACCTTCGCCGGGATGCTGCCGCCGAAGAATGCGAACCCGGGAACCTCCGGAAGGGTTCGCGGCAGAAGGCTCGTCTGGATGTCGCGGGCGATCTCGAGATCGCGCTTCAACTCCGCCTGGCGGGTCATTTCATCGTGGAGGAGGGCCGTCTCGATCGCCAGCGCCGCCTGGTTCGCCAGCGTCGAGAGGAGCGATTCGTCGTCGCGGTCGAAGCGCTCGCCCGAAAGCTTCTCCTTCAGCGCGAGGATTCCCATCAGCCGGTCGCGGTAGGCGAGCGGAACGACCAGGCGAAAGCCCTCCTCGAGCAGGCGCGCCCGGAACTCGTCGCTCTCCGCGTCCGCGAAGTAGACCGAGAGCTCCTCGACCCGCACGGGCTTGCCCTCCTGCCTCAGGATCCGACGAACGACAGCCGACGGAGAGACCCGGTCGTCCCGCCGGCCGCGGCGCTCGAGCCACCCGTCCCGCTCGCGCAGCCAGATCGATGCCTTCTCGAGCCGCAGCGTTCCGGCGATCGACGCCGTCAGGTAGTCCGCGATCCGGCCGAGGTCGAGCTCTCCCGTGACGGCCTCGCTCATCTGCAGAAGCGCCGACTGGTAGTCGAGCTTGTCGCGGAAGAAGAGCTTGTCGAGCGGCGTCTGGAGCTTCCGCCGCAGGTACTCGAACAGGGGAAGCACGACGAGGAAGAATCCGAACTGGAAGAGGGACGACGAACCCGGCCGGGAGCGGGCGAAGATGGCGTTGGCCGCCGCGATCGCGATCGCGTAGAAGCCGAAGAGAATGGCGGTCGTGATCGCGTACAGGAAAGTGCGCCGCACCACGAAGCGCACGTTCAGCATCTGGAACCGGACGATCGCGTACGCGAACGTCAAGGGTATGAAGATCATCGGCACGATGCCGTAGAAGACGTACTCGTCGTTCTTGAACGCCGACGGCAGAACGATACCGAGCAGCAGGTAGGGTACCGTTCCGACGATCGTGCCGACGAACACGTGGAAAGCCTGCCGCCGCTCGAGCGGGTCCGGAAGCGTGAACGCGGAGTGCGCGAGGGACACGAGGCCCAGGATCAGGTAGTCGCCCAGGAGGATCCACGACGACAGCGGCGCCCCGGAGAGGATCGCGACGTTGTCCCCTCTCAGTTGTCGGAACACGTCCCAGAGAAAGACGGTCGGCGGGATCGCGTAGAGGATGTAGAGAAGAGCCGGACTCGCGGAGAGAAAGTCCTGGAGCCACGTCTTCCAGCGCGCAGGCGGATCTCCTGTCCACTCGTCGGGCGCCGCGAACGCGAGCCGCTTCGGCCGCGGGAAGATCAGGAAGAAGTGGAGAAACGCCGCCGGGAGAAGAAAGAGGCTGACGGTCCCCGTGTTCTGGACGAAAACGTCGATCCACCAGTACGACGCCGGCCGCAGGCGGCAGACGAAGAACAGCATGAAGAGGACGCACAGGAGAAAGAAAATCCGCGCGGACCGATCCTCCGGACGCTTTCGGAAGACGAAGAGCCCGATGAAGAAGAAGAGGAACCCGAGGACCGCCGCGTACAGGTAGGTCTTGCCTCCGAGCCGCTCGGCCGAGAGCCGCACCGGAACCTTGCGGACCTCGCCGCCCGCGTCCCCCAGGACCGTCGCCGGGCAGGGGCCCTTGCGGATGAGATACGGCACCGTTTCCCCCACGGCGTGCTTGCGCAGCTCCGCCGAGGCGTCCGATATCGAGTTGACGAGCCGGCGGCCGATCCCGAGAACGCAATCTCCCGGAGGAATTCCGGCCCGGGCGGCGGGGCCCCCGGGCGTGGAGGCGCGGATGTCGATCCCCTTGCGGCTGTAGGGCATGGGAACGATGCCGTCGTAGGGACGGGTCGAGAACATGTCCCCGATCGACGCGAGCGCGATCGCGAGGCCCAGGAATCCGATCGCGTAGAACCATCCCCGCAGGGGCGTTTCGCCGGACCCCAGGCTCTCGTTCGGGCCCGAGGCCCCATTTCCGCGTTCCATTTTTCTGCGTAATCCCCTGAAACACGCATGTTAGCCGATGGCGCGTGGCGCGGGGACCAGCCTTGCCTTTCAGGCCGAATCTCGCGAGGCGTTGGAGAATCGGGTGATCGGGTGATCGGGTGATCGGGTGATCGGGTGATCGGGTGATCAATCAGGGGAATCGGGTGAAGTGAGGATCGGAAGTCGGAAGACGAGCTCCCCCTCACCCCGGCCCTCTCCCTGTTTAGTCCGGAGAGATGGTGGACAGGTGTTCGGAGACATGGTGGACACATTTGGGGTGGAGGATGGGGCCTGGGGAGGG
>JBBSEW010000023.1:0-55658 GCA_038239305.1 Thermoanaerobaculia bacterium | reverse complement strand
TTCGATATTTTAACTCCCCTTGGCCCGAAGGCGCGAACCCCAGGAGATATTGTTTTCGGACCTCCTGGTCAATTTTCGCGGCGATCGGCGTCAGGTCCTCCTCCCCCGACGCCAGGAACATCTGGCCTCCACTCGAGTAGGCGAGGAGTTTCAGGTTGTCGAGGGCCAGGTCCTTGCGTTCCGCATCCGTCAGGCGATCGAAGGCAGCGTTCTTCATCCCGATCGTGTACACAGGTATGGAGACCTGCTGCAGGATTTCTGCCATTTCCTCGGCATTCAAGCGGCTCGCGTTGTCGACCCCGTCGGTGAAGAGGACGATCGCGCGCTTTCCGTTCCTGCCCGCGAGCATCCGGGAAGGAGTCGCCGCGACCGCATCGAAAAGCGCCGTCCGGCCCCCCGCTTCCAGGCGGTCGAGCGACCGCAGGATCCGGGTGGGGTCGGTCGAGAACTCGGCGATCGACGAGACCTCGTCCTCCGAGAACGCGAACAGCGCGAAGTCGTCCCCGGGCCGGCGCAGATTGAGGATGCGTCGGATCGCGCTCTTGGCCGACTCGAGCTTCCCCGCGAGCTTCATGCTGCCGGACGTATCGATGAGAAAGGCGAACGAAGCGGGAGCCGCGTCGTCCCGCTCGAACGTGTCGGGGTCGACGATGGTCCCGGCAGCGTTCACACGAAAATCGGTCTTCGTGAGCCCGTCCGCAAAACGCCCCTTCTGATCGAACACGAGAACGGGGAGCAGGACATATTCGCTCCCCGCGCTCTCCGTGTAACCCGGCATCGGCGTCGGCCCCGGGGTCGGGCTCCCCGGGACGGCGGTGTTAACCGCCCCGGGAGCGCGAACCGGAACCGGCGTCGCCGCCGGCTGGGCGAGGCCGGCAGGAGCGCGGGCCCCCATGGCGAACGCCACCCCGAGAAGAATCCAGGCGGGTCGCATACGGGCAGAAACGGCCGTCATCTGCTCCATAATCCCGCATTCGATGCCCTTTCGCGACATCTCCGTCGTTCTCGTGAGAACTCACACGCCCGGCAACCTCGGATCCGCGGCCCGGGCGTCCAAGAATTTCGGGGTGACCGACGTGCGGCTCGTCACGCCCGCCGCCGATCCGGATGAGGATGCGGGGCGGCTCGCCTCCGGCGCCGACGACGTCCTCGGCCGGATGACGCGCTTTGGAGATCTGAAGGAGGCGGTGGCGGATTTCGACGCGGTGATCGTGACGTCGTCGCTTCGCGGCCGCGACGAGCAACGCTTCCTCGAGCTCGCCGACCTGACCGGGTTCCTCGCGGAGCTCGGCCCGGGCGTCCGCGTCGCCTTCGTCTTCGGTCCCGAGCGCAGCGGTCTCACGGAGGAGGAGCGGGCACGAGCATCTGCCTGCCTGCGCCTGCCGTCGATGCCCGAATTTCCCACGTTGAACGTGGCCCACTCTGTCGCCGCCGTCCTCGCGGTCGCCCGCATGAGCGAGACCTCCGAGGCCGCTCCACCGCGCGACCCGGTGCGGGACGGCTGGGCTCCCGCGCGGGACGTCGAGGGAGCGATCGATCACTGGGACCGCGCCCTCGAGGCGATCGGCTTCTACGACACGGGGCACCGCGACCGTTCGCTGCGGGCATGGCGCAAGATCGTGGCCGGCCGCCCGATGACCGTCCGCGAAGCCGCCATCCTGCGCGGAGTAGCGAATCGAGTTCTAGTTGCGCTCCGGCTGAAGGATCGGCGGGGTGATCAGGATGAGTAGGGCTCGAGATCTGATCTCGCGATCTCGCGACCTGGTTATCTCGCGATCAATCGGGTCATCGAATGATCGGAGATCGGGAAACGGGAAACGGGAAACGGGAAACGGGAAAGCTTCTAAGGCCCGCGTGAGATGTCCGATCTCTAACACTTCGAAGGATCGCGAGATCGCGAGACTCTGACAAGCGCGCCCGTCTTCCCCGATCCTCCGATCACCCGATTCTTCCTGACGGTTCGATGGATCGCGAGATCATGAGATCGCGAGATCGCGAGATTTGCCCATCCGTCCGACTCTGGACTAAAGTTCAAATCAGTTCTGCCTCGGCAAAAAAGAACGAAATCTCCTTCGCCGCGTTCTCGATCGAGTCACTGCCGTGGATCGCGTTGCGCTCGATGTCGGTCCCGAACAGTTTGCGGACCGTCCCCGCCTCGGCCTTCGTGGAATCCGTCGCGCCCATGGTCTTGCGCAGGTGCGGCACGGCTTCCTCGCGCTCGAGCACGGCGGCGAAGACGGGCCCTTCGGTCATGAAACGGACGAGACCATCGAAGAACGGGCGCTCCCGGTGCACGGCGTAGAAGGCTCGGGCCTGCTCCGGCGCCAGCCGGATGCGCTTGACGCCGAGGAGCCGGAATCCTTCGTTCTCGAGGTGAGAGAGGATCGCGCCCGCCTTTCCAGCGGCGACGGCATCCGGTTTGATGATGGTAAATGTGCGGTGGCTCATGGTTCGTCCTTTCCTGACTCGTTTCGGCCCGCGGGCCGCGCAGTCCGCGGTTTGCGGTTCCCGTTACCGGTTCACAGTTCGGGTCTGCCCGGCGATCCTAGAATTCGCGAACGTCCGGGGGAATCTTGTTTTCCGTCGTGACACCGGCCCGGTGCAGGGCCGCGAGAAGCTCGGCCGGGCGCTGGGAACCGACGAGAAGCGTCGACCCGTCCCGCCGCACGAGAAGCACTCCCTGGTTGCCGCGCGCGTTTACGGCCCGGCGCCGGCCGATGCCCCGGATTCCCCAGCCGCCGTAGTCGCGCACTGGCCGGTAAACGATCGCCTCCGCGTGCTCGATATCCGCGAGAGGCACGCGGGCCGAGTAGAGAAATCCGAAACGGGCGATCAACGCTTCCGGAGTCACACGAGTCGTCATCCGGAGAGATGCCACCGCCAGGATGCCGAGGAAGGCCAGGGCGACGATGCCGTAAATCCAGCCGGGAAAGCCCTGCGCCTCGTCGTACAGAGACAGAGACGTGCCGTTCATCGTCCGAGCGCCTCTTTCATCCGCGTGCCCAGATCCGCCGGCGAGCGCACGACGAAGACGCCCGCGTCCTCGAGCGCCTTGACCTTGTCGGCGGCTGTTCCGCGGCCTCCGGCGATGATCGCTCCCGCGTGTCCCATGCGCCGCCCGGGGGGAGCCGTCTGTCCGGCGATGAAGGCGACCACCGGTTTCCGGAACTCGCCCGCGATGAAGCAGGCGGCCTCCTCTTCGGCGGATCCGCCGATCTCTCCGATCAGAATGACGGCTTCGGTGCCGGGATCGTCGCGGAACGCCGCGAGGCAGTCGATGAAGCTCGTCCCGTTCACCGGATCGCCGCCGATGCCGATCACGGTGGACTGCCCGAGGCCGAGATGCGTGAGCTGATCGACGGCCTCGTACGTCAAGGTTCCGGATCGCGAAACGACTCCGACCGTTCCCGGCTTGTGGATGCGGCCCGGCATGATGCCTATCTTGCACTCCCCTGGCGTGATGATCCCCGGACAATTGGGGCCGATCAGGCGGACGCCCTTCCCTCTCGCGGCGAGCTCCGCGAGAAACGCCTTCACGCGGATCATGTCGTTGGTCGGGATGCCTTCGGTGATGCACGCGATCACCCCGACTCCGGCCTCGGCCGCCTCCACCACCGCGTCGGCCGCGAACGGAGGAGGAACGAAGATCATCGAGGCGTTCGCGCCCGTGGCGGCGACGGCCTCGGAGACCGTGTTGAAAACAGGAATGCCCTCGTGAACCGTGCCGCCCTTGCCCGGCGTGACGCCCGCCACGACCTGCGTGCCATAGTCCCGGCAGGCAAGTGCGTGGAAGCTGCCTTCCCGCCCCGTCAGGCCCTGCACGAGCAACCGTGTTTCCTTGTTCACCCAGATCATCGCGTGGCCTCCACGACTTTCCGCGCCGCGTCGGCCAGTCCATCCGCCGGGGTGATCTTCAACCCCGACTCCCGCAGGATCTGCTTGCCGAGATCGACGTTCGTTCCCTCGAGGCGGACGACCACCGGCAGGGACAGACCCATCTCGCGGACCGCAGCCACGACACCCTTCGCGATGATGTCGCAGCGCATGATCCCGCCGAAGATGTTGATGAGGATCCCCTGGACGTTCTTGTCCGAGAGAATGATCCGGAACGCGTTCTTGACCTGCTCCTCGGTCGCGCCGCCGCCAACGTCCAGGAAATTCGCCGGCTCGCCCCCCGCGAGTTTCACCAGATCCATCGTCGCCATCGCAAGTCCGGCGCCGTTGACCATGCAGCCGACGTTGCCGTCGAGCTTGATGTAGTTGAGCCCGAACCGGGACGCTTCGACTTCGAGCGGATCCTCCTCGGACACGTCGCGCATCGCCTTGATGTCGGCGTGCCGGAAGAGAGCGTTGTCGTCGAACGTCATCTTCGCGTCGAGCGCGAGGACGGCGCCGGATTTCGTGACGAGGAGGGGATTGATCTCGGCGAGGGAAGCGTCGGTCTCGACGTACGCCCGGAAGAAGGCCGGGAGAAACGCCACGCCGTTCCGGAAGCTCTCCCCGGAGAGCCCCAGCGCAAACGCGAGCTTGCGCGCCTGGAACGGAAACATGCCGAGCGAGGGATCGAGCGTTTCGCGAACGATCGCGGAGGCGTCCTTCGCGGCCACCTCCTCGATTTCCATGCCACCCGATTTCGAAGCCATCATCGAGGGCAGCCCGCGGTTTCGGTCGAGCGTGATCGAAACGTAGAGCTCCCGATCGATATCGAGCGCTTCCTCGACCAGGACCTTCTGGACGATCTTTCCGGCCGGACCCGTCTGGACCGTGATCAGGTTCATGCCGAGGATCTTCTTCGCGAGCTCCCGCGCTTCCTCGGGGTCCTTCGCGACCTTGACGCCGCCGCCCTTGCCGCGTCCCCCGGCGTGGATCTGCGCCTTGACGACGGCGCGTCCTCCGAGCCTCTTCGCGATCTCGCGCGCCTCGTCGGGACTGTCCGTGACCTCTCCGCGCGGCACCGGAACGCCGTACTTCGCGAGGAGGGATTTGGCCTGATATTCGTGGACTTTCATGGGAGGGAGAAGTTATCAGTTATCCGTTATCAGGTTTCAGTTGACCGCCACCCGGTTGGGTTCTTGTTCTCGGCTCTGAGCTGTTCGCTATCCGCTTTCCGGGGGCGTCGGCGCATCGGAAGGGCTGAAAACGGAGAACTGAAAACCGAAAACGGAGAACGGCTCCTAGGTGCCAAACAGCTTCTTGAATCCCTGAAGGGTCGTGGCGCGGAACATCTCCGCGATCGCGGTCGTGAGAGGGATCGACTTGGGGCAGGCGCGCACGCAGTTCTGCGCGTTGCCGCACTCGTCGAGCCCTCCCTCCGCCATCAGCGCTTCGATGCGCTCCGCGGCGTTCATCGCGCCGGTCGGATGCGAATTGAAGAGCCGCGCCTGCGCGATCGGCGCCGCGCCGATGAAGTTCGAGCGGTCGTTGACCTGCGGACAGACGTCGAGGCAGTTCCCGCACGTGATGCACTTCGAGTACTCGTACGCCTGTTGCCGCTCGGCCTCGGCCATGCGCGGGCCGGGCCCCAGGTCGTATGTACCGTCGATCGGAATCCAGGCCTTCACCCGCTTCAGCGATTCGAACATGACCTGGCGGTCGACCGCGAGATCCCGGCGGACCGGGAACTTGGCCATGGGCTCGAGTCGGATCGGCTGCTCGAGCGCGTCGATCAGCGCCGTGCACGCCATCCGCGAAACGCCGTTGATCCGCATCGCGCACGAGCCGCAGACTTCTTCGAGGCACGCCCGGTCGTACACGACGGGGGACGAGGCCTTCCCCTCCTTCGTCTCCGGATGCTTCGCGATCTCCATCAGCACCGAGATCACGTTCTGCCGCGCCGTGTACGGGATTTCGTAATCCTCCCAGTACGGGGCCGACGTCGGGGAGTCCTGGCGCCTGATCCGCAGCCGGATGGTCGAGGAGGGAGCGTGGCTCGGCGTGTGGGACATCGTTAGTACTTCCTCGGCCGGGGCTGGATGAGCGTCGTGTCCACCGGCAGATAAGAGATCTTCGGACCGTCCGGCGAGTGCTCGGCGATCGTGGTCTTGAGGAAATTCGCGTCGTCACGCGGATAAGCGTTGTCTTCCATGATGCCCTTCGACAGGTCTTTCACCTTGAAGTGCGCGCCGCGGGACTCGTCCCGGAGGAGCGCCCCGCGCGTCATGACCCGCGCCAGCACGAGCATGTTGCGAAGCTGATTGATGAAGGAAATCTCGCGGTTCGCGAAACCGGAATGATCCGTCAGACCGATGTTCGCGCACCGCTCCTGGAGCTCCTGGAGCTTGACCTCGGTCTCCCGCAGCTTTCCATTCTCGCGGAGCACGGTCACGTTGTCGGTCATCCAGTCGCCCATTTCCTCCGCGATGACGTGGGGATTCTCCGGGCCCGACAGCTTCGCGAGCCGTCCGAACTCGATCTCCCACTTCTTCTTCGCATCGGCGAACGCGGATTCCGCCGCCGGCAGCTTCGCCGCCGTGTCCCGGGCGTGCCGGACCATCGCGGGGCCGCCGATTTTCCCGGCGTAGAGGCAGGAGACGAGCGAGTTCGCCCCGAGACGGTTCGCCCCGTGAATCGAGAAGTCCACCTCGCCCGCGGCGTACAGGCCCGGTATGTTCGTGGACTGATTCTTCGGAGAGGCTTCGTCGAGCATGCCCGTCTTCTCGTCCTTCGCGAACTGCACCCACAGGCCGCCCATGGAATAGTGCATGCCCGGAAAGACCTTCATCGGGGTGACCCGCGGATCGTCGCCGACGAACTTCTCGTAAATCTCGAGGATGCCGCCGAGCTTGATGTCGAGCTCCTTGCGCGGGATGTGCGTCAGGTCGAGATAGACCTCGCGCTTGCCTCCGATCCCGTAGCCCTGCAGGCAGACCTGGAAGATTTCGCGCGTGGCGATGTCGCGCGGCACGAGGTTCCCGTAGGCGGGGTACTTCTCCTCGAGAAAATACCAGCGTTCCTTCTCCGGGATCGCATTGGCCGCGCGCGTATCTCCGGGCGTTTTCGGAACCCAGACCCGCCCGCCTTCGCCCCGCGCCGATTCCGACATCAGCCGCAGCTTGTCGGTCCCGGGGATGGATGTGGGATGGACCTGGATGAACTCGCCGTTCGCATAGAGCGCCCCGTCCTGGTGCGCCGCGCCCGCCGCCGTGCCGGTGTTGATCACCGAGTTGGTCGAACGGCCGAAGACGATGCCCGGTCCGCCCGTCGCGATCATGACCGCAGAGCCCGGGAACGCCTCGATCTTCATGGAGTACCAGTCGAGGGCGACGATCCCGCGACAGTGGCCGTCCCCGTCGCGCACGAGACCGAGGAACTCCCAGGCCTCGTACTTGCGGACGAGGCCCGCGACCTCGAAACGGCGAACCTGCTCGTCCAAGGCGTAGAGGAGCTGCTGGCCCGTCGTCGCGCCCGCGAAGGCGGTCCGGTGGAACTTGGTGCCGCCGAACCGGCGGAAGTCGAGGAGGCCTTCGGGGGTCCGGTTGAACATGACGCCCATCCGGTCGAGGAGATTGATGATCCCCGGCGCCGCGTAGCACATCGATTTGACGGGAGCCTGGTCGGCGAGAAAGTCCCCGCCGTACACCGTGTCGTCGAAGTGAAGATCGACCGAGTCGCCCTCCCCCTTCGTGTTCACGGCCCCGTTGATTCCTCCCTGCGCACAGACCGAGTGGCTGCGCTTGACCGGAACGATCGAGAAGAGGTCGACCTCGACGCCGAGCTCCGCCGCGCGCACCGCGGTCATCAGACCCGCAAGGCCGCCTCCGACGATGATGATCCGTTCTTTCGCCATGCTGCCTGTCGTCCTATAAGCCTACAAGCGGAACGCGGAAATCGAGCGCACTCCGAGGATCGAGAGCGCGAGGAAAACCGCCGCCGAAATGTACATCATCCGACGCTGCGCCCGCGGTCCGATCGTGAAGCCCCAGACGATCGAGAAAGACCAGATGCCATTCGCAAGATGGAAGGTCGCGGACAGGATTCCCGCGATGTAGAACGAGTAGATCCAGGGATCGGAAACCGCCGCCTGGACCTGGCGGAAGAGGTCGAGGCTCTCGTGATCGTGCAGCTGGACGAGCCGCGTCGTCCAGTAGTGAAAGAGGATGAACGCGAACACGATGACACCCGTCAACCGCTGCAGGAAATACATGGCGTTGCGCACGTAGGCGTTCGATATGACGTTCGGCCGGGACGTTCCGGTGATGAACAGTCCGTACACGCCGTGAAAAAGGATCGGGAGGGCGATGATGAAGATCTCGGCCGCGACCGCCAGGGGCATCGACTGAAGAGTGTGCGTCATCGCGTTGTAGGCCTCGGGGCCCTTGAGCGCCTGCGCGTTCTCGAACAGATGGAACGCGAGGAACCCGCCGATCGGAACGATCCCGGAGAGGGAGTGAAGACGGCGAAGCCAGAACTCGCGGTCGGGTGTCATACCTTGAGGATTCGGAAGAGCTCCCGCACCGCATCCGCGGATTTCGAGAGGGCCGCCTTTTCGTCGTCGAGCAGCTTGACCTCGATGATCTCCTCGACGCCGCCGCGGCCGAGCTTCACGGGGACGCCCAGGTAAACGTCGCTCATGCCGTACTCGCCCTGCAGAAACGCGGCGCACGGCAGGACCTTTTTCTTGTCCCGCAGCACCGCGTCCACCATCTCGACGACGGCCGAGGATGGCGCGTAGTACGCGGAGCCCGTCTTGTAGAGGTTGACGATCTCGATGCCGCCGTCGCGCGTCCTCTGGACGATCGCTTCGACCTTCTCCTTCGACAGGAGCTCGGGGATCGGGATACCCGAGACGGTCGAGTACCGGGGCAGCGGCACCATCGTGTCGCCATGGCCGCCCATCACGAAAGCATGGACGCTCTCGACGGATACTTTGAGCGCCTCGGCGATGAACCAGCGCATGCGGGCGGAGTCGAGGATTCCGGCCATCCCGAAGACCCGCTCCCGCGGAAACCCCGAGATCCTCCGGGCGACCTCGCACATCGCGTCCAGAGGATTCGAGACGACGATGAGGATGGCGTTCGGAGAGCGGGTGGCGACCTCGCGGACGACGCCCCCGACGATCTCGCTGTTCTTGAGCACCAGGTCGTCGCGCGTCATGCCGGGTTTGCGAGCCAGACCGGCCGTGATCACGACCACATCCGAGCCGGCGGTGGAGTCGTACGCGTTGGCCCCGGAGATTTTCGCGTCGAAACGTTCGACCGGCGCGGACTCCATCATGTCGAGCGCCTTGCCCTGCGGGATGCCTTCAAGGATGTCGACGAGCACGACGTCCGCGAGCTCGCGCTCGACGATCCGCTGCGCCGCCATCGCACCCACGTTTCCGGCTCCCACGACCGTCACTTTGTGCTGCATGGCGCGATCTTATCCGGATCGAGCCGCCCGGCAGAATCCGCAGAGGGACGGGAACGAGGCGGCACGAGCGAGGGCCGGCGCCTCGCGTATCGTTTCCCGGCTACCGCTAGAATCGGGGCGTGACGGAGCGGCCGGCCTACAAGGTTCACCCGCTGTGGAACGCGGCGATGGCGCTCACGCGCGATTCGTATGCGGCCGCGGAGAGGCTGAAGGCGCGCCAGCCGGACGTCGCCGAAAGGCTTCGCAAGGTATCCGTCACGGTGCCGGCCCGGATCGCGAACGCCCTCGAGACCGGCGAGACGGACGCGCGGCGGGAAGAGCACGTCCTCGCCGCCCGCGGAGCCCTGGCCGAGCTCGCCCGCCAGGCGCGCAGGGCGGACGGCCCGGAAGAGGCCGGTCTCGTCCGGTCGGCGGTCGAGCTCGAGAGGGCCGTTCACTTCGAGCTCGGCGTGGGCCTCGGAGCGCGGATCTCGTGAGCGCGCCCCCGCCGGGTTCTCGACGCCTCCGCCGGAGCGCGATCCTGTTGGCATCCGCGTTCGTTCTCGCAGCCGTGATCGGGCTCGGCCCCGGCTGGTGGGAACGCCATCTCTATCGCCAGACGGAAGCTCTGACGGGCGTGGGCTCGAAAGTGCAGCCGGGCACGCTCACGGACGCCCGCCGCAAGGTCGACCCCGGCCGGTCCAGCCAGCAGATCGTCGCGGCGCTCGGCGACCCTTCGTTTTCGCAGTCGTCGCTGGGCTCGTCGCGGCACGACCTCTGGGCCTACTACTATGCCGACGGGACGATGACCCTGACCCTGACCGACGGGATCGCGCAGAGGATCTCGATGGCCTACGGACCGCCGTTCATTCCCACTTCGCGGCGGCCCCTTTGAGTCGAATGCCGGAGGGAGCGCGATGACAGACCCGTCTTCTTCTCCGACGGCGCCGGCGAAGTCCCCCGCGCACTCCGCGGAGCCCTCGATCCGGGTGGTGATGATGCCGAAGGACACGAACGCGCACGGAACGATCTTCGGCGGCGTCATCCTCTCCTACATCGACCAGGCGGCGGCGGTCGCGGCGAAGATGTACGGCGCCGGATTCATCGTGACCGTCGCGATGAATGGCGTCGTCTTCCATCAGCCCGTTTACGTCGGCGACCTCGTTTCCTTCTACACGCGGGTCGGGCAGGTCGGGCGGACCTCGATCACGATCCATGTCGAGGTGTTCTCCGAGAGCGATTCCAGCGAGACCCGGGTTCGCGTGACAGAGGCCGATGTCACGTTCGTCAACCTCGACAAGAATCGGCGGCCCATCCCGATCGCGAAGCCGAAGGAGTAGAGAGCCCCCCGTCAGCGGGATCTTCCGATGCACAAAAGAGAAGGCCCCGAATTGCTCGGGGCCTTCTCTTTTCCGACCAAGCCGGACTAGAGTCCGGCAATTCTTTCTCTCCGCTCGATTCTAAAGCGCCCGCGGGCGGGCGTTTCCGTTTCTTGCGCCCCTCCGAACTACCACTCGCCTTCCTCCCCTGGGGGAGGCTCTTCCAGTTCTTCCTCTTCATCCTCTTCGTCGAGCTCCAGAGCCGCCTCGCGCGCCAGCGCTTCGGCGTCATGGGTCTCGGAGAATTCCTTCAGGCCCGCGCGATACTCCTCGTCCGCTTTCCAGTTCCCCTCTCCGAACATTTCCCCGGAGGGTTTCTCCGCAGCCGGAGCGGAGGGGGACGGCGAGGCTGCGGCAGCCGATCGGGTCGGAGCCGGCGCCTGACGGGTGCGGGTGGCGGCGGGCGATGACTTCTTCGCCGCCGGCTTCGGTCGAGCCGGAGCCGCGGCCTTCTTCACGGCCGGGGACTTCGCCATTTTCGCGGGTGCGGATTTTCGAGCGGAGGCCTGGCGAGCGCTTCCGGTCTTCTTCGTTTTCGCCGAAGTTCCCTTCGCGCGTTTTGCGGCCATGGACTTCACGGACTTGCCGGACTTGCCGGTCTTGCCCGTCTTGCCTGTTTGGCCCGTCTTGCCGGTTCTGGCCGGCCCGGCGGATTTGCCGGACTTCCCCGCGTTGCCACTTCGGGCGGCCCGGGCGGTCTTGCGCGCGGCCGGCTTCCGGGCCGTCTTCTTCGCTGACTTCCTGCTACTGCCTTTTTTCCTGCTGCCGGTCTGGCTCGCGGCCGTCTTCTTTTTCTTTTTCGCCACCTCGTCCTCCTCCTGTCAGTCCCCGGGCCGTCTGTCCCCGGGCCGTCGGTCCCCCGGACGACGCCGAGGCCCGAGGCGCGATCATACAATTCCGGAGATGGCGAATCGAGACGGCGACCGGGTCCGCATCACGCCCCGGCCGTCGGGAATCTCGATCGAGATCCGGCCGCTCGTGGAGCGAAAAAAGGACCGGGTCCGGCTCTCCCTTGCGGCGGCCGTCCTCGTTCTGGCAGCATTTCTGGGAGGGGCCCGCCTGGCCTCCGCCTGGGACGCCGGCCTGCGCAAGGGCGACTTCTCGGACCTGCCCCTGCCCGTCCTCGCCATCCTGTCGCTCGCCGTGGGAATCTCGACGCCGCTCGCGCTGCTCGGGCTCGCCGCCCTGGCGTTCGCGGAAGAGACCGTCGAGGTGGACCGCGATCGAATCGTGATCCGCACGTCGGCGTTCGAGAAGGTGACGATCCACACCATCCCGCGAGACACGCTCGAGTGCTGGCGCTCTACCTACCTTCCCCTGTCGCCGTGGTGGACATGGGCCGTCGAGCGGCTGGCGGCGCGGGCGGGAGGTCGGCTGACGCCGCTCGCGGGGATGGCGGGCCCGGCGGAGAAGCGGAGAATCGGCCGCGCCCTGGCTCGCGCGACCGGCAAGCCTCTGGTGAGGGACTTCGGCCGCGAGGACCACGGCGAACCGCCGGGGTCCGTCTGACTCGTCCCGTCCGATTCATCTCGCCCGCCTGCCGTATCTCGCCCGTATTTCGCTCCGTCTGATACATTCTGTCGGTGACCGAGACCTCCACCGGCGCGGGGCGCCACCTGACCGACGTCCGCCTGTTCGATTTCGACCTGCCGGATGAGGTCCGCTGGGGGCTCGTGGAAGCCGGGTTCGTGATGGCCACCCCGATCCAGGCCCGGACCCTCCCCCTGACCCTGGCGGGCCGCGACGTCGCCGGGCAGGCCCAGACCGGCACGGGCAAGACGGCGGCGTTCCTCATGACGATCTTCTCGCGCCTCCTGCGCGAGCGGCGCCCGGGCCCCGCCCGGGGACCGAGAGCGCTGGTCATCGCGCCGACTCGGGAGCTCGTCGTTCAAATCCGGGCCGAGGCCGAGTCTCTCGGGCGCCATACGGGCCTGTCGACGCTGGCCGTGTTCGGCGGCATCGACTACCGGCTCCAGCGCGACGCCGTAAAGACGGTGCCCGACATCCTCGTCGGCACCCCGGGCCGACTGATCGACTACGAGCAGCAGGGCGCGACCACGTTCAAGGACGTCGAGATCCTCGTCGTGGACGAGGCAGACCGAATGTTCGACATGGGATTCATTCGGGATCTCCGCAAGATTTTGCGCCGCTGCCCCTCTTACGACCGCCGCCAGACGCTGCTTTTTTCCGCGACGCTCTCTGTCTCCGTCATGGAGCTTGCCTACGAGCACATGAACAACGCGGTGAAGATCGAAGTCGAGCCGGAGAGGCTCTCCGCCCAGGGCATCACGCAGATGCTATACCACGTGTCCTCGTCGGAGAAGTTCCGGCTCCTCCTCGGGCTGCTCGAGCGCGAGGGCGGCTCGCGGGTGCTGATTTTCGTGAACCGTCGCACCACCGCTTTCGACCTGGTGAAGGGCCTGACCGCGAACGGATATCCGACGCGCGCTCTCGCCGGGAACGTGCCGCAGGACAAGCGGCTCAAGATCCTGACCGACTTCAAAGAGGGACGGCTCGCGGTCCTCGTCGCCACCGACGTGGCCTCCCGCGGTCTTCACATCGAGGGCGTTTCCCACGTCATCAACTACGACCTGCCCCAGGACGCCGAGGACTACGTCCACCGGATCGGCCGGACCGGCCGGGCAGGCGCGCTCGGAACGGCCGTCTCGTTCGCCTGCGACGACTACGTGTTCTCGCTCGACGCGATCCAGAAGCTCATCGGCAGGCCGATTCCGGTCGAGTGGCCGCCCCAGGAGCTCTTCCGCTCCGGAAAAGTGGCGAACGCACCCCGCCCCCACGCCGCCGGACAACCGCGCCGGCCGGCTCCCGGCCACAAGCCCGCCACGGTCCGCATCCCCATTGCCGCGACGAAGGAAGAAGACGGATTCGGACGGACCTCGAGGAAGAGTCGGAGAAGGTAAAAACCGGGCTGCCGGCCGTCCGCTCGCAGCCGTCCGATCGATTCCCGGAACCCGGTCCGCCTGCCCGCGTCTCACGTCAGCGATTGCCGAGCACCGAACGAAAACTCGCATCGACGAAGAGCGGATATCCGAGAGTCGAGAGCGGATAGCCGCGAGCGTATTGCCGGGAGCCGGGAGCTGACAGTTCAAGCCCCCGCGCGCGAAACGCGGGGCGTCACGCCGCGACGAGGGCGCCGGCCCCGACCCAGTGCGCGAGGAGCCGGCGGATGCGGTAGGAATCGGCTTTCACCGTTGCCTCGCACTCCTTCGGCGTCGCGCCCGTCGCGACCTTCGTCCAGAGCTCCCGGAACAGGATCCCGTCGCGTTCGTCGGGATGAGGCGTGGGCTTGATGTCGGTCGCCTTCAGGCCCGCGTCGTCCGGCACGAGAGCGGCGGCCTGCTGGAACTCGTCGTAACGCCGCATGCCTTCCAGGGAGAGCGGGAGGATCTCGCGAAGAGCGCCGGCTGCTCCACTCTCGTCGGCCGGACTGTCCGCGACCCGGGAGAAGAGGAAGGTGCCGGGAACCGGGCGCTCGAGGAGCTGAAAGAACGCCTCCTCGCCGGACAGGAGCCCCGTGCGGCACGCCTTCAGTTTCCCGGTGGCCAGCACGATCGTGCCGAACGTGTCGTTCTTGCGGTCCTTCACGAGCAGCGAGCCCGTCACTCGGGATTCCGCGAGGCTTTGCAGCAGGGCGGGAAGCCCGAAGATGTCGAGATCCCCGGAGAGCGTGGCGGAGGAGGCGGCTGCCGGCGCAGCCGCGGGATCCGCCGGAGAAGCCGGAAGGTCCGCGAAGCCCGCGAGCGCCTTTGCGGCGGCTTTCCCGATGTCATGCCCCGAGAAGCGGCGCGCAATGTCCTCGAACGCGGTTCGCACCGCGGGAGCGGGAGTCGTCGACAGCGCCTCGATGCAGTGGAACAGGCTCTGGTCGTTCTGATGCAGCACGAGCCCGAAGAGCTTGAACGGAGCGTTGGCCTTCAGAGCGGCGAGCAGCTTTTCGAGCGACTCCTCGTCTCCCGAAAGGTCCTGCCCCGCCAGCTCCGCGAGCCGCGCCATCGTATCGCCGAGCTCGGGCTTTCTCTTGAGGCCGTGCTCGACGACGGCGCGCCGCGCTCCGGGCGTACCGAACCGCGCCAGCGCGGCGACGACCCGATCGAGGAGGAGCCGGATCTCGCGCGGGTCGTAGGGGCTCTCCTGACCCTTGTTCCCGAGCACCGACTCGAGATCCTGGAGGAGGGAAACGAGCGTCGCCTCCGCCTTCTCGTGCTTGAGCTGTCCGAGGTTCGCAATCGCCTCTTTGACGAGGGGCGCCGGGAACCGCAGCTCCGCGTGGCGCACGGCCAGATCCACGTCCTCGTCGATGGGAGCGCCGGCGGGCCTCGGGATCCGGCGCAGGAGATACAGAAGATTCCGCCGGAAGTACCACTCCTCGTCCGCGGCTCCCCGTCCGAAAGGAGGTCGGAGCTCGGCGAGAGCGGCTTCACGGGCGGCCGGACCGTGCACTTCGAGGAGAAGGAGAAGGAGACGGCGGCGCTCGCGCTTGACCTCGCGCCGAAGGTCCGCGAGCAGACCCTCGGGCGTCAACGCCAGAAAGAAATTCAGCATCTTCCGCAGCGCGGGATGGAGATCCGGAGACTCGGCGTACTTGCGCAGCCGTTCGGGATCGAGCTCCTCATCCCCCTTCTTGCGAAGGGTCTGCGCGGCGACGGGATCGACTTCGCGATCCGCGATGATGCGCATCGCCAGATCGATCATCGTTCCGGCCTGGGCGAGCGCGCCGTCGTTGAAGCGGCCGATCGCCGACCGCACCATCTCCTGGAAGCGGCGGAGACCTTCGTCGGGATCCTCGGGGCCGGTGACGATGCGGCGCATCGCCTCGAGTGCCGGGCTCGCCGGAACCTCCATCGCCTTCGGGTCTTCGCCGGTGCTCGGCATGATCCATCCGGGAAGACTGTTCCCGAGGGACCGGAAGACGTCGCCGGTGTTGACGTTCAATCCCATCTCGCGAAGCCGCTCGAAGTACTGCTCGAATTCCTTGCCGCTTCGCGAGGTGCGGGCGGCCGCCGCGAGCGTCTGCGAGGCGAGCGGAGCCGTGGCGAGCGCTCCGGGGCCGCCTCCCGTTCCGACTTCCCGTTCCAGCCGGTCGAGAAGTACCGACAGCCGGCGGATGCTCTGGACGTCTTCCCCTCCCGCTCCGGGGTCCGTGACGCGCCCCATCGACCCGGAGGTGCCCGTGGCGAGATTGCGAGACGAGCCGGAAGGCACCTGGCGGAACATAACGTCCACGTTCGCGGTCGCCATGGATGACGAGGCGGCCTCCTTCAGGCGGCTCAGGTTGGCGCGAAGGAACTCGCGGTCGCCCTCGGGACAGTAGACGAGGACCGCCTCCTTCAGCTCCTCGAGATACGTCTCGAAGGGCGCCTGCGGAACCAGGCGGAACTCGCCCATGAGATGGATCTTCTTGATCGCGTGAAAGAGGTAGTCGGAAATCGGGATCTCCGTACCGCCGCGATACTGCGACGCAGTCCATTGGTGAATGCTCGTCGCCATGAGGTCCGGGGAGTACCGGAGCAGCACCTGGATGGATTCGGCGACGACGAGAGGCGGCAGGGAGTCGGAGAGGTACTGCTGCAGCTCGTCGAGCGCCTCGCGAACCTCCGAATTAATTGTGTCGCCGGACATATGAGGGTCACTCAAGGCTAACCTACGTGTGCCCGGACCGGCTAGGTCCAGACGTGCATTCCGGACCGAAATCCTGTCCGAACCGCTGCGCTCCGGCTAAAAACTCTTCAGGAAGTCGGCGTTGGTCCGGAATTTCGACAGCCGGCCGAGCACGAGCTCCATCGCCTGGATCTTGTCGACGGCTGCAAGCGCCCGCCGGAGCTTGACGATTTTCGGCAGTTCCTCGGGCCCATAGAGCTTCTCTTCCTTGCGGGTCCCCGACTGCGGGATGTTGATGCAGGGGAAAATGCGCCGGTTGAACAGATCGCGATCGAGCACGATCTCCGTATTGCCGGTGCCCTTGAATTCCTGAAAAATGATCTCGTCCATCCGGGAGCCCGTGTCGACGAGTGCCGTCGCCACGATCGTGAGCGAACCGCCGCCCTCCGCGTTTCGGGCCGCTCCGAAGAACCGGCGGGGCTTCTCCATCGTCCGCGCGTCGATCCCGCCCGACATGATCTTCCCGCCACCCTTCTGCATGTGGTTGTAGGCGCGTGCCATGCGGGTGATCGAGTCGAGGAAGATGATCGCGTGCTTGCCGCACTCGACGAGACGGCGAGCGCGTTCGGCCACGATCTCCGCGACCGCGATGTGGTTCTCGGCCGAAAGGTCGGCGGACGACGCGATGACTTCCCCGCGCACGCTGCGGCGGAAGTCCGTGATCTCCTCGGGCCGTTCGTCGATCAGCAGCACGATGACGTAGACGTCCGGATCGTTCACGGACACCGCATGGGCCATCCGTTTCAGAAGAGTCGTCTTTCCCGCTTTGGGAGGCGCCACGATGAGGCAGCGCTGGCCTCGGCCGATCGGAGCGAGCAGGTCCGTCACGCGCCCGCACATTTCATCCGGTTCAGTCTCGAGCGTCATCCGGTCATGGGGGTCGATCGAGGTGAGGTCGCCAAACGCGGGCCGCTGGCGAAAAGCAGAGGGTTCGAGCCCCTCGACGGTTTCCACGCGACGGAGAACCGGCCGATTGCCGTCCACGGCATGACCGACGATGAGGGCGCCGGCTTCGAGCCCTTCGCGCTGGATGAGCTCTCGCGGGACTAGGGGGTCCTTGGGGGAGGGGATGTAGTTGTTCTTGGCCGAGACGAGCACGCCCGGGGCCGAGTCCTTGGGGGGCAGGAAGAGCACTCCTTCGACCGGCTTCTCGGGACCCGCTGCCACCGCTTCCTCGGGCCGATCGAATCCGGAGGTGATGCCGCCCTGTCCGTTTCCGCCCGGCGGACGGCCGGCGCCGCCGCCTCCCCCTCCGCCACGCCGCCGGCGGCGTCTCCGGCGATGCGGACGGGCAGAGCCATCCCCGGCATTCGGGTTATCCGTCGGAACGGAAGTGGACGCGGGAAGCGGAGGAACCACGGGGTCTTCGGACATGAGCTCCCAAACTCCCGCCGCGCTGACTCGAAAGGTCCGGGCGGGACAGTGACGGGAGGGAGTTTAGCAGAGTTGCCGGGGAGACGATAGAAGCGTTTTGGACCCGTCCGTTATCCGATTTCCGATGTCCGCCGGGCGCCGTCGCCCGGTCCCGGATTACCCGATCACCCGATTCCCCTGATTGATCACCCGATCACCCGATCACCCGATGGGCGTTGGATCACCCCGACCGGTCGTCGAACGTCCCATCCCGCTCACTGAAACATCCCCATCACCCGCTCCGGTTTGGCGGGCGGGATCGCGCAGAGCCCGAAGTCTTCCCGAGCGTGCTCGGGATGCGCGGCGCCCACCAGGGAGGTCGTCATCCCGGGCGCCGAGCGGGAGAACTGGATGGCCTGGCGGGCGGCGGTTCCGGCCTCGGGAAAGGCCGCCGCCATCTCCTCGGGCAGCTCTCCCGAGAGGCGGCCCTGCAGGAGCGTGGCCGATCCGAACACTCCGAGCCCCAGGGCCTGGGCCGCGCGGAGGACGGGAACCCTCCCCTGCCCGATATCCTGCGAAGGAAAGGCGATCGCCTCCGGCATCGCGAGATTCACGGGCAGCTGGACGGCTGCGAAATGGTGCCGGTCGCCGGAGATCTCCCGCGCGATCTCGAGAGTCCGGGCGAGCGATACGTGCTCGGGATGGCTGGCCGGAGCCCGCAGGCCGTCCCAGGTCGCGAGACCCCAGCAGCCGATGCTCCCGGACTCGGCCGCCTCCTCGAGCACCTCCGCCGCGGCGACGAGCCGCTTGCGGAACGCGGGCTCGTCCAGGACCGATCGCTGCGACTCGATGTTGTGGAGATAGTAGAGATCGATCGTCCCGAGCCCCAGGTTCTGAAGGCTGCGGGCGATCTGGTCGCGAATGTAACCGGGCGCGATGCAGTGCCCGCCCGAAGCAATCTCCGCCCGGGGCGCGATACCCGTCTGGACGAACGTCTCGAGGATGTAAGAGCGCGGCGGACGGCGGTCTTCCGCGTCGTGTGGCAGGTATCCGCCCTTCGTCGAGACGAAGACCTCATCGCGGGCCAGCGTGCCACGCGCGATCGCGGACGCGAGGGCGCGGCCGACGGCGCGCTCGCTCTTCTGTCCGCGGTAGTTGATCGCGGAATCGAAGACGTTGACTCCGCATCCCAGGGCCACATCCACCGCGGACTCGTAGAGGCGATCGGTCTCGTCGTCTTCCGGCCCGAGATACGTGCCGAGGCCGATCGACGAAATGTAAAGAACGGATGCGAAAGGGCGAAAGTGGCCCTTCCCCGCTCCCGCCCGCGCCGCAAAACGGCGCGTTCCCTCTGCCGTGGCCTTTCCGGAGATCACGGCCCGAGGCTATCAGGTCGAATCGCGGCCCTCAGGAGTAGGACGGATCGAGAAATCCGAGATTCGGCCAGCCGGATCCGAGGATGGCGGAAGAGTCCGCCTTCAGCCAGTCGGAGAGCACCGTCCCGTAGTACGACCGGAAGTCATTCTCGACGTGGAGATTGCCGTTGGCGTCGAGGTTCGTGAGGTCCGGAGCACTCCCGTAGATTCCGCGCCGAACGGCGTTGCCGACGACGAAGTGCGGGGCGGAGGTGCCATGGTCGGTTCCGTTCGAGGCGTTGTCCTGCACGCGGCGGCCGAACTCCGACCAGGTCATCAGCAGGACGTCGTGCGACTTCCCGTGCCCGTCGAGATCGTCGAAGAAAGCCTTGATCCCGTCGGAAACGGTCTGCAGAAGCCCGTCATGATCCTTGTCCTCGCCCGCGTGATTGTCGAAGCCTCCGAACGTCGCGTAGAGGATTCGTGCGCCGACGTTCGCGTTCACGATCTGCGCGATGAGGAGGAGCGCCGAACCGAGGCTGCTGGCCGGATAGGTTCCCATCGCGACGTAGCCCGTGCCGACCGTCTGGAGAATCGCGGACGACGAGATCGCGTCCTCGCCCATCTGACCCACCGTATCGGCGTCGTTGGCGATCTCGTATTCCTGAGAGCTCGAACGCACGAACGCGCCGACCTGGTTGCCGTGATCCCCCGGATACGCTCCGTCTGTCTGGTACGCGTAGGTCGCGAGCGTCAGGAACGACGGCACCTGCACGTGGTCGGCGAGCAGCGTCCGAGGAAGAGACTGGCTGATGGCCGTGCAGGAGAGGGGGTTGCCGTTACCCGCGATCGTGGCGTCCGCCCAGCGTCCGAGCCAGCCGCGATGTTCCTCAAGTGTCGGATCGGCCGTGTGCCAGATGTCCCGGGAGGCGAAATGCGAGAGGTTCGAGTTCGGGTAACCGACGTTCTCGATCACCGCGAGCCGGTTGGAGTCCCACAGCGCCTTCATCCCCGTCATCGTCGGATTGAGCCCCAGCCGGGAATCGAGCGGCAGCACGGAGCCGACGGGAATTCCGATCCGGGAGCGCACCTGCGGATATTTCGAGTCGGCGTACGGAATGACCGTGTTCAATCCGTCGTTGCCGCCCATGAGCTCGAGGATCACGAGCGTTCGGCCTCCGACGGCAACGTCCGACTGGACCGTCTCCTCGAAATTCCTGGCGCCGGCGACAGCCCATTTCGGGACCATCGCCGAAACGGTCACAAAACCCGCGCTCCGAAGCAGAAAATCCCGTCTCGAAAAGGGCATGGCGCCTCCTGGGCTGGATCGTGGTCTCGAGGCTCAGGCGAACTGAAATTCGGGGCTCGTCAGCATCAGGTGCACGAGGCCCCGGACTTTCTTGTCGATGTTGCCGGCGGTGTTGGTCCAGAAGACGCGCTGGCCGGCGTCGTTCGTGTTCATGTAGTCGATCCAGGCCTGGCGCACGCTCGATGTCACCGACCCGACGTTCAGCCGCCCGGCCACGATGTCGACCACCTTGTCCGCCGTCGAGGCGTCATGCCCCTGGAGGATCCGGTTCGGGTCGAACCGCGTGCCGGTCGATCCGCGGTTGCTCGCGAGGGTATTCGTCAGCGTCGATCGATTGAACAGCGTGCCGGTGTTGAGCCACGACAGACCCCAGTCCCAGCCCTTCGCGTCCGACGGATCGAAGAGGGTCTGCCCCATTCCCGCGAGCGTGGCGGCGGGGGTTGCGAAGTCGCTCGACCCCTCGAGCATGCGGATCGAAGCCACGGAATACTCGACCGGCGAGCGCGCCCAGGTACCGCGCGCATGCGACTCGTAGAACTCCGAGCTCGTGAAGATCGCGCGGAGCATTTCCCGGATCGAACGCCTGGAGGAGACCCACACCGCAGCGAGCTGGTCTACGACGAAATCGGGAGGATTCGCATACGCGAAAAACGTCCAGAGCTTCGCTCCGAGGAACCGTCCGGACACGGAGCCGCGCGCGTCCGCATGGTTCAGGAGTATCGAAATCGCGTCGGTCCCGCTCCACGGACCCGTTTGCCCGAGGATCGTCTTGTTCCCGTCGTCATGGACTTTCGCGTTCACGACGAACGTCGCCCCGTTCCAGTTGTCGGCCTTCTGGTAACCCTGCACCGTCCACCCGGTGAAGGCCCGCGCGAGCTCCGTGACGTCGGTCTGCGTGTAGTTGCCGATTCCGAGGGTGAAGAGCTCCATGACCTCGCGGGCATAGTTCTCGTTCGGATTCGCCGCCTTGTTGAGCCAGTTGTCGAGCCACACGAGCATCGCCGGATCCTGCGAGATCTTCAGGACGAGGTCGTCGAACTTGCCCAGCGCATATTGCCGCTGGGTCTTGTTCTGATTGAGCATTAGGGTGACGCCCTTGACCTTGCTCACCCCGGACGTCCAGTGCAGGTTCCAGAAGTAGGTCATCTTTTCTTCGAGAGGCCGGGGCGAATTCGCCATCCGGTCGAGGAACCACTGCTGGATTCCCTTCACCTGGAGGAGGTTGTAGCCCTTTGCCGCGAGGGCAGCCTCGAACGCCGTCATGTCAATCGAGTCGAAGTCGACGAGCGACGAGACGGCACCTTCCATCCCGCGAGCCGCCAGCGCATCAATCTCCGCTGGCGTCCCTCCGAACCCGGCCCGCCGGAGCAGATGAGCCGCCGCGTCGCGGTCCCAGTCGACTGAGGTCATGAAGCCCCCTTTGGTGTCGGAGGTTGGACGACGGGAGATGCGGGCGGTTTACATCCGAGGAGACGGCTGAGGTTCGAATCTCGCGATCTCATGATCTCGCGATCAATCGAACTATCGAACTATCGAACTATCGGCCGATCGGACTCGGACGCTCGGACTAAGGGAAATTTCGGGAGAGCCCTTCGATGAGTCAGGCCCGGGTGATCGGAGGATCGGAGGATCGGAGGATCGAGGGGGAAGACTGGCGCCCTTTCCCACTGTGACTCGAGCCTCACCGGAGCCGGCCGGCGGCGGAGCCTCCCGTACGAGGCCATGAGAGAGGGAGCACACCACTCGCGATCTCGGGCTCTCCTGCGGCTGCGACCGAACGCCGAGCGGCGGCACGGTCTCCCCCTCCGGAAGGAGGCCGCCGCGTGCCTCGGTAGGGAGGCGCCGACGGCGGCGGGCGGATCTCGAGCGAAGCGGCCTATCGCTATTGCCCCATTTCGCGGAGGCGGCCTGCCATTTCTCTTCTCAAGCATCCATAGGCGCAATTTGATGGAGCGGAGGGCGTTCGGTCCCGAGCGGCTATTGAACACCGATGAGCAATCGCAGGAATCGTTGTCGAAAACGATCCTCCAGCCTACAGAACCGGGAGCGGGATGCCTCTCGTCCGGGTCGTTCCCTGGACGGTGCCGTCCCAGCGGCCCGGGATGACGGCGGCGCAGTGCGGGCACTGGCCGTCCGTTATCGTGTTCCCGAGGACGGTAAAGCCCCGGCGTTCGATGAGCGTCCTGCGGCAGTTCGGGCACCGGGTGTTTTCCCATTCGGCGGTGCGGCCGGGGAGGTTGCCGGCGTAGACGAACCGAAGCCCTTCTTCCGATCCGATCTCGGCAGCCCGCAGGAGGGTCCTGGCCGGCGTGGGCCCGCGGTCGTTCATCTTGTAGTCGGGGTGGAACGCCGTCACGTGCCACGGGATGTCCCGCGAGATCGAGGCGATGAACCGCGCGGCTTCACGCAACTCCTCTTCGGAGTCGTTGAAGTCCGGGATCACCAGGGTCAGGACTTCGAGCCAGATTCCGCGCTCGTAGATGCCGCGGATCGAATCGAGGACGTTTCGCAGCACGCCGCCGAGCTCGCGGTAGTGCTTGTCGTTCATCGATTTCAGATCGACCTTGTAGAAGTCGATCCAGGGCCGGATGTAGTCGAGGACCTCCGGAGTCGCGTTGCCGTTCGATACGTACCCCGTGCGCAGTTTCCGCCGCTTCGCCTCGCGGAAGATCTCGACGGCCCACTCCGAAGTGATCAGCGGCTCGTTGTACGTGGAGACGACGGTCGGGGCTCCGTGCTCCTCCGCGAGATCGACGAGGGAGGAAGCGGAGACGTCGCGAGGCGAGCCGACGGCGTCGGGGTCGCGAATCGACTGGGACGTGAACCAGTTCTGGCAGTATCCGCAGTGGAGGTCACATCCGAGCATCCCGAAGGAGAGGGCGTCGGTTCCCGGAAGCGCGTGGAAAAACGGTTTCTTCTCGATCGGATCGCACTGGATCGCCCCGACGTATCCCCGGGGCACGCGGAGGACGCCCCCCTCGTTGTAACGGACGCGGCAGACGCCTTCCCGACCTTCCGGAATCGGGCATCGGTGCCCGCACGAGAGACAGCGCAGGCGGCCGTCCGGGAGATGCTCCACGAGCTCGAAGGCCGCGTCCGCGGTCCGGCGCGCGAGAGTGTCCGCAATGGCGGACGGCGAAGAAATGCGAACCATGGGGTTCAGTATCTCCTCAGCCGGAGGTTTATCCAGCGGAGGTGATATCGGAAAGCGGTAGCCGAGGGCGGACAACCTCACCCCGCACAGCTCCCGAAAGAACCGCCTTCGGTATCGGAAATGCCCGCGCGCGGGGCTGCGTTATCATCGACCGATGTCCATTCCAGCGCGAATTCTGCGCCTGACGGCGCTGCTCCTCGTGGGTTTCGCGTCGGCCGCAGCGCTCGTGGCGCAGACGGCGACGCCCACCCCCACGCCGTCCGCGACTCCCACCCCGACGCCGACTCCGATCGCCAACACGGTCACGGTCGATACCTACAGCACCGAGAACGACCACGCCGTCACGGGCGTGAACATCTCCGAGCAGCCGGACGGGACCGTCTGGTTTCTCATCCCCTCCAATGACCGGATCGTGCAGCTCCAGACGGACGGCGTCACGTTCAAGCAGTGGCAGATCCGGCCCGACAACCAGATCGGCGCGAATCCGGTGCAGTTCGAGCTCGACGGAAACTTCGTGTGGTTCATCGAAAACGGCGAAAGCCAGATCAACGCCGGATTCTCGGCGATCGGCCGCCTCGACACGACGACGGGTGCGCTGCGCGAATATGTGATCCCGGGCGCCAGGCCTGCGGGCTTTTATCGAAGTCCCGACGGCAACACTCTCTGGGTCGCGCAGTCGAGCGGCCGAATACAGCAGATCGACCTCAACACGCTGGTGGTCGTCGACTACCGATCCACGCTCAGCTACGCCTATTCGGACATGATCGTGGCGCCCGACGGAACGTTCTGGGTCCTCGACTTCGGCAACAACCGCATCGTTCACTGGACTCCCGGGGCCGCCGAAGAGACCTCCTGGACGATTACGGATCCGAACGCCGGCCGGACGAACCTGACGCAGCTGCGCTTCAACGGGAACACGCCGCAGATCTGGATCTGCGAATTCAGCAGTCACGTGATGGATTTCTTCGATCCGGTGAGCTCCATCATCAGCTTCTACCCGGGATTCGTCCAGCCGATCCACTTCGACCAGTACGGCGGGAGTCTCTACGTCACGGAGGCCGCCACGGACAACGGACGCGTCGTCGCGTTCGACCCGCGGATCGCGATCAGCGCAGGGGCCGCCATCCTGACGCCCTTCGTCGCCGAGGTTCGCAGTATCCCCAACAACTCTCTGGCCGAGATCCGCGACTCGACGGCGATCGTCTCGAATTTCACGAGCACGAAGACGACGGTCGCGGCCTCCGAGGTTGCGGTCACGAATCCGCTGATCGGGCTGCTGCGCACGCAGTTCCCATCCACGAATGCCTATGGAGTCGACGCCACCGGCAATGGAATCTGGGTGGGATCCGCGACCAAGCTCGTGCACATCATTCCGCAGACGCTCGGCGCGGCGGTGGACTTTACCGCGCCCGTCGCCGCGCAGCTCGGAAGCCCGCCGACCGAGACCGTCGGCGCCGAAACCACTCTCGTAAACCGCGGTCTGGAAACGGTCCGGGGGGACATTCTCTTTCTCTACTCAGCCGCTCAATTTCCGACGAGCACCGCCTTTTCGGTCGCGCCCGGCCAGACGCTGGTCATTCCGGACACGTTTCCATTCACGGCCCGGTCGGGCCTTCCTTTCGGCCCGGTCCGACTGCGGATCGCGGCGGGCTCGACGGCGGGCCTCTCCGGGAGCATCCGGACGAAGCGCATCCTCGACGACGGGTCCACCTACGGCTTCTCCGTCCCCGTGTTCGCGCCCGGCGACATCCCGGGAGCCGGCTCGCACTTCGACCTCTTCCTCGCCTATCGCGCGCTCGACGTCTCTTCGTTCGGCGCGTACAGCCCGTTCGGCGGAGCGGGCTCCGCGTCGCTCTTTGGTGCGGACGGAACGCTCCGGGGAACCCGGCTCTTCCAGTACGGCGTGAACGGAGGCGAGTCCTTCAACCCGGCCGCCTCCGCCTTCGCGGTCGACCCGCAACCGGGAGATGTCGTCCGTGTGGCCGTGACTTCCGGGTCGATCGAGTTCTTCACCAATACGCTCGACACGATCGGACGCGACATCGCCTACTGCCCCCCGATCACGGCGGGTTCGACGGGAGTGTTTCCGAACCTCTCCAACTTCGCGACCCCGGGCGGCCGGCTCTCGGATCTTTTTCTCTCCAACCCGGACACCAGCCGGGCTGTCTCGGTGATTTTCACCTTCATCGGAGAAGACGGGACCGTCCGAACGGGCACGCTTACGGTGCCGCCCGGAGGCAGCCGCACGGTCGAGGATTCCCTGACCAACTTCTTCGGAGTCCTCGAAGGCGGCGCCGTCACCTACGCCGCGGACGGGCCGCTCGCGGTCGCCGCGCGCGTCGCGACTCGCCGCGACACGGGAGATTTCGCCACGTTCTTCCCGGCGCTCGACTCCTCACGCGCGCTCTCGGGCGGCGGCAGCGCCGAGTCGGACGGAGTGCAACAGACGGACAAGAGACAGACCGACCTCCTCCTCTATAACGACGGCGCCGCCGGTTCGGTCACGGTCATCGGGATCGATGGGGCGGGAAATGAGACCGGACGCCGGACCATCGCGATTCAGTCGAACCAGTCGCTCAGAGTGGCCGCCATTCTCACCGGCATCGGCGGGAGCGGCGAGATCGCGGCGAGACTGCGGGTCGAGGCGGGGCCGGGCACGCACGTCTATCCAGCGACGGAGCAGCTCGACGTCGAAACGGGAGACCCGGAAATCGCCCCGCTGCACTGAACCGCGAGGAAAACCCGTCCTCACGCATTCTTTATAATTCGCCCCGGTGCATTCCCCTCGAACGATCGTCCGCGGCTCCGGAATGTACGTTCCGGACGGCGTCGTGACGAATGAGCGGATGTCTCTGCTCATGGATACGACCGACGAATGGATCCGGCAGCGCACGGGAATCGAGGAACGCCGGTATTGCCGGCGCGGGACATCCTCCTGTGACCTCGGCGTCGAGGCCTCCCGCCGCGCGCTCGACGACGCCGGCATCGGGCCGGCAGACATCGACCTCATCGTGTTCGCGACGATGACTCCGGCCCACTACTTCCCCGGAAACGGGGGTCTCCTCGCGGCGCGCCTCGGACTCGACCGCACGCACGCTCTCGACATCCGGATGCAGTGCGCGGGATTTCTCTCGGGGCTCCATGTCGCCGATGCGTTCATCCGGTCCGGCGCATACAGGCGCATCCTCCTGGTCGGCGCGGAGTGCCACGCCTCTCTCTACCCATGGTCGGATGCGGAATGGGGGGTCATGTTCGGAGACTCCGACGGCCCGGTATCGGACGAGGCGCGCGCATGGGGCACCGCTCAGCGGGACCGCGCGGTGATCTTCGGCGACGGCGCGGGAGCGTTCGTGCTCGAGGCCCACGACGAGGATGACGGCCGGGGTTTTCTCGGATTCGAGATGCGGACGGACGGCGCCCATTGGGACAAGCTCTACGTACCCGGGGGCGGCTCCGCCTCGTTCCCCTACTTCTCGCCCGAGCAGTTCGCGGAAAACAAGACGGTTCCGATCGTCGAAGGGCGGCAGGTGTTCCGGCTCGCAACGACGGCGATGCCCGCGATCGTGCGGGAGACGCTCGAGAAGCACGGGCTCGGCGTCGGGGACCTGAGTCTGCTTCTGATGCACCAGGCCAACCTTCGCATCAACGAGTCCGTTCAGAAGAGCCTCGGCCTTCCCGACGACCGCGTCTTCAACAACATTCAAAAGTACGGCAACACGACCGCCGCCACCCTTCCTCTCGTATTTCACGAGGCAAAACAGGCCGGGCGCGTTCGACCGGGTGATCTCGTCGGTTTCACCGCTCTCGGCGCGGGGCTGCACTGGGGTGCGGGGTTGTTACGCGCCTGAAACAGACGGGTTCTCTTCCGCCGCCCGCGTCTTCGCTGGTCGATCCGGTCTACCGGGCGCTTCTCGAGCACAGCTCCCAGGGCGCGGTCGCCGAGCTCGATGGGCGGGTCGCGTTCGCGAATGCCGCGGCGCTCCGCCTTTTCGGCGCCGCCTCGGAGGCCGAAGTGCTCGGGCGCCCGCTGATCGAGTTCATCGCGAACGAAGGCCGCGAAACCCTGGAAACGCACCGGCGGGCGTGGCTCGCGGGAGAGCCCGTCCCCGAGCGATACCGGCTGGTGGGCCTCCGCCGCGACGGAACCCGCTTCGAGCTCGAGATCGCACCGGTCGGGACGCGCGTCGACGATCGGCCCGTGGGGGGAGCCATCCTCCGGGAAGTTCGGGAGGCGCGGCATGCGGCGCCAGGACCGGAGGACCCGGTCGCGCGATATCGAGCCCTCTTCGATCGCGCGCCTATCGGAATCTACCGCGCCCTTCCGGACGGCACCATCGAAGCGGCCAACGGCGCGCTGGCGCGGCTTCTCGGCTATGACGAGCCGGAGGACCTCCAGCGCGTCCGCATCGCGGATCTCTATCTCGATCCGTCGGAGCGCCGTTTCGGGCCGGGCGGCGCGGCGAAGACCCTCGAAACCCGGTGGCTCCGAAAAGACGCCTCTGTGATCTGGATCGCGCTCGACGCGCACCCGATCGAGGACGATACGGGCCGGACGATCTCTTTCGAGGGATTCGTGCGCGACGTCACTCCCCGCCGCCTGGCGGAAGAAGACCGGGTCGACCACGAGCGGCAACTCGCGCAGTCGCAGAAGATCGAGGCCGTCGGGCGGCTCGCCGGGGGTATCGCGCACGATTTCAACAACCTGCTCACGGCGATCGCGGGCTACAGCGATCTGCTTCTCTCGAGCCTCGACTCCGAAGACGCGCGCCGCGTGCATGCGGAGGAGATTCGCCGGGCCGGCGAGAAAGCGGCGGTTCTGACGCGCCAGCTCCTGGCCTTTTCGCGCCGCCAGGTGCTCGAGCCCCGGGTCATCGATCTCAACGTCGTCCTCCAGGGAATGCAGCGAACGCTCTCCCGCCTCGTCGGCGATCGAGTCATTCTCGACATCACGCGAATGGACGCCGACTGCCGGGTGCGCGCGGATCCGGGACAGATCGAGCAGGCGATCCTGAATCTCGTCGTGAACGCCCGCGACGCGATGCCCCGCGGAGGCCGTCTGACGATCGCGACCTCGGCTGTCGGCGCCGGCGACATCGACTCGCCGGATCGCCTTCCGATGGCGCCGGGATCGTATTGCGTCATCGCGGTGACGGACACAGGAGAGGGGATGTCCGCGGACGTCAAGAGCCGGCTCTTCGAACCGTTCTTCACGACCAAGGAGGTCGGCAAAGGCACCGGTCTCGGCCTCTCGACGACCTATGGAATCGTGAAGCAGAGCGGCGGATACATCTGGTGCGACAGCGAGACGGACCGGGGAACGCGATTCGAGATCTATCTCCCGCGCGTCGAGCAGGCCCTTTCCCCGGATGAGCCCGGGGTCGAGAGCAAGCCCGAGCTGCCGCCCGCCTCATCCGGCTCGCATTCGGCCGCCGGGAAGATCCTCCTCGTCGAGGACGAGCCCGAGGTTCGCAGCCTCGTCCTGAAGCTTCTCCAGATGCAGGGTTACGGGGTCGTCGCTGCCGGGAGCGCCGAGGAGGCACTCGACATCCTGCGGAACAGAACCGAGCCCTTCGACCTGATGATCAGCGACGTCGTCATGCCGGGATTGAACGGGCGACAACTCGCGGAGCGGATGAAAACGACCCATCCCGAGATCCGGGTTCTCTTCGTCTCGGGTTATACGGACGATGCGATCGTGCATCACGGAAAGCTGCTTCCCGGGACGGCATTTCTTCAGAAGCCCTTTTCGCCCGCGGCGCTCTCCCAGAAGGTACGGGAAGTCCTGGCCGCGTCGCCTCCGCAGCGGTAGACCTCGGGCTCCCTTCCCGACCACCCGGTCCCTCCGATCTGGATTCGATGATTCGATGTCTCGATCGATCGTGATGATCCGATCGCGAGCCTGGCACTCCTGGAATCCGTCTCGCTCGGTGCAGGACTGCCCTTAAGAGGTCGTGAGAGCCGGCGGCGGATCGAGATCCGGCGGCTATACTCCGGCCGAAATGAAGTCATCGGAATTTCCCGCTCGGCTTTCGTTCGGTCGATTCGGCCGGATCGCGCTCGCCTCCTTTTTCACCGTTTTCGGCGCCGCCTGGATGACGGGGCAGGATGCCCCGGCTCCCACTCCGACCCCGGCTGCTTCCGCCGAAGCGGCCGAGGCGCCGGCGCCCGCGCGGCGCCCGCCGGAGGGTGAGAGGATCATCAATCTCCCCTCCGCCGACGTTCCGCCCGCCGGAACGCTGAGCGTGCTCTTCACCCATCGCTTCTCGCAGCCTCTCGAACAGAGCGACATTCACTCGCTCTACTCGTTCGACTCGGGTGCCGACATCGGCATCGGCCTGGCGTACTCCCCCTTCGACCGGGTGGACATCGGGCTGTATCGCACGTCGAACAACGACGTGTACGAGGTCGACGTCAAAGCCCGGCTCCTCTCTTCCGGTCCGTTCGCGGTGTCCGCCCGGGTCGGCGGCGACTGGAGAACGGAAAGAGGCCTCGACAACCGCAGCGGAGTTTTCGCCCAGGCAATCGCGGCCTTTTCGATCGGATCGCGGGTTCGCTTCACCGTCGTGCCGACGTACGTCTCGAAGATCTCCGAGCCTTTCGTCTCGCCCCGACCGCTCTACAAAAACGTCTTCAACGTCCCTGCCGCGGTCTCGATCGAGATCCTGCGCACGGTGAACGTGCAGGGCGAGATCGTGCCCCGCAACGGGCGCGCCGATTCGCCCGGCGTCGGGTGGATCGCTTCCATCGAAAAGACGGTGACGCGGCACCGCTTCGCCTTCACGGTCGGAAACACCCGGGGCACGAGCGTCGATCAGTACGTCGCGTCGCAGTTCGCGGGCCAGTCTCCGCACAACTATTTCATCGGGTTTAATCTCGTCCGTCAGTGGAAGCTCTGAGCGCGCCGCCGGAACGACGCGTTCCTCTTCTCTCCGCCACCGCACGCCTCGTTTCCCTCGCGTCCTTCCCGCTCGTCCTCGCCGAAACCGGAGAAGCTCCTCGTCTCGCAACGGTCGTCCGCCTGGGCTGGAGGGACGGCTCGCTCCTCGTGCGCTTCGACGCCCGCGACGATGGCTGGATCGCGACGAAGACACGGCGCGACGACGCGCTCTGGCTGGAGGACGTCTTCGAGGTCTTCCTTTCTCCGGACGATCCGCCGCACACCTACTTCGAATTCGAGGTCAATCCTCTCGGAACCCTCTTCGACGCCCGGATCCTTTCGCCCACCCTGCGGCGGCCGACGACCTGTCTCGATGTCGCATGGGACTGCCCGGGACTGCGGGCGCGCGTGAAGCGGGGCCCGGAAGGATGGTCAGCGCTCTTGACCATCCCGCTGGCGCCTCTGGCCGGGGGCGACATACCGCGGACCTGGAAGGCGAACTTCTTTCGCGTGGATCGCGGTTCGGCAGGAGCCCCGGACGAATATTCGGCGTGGTCGGCTACCTCGAGATCACCGGCGGATTTTCACGACGCAACCCGGTTTGGAGTCTTGCACCTGGACTGACAACGAATCGAGTGTTCGGGTGCTCGGGTGATCCATCAGAGGAATCGGGTGATCCGAGGATCGGAGGGAAAGAGCAGATCCCCTCACCCCGGCCCTCTCCCGCCGGGAGAGGGGGAAGGCGCGCTGCGGCGACGCAAAAGGCGCCCCATACGATTCAGGCAGCGGTGCTTCCGTTCACCAGCCCGGCTGATTCAACCCGCTCGCAACGGGAGGAGTCTCCTGACCGGAGGGAAGGAGGAGCCTCCCGTTGCGGGAGCCGGAGCCAGCCACAATCCGCTCGGTCGAGGCCGTATCCGGCCGAGCCGAGCGGCTGCAGCCACCTCAGACTCTCCGCGCAGATGTTCTCAACTCAAGCCGCGATGATCCGCGCGGCTCCGGCGACGTTAGTCTGGAAGCACCACTTCCGTCCGCCGGTTCAGCGCGCGGCCCACCGGAGTCGCGTTCGTGTCGAGCGGAAAATCCTTGCCGAATCCGCGCGGTTCTAGCCTCGATTTTGCGACGCCGCCGGCGGCCGACAGGTAGTTGAAGACGGCGGTGGCGCGATCGAGCGAGAGCTTCATGTTGAGATCGTCACCGCCCGTCGAGTCGGTGTATCCGCAGACGAAGGCCTTGGCGTTCGGGAAATACGTGTTCAGGATTTCCTTCTGCTTGTTGAGGATCGGAAGCGCCTCCGGCTTCAAGTCCGCCTTGCCGCTGTCGAAGGAAACCTTCTCCGAATACTCAAACACGAGAAGTCGGGCCGCGCCGAGCTTCTTGGCGAGCGCCGAAGGTTCCTTGCCGAAACGGAAGATCACCTGGGCCGTCTCCGGCGAAAGAATCCGGATCCGCTTTTCGACGACCTGCCCGTCGGCGGCGCTCGCCTTGATCGACTCGAGATCGTCGAAGGTCTCGATGCTGATCCTCTGCGGAACGGCGCCGACCGGCTTGTTCCGATACTCGACGTCGGCCTTTCCCGGCTCCGAGAGGACGTCGATGGTCATCTTGAGCTCGGTACGTTTCACGCAGCCGCCGGCGAACAGGGATCCGACGGCGAGGAGCAGGGGCAAAGAGCCCGCGCGCAGACTTTTCACGGAATGTGTCATGAGGCACCTCTCTCGTTTTTCAGGATCAATCGGGTGAAGGAATTATAACCGGCACGGCGACGCGGGACTCGATGGGTTGTCCCTGGGCGTCCTTCGCCGGACGAAAGCGGTAGCGGAGAATCGCCGCCCGGGCCGCGCGGTCGCACTCGGGGCAGAGAGGCGAGATGACGCGCGCATCGCGCACAGTGCCGTCCTCGCCGACGACGACGGAGAGACCCACGCTCCGGTTGGCGAACTCGCGCGCGACCCCGGCCGCGATCTCGATCGGCGCTTCGTTCTCGGTCTGCGCCGGCGCAACCGCTCGCCGGACCGGGGCCGTCTCCTCGCGCCCATGAGATGGTTCCCGGACCGCCGGCCTCGCGGTGGGCCGCGGCGCTCGAGCTCTTTCCGCATGGACCGGCAGCGAATCGGCGGGCTTGTCCGACCCGGAGGATCCCACGGCTTCCGGGGAGCGTATCGCCGCCGCCGGCGCCACGGCGGGCGGAGCGGGCGACGGCGCTTCGGAAACCTCGGGAGAAGTCTGTGCCGGTCCCCGTTCCCGAAGGGAGGACGCGGTCCCCGAAGCGGGCGCCGCGGAGGCGGGCGTCGGCAAAGTGGCGGGGCCCGCGGGTGCCGGCGCCGGGGAATGCGCCGCGAAATAGATCGCCACGGCTCCCGCGAGACACGCGGCCCCTCCGAGAGCCCAGAGCACGGGCCGCCGGCCGGCGGGATCGGCGACCGCGATGGACGGAGCGGTCCGGATCGTCGGCAGCGAGTCGCCTGCCGCGGCTGTCAGGCTCGCCGCGGCGGCGGAGGGAAACGGCGCGGAGAACGCCCGCGGCGTGCCCGGATCTTCGCCGGCGACCATCACGAGCGTGGGCAGAGGCGGCAGGGAGACCGGCTTGCCCGCGAGACATGCCCGAAGAGCGGCGGCCATGTCGGCAGCCGTCGCGAACCGCGCGGCGGGATCGCGCTCGAGCGAGCGCATCACGATCGCCTCGAACTGCGGGTCGATGCCGGGCCGCTTCGGGCCGAGGGGCTCCGGCGCCATCGTGAAGCGCTTCATCGCCATGCGCACCGGGTCGGAGTCCTGGAACGGGAAGCTGTTCGAGACCATCCGATAGATCGTCGCCCCGAGCGAATCGATGTCGCCCCGGCCATCGCCCACGCCTCCGGTCAGCTGCTCCGGCGCGATGTACGCGGGCGAGCCCAGGATCGTGCCCGTGCGCGTGTGCACCACGCTCTGATCCGACTTCGCGATGCCGAAGTCCATCAGGAACGGACGCCGGTCCGAGTCCACCAGAATGTTCTCCGGCTTGATGTCGCGGTGAATGATCCCGCGTTTGTGGCTGTAGTCCAGAGCGTCGAGGACGGCCGCCGCGAGAGTTCCCGCTTCCTGCTCCGACCACGGTCCCTTCTGCTTCAGCTCCCGGATCAGAGTTGGCCCTTCGACTAACTGCATCGTGAACCAGCAGAGGTCTTCGGCCTGGCCGTAATCGAAGATCTTGATGATGTGCGGATGATCGAGCGACGCCGCGAGCCGCGCCTCCTGCCGGAAGCGGTCGGCGAAGTCCGGCTCCTCGAGATCCGCCGACAGGACTTTGAGCGCCTCGACCCGATTCAGGCGCCGGTTGCGAACCCGATACACGGTCGCGAACCCTCCGCGCCCCAGGTGGCCGATGAGGTCGTAGCGGTCCGCGATCAACGCGGCGATCTTCGCGTCGCGGGGATCCGGGGCGCTCAACGCGGGATCAGAACGGCCGCCCGCCGCCTACATCTCGAGCGGAGCATCCGGTTTCCGGAAAACGATTCCCTGCTCCGAGAGCCACTCCTGCGCGCGTTTCTCGGCCTGATGTTCCTTGAACTGAAAGAACCGCGCCTCCTCTTTCGGATAGCGCAGCAGGGCGCGGCGAAAGTCCGAAGCCGCGTCCTCGGAGGTGAGGCTCGCGGCGAGCGCGCGCCGGCAAGCCTCGTCCTCGCACGCGGGTACGAAGGCCTCGAGATCGCCCCGCGTCCGCTCGCCCTGGTCCCGCGGAAGGGCGAGGAAGCGCGAGCTGGATTCGAAAGCGCGATGGCGTTCGATGTCGCGGACGAGCGCCTGCTCGACGTCGCCCGTCTCCCGATCGAAAAAATGCGTGATCTGGTGCGACCGGCTCTCGAAGCCGACGATGAGGCCCGCCCAATCGATCTTCAAGACGACGGACCTCGCTCCCCGCGGACGCGCGTCTCCGAATCGGCAAAAAGGCTCTCCAGCGGCATAAACCGATATGATACGTGGTTCCTATGACCGTGAAGAAAATCGCGACCTTCGACGATTGGATCGACTCCTTCCGCTCCTGGCAGGGCGACATCGATCTGCGTCTTCCCAAGTTCTCCGACTACGTGTTCGAAGCCAAGTACGGCGACCTCAAGACGAGCGAGATCGAGTTCGGCGACTTCCAGGGAGCGAAGAAATGGGAGCGGGTCACGCAGATCCCGCAGCAGCAGATTCGCGACGCCCTCCTGAATCTCATCGTCTACCAGGGAGACACGGAGTTCGCGTCCGTCGAGCAGCAGCGCAACCTCCTCGAGACCTCCCCTTCCGACTACGACACGGACAGCGTCTGCCGGATCATGGTGGAGGAGATGCGCCACGGGTGGCAGATGTGCCATCTCCTCGTGAACCATTTCGGAGAGACCGGCAAGATCGAGGCGCGCAAGATGCTCGAGCGCCGCTCCTGGGAGAACAGCCGCCTCCTGGGGTCCTTCAACGTGGACGTCGACAACTGGGTGGATTTCTTCGCCTACACGGAGTTCGTCGATCGCGACGGGAAGTTCCAGCTCAACATGCTCTCGACTTCGTCGTTCGCGCCGCTCGCGCGATCGATGGGACCGATGCTTCGCGAGGAGGGCTTCCATCTCGGGACCGGCCACATGGGGCTTCAGAGGATCGTCAAGGCCGGGCGCGTTCCGCCAGCCCTCCTCCAGAAATACATCCACAAATGGCTCTCCACGGCGTACGACCTGTTCGGGAAAGACTCCTCCTCTTCGGCGGAATGGTTCTACGTCTGGGGGCTCAAGGGCCGATACGACGAGACTCGCCAGACCGGCGAGCCGGACAGGGCGCATCTGAACGAGCTCTCGCGGGAGATGTACCGGCAGGAGGCCGACAAGCTCCTCGAATCGATCAGCCGGCTGCTCCCGAAGGGAACTGCTCCGCTCGTGGCGCCGGACATGAAATTCCATCGCTCGATCGGAGAGTTCGCAGGACAGACGTGGTCGGTCCGCGGCGAGCTGCTCAGCCCGGAGGCGTACGCGAAGCACTCCGCGGAGGTTCTGCCGAACGAGGAGGAGAAGCGGTTCGTGCGCGACCTCATGCGGGAGCCCGGCTGGATCGCGCCGCGCGAGGAGATCACGGCGAGGGAAGAGCTGGTTTCGTAGAAGGAAGCGGCCGGCGGTCGGCGTGAGGAAAGCGTTCCGCTGCGAGTTACCCGCCATCCGCCATCCCTTATCCGCCTCCGGAGGTCCCCCGGTCGACTTGCGACTCGACTCCGATTTTTCGCCTTTGGATGGCGTTTCTGCCTCTCCGCCCCTCTCCCGCATCGCGCATCGCGCATCGCGCATCTATGCCCGTCTGCGTGAGAGCTGAGAGCTGAGAGCTGAGAGCTGAAAGCCGACAGCCCGGACGCCCCATGTCTTCCTCTCTCGACCTCGACATCCAGCGCCGCCTTCTCGCCTGGTTCCGCGACCAGAAGCGCGAGCTTCCGTGGCGCGGAACGAAAGACCCTTACCGGATCTGGGTGTCCGAGGTGATGCTCCAGCAGACCACCGTCGGCGCCGTTCTTCCCCGCTACGGTCGCTTTCTCGACCGGTTTCCGGACGTCGCGTCGCTCTCCCGCGCCCGGGAGGAGAGTGTCGTGGCGGAATGGTCCGGGCTCGGGTACTACTCGCGGGCGCGAAACCTCCACCGCGCCGCTCGCGCGGTCGTGGAAAACCACGGCGGCCGGATCCCGCGGGACGTCGAGGCCCTCCGCGAGCTCCCCGGCGTCGGCGAGTACATGGCCGCCGCCGTGGCCTCCCTCGCGTTCGGAACGCGCGTTCCGGCCGCGGACGCGAACGTCACGCGCGTGATCTCGCGCCTCTACGCGATCGCCGGCCCCGCCTCTTCCCGCGCCCACCGCGAGCGCGTTCGCGAGGCCGCGGAGGCCATCCTCCCGGATCGCGATCCCGGAGACGCGACCGCGGCGTGGATGGATCTCGGCCAGTCGATCTGCCTCCCCCGAAAACCGCGCTGCGGCGTCTGCCCTCTCGCCGAGCAGTGTGCCGGCCTCCGCACCGGGGCGCCGGAGGACTTCCCGGAAAAGACGAAAAGGCCGGCGGTGACCCGGATCTGCTTCGCCGCCGCGTTCGCGCAGTCGAAGGGCCGGGGCCGGCTCGTCCGGCGCCCTCCCGGCTCGTGGCTCGCGGGGACCTGGGCGTTTCCGTCGGCGGAAGGAGAGTCTCCCCGACAGGCGCGCGGGAATCTCGCGCGAGCGCTTCGGCCCGCCGGATTCCGCCTGGATCGCGGCGGTCCCGTCGGTCGGACATCGCACACGATCATGAATCGGCACCTCGAGATCGAGGTGTTCGCCGCGTCCTCGCTCGAAGCGAACGACGGGGAAGAAAAGGGGGCGAAGCGCCTTGCGGGCCGGTGGTTCACGGCCGGCAGCCTCGACCGCAGCGCCGTCTCGACGCTCACGCGCAAAATCGCGCGGGCCGCGGGTTTCCTTCCGGAGCCCGATTGATCGTATCCTTGGCGCACCTGTGACCCCGCTCCTCTCGCTTGCGGCTCTCGGCCTGATCCTCGCGATCGCTCCGCCCGCCGGTCCGGCCGCCGAGCCCGCGCCCGGCTCGCGCCTCACCCTTCGGAACGGGACGACGTACCTCCTGAAGGAACCGCCGCAGATCTCCGGAACCCGCGTGATTTTCACGACAATGGATGGCCGGACATTTTCGATGGATGAGAGCGAGATCGACACGATCGGCGCCGCACCGAAACCAACGGTCGGTCCCCGGTCCTACGACCAGGAAGATTCCCACGCGCTCGGCGCGATCGCCCGGCAGCAGCGGGACACCCGAGGCAAGCGTGCGGAGGTCGCTCCGCGCGCGCCGGCCCGCAAGAAGACGCCCCGCCCTACTCGGACTCCACGTCCCCGGCCCCGGCCGCCGGCGCACCCTTCCCCGGCACCCGGTCGAGCAGGCGATACAGCGTCGCCCGGCTGATTCCCAGAGCCCGGGCCGCGCGAACCCGGTTGCCGCCGTTCTCGCGGAGAGCGCGGTCGAGCTCTTCCGCCGTCAGCTCCCGCGGCGCGGGATGAACGCGCGGACCGGACCTCGGAACGACAAACGTAAAGTCGGCGGGGCGGATCATCCCGTCCTCCGACAGGATCGCGGCCTGTTCGATCGCATACCGCAGCTCGCGCACATTGCCCGGGAACGGGTGACGTTCCAGAAAAGAGATGGTATCGGGCGCGAAGGTTCGGAACTTCCCGAGGCGCTGGACGCTCTCCGCAAGAAATGTCCGGGCGAGCGCCGGGATGTCCTCGCGCCGTTCTCGCAGGGCCGGCACGACGAGGGTGACGACGGACAGGCGGTAGAAGAGATCCTCGCGAAAGTCGTGGTTCTCGACCGCCTTGGAAAGGTCCCGATTCGTCGCGGCGAGGATTCGGACGTCCACCTTGATCGGACCGGTTTCCCCGACGCGGCGGACCGCGTTCTCCTCCAGCACCCGCAGGAGCTTGGCCTGCGCGGCCGGAGAAAGAGATCCGATCTCGTCTAAGAAGAGGGTCCCCCCGTCGGCTTCCTCGAAAAGGCCGCGCTTCAACGCGTGCGCTCCGGAAAACGCTCCGCGCGCGTGGCCGAAGAGCTCGCTTTCGAGGAGCGTCTCGGGCAGCGCGGCGCAGTTGAGGGTGAGATAGGTGCGCTCGGCGCGAGGGCCGCTCGCCTGGATGAATCGCGCCACCACGTCTTTCCCGCTTCCGGTCTCTCCGAGAATGAGCACGGTCGAGGAAGTGGCCGCGACCTTGCGCGCCCTCTCGAGAAATCCGCGCATGACCCGGCTGTCGCCGATTGGAGGAGTCACGCCGTGGCGGCGCCTCACCTCGCCGGAAAGGGCCTCGACCTCGCGCTTCATCTTTCGAGCCCCGATCACGTGGCTGATCCGAAGAAGCAGCTCAGTCGGGTCGACCGGCTTCGCCAGGTAGTCGAGCGCTCCGAGACGCATCGCTTCGACGGCAGTGCGGATGGACGCGAACCCGGTCAGCAGCAGGACTTCGGGAGGATCCTCTTCGGCGCGGCATGCCTTCAGGACGTCGATTCCCGTCGCCCCTTCCATCTGGAAATCGGTCACGACGATGTCGAACGAGGCGGGTCCCCGGGCCTCCAGGAACCGGTCGCCGCTCTCGAAGACCTCCGGCGAGTAGCCCGAGTCCTCGAGAATCCGGGCGAGTACGGGCCGCAGTTGCGGGTCGTCGTCGATCAGCGCAATCCGTATGTTTTCGTTGGCCATGGAGAGAGGTGATTGTAGGCCCGGCACCCGGTCGCCTTCCTTGCGCGTCCTTCATCGGATCCTCAGTGGGCCAGTGGCGTCCCATGGGGGCCTTTCCGGCCGCTTGTTCGCAAACGGACGGCGCACTTTGATACGATCGTGCTACACGGTGAATTCTTCGATTGACGCCGCTGGGACTCGTCCCGATCTCGAGGTCGGTCGGATACTCGTCGTAGACGACGACCCGGAAATCCGCCAGATCCTTACCGCCCTGCTGACGACCGCCGGCTACCGGGTCGACACCTGCGGTCTCGCGGACGAAGCACTGGCTCTCATCGGACTCGCCGCTCCCGATCTCGTGCTGCTCGACCTCGATCTCCCCGACCGAAGCGGCCACGACGTTCTCGAGGAGATTCGGGCCGACCCCGCGACGCGGCTCCTCCCGGTCGTCGTGCTCACCGGCCGGGCGACGAAGGAACAGAAGCTGCGCGCGATCCGCGAGGGCGTCACCGACTTTCTCGCGAAACCGTTCCTGCCCGAAGAGCTGGTGCCGCGCGTGCGGTCTCTCATCATGCTGAAGCACTTCGCGGATGAGCACGAGCACGCCGAGCGCGTCATCCTCACGCTGGCCAAGACCATCGACGCCCGGGACTCCTATACGGCCGGCCACAGCGGCCGCGTTGCGGAGTATGCGGATCGGATCGGCGCCCGGATCGGTCTCGAGCCCGTCGCGCGGCTCGAAATGCGCCGGGGGGCGCTGTTTCACGACCTCGGCAAAATCGTCGTCCCCGACGCGATCCTGCGCAAGCCCGGGCCTCTCACGGCCGACGAGCGGGCCGTCATCGAGCAGCATCCCGTCGTGGGGCACGAGCTCCTTTCCCCCATGCGCACCATGCGCAAGACGCTCCCGATCGTGCACTCGCACCACGAGCGGCTGGACGGCTCGGGTTACCCGGATGGAATTTCCGGCTCGGACATCTCGATGTCCGTCCGGATCGTCACCGTTGCCGACATCTTCGACGCCCTGACGAGCGATCGCGCCTACCGCGAGGCGCTCAAGGTCGATACCGCCTACGAGATTCTCTACGAGGGCGTTGGCAAAGGATGGTGGGACCGCCACGCCGTCGAGGAGCTGAGGGGAGCGATCTCCGAGTCCGGCGTGATCGGGACCGGATCCGAAGCCGGGTGACGCGCGAAGGCGAATCCGGGGTGCGGCTCGCGGCACGCCTCGCGGCCCGGACCGCGCACGACCTCAACAACGTCGCCGCCGTGATCTCGGGGCACGTCTATCTCCTCCGGGAATCGGCCGAGCCTCTGGAGGAGGCCCTCGAGGCGATGGACATCGCGATGGAGCAACTCCAGCAGCTCAGTCGCAGCCTGGCGGAGCTCGGCGGGCTGGGCGTCGAGGAAATCGGGCCCTGCGACGTGAACGCCGTGGTCCGAGCCGTGGCGAACGCCTGGCCGCCGGGGCGCATCGCCCTCGACCTCGGAACGGATCTGCCCGTCGGGCAAGGGCGGCCGGAAGACCTCGCGCGGGGCGTTCGCGCCGTGCTGTCCAACGCGATCGAATCCGACCCGGGCCCGGAGCCGATCCGCGTCTCGACGGCGTTCACGCCGGAAGAGGGGTATCGGATCGTCGTCGAAGACTCGGGAAAAGGCCTCCCCGCGGAGATCCGGCGCCGCAATCTGGATCCGCTTCATTCGACGAAGGGAAAGAAGGGGCACGGAATCGGGTTCGCCATCGCAACCGCCGTCACCGCGTTCGGGGGAGGGTCGTTCCATCTCGAAGACAGGGCGGCGGGAGGAACGCGGGCGATTCTGCGATTCGCGGCTCCCGAGTCGCCTGTCGCGTCTGCCGATTCCCGGACCACCGGCTCGTCGGCCTGATCCAGCGGCGCGTTCGTCCCCCAGGGCCGCGGCGCTCCGTCCTCCAGGGCCCCGGCGCTCCGTCCTCCGGGCCGCGGCGCCTGGCGGAAGATCAATCGTAGGCGATGGTGACGGGGTAGCTGCCCGAGTATTGTCCGCCCGCCTGCCCGGCGGGGATCGACACGCTCGCGTCGATCGCCACGGTCGCGGTCCCGTCCGCGGCGAACCGGCGGGATGAAGCGTTCGTGCGAAATCCCGAGACGGCGAGTTCCGAACGTCCGCCGTCGCTCGTGACGGTGACGGCATCCGGGAGGCTGACGGCGAACGTCGCGTTCTGACCGCCGCCCACACGAAACGTCGAAATAGTCCGATCCGCCCGGCCGGGGCCGGAGCCCGAGCGCACGGGCGGAACGGCGTCGAATCCGCTGTCCGACAGCTTCGTGATCGTCACCGCACCCTGCGCCACTTCCGCATCCGCGTGGCCCAGGATCCGGACGCTCACGAAGGCCGTCGCCGACACCGCCTTCAACGGGAAGGAGACGAGCGCCATCGCGAGAAACGCCAACCCCACGAGCCCCTTCGCCCCCCGAAACTGAGAATGATTTGACATGGCGTTCGTCCCTCCTGGTATAGGGAGAGAGCAAGGACGACGCCACCTGTTTACTTATCGTAAACAGCTCATTTCAAAGTGTTTAATGGATACTGTCCGGGCGTCTCAGACCTGCTGAGACAGCCGTGAGACATGCCTCAGGGGTGAAGGCGGCCCTCGAGAATGAGATCGAAGCCGTCCACCACCGTTCCGGTTGCGGCGACCTCGACCGGCCGGGGCTCCGGCGGTTTCAGCCCGAGCCTCTGCATCTGTTCGGGATTGGCGCGCAGCAGATAACGGCCGGGAGCGACGCCCGTGAGGTCGTAGAAGCCGTCGTAGGCGCTGCGCAGGCTCTTGACGACGGCGTGAGAAGCCGCGTCCACCAGCTCGAGCTGCACGCCGCCGCTCGGCTCGGAGCCGCCGTCCCTCTTCATGTACACCGTCCCGGTGATCTCGCCGGAGATCACGACCGGGAAGTCGACGATGGTGGCCTTGCCGGGCCGGGGAACGAACTCGACACCCGGCCGGGACAGAACGGCCAGGGGATCCTCCAGCGTCTTGAGGGCGATGGCGACACCCGTCTGCTGGTAACTCGGCAGGTTGGGGATGAACGCAAGGCCGTCGGGCCCGGTCCGGGCATCGGTGGCGCCTCGCGTCACCGAGAAACCGACACCCTCGAGCGGCTTCTCTCCCGGATCGAACACGCCGTTTCCGTTGGCATCGACGAACACGCGCGCCGAAGCGGCTCCTCCGCTCGCGAGCGGACGCGCCTGCATCCGCCAGGGACCGCGGGGATTCCGCGCGAAGCTGATGTTGAACGTGAGCGCCGCGGTGAGCCCGCCGCCATGGTCCGTATAGCCAAGGTTGAGACCGAAACCGAAGAGGCCCTCGGAGCGATTGACGGACGCGATGTACTGCGTCTGGCCGGCTCGTACGAGCCGGTTGATCCCGGCCTGGAAAAGATAGGGCTGGATGGCGCGGCTCTCGACCGTGAGCGCGAGGGTCGAGAGATCCGTCCGGGGCCGGATGTCATATACCGCCTCTCCTCGCACCGCGAAATCCCGGATGAGCTTGCTCACCAGGAAGTCGCCGATCGCCAGGTCCGAGGGCGCCGAGCTTCCCCGGAACGAAGTCCAGTTGATGAAATTCGAGACCGCGATTCCTCCCGCGGAAAGGGAGATCCGGTTGTTGATCTGCCGCTCGGTCAGACCCGTCGTGAGCCGGTCCTCGAGGTATTCGACGCTGACGGGAAAAGCGGGCAGGAACGTCGTGGGCACGGTCGCATCGAGTCGCACCGTCGTGCGGCTCTCGATCGGGCCGAATACGGGACGGAAGATCTCGCTCTCGAAGCCATCCGAGAGTTGCGCGCGCTCCGCGAGAATCCCGATCGGTCCGATCCGGGTCTGGATACCCGCGTTCACGGCCGAACCGCCGAATCGGTCCGTGAGCCCCTCCGCGTGCGCGAAGAGAACATCCCAGAAGCCTCGCAGGCCCACCCGTCCATATTCGTGGCGGCCATCCGGCAGGTCGAGCGAGGCGGCGTCCGCCAGCACCGAGATCCGCGAGGAAAGGCCGTACTCGAGCTCGAGATGGCCGCGCTCTCCCGTCGCGGAGGGATCGTTTCCGACGAGGCGGTAGTGGAGCTGCCCCCTGGGCGTCAGCGACTCGCCCACGTTGAATCGGTACCGCTCCTCCCGGCGCTGCCCGAAGGGTCCGTAGAAGACGAGGCGGAAGAGGTTCAGCCCGAAAAGCAGCGGGATGTTGTCGAACTGGTAGAGACCGTCCGGCCGCGACTGCTGGAAGGCCAGCAGCGCCCCGTTGCGGTAGATCTCGACCTGCCACCCGGACGGCAGCTCGCCGCGAAAGGTCTGCTGATCGAACTGCGTCGGGGCGTCGAGCGGAAAATTCGAGAGGACGAATCCGTTTCCGGAAACCGGCAGCGAGATGAGATCGAGGCCGGGGTACAGGATCGAGCCCGCCGCGTACTCCCGCGCTCCGAGCGGCCCGAGCAGCTGGCCGTCGGGGTCCTTCCGTCCCATCGAGAACCGCTTGTCCGTCACGCCGCCCTTGTCCGATCCCGAAATGTACGCGCTCGCCTCGTGATCGAGGAGATCGCCGGTCAGGAGAAGCGACGACTGGATACCGGCCCGATGCCCGGTCGGCGTCGGGTTCCACGTCAGCTGCGTCGTCGCGTCGAGAAACGGCCCGTCGAACATTTTGTAGTCGTTCCGAATGCCGGGATACCGCGGGACGCCGAGCCCGAGTCCGGCGAGATCCTTCTGAATGCGCGCCTCGCGATCTTTCTGCATCTGGACCGGCAGAGGTTCGCGGGGACGAACCGTGAGAAGGGACGCGTACTGGTCGACGATCAGGTCCACCGGCAGCCATTGGCCGATGAGTCGCGTGTCGACGTAGATGTCATCCCGGTGCAGCTCGATCCCCATGGCGTCGAACGGTTTCGTCTGCCCCTGTACGACGATGCGCTGAGACGGGATGTCGAGAAGAAATCGGCGGTCCTCCGCGAGGAAGAATCCATCCGCCGTGCCGCGCGTGACGTCCACGTGGATGGCGAGGCCGAGAAGCTGACAGAGCTCGCCGAGCGGGATGATCACACCGTTGCCTTCCGGGTAGGCCGGGAAGGAATCCGAGATGATCGTCTGGTTCAGGCGGACCGCGAGCAGGAGAAGCTCTGCCTCCGGACGCTCGACGAAGCGCGAGGACGGAGCCGCCGGGGCTGCTGCCGGTGACGATGAGGGCGACGTCGAGGATGCCGAGGACGGCGAGGACGGCGGAGAGTCCGAGGGGCTCTGGTTCAACGAGCCCGGCGATCCCGCCACCGGCGTGACCGCGGGGGCGGCGGCCGGTCCCTGCCCCGAGGTCGCGGGGGGCTGGCTCTGAGCGGCGACCACCGCCGGGACGAAGAGTCCCGCCAGCAAAGCGATCGCCGGAATCAGGGAGAGATAAGCACCGGAGAGATGACTTCGCCGAGGCGCGCGGCGGATTTCAGGGGACGTCGACGGCGGCTTCGGCAAGTCGTTCCCCGTTTTGCTCGGCCTTGGAGAACGCCACGGAGAGGCGGCCTCCGCGAACCACCGTCCCCGGCGGGGGCTGCAGGACGGCCGTCACCATCCGCATGGCGTTCGGCGTGTAGACCGCGAGACCGTTGACCAGACCGACGACGCGCGACGACCCGCCCGCCGGAGTGAAAGAGATCGTGATGTTGCCGTAAACCGACTGATTGCCCGCCCGCGAGAGCTTGAACTCGACCTGCGGCGTCTCCCCTTCTTTGGGTGGAGGAAGAAGACGGACGTCCGAGATGGACGCGGTCGCCGACGTCGCCCCGCTCCGCACGATGACGGGAATCGAGACGCCGTAGATCGGCGTCAGTTTGATGTTGAATCCCGATCCGGACTTTCCCGCCTGCGCCTCGACGTTCTGCGCGGGCGCCGCGTCCTCGCGCGGCACGGCGCGAAAGAGGAGATGCGCGCGGTATTCACCGTCCGGAAGCTCCGCCGGCTTGCGCACCTGGAGGCGGACGACCTGGGCGACGTTCGGTTGGAGAGTGATCTGACGGGGCGAGTAGCGGATCAGCTCCTCGGCGGTCGTCACACCGGCCGGCTTCTCGATTTCCTTCAGCTCGCCTATGTCCGTCATGGCCATGTGAACGAATGAAATGCGGTAGGTCGCCGCGGCCGGGCCGATGTTGATGAGCGAGAGCTCCGCCGCGCGGTCGCGGCCTTCGAGCACCACGCGGGTCGGCGCGACGAGCAGGTCGCCCACTCCGGCTCCGGCGGCGGCAGGTGCCGCTGCGGGTGCGGAAGCCGGAGGAGGCGCGGCCGGCGCCGGAGACGTCTGCGCGGAAGACGCAACGACGCTCGCGGAGATCAGGACGACCCCGAGAAGGAGGCGCTTCATTTGTGTCATGAGATCGCCATTGTCGCCTGAAACCTGTGTATTTGCAAGGGTTTATGGAGTTTCAGAACTGATTGACCGTGACGGTGAACGTTCCGGAGTAGCTGCCGCCCGCCTGGTCCGCGCCCACCTGCAGGCTCGCGCCCACGAGCAGAACAGCTCCCTGGCACGCGGCGCCCGAGGGACAGGCGGGTTGAAGGCTCGCCTGAAAATCGCGAACCACGAGCGTCTCCGATCCGCCCGCGCGCGAGAGCGTCACCGTGGAGGGAAGAGACACCTGCACGCGGGCCGCCGAGCCGGACGTCGTGACGTGAAACTGGGCGGCGGAAAAGGAAGACCCGGAAAGCGCGACACCCCCCGAAGAAGACCTCCCACTCGATGCTCCCGGGGACACGTTGACGCGAACAATCCCGGCGCTCGAGCCGGCGCGCACCTGTCCGAGATCGAGGTCCTGGGTCTTCTGGATCGAGAGGGCATTCACGATCCGCGCGTTCGAATCTACGAGGGATCGTGCGGCGGCTTCCGCCCCGACGTCTTTCGGCTCGATCCCCCGGGCCGCGCCCGACGCGAGCCCGAAGGCGATGAGGAGACCGAGACCGGCTCCGATCCGCTTCCCCACGCTCACAGGAAAGCCACCATCATGAGATAGGTCCCCGTGTAGGTTCCGGAGGGCTGGTTGGCCCCGACGTTCAGCGTGGCTCCCACGCCGATCGAGCGCGACGAGCTGTTCGCGATGATTCCGAGGGTCGGCGCCGTGTTGTCGAAATTATTCACGACCATCGAATTCCCGCCCGAGGTGATCGTGACCGAGCTCGGGAGCTGGATCAGATAGATGTGCGGTCCCCCTGCGGGCCCGTTCGACAGCGTGAAATCGGCTGGAGCCGTCGTCGAGGGCACCAGCGTCACGCCTCCCGTCGAAGACACGGCTCCGGTCGACGTGACCGTGACGGTCCCCGCCGAAGTGCCGGAGACCATGGATCCGAAGTTGAGGTCCGCGTTCTTCGTCAGCGCGATCTGGGCGGGGGCCGGAACGGATCCGGCCACCCACGCGATCGCCGCGAGAAGAAGAGTGCCTCGGACTCGTTTCATGAGAGTGGAACCATCGGACAAAGCTCCCGGTTTCGCAATTGTCGCCGAAAATCGGATTGAAGCGAATCGCTCGATTCGAAACCCCCTCGACCCTGTCCGTGAACGGGAAGGCCGGAGACCGTCAGTCGTAGGCCACCGTTACGTCGAACGTGCTCGAGTAGGTTCCGGAGGGCTGATTGGGCAGGACGTTCAGGGTCGCTCCCACCCTCAGGGCGCGCGTCCCGCTGTTGGGCAGCGTGTTGGGGCTCGTGGGAGCCGTGATGATGGAACCGACCGTCATGGAATTGGCGCCGCTCGTCACCGTCACGGACGGAGGCACCGTGATCGTGTAGCTCTTATTGCGCTGGCCCTGCACCGTGAGCGTCGCCTGCGAAACGGTCCCGGCGGCCAGCGTGACGCCGCCCGTCCTGGTGCGCGCGCCTCCCGTGGCGACACGAACCGTGCCCGCCGTCGCCCCCGGGACGAGATCACCGAACGAGAGGTCGGCGGTCTTCGTGAGCTGAATTCCGCCGATCAGCCGGGCCGTCCCGGTCGTGCGAGTGGCGACCGAGGCCTGAGCCGAAGCGATGCGTGAGGCAGCAAGGAGAAACCCCGCGGCCGTCATCAGCACCGCGGGGCGAAGGTTCATTCTCTTGGCTTGCATACTCTTCGGGATCAGTTGTAGGCCACGACGACATTGAACGTGTTGGAGTAGCTGCCGGTGACCTGATTCGCGGCCACGTTCAGTGTCGCTCCGATGTTCAGGGGGGCCGATCCGCCCGCGGGGAGAGTCGCCGGGCTCGTGGGATTGAGCACGAAGCCGTTCACGGCCATCGTGTTTCCGCCCGGGCCGTTCAAGGTCACGGAGGCCGGTACCGTGATGGTGTAGGTCTTGTTGGGCTCGCCGACGACGGTGAACCCCGCCTGGGTGACCGTTCCGACCGCGAGAGTCACGCCGCCCGTCGACGTGCGCGTACCGGTCGTGCTGACGACGACGGTTCCCGCGGAACCTCCGGCGACGAGATCACCGAAATTCAGATCTGTGTTCTTCGTCAGCTGGATCTTGGCGAGCACCCGGGCCGTCGCGGTGGCCGACTGGGTCGCCGAAGACTGGGCCGACATCGCGCCGGCCGCGAGCCACATCAGGGCGGCGGCCGAAGCGAAGGTGGTGAGTCTTTTCATCGCATGCTCCTTTTTCGGTCAGGAGCTCAGTTGTAGGCGACGGTGACGTTGAAAGGCGCGGTGTAGGTGCCGGTGGCCTGGGACGCAGCGACGTTCAGGGTCGCGCCGATGTTGAGCGGGCCCGAGCCGGAAGCGGGGATGGTGGCGGGCGTGACCGGGCTGAGAACGAATCCGTTGACGGTCATCGAGTTGGCGCCGGAGACGAGCGACACGGAAGCCGGGACGGTGATGGTGTAGCTCTTGTTGGCCTCACCCGTGACCGTGAAGGAAGCCTGCGAGACCGTTCCTGCCGCGAGGGAGACACCGCCGGTCGAGGTGCGCGCACCCGCCGTGTCGACGACAACGGTGCCGACCGCCGCGCCCGCGACGAGATCGCCGAAATTCAGGTCGGTCACTTTGGCGAGCTGGATCTTCGCGAGGACGCGCGCGCTTCCCGAGGTCGCGGTGGTGGCGGAGGACTGGGCATAGAGGCTCGAGGCGCCGAACGCCGTCAGAACGAGGGCCCCGAGGGTCAACTTCTTCATAATCTTTCTCCTTTTACCTTTTGGTTGCGCGGTCCCCGCCACGTTATCGCTTTGGGTGATCCGCATATGTCTCAATGTGTATCGTTATCGTTTCACGAGACATAATAGCAACCGGTGTGCCGCAAGCAAAAACCCGCTCTTTCAGGTCTACTGAATCGAAGCTAAAGCTTCACATTAATAGAGTTAATAATTATGCCCAGGTTCCGAAAACAGTCTGATCGCGTAGTGTCTCATGGTACGCAAGTGACACACGTTAGACACTCCTGGACGCTTCCTGCCCATTAAGTGTCACCCGGCGAAGGAACCCCCATGGCTCTTTGAAGCCGGGATTCGCTCTTCGCGGGCCCGCCTAGCTAGAATGCGGCATGCGAATCGAACGGCAGGGCCAGAGCTTCGATGTGCGGGAAGTCGGGACGGGGCCGACGGTTATCCTCGTTCACGGCTACCCGCTCGACGGAGGCATGTGGTCCGGCGTGGCCCGCATCCTCTCTACCCAGTTCCGCGTGGTGAAACCGGATCTGCCAGGGCGTCCGGAGAACCCGCTGCCAGCGGAAGGGACGATGGACAGCTACGCCGATTTCCTCGCCGCGCTCGTCGAGGCCTCCCCCGCTCCGGTGGGGCTCGCAGGTTTCTCGATGGGAGGATACGCCGCGCTCGCGATGCTCAAAAAACATCCGGGCGCCATCGGGGCGATCGCTCTCGTGGACTCTCGCGCCGGGGCCGACGACCCGGCCGGCCGCGCGAAGCGGGACGAGGCGATTGCGGCGATCCGAGCGCAGGGGGCCGAGGCGGCGGCCGCCGCGATGCTTCCGAACCTGCTCTCGGAGGCCGCGCGGACGCGGGCGGACGTCGTCGAACGGGTCCGGCGCACGATCCTGCGGCAGAAACCCGAGACCCTGGAGTCCGACCTGCAGGCCATGCGGGATCGAGAGGATCAGACCGGATTCCTGAGCGGCATCCGCATCCCCGCGCTCGTGATCGCCGGGGAGCTCGACGTCGTCACTCCGCCGGGGCCTGCCCGCGAAATGGCCGCGGCGATACCGGGCGCCCGGTTCGTCGAGATTCCCGGAGCCGGCCACGCGTCCCCGATCGAAAGGCCGAAAGCCGTCGCGGCGGCGCTCGGGGAATTCTTCCTCGCTTCGCTCCTGGCCTCGTGAGGCCGCCGGAACAGGGTCGCCGCCCCGACACGCGGGCAGCGGGATATCTCCTGGGCCCGTACAGCCGGAACCCGCGCCGTTGCCTTCGTGTCGCCGGGGGCCTCCTCGGATGAGACTCTTCGGCCGGGCCCGTCCGAAGGCGCGGGATTCGACCCTCCCGCTTCGCCTCCACGTGGGCTGCGGGACCGAGGTGCTCTCGGGCTGGGTCAACATCGACACGAAGCCGCTTCCCGGTGTCGACGAGGTCCTCGACGTGACGGCGGGCCTGCCGTTCGATAGTGCTGTCACGATCTATGCGGAGCACTTCCTCGAGCACCTCTCGCTCGATCAGGGACTCGCGTTTCTCGCGGAATGCCGGCGCGCCCTTTCCGACGAGGGGATCCTGCGGCTCTCGACCCCTAACCTCGACTGGGTCTACGCCACGCACTACCACCCGGGCGGCGGCTCCGAGAACGCGAACGGGCAGGCTCTCGACGATTGCTTCCGGCTGAACCGGGCGTTCCGCGGATGGGGACACCAGTTCCTGTACAACGGCCCGATGCTCGAGGCCGTTCTCCACGCCAGCGGCTTCGCATCCGTACACTTCCGGCGATATGGAGAAAGCGACATGCCCGAGCTGCGCGGCCTCGAACGCCACGAAACCTGGGAGGACACTCCGGAACTGCCGCACGTGATCATCGCCGAGGCTTCCGGCCGTTCGCGTCCCGCGCCGCTTCCTGCGAAGCCTCTCGGGGATTTTCGCGACGCCGTGAACGCCCGCTGACCGCCGCGGCGCCCCTGACAGCGCAACGCTAAGACGGCAGCCAGGCAAGGGCAGAAAAGACATGCTTCTCGGCACCGGGATGCTCCTCGGTCAGGCTTTCTGTGCCGCCGGAATCGGGCTGCTCGCCCGGATGGTCGGACGGCGGCTCCAGATCCCGGTCCTTCTCTTCTTTGCGATCCTCCCCGTCCTCCTCTTCCTCCCTGCCTACGGATCGAGCCGGACGATCGTGCCGGTCGACCACGTCATGCTGCTCCCTCCCTGGGCGTTCACGGGAACCGCGACGCGCTACAACGCGAACCTGAACGACATCGCGACCCAGCTCGTTCCGTGGGCGAAGGAAGTACGCCAAGCCTGGAAGGAAGGATCGCTTCCCTGGCGAAATCGCTGGAACGGATGCGGGACCTCTCTCGCGGCGAACCCGCAGGCGGGCGCCTTCTCGCCCTTTCTGTTTCTCACGTTTCCGTACCCGCTCTGGGCGGGAGTGGCGGTCGCCGCTTCGGCGAAGCTCCTGCTCGCGCTCACCGGTATGTTCCTCTGGCTCTCGGAGCTCGGAATCACGCGCCGCTCCTGCCTGCTCGGCGCCGTGGCGTTCGCGCTTTCCTTTGCGGTCGCCCCGTGGGTGCTTTTCACGTGGGGCTCGGTGATCGTCCTGTGGCCGTGGGCGTTCTTTCTCATCGAGCGCCTTCGCGACCGGAAAGGAGGCTCACGGCCGGCGATCGCCCTCGTCGGTGTTTTCTGCTGCTGGGCGCTTTCCGGGCATCCCGAGACCGCGGCGATGGGCGCGCTCTTCCAGGGAATCTTCCTCGCGTGCCGCGCCCTGTCGGGGGACCTGCCGGATTGGCGGCGGCTCTTCACGCGGATCTCGCTCGCTGCGGCGGTGGCGTTCGGGCTGACGGCATTCCTGCTGATCCCGCAGGCCGTAGCGATCGCAGCATCGAACCGTGTCCGCGTCGCGCAGGCGTTCTCCTCCGCATTGCCCGTTTCGGCGACGCCTCATGGCCCGCTGTCACCGTGGGCGACTGCGACCGTCATTCTGCCCGCCGTGTTCGGCGACGAGATCTCCTCTCCGATGATCGCCGGGAGGCTCGGCCCCTTCCCCGAGATCGCGACCGGTCATTTCGGGCTGGCGGCTCTCGCCCTCGCCCTGCTCATCCTCCGGCCCGGCTCCCGCCGCCGGCGAACGGAGCTGGCGCTGCTTCCGCCCTTTCTCCTCGGCCTCGCGATCACCGTGGGCCAGTGGCCCTTCTTCGATCTCGCGCTGCGCACCCCCGTTCTGCGATTCATCAATACTCCCCGCTGGCTTGTGTGGATGACGCTCGGCGGTTCCGTCATCGCGGCGTTCGAGCTCGACCGCTGGATGGAGGATGTCCGGCGTGATCGCCGGGCACTCCTCGCTCCGATCGTCTCCTGCCTCGCGATCTTCTCGGCCGCCCTCGCGATCCGGCACCACGTAGCGCCGCTGCGCGCCGCCGCGGGAGGCGCCGGGGTCCAGGACCAGGCGTTCCATATGGCGTGCGCGGTCCTCGCCGCCGTCGCCGTGATCGCGGCGGCCGCCGGACTGACGACAAAAGCCCGGCTCCTCGGCTGGCTTCCCGTTATCTTCGCCGGCGTCCTGACGGTCGAGCTGTTCGTTCAGCAGCGGCGGCTGTATGCCTTCGGACCCGTCTCCGAGTTCTACCCGCCGACTCCCATGCTCCAGTTCCTGGCCCGGCAGAACCGCCCGTTCCGGGTGCTCGGCGTGGGCGCCGTCCTCTTCCCCAACACGAACGCGTTCGCCGGCGTCGAGGACGTCCGGACGCACGACGCGATCGAGCGGCGCGACTACGTCGAATACCTCGATCGCACGGCCGGGTACCCGCCCTTCGACTATTTCAAGGCGGTCCGGGATCTCGACGCGCCCGTGTTCGACGCGCTGAACGTGCGCTATCTGCTGATGTTCCCCGGCCAGGGCCCGCCCTCGTCCAAGTGGAAGCCCGTCTACTCCGGACCGGACGGCGTCGTCGTCGAGAACCTGCGCGTCCTGCCGAGAATCTCCTCCGCGACGTCCCCATCCACGCCGGCGCCGATCGCCGTCGCGGACTACGTCGAGACGACGAACCGCGTTTCGTTCCGCGTGGACAATCCTTCCCCCCAGCCGGTGAAGGTCGTCGCGAGCTTCGTGGACGACGGCGGGTGGAGCGCCGCGGATTCCGACGGAGGCTCGATTCCGCTCCGCCGGACCCCCGGCCTTCTGATCGAGATGTCGCTCCGCCCCGGCAGCCACCGCATCGAGATGCGCTACACGCCTCCGGGCCTGATGCCGGGCGCCGCGATCACGATCCTCACCATGCTTGCCGCGACGATCGTCCGCCTTCTCTTCGGGACAGCAGGACGGATGAAGGAGGAGGACGGGCAGATGGAAGGTTGAGCGGGCTGACACGGACAGCTGGCGGCTGACAGCTCGTTCTCTCAGGGCGCGTCGAGCCTCCACAGATTCACTTCGCGATACGAGCCGAGGTGCGTCCAGACGCCCGGAACGCGCGGGATCGCCTGGGGCACTTCGTAGGGGAAGAGAAGCGCGTAGATTCCAAAGCCTCTTTCCCGAAAGTGCCGCACGAGCTTCGGAAACCGCGGGGCATCGATGTAGTCCCAGCGCACGAAAGTTCGCAACGGATAGGCGCGCATCGCGCCGGAGAGCTCCATCGCCAGCACCACCGACTGCCCGGGGATCCGGCCGTCGGCCCAGCGGAGGCTTTCCCGATAGATCGCCTGTCCGCGCCCGACCTGCAGCACGTCGTACCGGCGCGAGAGACGCACTCCGGCCGCGTACACCGCCACCGCCGCCAGCAGAAGGACCGCCGGGCGGAGCCTGGCGATTCGATCCGCCGGGAGACCCGCTTCCCGTTCCGCACGGGCGCGCTGCTCCCCGCGCTCCCTCGACCGCGCCAGGAGATCCTCCGAAAGGAGGACCGACCCGAGGAGAAGAGCCGGGATTGCCGGCAGGAGGTATCGCGTATACCACCAGGTCTCGTACGGGCCGTAGAAGCAGTAGAGAAGGAAGAAGACGAGGAACCAGCTGAGGAGGAGAAGGCGCGTTCGCAGCGAACGGCGGGAATCCGCGCCGGAGAGCAGCCAGCCGGCAAGCGGCAGCGGCGTCATCATCGCGGAGATCCAGTAGATGTAGTGCCGGAAACGCGGAGGAAAATTGGAGACCGCGAAGTCGGCGAGCGCCCCGCCCTCCCCGTATCCCGTCCTCAGCGGACCGCCGTAACAGAGCCGGTTGAAAGCGAAGAACGCCCCGGCGCAGGGCGCGCCGCCGGTGAGAAAGAGGAGCCACGCCCGAGGCCGCAAGGGCATCGCGAACAGGAGCGGGACGAGCAGAACCGCGAAAGCCGGACGGACGAGGACGCCGACTCCGAACGCCAGGCCGGCCGCCAGGGCCCACGCGGTCCGCCCCCGCGCCTGGATCGCGCAGAACACCGTCGCGACCGCCCAGGCGGCGGCCGCGGTGTCGCTCATGAGTTGGACGCCCTGGAACGCGAGGACCGGCGACGCCGTCCACATCGCGGCACAGGCGAGGGAACCGATCCGCGTCGCGCCGAGGCGGCGCGCCAGCAGGAAGAGGAGAAGGACGGACGCCGCCGCGAAAAAGGGGCTCAGCAGAAACGGCCCGAGCGACCACCCGAGAAGGGCCGCGGCCGGCAGAATCTGCAGCGGCAACCCGATGGGATAGAAGGTGGCCATCGTCCCGGGTTTCGGGCCCGGCACGTAGCCGAGCGGGATGAAGAGGTGCAGATCTTCCGGGGGCAGGCCCAGTCGAGCGAGCGGCTCGATCTCCTGGATCGGATGGCCCGCGGCGATCGCCTTCGCGGAATTCCAGTAACCCGAGCTGTCGGAGCCGCCTACGGATCGCGAGGCGTGCACGGCGAGGACCGCGAAGTAGCCGGAGACGATCAGGGCGAGCGCCCACCCCACGAGGACGGCCTGTCTTCGATCGGATCGCACGAGGCATTTTAATGAGAGGCTGAGTAGATACGAAGCCGGAGGGCTTGCCTCTGTTCTCGCTGCGCATCGATCGTGCATAGAGGTCGGAGGTCGGAGGCCGGCGTGCCCTGGGGCTCGGCGTGGGCCGAGGGCCGGTCTGATTCGTGGGATTTTGAAATTTTATTTTTTGGGAGGAGCGTACCTATGCGATGGGAAGATGGCCGGGAGAGCTCGAACGTCGAGGATGCACGCGGATCCTCGATCGGCGGACGGGGCGCATCGATCGGATGCGGAGGACTGATCGTCGTCCTCCTGATCTCCTGGCTCACGGGAGTGAGCCCGCTCCGGATCCTGAGCATGATCCAGGGGACGGACAGCGCTCCGTCGGCACAGACTCAGATGCAGGGACGACCCGGGCAGGCACCGGGCCGCGGTGGACCGGATGCGACCGCGCCGGGACCCGCGCCGGCCGACAAGCTCGGCAAGTTCGCCTCGGTCGTCCTGGCCTCGACCGAAGACGTGTGGACGAAGATTTTCACCGCCAGCGGCCGGACGTATCAGGATCCCACGCTCGTCCTCTTCTCGGGCGGCATTCGGTCCGCATGCGGCCTCACGTCCGCGGCGGTCGGTCCCTTTTACTGCCCGAACGACCGCAAGGTCTACCTCGACACGTCCTTCTTCCGTGAGCTGTCTCAGCGGTTCGGCGCCCCCGGCGATTTCGCCGATGCTTACGTGGTCGCGCATGAGGTCGGGCACCATGTGCAGCGTCTTCTCGGCACCTTCGACCGCCAGGACCCGAGTAACAAGCAGACGTCGGTGAAAATCGAGCTCCAGGCCGACTGTTACGCAGGCGTCTGGGGCAATCACGCCAACCGCGAACAGAAGCTGATCGAGCCCGGCGACTTCGAGGCGGGCCTGAAGGCGGCTTCCGCAATCGGCGACGACCGACTCCAGCGCATGTCGCAGGGCTACGTCGCTCCGGATTCCTTCACGCACGGCTCCTCGACCGACCGCGCCGGCTGGCTGCGGCGCGGCCTCGACAGCGGCGATCCCGGCCGCTGCGACACGTTCCACGATCGGTTGCAGTGATCAGGATGGGGCTGCCAGCTGTCGGCTGGCAGCTCTCACTTCTCTGGTCTTTTCGGGAACAGGTCTTCGGTGATTCGGGACGGGTTATCTGATACCGGAACGATCCCGCACCGAAGAGACGAGGCTAGGTGTCGATTGTCCGCTCCACGGCTTCACTCGCCGTACCCTTGCGCGTGCGATCCCGCTGGCATTCGGCGCGGATCGGTGCGGAGATCGGTCGCGGGGTTTCCGTGATCTTGTCGGATCCACCGTTTGCCGGGTGGGCGCCGCTGCCTCCGACGTGTTACCTGGTAGCTGGTAGCTGGTAGCTGGTAGCGGGTAGCGGGCGGCTGTTCCCGGGCTTTCTCCAAAAACAAAAGCCCAGGAACGGGTCCTGGGCTCGAAAATAATCCCCGGCGACGTCCTACTCTCCCACGAGGTCTACCTCGAAGTACCATTGGGGCTGAAGGGCTTAACTGCCGTGTTCGGAATGGGAACGGGTGTGGCCCCTTCGCTAAGGTCACCGGGAAAATCTAATACAGATTTTCCAATTCGATTCCTGGCGGGTCCCCGCCAGGCAAGAGAGTCGTCGGTAGTAAACGGGCCGTTCGGTATCAGTCGACACCTTCCAGCTTTCAAGATTCGCGGCTTAAGAATTTTATGGTCAAGCCGCACGGACGATTAGTACTGGTCAGCTTCACGTCTTGCAACGCTTCCACACCCAGCCTATCAACGTGGTCGTCTCCCACGGTCCTTTAGGGGGTTGCCCCCGGGAAATCTCATCTTGAGGAAGGCTTCCCGCTTATATGCTTTCAGCGGTTATCCGAACCCAACGTAGCTACCCTGCAGTGCTCTTGGTAGAACAACAGGCACACCAGAGGTTGGTCCCCCTCGGTCCTCTCGTACTAGAGGGAGTCCCACTCAAGCTTCCGCGCCCACACTA
>JBBSEW010000022.1:0-56039 GCA_038239305.1 Thermoanaerobaculia bacterium | reverse complement strand
TCGCTCTTCTCGATCGCCTGGACGGGCGCGCGTTTCGTCGCGGTGGGCGAGAAGGGGCTGCGGCTCGAGAGCGTCGATGCCGCGCACTGGTCTTCGGTCCCGTCGGGAACCGCGAACGACCTCTATCGGGTTCGTGCGATCGGATCAGACGTCGTCGCCGTCGGGCAGGGAGGGACGATCCTGAAGGGCTCCTGCAGTCCCGAACGCGCCATCGCCGCGCCGGCCTCGACCCGTTCGAACCGGGGCCGTACGCGCGAGGAGCGTCCGCGGTCCTGAGGCGTCTTCCCGAGCCGGGCGCGAGAGCTCTCTTTCGCGCCCGGCGGCGGACGCCTTTTCCGCCGTAGAACGCGGAATCCGGCTCGCCGTCCGAATTCGACCGAGCGCGCCCGTCTTCCTTTCGCGGAGTCCCTGCGGCAGCCGACGCCACGCGGGAGGGTCGCGCGACCGTGCCCGCCGGGGATCATTCCGACGGAGGGCCGCGGAAGGCTCGAACCGCGATAGACTTCGCGCCCGCCCGATGAATTTTTCGAATCCCTCCGCCGGCCCGGGGCGAACCTGATGCCCAAACGGACCGACATTCATTCGATTCTGGTCATCGGCTCCGGCCCCATCGTGATCGGGCAGGCCTGCGAGTTCGACTACTCGGGCACCCAGGCCGTCCGCGCGCTTCGGAGCGAGGGGTACCGGGTCATCCTCGTGAACTCGAATCCGGCGACGATCATGACGGATCCGGAGATCGCCGACGCGACCTACGTCGAGCCCCTGACGCCCGACTTCCTCGAGATGGTCGTCGAGAAGGAGCGGCCGGACGCGATCCTGCCGACCGTCGGAGGCCAGACGGCCCTGAACCTGGCGCTGGCGCTCTCGGACCGCGGAATTCTCGACAAGTGGAGCATCGAGCTCATTGGCGCCAACGAGAAAGCCGTGCGGCTGGCGGAGGACCGCGAGCTCTTCAAGCAGGCGATGCTCGAGATCGGCGCGGACGTGCCTCGATCCGGGACCGCGCATTCCATGGAAGAGGCTCGCGCGATCGCCGCACGGATCGGTCTTCCGGTCGTCATCCGGCCATCCTTCACGCTCGGCGGTTCGGGCGGCGGATGGGCCCGGACCCCCGAGGAGTTCGAAAAGAACGCGGCGTTCGGCCTCTCGGAGTCGCCGGCGACGGAGATCCTGATCGAAGAGTCGGTCGAAGGCTGGAAGGAGTTCGAGCTCGAGGTCATGCGGGATACCGCGGACAACGTCATCATCATCTGCTCGATCGAAAATTTCGACGCGATGGGCGTTCACACGGGCGACTCGATCACCGTCGCGCCGCAGATGACGCTCTCCGACCGCCAGTACCAGGAGATGCGCGATGAGGCCATCCAGATCATCCGCCGGGTCGGCGTGGACACCGGCGGGTCGAACATCCAGTTCGCCGTCGATCCGAAGTCGGGCCGCCGCATCGTCATCGAGATGAACCCGCGGGTGTCGCGGTCCTCGGCGCTCGCGTCGAAGGCGACGGGATTCCCGATCGCCAAGATCGCCGCGCTGCTCGCGGTCGGATACCGGCTCGACGAGATCCCCAACGACATCACGAAGAAGACCCCGGCGTGCTTCGAGCCGTCGCTCGACTACGTCGTCGTCAAGATCCCGCGCTGGACCTTCGAGAAGTTCCCCCGCGCCGACCCGACGCTCTCGATCCAGATGAAGTCGGTCGGCGAAGCGATGGCGGTGGGCCGGACGTTCGCGGAGGCGTTCGGAAAGGCGATCCGTTCGCTCGAGATCGGCCGGGACGGCCTGAATGACGGGGGACCGGAGCTGCCGATGGACACGCTCCTGGCGAAGCTGGAAGTCCCCACGTGGGAGCGGATTTTCCACCTGCGCCGCGCGTTTCTGGCCGGGCTGTCGCTCGAGGAGATCGCGCGGCGGACCCGGATCGATCCGTGGTTCCTCGATGCGATCCGTCGGATGGTCGATGAAGAGACCGCGCTCGCGGGCCGGAAGATCGGCGATCTCTCCCGCGAGGATCTTTTCCGCGCGAAGCGGCTCGGCCTCTCCGATCGGTCGATGGCGCGGGCGCTCGGAACGGACGAATCCTCCGTCCGGATGGCGCGACAGGCCGCCGGCGTGACGCCGGTGTTCAAAACGATCGACACGTGCGCCGCGGAATTCGAGGCGGAGACCCCGTACTTCTACTCGACCTACGAGAGCGAGAACGAGTCGCTGCGCACCGACCGGAAGAAGATCGTCGTGCTCGGCGGCGGCCCGAACCGGATCGGCCAGGGCATCGAGTTCGACTACTGCTGCGTGCACGCCTGTTACGCGCTGTCGGAGGCCGGTTACGAGACCGTCATGATCAACTGCAATCCGGAGACGGTTTCGACGGACTACGACACATCCGACCGCCTCTACTTCGAGCCGCTGACGTTCGAGGACGTCTCGGCCGTTCTCGACAACGAGCGCCCGGACGGCGTGCTCGTGCAGTTTGGCGGCCAGACGCCGCTGAAGCTCGCTCGGGCTCTCGAGGCCGCGGGCTATCCGATCGCGGGTACGTCGCCCGAGTCGATCGACCTCGCCGAGGACCGCGGACGGTTCGGCAAGCTCCTGGGCGAGCTCGGGCTGCGGGCTCCGGAGCACGCCGAGGCGCGGACCGGCGACGAGGCTCTCGCGGCCGCCGCGCGGATCGGATACCCCCTGATGGTCCGGCCCTCCTACGTGCTGGGCGGCCGGGCGATGGCGGTCGTTTTCGACGACGCGCACCTCCGGGGTTACATGGCGCAAGCCCTGGAAAGCTCTCCCGAGCATCCGATCCTGATCGACCGGTTCCTAGATGATGCGTTCGAGTACGACGTGGACGCTCTCTCCGACGGGACGGACACCTGGATCGGCGGCATCCAGCAGCACATCGAGGAAGCGGGCATCCACTCCGGGGATTCTTTCTCCGTCCTGCCGGCGTGGAAGGTCGCGGCCCCGATGCGGGCGGAGATCCAGGATGCTACGCGCCGGCTCGCGAAGGCCCTGCAGGTCAAGGGGCTCATGAATATCCAGTTCGCGACGCAGGGCGACACGCTCTACGTGCTCGAGGTGAACCCGCGCGCCTCGCGCACCGTGCCGTTCGTGTCGAAGGCGATCGGCGTTCCCATGGCGAGATTCGCGGCGCTGCTGGCCTCCGGCCGCTCGCTTGCGTCGCTGCGCCTTCCGCCCGAGCGCGATCCCGTGGACTTTTTCATCAAGGCACCGGTGTTTCCATTCAAGAAATTTCCGGGCGAGGACACACTCCTCGGGCCGGAGATGAAGTCGACCGGCGAAGTGATGGCAATTTCTCCGCGGTTCGGCGACGCATTCGCCAAGGCCTGCGAAGCCGTCGGCGTCAAACTGCCCGTCTCGGGTCGGGCGTTTCTGACCGTCAATCCGTATGACAAGGCGGCGCTTCTCCCGATCGCGCGCGAGCTGGCGGATCTGGGATTCGCGCTGTGCGCGACCGAGGGGACGTCCGCGGCGCTCGCGGCGGCGGGAATCGCGTCGGAGAGGGTGTTCAAAGTGAACGAGAACCATCCGAATGCCGTCGAGGAGATGCGCGAGGGGAAGATCCAGATCGTGATCAATACGCCGCTCGGAGGAGCCTCCCACTACGACGAGTCCGCCATCCGGGCGGCGGCCCTGCAGCTCGGCATTCCCTGTCTGACGACGCTGTCCGCGTCGGCCGCCGCCGTCGAGGGAATCCGGTCCCTGCAGGAGGAGACCACGGGCGTGGCTTCCCTGCAGGAATACCACCGGGACTCGGAAACCGCCGGGATCCCCGAACGCGAACCTGAACCCGAACCGAAGAAGACGAGCTGAGAACCGACGAGGCCCTTTCGCGCTCGCCCGGAACTCTCGGGCGTTTTCTGGCGCTTCTCGCGGCGCTTCTGGGTGGCGCGCTCCTCCTGTCCGCGGGTTTTCCACCAGGTGCCCCGGACAGGCTGCCGGTTTTCGTGGTTTCCGTCGGGCTCGCCCTCGTGGCCGCCCTCTCTCCGTCGCGGGGGATCGCGCTCTTCGTCTTTCTCTTCCCCTGCGCCGGCCTTCTCGCGCTTCTCGCCGGCGGCCGCGATCCGCTGGCCTGGCCCGGCGTCATGCTGGGGGGACTCGCCACGGGCTGGTTCTTCCGTTTCCTTTACGACTTCGAGAGCGCCCCGCAGCCGTCCCGATCCGATCGGGTGCTCCGGACGCTCCTGGCCGTGTGGGCGATGGCGACGGTTCTCGCCTTCGCCCGCGCCGTCACGCTCTGGGCCCTGATGCGGAGACTCTTCGGGCGCGCGGTCAACGGCGAAGGGTTGTCCGACGCGATCGCTCTGCGGGAGACCCTTTTCTCCTTCGCCGCTCTCGGGGGAGGCGTCGTTCTGTACTTCCTGCTTCGGCGGTCGGGGGAGGCGGCGAGGCGATCCGTCCTCGGGGCGGCCCTCGCCGGAGTCGCCGTCTCCGCTGCTGCCGCCGTGCTGCAGTGGGCCGGCGTGCTGTCCCCCGAGGCCCGGCCCTACTGGAGGCTGACGGGGCGTCTCGGCGGCGGCTCCGTGGATCCGAATTCGCTCGGGCTCCTCTGCGCGCTCCTCTTCGTCGTCGCCCTCGCGCGCGCTCTCGCGTCCGGCGCTCCCGGGCGCGTCCGGGTCCGGGGGCGTGCGACTGCGCTCGCGGCCCTCCTGCTTCTCGGAGCCGGAATCGGACTCTCCGGATCGCGGAGTGCCGTGCTGATGGCCGGCTTCGAGGTGGTCCTACTTCTCGGCGCGCGGATCTTTCCGGCCCGGCTCCGGCTCGCCGCTCTCGGGGCAGCCGTCCTGGTTGCGGCGGTCGCCTTCGCGGCGTCTCGTTCGGCCGGTCACGGCAGCGCGGGATTCCGCATCACGGAAACGTTCGATCCGTCCCTGCCTCTCGAATATCGGGCGTCCGCCCGGCCGGTGCTGTGGCGCGCCGCGATTCATCTTTTCCTCCGGAACCCGATCGTCGGGGCGGGCATGGGCGCATTCGACTGGAGACTGCCGGATCTGCTCGCTGAGGAGGGGCGTGTTCTCGGGGTCCGCGATAACCCGGGGAGCGGGTATGTGCAGGCCCTTGCCGAGACGGGGGCTATCGGCTTCGCGGTCACCCTCGCGGCGGCGATATCCCTCGCCATTCAGGGCTGGCGACGCGCCCGGGACGAGGCCGCGGATCCGTCGGACGCCGCAGGCGGAATCGCCGTCGTGGCGTTCCTCGCGGTTCTCGTCGTCGGATCGCACTGGCTCGCTCCCGACGTCGCGCTGCTCTTCTTCCTGCTCGCGGCGTCCAGCGCAGGCCCCTCGATGCGAGAGAGCGTCGTGGCGGCTCCCGGCGTGCGAGAGGGGGTCTCGCTGGACGGGACGACGCCGCGACGCCCGAATCGGCGGCTGTGGATCGTCGCGGCACTCTGCGCCGCGTACGCGGCGGGAGCGGGGATTGCCATCCTCGAGACCGCGGATCCGGAGGAGACGTTCCGCTATGCCTCGGCGATCGGCTTTCACGACCGCGAGATGGGGCCGGGCGGCCCGTTCCGCTGGACTCGCAGACGATTCGCCCTGTGGATCCAGCCCGGGGAGACCGTCAGACTCGGGCTCGCCAACTTCGGTCCGGTCGGAAGGCCGGTCGCTATCGAGGCGCGCTCGGGCGGAACGGGGGTTTTCCGCCGGACACTTCTTCCTGGCGAGGCCACGGCGGTGCGGTTGTCCGGAGGGCGCGTCGCGGCGCCCGTCGTCTTCGTGCTCGACAGGAGCTTCGTCCCTCAGCGTCTCGGTGTGTCGGCGGACCGGCGCGAGCTCGGCCTTCTGAGCACGTCTTCGCGGGAGCACTGACGTGCAGCTGCAGTTTCATCCGGCCTCGCGCCGCGGTTCGGTCCGCACGGTTTCGCTCGGAGCGGCGGGCGAGCGGGCCGTCGCCGTGGCATCGGGGGTCGCCGCGCTCTTCGCCCTCTCGCTGTGGTTCACGGTACCCCTCGTGGCCCGTCGTCTCGGCCGGGAGCGCGAACAGGGCCAGGAGGTCGCTCGAGCGGCGGAGGCCGGGCAGGAATGGCAGGCCGTGCGGCGCCTTTCCTCGGATCTCCGCCGGCGGGCGCGCGCCCGGGCGGATCTCGAGAACCGGATCGCGTTTCTCTATGGGGTGCCGGCGGCGCAGTGGCCGAAGCTGCTCGCGCCGGAGAGCCGTCTTTTCGCCGACGAGTCTCCGGAACGCATCGCCACCGGTCTGCCGATCCTCCTGCGCGCTCTCGAGAAGGGCCGGACGATTCTCGCGCGCCGCGAGCAGGAGAGCCCGGAAGCCGCCCGGCAGGTTCCGGCGATTCTTCCGCTCGGCGACGCGCTCTTCGAGCCGTCTGCGTACTTCGGCCCGCGTCGGTCGCCGTGGACGAGCGAAGAGGAATTTCTTTCCGGGGTCGAGATCGCCGCGCCGCCGGGATCGGCCGTCGTTGCGCCGGGGGATGGCGTCGTCGCGTTCGCGGGCACGATCCGCCGGAGCCTCGGGGGCACCCTGTGGCAGCTCGGAAACGTCGTGATCCTTTCCCATGGCATCTACGGCGCGACCGTCTTCGGCCATCTCGCGAGGATCGACGTCCGCCGAGGCCAGAAGGTGCAGCGGGGCAGCCGCCTCGGCACCGTGGGAACGTCGGGCTGGGCCGTGTCGCCGCAGCTCCATTACGAATACTGGCGCAACGACGGCGAGCGGCTTCGTCCGACCGATCCGCTCTTCGCCGTTCTCGATCTTTCGCTCGAGCGCAAGCCTTACTCGCTCGATGGAATGGAAGCCTCGTGGGCGCCGGGCCCTCTCGACGGCCTGCCGGGAATCGACGTCCGAGCCGAAGACGCAAACGCGCCGCGACCGCTGGCGCCTCGCCGATCCCGAAGGATACGGACGACCAGCGCGACGCACTGATCCGGAGGGGGTTGATCTCGCGATCTCGCGATCTCATCGCGATCAATCGAACAATCGAACTATCGACTATCGGGTGACACTCCGCATTGTCAGAATCGGGTGATCGGGTGATCGGGTGATCGGGTGATCGGGTGATCGGGTGATCAATCGAGGGAATCGGGCGATCGGGGAATCGGGGGGAATTTCGATCAGGGCGCCGCTAAGAACTCGGGCGCGGCAGGCGTCGGCGGCGTCGGCGGCCCGTGGTCGGATGACGCGGGGGAGGGGTCAGCCTGCCGTGCCCATGCCACTCGTCGTGCGATAGCGCGAGGCTCGCTCGCGGTGCTTCGCGAGGCGTTCTTTCACGTCTTCCATCCGGTCGCCCCCGGTCAGCTCCAGGAGAGCTTCCGCGAGGGTGAACGCGAGCATGGCTTCGGCGATCACGCCGCAGGCGGGCACGGCGGTGACGTCGCTTCGCTCGTAGGCCGAGCGCGCCGGCTCTCCCGTGTCGAGGTCGACCGAGTCGAGCCCGCGCGCGAGCGTCGAGATCGGCTTCATGAAGAGAACGATGACGATTTCCTCGCCGTTCGTGACGCCGGCCTCGAGACCTCCGGCGCGATTGGTCCGGCGCCGGAGCGAACCGTCCGGTCCGACGTCGATCTCGTCGTGAGCGCGAGAGCCGGGGCCGCGGGAGGCCTCGATCGCAGATCCGAACTCGAGGGCCTTGACGGCCGGAACGGACAGGAGCGCGCGGGCGATGCGTCCATCGAGCTTGCGGTCCCAGGAGACGTAAGAGCCGAGCCCGGGCGGAACGCCCCGTGCCGCCAGGAGAATCGATCCTCCGAGAGTCTCGCCTTCGCGCTTTGCGCTATCCACGGCCGCGACCATGGCGGGCTCGAGCGCCGGATCGACCGCCCGCAGCGGCGAATCGTCGCGGGCGGACGCCGCGGACGCGAAGGTGCGGGGAGACTTCTCGTCCACCGCTTGCCCGACCGAGAGAACTCCGCTCGCCACCTCGATGCCGCAGTCGCGCAGCAGGAGCTTGCACACCGCTCCCGCGGCCACTCGCGCCGCGGACTCGCGGGCGGAGGCGCGCTCGAGGACGTCCCGAAGATCCGTGAAGCCGTACTTGATTCCTCCCGCGAGATCGGCGTGGCCGGGCCGGGGCCGGGCGATCCGTCGTTCGGCGGCGGCCGCGGGATCGACGGAAACCGGGCCCATGACGCTCTCCCAGTGGGCGAAGTCCCGGTTGGCGATGCCGAGCGCGATGGGCGAGCCGAGCGTCGCCCCGCCTCGTACCCCTCCCTCGAGTACGGCTTCGTCCTTCTCGATCTTCATGCGCCCGCCGCGGCCGTAACCGTGCTGCCGGCGGGCCAGGTCGCGCGCGATGAAGGGAAGGTCGATCGCGAGCCCCGCCGGAATCCCCTCGAGGATCGCCGTAAGGCGAGGTCCGTGCGACTCGCCGGCGGTCGTCATCCGAAGGGGCACGGGGGAAGTGTAGCGTGAGCCGACAGGTCAATAGCGTGCCGTCCGCTCTCACCTGTTCGCTTTCAGCGGGGAGGCCGGATTCGTACCTCCCCGTCTCGCGAACCGCCGGGGTCCGGCTCTTCGAACGTTCGGGTTACTGGGGCAAAAAGGAGTCGATCGAGGGAGTCAGCATCGAAGCGTAGGAATCCTCCGCGTTCGCCGCCACCGACGCCGCGAGTTTCTCTCCCGCGCCCGCGAGGAAAAAGAACAACAGCGCGGCGGCGGCAGCCCAGCGAGTGCGGCGCCGAGCCGTCCGCCCGCGCTCTTCCCGGACGCGCTCGAGCACGCCGCGGACGAATCGCTCGTCGGCGGGGATCTTTGAGGCGGCGGCCTCCGCTTCCATTTCCGGACGCGCGAGGATTCGCCATGCGGCGGCGAGGCGGGCGTCCGTCCGACAGGGAGCGCAGCCGAACAGGTGCGATTCTTCCGGCGCACCCCTCCTTCCCTCCGCGAGGGCGGCGCGAACGCGCCCGCAGTCTGTCTCTTTCGGTCGCTTCATCGGCGATCCTCCTGGAATCGGGCTCTCAGCTTCTTTCGGGCGCGGTGCATGCGCACGCGCACGCCCGTGACGGTCATTTCAAATCGCCTCGCGACCTCGCGGTCGGGAGCTCCCTCGACCTCGCGCGCGAGAAGGATCTCGCGATCGAGCGGGGAGAGAGTTGCCAGGGCCTCCCGGAGCAAGTCGGTGTCCTCGTGGCGCTTCTCCTCGGAGCGTCCGGCGATCACGTTGTCCCCGAGCGGATCCTCGGGCCGCCGCCGCCGGACCAGGTCGATGGCGGTGCGGACCGCGATCTTCCGGATCCACGCCGCAAAGGAGGACTCGTGGCGGTAGGCGTCGAGCGCCCGATACGCGCGAAGAAAGGCCTCCTGCGCCGCGTCCTCTGCGAGCGCCGGGTCGCGCGTGATCCGGCGGGCGGCTCCGAGGGCCGCCGGGGCGCCGATGCGCACGAGGGCGGCGAAGGCATCCTCGTCTCCCCGGCGGGCCCTCTCGACGAGGAGGGCTTCGTCCGGGGGGACGAGCGTGAGATGCGGGGCCGCAGCGCGGGGGCTCAAGTCCGGGGCTCCGATCGCCTACGAGCCGCTGTTTAAGAAGTTGTGGAAGCTCTGGACGGCGTTGTCTCCACGCTTGCGCATCCTCGTCTCGAAGGTCACGAATCTGGCCTTCTGCTCGGCGGTCAGGATCGGGTCGATCTCTGCGCGCATCTTCGCGAAGAGGACGGCGCCATCCGCGTGGGCCTTGCCGACGTCGGCAGCCCGGGCGCGGATCGTGGTCTCGTCGATCGGGGTCGCCACGACGGCCTCGTGGAGAGACTGGCGGGCGGTGCGGATGGCCGTTATCTCTGCTTCGATCTCCGTCTCGTGCGCGCGCAGCACGTTCTTGATCTGCATCTGTTGGTCGGCGGTGAGATCGAGGGCCCGGGATACGCGCGCGAACATCCTCGGCGCGAAATCCGCGCGGGAGCCCTGGGGGAAGGCGTTGGCCGAGAGGCGGCCCGCGAAAAGCCCGCCGACGGCGAGGGCGCCGAGCGCCGCCGCTGCCAGGACCGATTTACGAATCTTTTGAATACTCATCTTGGTCTCCTTGAAAGGTCTCTCGGGGAATTTTTCTCGCGAGCTCCGGACGCCTCAGGACTCCCGGCGGTTTCCGTTCCGTTCCGTTCAGAAGAACGCCTCAGGGGGAGAAAAGATTACCGGACTCCCGGGCGCCCGGGCTCCGGGACGACGCTTTTCCGGTCTCTTCAGGCGATTTCACCGCCCCGTCATCTGTCCGGGCCGCGCATTAGACTCGAAACGTGGAGCGAAAGTACGTTCTCCGGAAACCGACCCCTCTGCGGCAGTACCGGGTCGATTACGACCGGGAGCTCAACGAGGAGCAGCGCGAGGTGGTCCTCGCCGGTCCCGGACCCCTCCTGGTCATCGCGGGCGCGGGCTCCGGCAAGACCCGTACGCTCGTGTACCGGGTGTCCCGGCTGATCGAGTCGGGGACCGATCCTTCCCGGATCTGCCTCCTGACCTTCACGAACAAGGCTGCCCGGGAGATGCTCCGCCGGGTCGAGGCGCTCGTCACCGTGGACACCCGACGCCTCCTGGGGGGGACGTTTCATTCCGTCGGCAACCGTCTCCTCCGCCGGTTCGGACTACGGATCGGCCTCGGGCCGAACTTCACGATCCTGGATCCCGAGGACGCGCGGGAGATGCTCGAAGCGTCGACCTCGGACCGCGGCATTCCGGTCGTCGAGCGGCGGTTCCCGAAGGGAGACGTGCTCCTCGACCTCTACTCCCAGACGATCAACACGGGGCGGACGTTTTCGGAGGTCCTGTCCGAAAGGGCTCCGCACTTCGCGATCCTCGAGGCGGAGATCGCCGGCGTCCTCCAACGGTACCGGGAGCGGAAGCGGATCGCCAACGCCTGCGACTACGACGATCTCCTCCTCGCCTGGAAGCGGCTCTTGGACGAAAGCCCTGAAACGGCGGCGGAGCTCGCGGCGTCCTACGACCATGTCCTGGTCGACGAGTACCAGGACACGAACCACCTGCAGGGTGATCTCGTCGACGCGATGGCGCGGGTCCGGCGCAACGTGACGATCGTCGGAGACGACGCCCAGGCGATCTACTCCTTCCGCGGCGCTTCGTTCGAGAACATCCTCGGGTTCCCGGAGCGGTATCCGGACGCGAAGACGTTCCGCCTCACGACCAACTACCGCTCGACGCCCGAGATCCTCGCCCTCGCGAATGCCTCGATCGCGCAGAACGAGCGGCAATTTCCGAAGGAGCTCCGCTCGTCGAGAGATCCCGGTGTCGTTCCAGCCGTCATCGCCCTGCCCGACATCCCGGATCAGGCCCGCTTCGTCGCGCAGCGGATCCTGGAGTGGCATGACGAAGGAGAGCGCCTGTCGGACACCGCCGTTCTCTACCGCGCCCACTACCAGGCGCTCGAGCTCCAGATTGAGCTGACGCGGCGGGGGATTCCCTACGAGATCCGATCCGGCACACGATTCTTCGAGCAGCGCCACGTCAAGGACGTCCTCGCGTTTCTCAAGATCCTCGTGAACCCGAAAGATGAGCTCTCCTGGAAGCGGGCGCTGAAGCTCTTCCCGCGTGTCGGCGAGCGATCCGCCTCCGCGGTCTGGCAGGCGATCGGAGGTCGGGCGGATCCCCTGGCGTCCTTCCGCGAACGGGGGGGGACCGCCGGAATCGAGCTCCCGCGCGGCGCTGCCGCGGCCCTGGCGCCGTTTCGGGATCTTCTGGCGCGCCTCGAGTCGCCTTCCATCCGATCCTCCCCGGCCGAGGCGATTCGCGCGGTGGTCGATGGCGTCTATCGGGACTTCGCGCGCGCCAAGTTTCCCAACGGCGACGCGCGGCTGGATGATCTCGAGCAGTTCGCCCAGTTCGCGCAGTCGTATGAATCGCTTCCCGGATTTCTCGAGGAGGTCACGCTCTTCAACGAGCTTTCCGGCGAGGATGTCGTTGCCGGGGAAGCGGACGACGACAAGGTCGTGCTCTCATCCGTCCACCAGGCGAAAGGCCTCGAGTGGAGTCGCGTCGTGGTGATGGGGCTGTCCGAAGGGCGGTTCCCGAGCTATCGGTCCGTCGTGACGGACGAGGGGCTCGAGGAGGAGAGACGTCTCTTCTATGTCGCCGTCACGCGCGCGAAAAACGAGGTGAATCTCGTCTATCCGATGCTCGCCCGCGACCGTTACGGCGTGGACGTGATTCTCGAGCCCTCCCGATTCCTGACCGAGCTGCCGCCCGAGGTGTACGAGAGGTGGACGATCGAGGTGGATGCGAGTCCCGACGAGGAAGAGGCGACGCCACGTGAGGTGAATTGAGACCCGGACTCGGAGACGGCCTCGGCGGTGGCGAGTGAGAATCGGGTGATCGGGTGATCGGGTAATCGGGTGATCAATCAGGGGGAATCGGGTGATCGGAGAATCGGGAAGGAGCCCTCGTCCCTCTTTCGTTTCCCGTTTCCCGTTTCCCGTTTCCCGGCTTTCATACCCAAAGAACGCCACGATGAAAGCGGCTTGACCTCACGATCGCGTACAATGACGACGTGAGGCAGAGCGCCATGGTCGCGCGGTCGGCTCGCGTTTTTCGGCGGGCTTGCTTTCCCCTGAGCGGTGCGCGGTGGTGATCGACGACCTCTACTCCGCGATCTGCCGCGAGGCGCTCGAATCCCGGCAGCGGGACGTGATGTCATTCGTGGACAACGGCATGGCCGGCATGTCCGCGCGACTCAACAAGACTCTGTTGAGACTCGAGTCCGGCCACTATCTCCTCGGCCTCGGGCCGTACAACGCCGGGCTCGTCAAACTCGACTTCGAGGAGCTTCTGATCGGCCGCGAGGTGCCGGAGTTCATCGGCGTCGGAATGCCCGTCTCCGGATTCCGGGTTTCCTCCCCCGAGGCGTTTCTGAACGTGGAGGTCTCCCGGATACACGCGAAGCTGATGCGGCGCCTCTATGGCGGAGATCCGCAATACCGCCTCGTGGACATGCGCTCGACGTGCGGGACCTACGTCAACGGCGCGGCGATCCCCGTACCCGATGATCTGGGCGGTGCGACGGAAGAGGACTGTGCCGCGACGCTGCGCTCGGGGGATTTTTTCTCCCTCGGCCCGTCGGCGGTGAATCTCTTCCTGTTCTTCCAGAAGTGAAGCGGCCGGCTCCGGCCGCCATCCTCGTCGGGCTCGCGGGCGGCTTCGTCGGGGCGGTGGACCTCGTTCGGAGGATTCGCCCGGCGCTCCTCATCGACGCCGACCTCGGCTGGGCGCTTCCCCGGCTGCTCCTCGGGCTCGCCGCCATCTCGGGCGCCGCGCTCGTGGCGGGGATCGCGGCCGGCGCCTTTTTTCTCTTCGCCGCGCGGAGCCGGATCGCGCGGGACCCGATCGAGCCCTTTCCCTGGCCGCGAGGAGGCGCTGTCGCGATCGCGGTCGCCGCGGTCGTCCTCGGCGCGGTTCTCCGGTTCGCCGCGCTCGATTCCGTGCCGGCGTCGCTCTGGATCGACGACCTGTCGCTCGTCGCCCCCGCGCTCGCTCTTCGCGGGGTTCCGGCGGATTTCGCGGACTCCATCCGTCCCGCGCCCTTCGGTGTGGCGAAGCCGTATGGAAGCGTGGGTGTGCTCTATCTCGAGGAGTTCCGGCTCTCCCTGAGGGCGTTCGGCACGACCGTCTTCGGGGTCCGATTTCCGGCCGCCGCGGCCGGCGTGTGCTCGATCGTGCTCGTGTATTTCCTCGCCCGCGCCCTCCTGCCTCGGGGCGGCGCCGCGCTCGCCGCTCTCCTCCTCGCGGGAATGCGATGGCCTCTCATCCTCTCGCGTTGGGGGTGGAACGAGGCCGTCCTCGTGCCGGTCATCGATGCCGCCGCGCTGCTGCTGCTGTTCGCCCGCCGCCGCCGGAGCGCGGTCCTCGCCGCCACAGCTGGAGGAGCCGCGGGCCTCGGGGCGCACCTCTATCTCTCCGCGTGGGTCGCCGGGGCCGGGTTGTTTCTTCTCGCCGCATGGCCCGCGCGAGACGCCGCGGATAGCTGGCGCTTCCGCCGGCGCCTCCCCCTCCGGATCCCGCTCGCGTATGCCGCCGCGTTCGCCCTCGTCGCCGCCCCCCTGTTCCTGCTGAAGGAGGGCCGGATCGCTCCCTACTTCGCACGCGCGTCCGACCACAATCTCCTGCGCGAGATCTCGTGGGCGGGCTCGCCCATGCCCGCGCTCGCCGCGGCGGCGGACTCCCTGATCGCTCCGTGGGGAAAATCCGATCCGGACTCCCGCAACGATGTGCCCGGCCGAACGAGGCTCGGATGGCTCCTGGGGATCCCGGTCGCTCTCGCGCTCGGCCGGGCGATCGCGAAATCAGGCGAGGAACGGTCGGCGTACTTTCTCTCCCTCGCAGCGGCCGCATTTGCGGGATCGGTGGCCGGCGGCGAGGCCGGACTGCCCAACGGTTACCGTTTCGGATTTCTGGCGGATGCGACGGCCATTGCGGCGGCCGCGGGGCTGATGCTGCTCGCCGGCGTCATCCCGGCGGCCCGGAGGCGGGAGGCCGCGCTGGCCGCTATTCTCGTCGCCGTCTGGTCCGGCGCGGTCGGGGCGCGCGACGCGCTGATCCGGTGGCCGGTCCTGCCGGAGACGTTCGACGGCTTTCACGGCCAGGACACTCTCGTGGCCCGCTCCGCCCGGCGGTGGGAGCGGTTCGGCCGCGTAGCCGTCGAAAAGGGGAAGACCCATTCGCCGATCCCGATCGAAGCGATTCGCCGCTACGGCCTCGATTCGGAGTCGGAGAGTCCGGCTCGGACTGCAGGGGGCGGGGCGCGCTTCGGAATACGCATCGCGGCTCCGGACGCGACACCCGGAGGCGGCGAGCGCACGGTCGAGCGCGTTCGAGACGCGTTCGGCCGCGACTGGGCCGTGGTTCTGGCCGGACGAGAGTGATCGAGAATTTCAACCCGCCGCTCTCTGATGTCACCCAACCGCGATCCGCCATCCGCCGAAGCCAGCGCCCCGGCGCGCCCGGCGTCCCCATGCCCAAACCGGAAGCTCGTGGAGAGGTGACCCAGATCTCTGCCCGGTTTCAGCGCGTGAGCGCCCCGGCGCCGGCGAACTCTTCCACGCCGATCTCGAACGCGGAAGCGCGGATCTCCTGGAGACCCCCGTCATCCCAGATCCCCATGGTGCGCAGGGGAGGCCGGTAAAGGTGGAGGCTGACGGCCTTCGCGCTCTTCGGCACGAGGCGGTGAAGCGCCGTGGGCCCGATGTCGCAGAGATCGCCTTCCGGCCGCACGCGAGAGTCCGCGAGCTCCGGCACGAGCGACGGCGTCGTGAACCGTTCTTCGAGAAGCGAGCCCGAGAGCACCGCCATCGCGCCGAGGACTCCCCGATGGTCGTGAATGGGGGTGACCTGGCCCGCTTCCCAGGAGATCAGCATGACCTCCCAGTCCTCCCAGAGCAGAATGGCATGGCGCACGTAGCGCGCCGGATCGAATCGTACGCGGTCGAGATGGCTCTCCGTCTCGCGCGCGACCCGCTCGACGAGCGAAGCCGGGGTGGGCCGCTGCGGAGCGCGTCCCGCGTCTTCGAGGATCTCCCGGACACAGTCGGAGAAGGTCATGGGGCAATTCTAGCCATAGCGAGACGTCTTGTCAGCGAATGTTGTGGCCGGCCGGGGAGAGGATCTCGCGATCTCGCGATCTCGTGATCCCGCGATCAATCGAATTATCGAAGGATCGCGTATCGCGGGAGGGGGACATCGATAGTCAGAATCGGGTGATCGGGTGATCGGGTGATCAATCAGAGGGAATCGGGTGATCGGAGAATCGCGACACGATAAGAGACGCGCCCCTGACCCCGGCCTTCTCCCGCCATGAACGGGAGAAGGCGTTCCTTCGCGTTGACTCCCGTGTCCCTGGAGCTCGCCGCCGGCGTAGCCTCCCGCCCGAGGCCATGAGTGAGGGAGCACACCGAACCCCCAGCTGGCGCCTCTCTGTCGCTGCGACCGAACGACGAGCGGGGGCCAGGGTCTCCTCCTGCCCACCGAGGCTCCCGCGTGCCTCGGGAGGGAGGCGTAGCCGGCGGCGGGCGGATCGGCGCCGCGATAAAGGAGCAGCCGGCGGGGCCCTCGCGCCAGGGATCCTGTCCCGGTGAAAGTGCTATCGTCCCCGCCGCCATGAAGCTTGCCATCGTGCCGGGAGACGGGATCGGCGTAGACGTGACCCGGGAAGCGGTGAAGGTCCTCGAGCGGCTCGACCGGACCCGCTCCCTCTCGCTCGAGCTCGTTTCGTTTCCGTGGAGCGCGGACCACTATCTTTCGACGGGTGTGACGATCCCTCCCGGTGCGTTCGACGACCTCGCCAAAAACTACGACGCGGTTTTCATGGGGGCGTTCGGCGACCCGCGGGTTCCGGACATGAAGCACGCCGCGGACATCCTCCTCGGCGCACGTTTCCAGCTCGATCTCTACGTGAACTACCGGCCCGTGCGCTGCCTGGACGACCGCCTCTCCCCTCTGAAGGGGTATTCCGCCGCGGACGTCGATTTTGTCGTCTTCCGGGAAAATACGGAGGGCTCGTACGTCGGAGTCGGCGGGCAGTTCAAGAAGGGCACGCCCGATGAAGTCGCCGTGCAGGAGGACATCTCGACGCGGAAAGGCGTCGAGCGCATCATCCGGCACGCGTTCGAATTTACGCTCGCGACGGGCCGCAAGCGGGTCGTGATGTCCGACAAGTCGAACGCGATGCGATACGTGGGCGACCTGTGGCAGCGGGTCTTTGCCGAAGTCTCGGCCGAATATCCGGATATCTCGGCGTCACACCTCTATGTCGATGCCCTCTGCCTGCAGCTCATCCGGGATCCCCGGGCGTTCGACGTCATCGTGACGAACAACATGTTCGGAGACATCGTCACGGACCTGGGAGCCGCCCTCCAGGGAGGCCTCGGGATGGCCGCCTCGGGCAATATCCACCCCGGCCGGGTGTCCATGTTCGAGCCCGTCCACGGCTCGGCGCCGAAGTACGCGGGCACCGGCAAGGCCAATCCGTTCGGGGCCATCCTGACCGCCGGCCTCATGCTGGAGCACCTCGGACGCACGCAGGAGGCCCGGTCCATCGAGGATGCCGTCCGCGAGTGCGTTCGGGAGAGGCAGTGCACGGCCGATGTCGGGGGGGAGCTCTCGACCTCGCAGGCGGGGGACGCCGTCCTGGAGCGTCTCGGCCGATAGGACAGAATGCAGCGTGGCGGTCCGCATTTTGCTAAAATTCGAGACAAAAGGAGATTTGCGTATGTTCCGCTATAAGACTCGTTTGATGGCGGCTGCTCTGATCGCTTTCCTCGCGATCACGGTCAAGCCCGCGCAGGCCAGCAAGGACAGGTTTCTCAGCTCCGACGACGCGAAGGAGAAGGACGAGCCGGCGAAGTTCCTTCCTGACTACGACAAGCTGACGAAGGGGAAAGACGCCGACTGGGTGTATTTCCCGGACGGCAGCCTGCAGAAGTACAAGACCGTCTCGGTCAAGGAATTCGATGAGAACGGCCGCGGGCGCGAGGCTCGCGATGCCGCGCATGACGGACGCGACTACATGGAGCAGTGGCTCGACAAGCAGGGCTTCAAGGTCGTCAAGTCGGGCGGCGACATCGTCGTCCACGGCAACGTGTTCAACGCGTGGGAGCCGCACGGCGGCGCCCGGTACTGGGGCGGCTGGATGGCCAATCCCGGCGTGGGAGTCGAAGTCATGATCAAGGATTCCCGCGGCAATCTCGTGGGCGAGGTCCGCCACAAGTCGAAGGGGTCCACGGTCCGCGACGCGGTCGAAAACGCGCTCGAGGATGTCGGAAAGTCGATCGCCAACGGCCGCTGAGAAGCGGAGGGGAACACCCGGAACGGACGGGTTCAGTTCGGGGGCGACCCCGGCTTTCCACAACCGTATCTGCAGGCATCAAAGGAGTTACGAATCGGACGGGCCCCGGGATAACCGGGGCCTGTTTCTTGCTCCCCGCTTCTGCATGGTAGCGTTGCGGCTGCGATCGGAAAGGTCCGGCCGGAGGCCGGCGGTCGCGCCCTGAAGGAGCTCCCCATTCCCGACACGACGACAGCGTTGACCGTTCCCGAATCGGGTCTCACCGACTTTTTCGGTATCGCCGACGAAAACCTGCGGGCGATCGAGGACGCCTTCGGCGTGCATCTCTCGGCCCGCGGAAACGAGATTTCGGTGGTCGGGGAGGGCCCGGCCGAGGACACGGTCCGCCGTCTCCTGACGGGCTTTTCCGAGCTCCTCGCCGTGGGCTACCCGGTGCGGGGAGCGGATATCGCCACGGCGATCCGGGTCACCCAGGAAGACCCGAAGGCTTCCCTCGTGGAGTTCTTCATCGATAGTCCGTTCGGCCCGACGCTGAAGTCGGTCGTGACGGCCCGCAACGTCAAGCAGCGGCTCTACGTCCAGACGATCGACAAGCACGACCTGGTGTTTGCGGTCGGCCCGGCGGGAACCGGAAAGACCTATCTGGCGGTCGCGATGGCGGCGGCGGCTCTCCTCGAGAAGAAGGTCAAGCGGATCGTCCTCGCCCGGCCGGCGGTCGAGGCGGGTGAGAAGCTCGGATTTCTGCCGGGCGACCTAGTCGAGAAGATCAATCCGTATCTCCGCCCGCTCTATGACGCCCTCTACGACATCCTCGGTTACGAGAAGACGGCGAAGCTCCTGGAGGGCGGCATCATCGAAGTAGCCCCGATCGCGTTCATGCGGGGCCGGACGCTGAACGACGCCTTCATCATCCTGGACGAGGCGCAGAACACGACGTCCGAGCAGATGAAGATGTTCCTGACCAGGATCGGGTTCGGCTCGAAAGCGGTCGTCACGGGCGACGTCACGCAGATCGACCTGCCGCAGGGCAAGACGTCGGGCTTGCGCGAGGCCCAGCATCTCCTGACGAAGATCGAGGGCATCAAGTTCGTGCTTTTCGATGAACGGGATGTGGTCCGCCACCCTCTCGTGCAGTCGATCATCACCGCGTATGACGCTTTCGACCGGGATCGGGAGCGCGAGCGCGAGGCGAACCGGCCCGTCCTCGGCCGCTGAGCAAACGCATGGCGACCGGCGCGCCTTCGCGGCGCTCGTCCAATTCGCTTCGCCCGTTGCGGGGTGGAGCTCCTCGAGAACCCCGGGGGGAGCCTCCTTCGCGGCGCTCCTGGAACCCCTGGATCTGGGCGATCGTCTACGTCCTCGGCACGACCTTTTCGTTTGCGCCGAGCTTCTCGTTCCGAAGCGCGACCGAGAAGCCGGGGGAAGTCGCGACGCGGGACATCCTCGCTCCCCGCGATCTGATCGTTCCGGATCGGGCATCGACGGAGCGCCGCCGCGTCGAGGCGGCCGCCGACGTGCTTCCCGTCTACGACCTGGACACGGCCGCCCCCGACCGGCTGGCCGCCGAGCTGCAGACATCGTTTCAGAAGGCCCGCGTTGCGGCCGGGACGCGCCGGAAGGCGGGACTTTCGCCCGGCCTGCGCGACGCATTCAATCTGCCGATCGGGGATGAGGCTCTGCTCGCGCTCTCCCAGGGCCAGTTCTCGAAAGACTTCGAGGAACGGCTTCTCCAGACGGCCGCCGACCTGTACCACGCCGGGATCGTCGACAACCGGGACCTCCTCGAGGAGAACCGCGCACGGGGAATCGTCCTGCGGGACGTGCGGTCGGGGCGGGAAGTCCGCCGGAAGGACCTCGAAGACGTCGTCGAATACGGATCGCAGACCAAGACTGCCGCGGCCCGTCATCTCGCGGGCGGAGAGCTGCAGGGCAGGCCACTTACAGAAGTCGCGTCCTTCCTCGCGGCGGCCCTCCGGCCGAATTTGACGTACGACGCGACGGAGACGGCCCGGCGGCGTGAGGAGGCTTCGCGCTCCGTCGAAACGGTGCTGACGAGGATCCCGCGCGGAAAGGTGATCGTGCGCAAGGGCGACGAGATCTCGCCGCGCGTGGCGGAGTGGATCGCCGCCGTGCGGGCCTCCGCCGCCGATCCGTCGTCGTGGGTCAAGGTGACGGGGATCCTCATCCTTCAGAGCCTCGCCGCGGCGGCGTTCTGGGTGGATGCGCGGCGGCAGCGGCGGCGGCGTCGCCGGGATCGGCGTTCCGACATCGTCTACGGCTCGATCCTCGCCTCCGGCGTGCTTTTCTCGCTCCTGACGCGGGGCGCGTTCGTGCTGTCGCAGGGCCTGTCGTCGAGTTTCGAAGGCTCGGCGTGGGCAGCGCACACCTACTACGCGATTCCGTTCGCCGCCGGCTCCATCATGGCGAGCCTGGTCGCGGGCATGGGTCCGGCTCTTCTCTTCGCGGCCGTGCAGGCGATCGGAGCGGGCGTCCTGATGGGACAGAGCTTCGCCTTCGTGCTGTTCGCCCTCGTCGGCTCGCTCGCCGGGATCTTCGGGATCGGGAAACTTCGGTCGCGCAGCGTGCTGCTCTCGATGGGCGGGCTCGTGGCCGCCGCCAACCTCGTCGCGATCTCGGCGATCGCCTTCCTGAACGGCGAGGTGCGGGGATGGGACTTTGCGGCCGATGCGCTCGGGGGCCTGGCAGGCGGCTGGTTCGTCGCCATGATCGTCGGACTCTTTCTGCCCGTTTTCGAGCATCTGTTTCACGTCACGACCGACATCCGGCTGCTCGAGCTGTCCAACCAGAATCTCCCGCTGCTGCGGACGCTCGCGCTCGAGGCCCCCGGGACGTATCAGCACTCTCTCGTGCTCGGGCATCTCGCGGAGGCGGCGGCGGAAGCGATCGGCGCCGACGCGCTCCTCGCGCGGGTGGCCGGCTACTACCACGACATCGGAAAGACGAAGATGCCGGACTACTTCATCGAGAACCAGCCGAAGGGCGCGAACCGGCACGATCGGCTGGAGCCGTCGATGAGCGCGCTCGTGATCTCCATGCACGTCAAGGAGGGGGTCGATCTCGCGAAGAAGGCGCGTCTTCCGGAGCAGCTCGTGTCCGCGATCCGCGAGCATCACGGGACCAAGCTGATCCAGTACTTCTACCAGAAGGCCCTGACGAAGTTGGCCCCGGGCGATTCACCCGTCACGGAGACGGAGTATCGGCACCAGGGTCCTCGGCCCTCGTCGCGGGTCAACGGCATCCTGATGATCGCGGACGCGGTCGAAGCCGCTTCGAGGACGCTGATCGAGCCGACGTCGGCCAAGATACGCGCGATGATCCAGACGATCGTCGACGATTGCCTGCGGGACGGCCAGTTCGATGACTGCGACCTGACGATGCGGGACCTCGCCGTCATCGTCGATACACTCGAACGGACCGTCTCGAACATCTACCACCACCGAATCGACTATCCGGGCTTCGAATTCAATCGCGGTTCGCGCCGCCGGACGACCGAAGGCAGCTCGGTGGTCGAGGCTTCGGCTCCCCGTCCGAACGGCTCGCGGGCGTCCGAGTCCCGGTGAAGTGCGACGTGCAGGCGGGCGCCCGGGGAGCTCCTCCGGCGGCCCGGGTCCGGAACCTCCTCACCCGAGTCGCGCGTTTGACGCGCGCAGAAGTCGCCCGCGCGACGGGTCCAGAGTCGGCGCGTTTGACGCGCGGCGAAGTCGCTCGCGCGACGGGTCCAGAGTCGGCGCGTTTGACGCGCGGCGAAGTCGCTCGCGCGACGGGTCCAGAATCGGCGCGTTTGACGCGCGGCGAAGTCGACCGCGCGACGGGTTCGGGATTGGCGCGTCTGACGCGCGCCGAAGTGGGCCGTGGGACGGGTTCAGCCGGTTCGCGGCCCGAGGCCGGCGGCGCGGAGGTCTCCGTGCTGTTTTGCGGCGACGCCCGCATGCGCTCGTTGAACAGCCGCTACCGGCGGAAGGACAAGTCGACCGACGTTCTGGCGTTTCCCTCGTCCGTGCCCGGGCCGTTGCTCGGGGACATCGTCGTGTCCGTGCCGTACGCAACGCGGCAGGCGCGCCGGCGTGGCGAGCCCGCGTCCCGCGAGATCGATCGGCTCCTCGTGCACGGATTTCTGCACCTCCTCGGATACGACCACGAGACGGATGAAGGGGAAATGGACGAACTCGAAGCTCGCATCCGGCGCCGCCTTTCCATCGCGGATCCGGCATGATTGCGTTCGTCCTGGCGGCGTTCTGCTATGCCGCGTTCCTCCTGTTCGAGACGTTCGCTCTGGCGCTCGACCGGTTGTCCACGATCCGGCTGCGGGGGCTCCTCGAGGAGCATCCGGAGCGGGCGCGCATTCTCGCGGGAGCGGGAGAGATCGAGATCACCCGGACGACGACCAAGGTTCTCGTGCAGATGCTGCTGCTCACCGGGGTTCTGACGGTCGTGCATGGTTTTGCGGCGCTCGGAGTGAGCCCTCCCTGGGCCTGGGGCGGCGGCGTGTTCCTCGCCGGTTGGCTCTGCACGGAGATCGTCCTGCTGCGCGTCGGGGCGAAGGGAGATCCGGAGAAGGTCGTCTCCCGATTGCTTCCGACGATCACGGCGGCCTCCTTTCTCCTTCTCCCGCTGGCCATACCGGTCCGCAAGATCTTCGGAAGCCGCGAGCGGACCCAGGCGACTCCCGCGACGGAGGAGGAGGTCCAGGCCTACATCGACGTCGGTCGCGAAGAGGGCATTCTCGACAAGGGCGAGGAGAAGCTCCTGCTCTCGATCGTCGGGTTCGGCGACACGCGCGTGCGCGAGGTCATGACGCCGCGCACCGACATCGTCTCGATCGAGGAGTCGGAAACCCCCGACGCGCTCGCGGATCTCTTCATGGCGACGAAATATTCGCGCATCCCCGTGGTGCGTACCTCCATCGACAAGGTCGCCGGAACCGTGCACGTCAAGGATCTGTTCGAGGCGATGCGCCGCGGGGGCCCGAGCTCGATCGTGGAGGTGCTCCGTCAGACCTACTTCGTCCCGGAGTCGAAGAAGGTGTCGGAGCTCCTGCGCGAGTTCCAGCGCCGTCATCTCTGGATCGCCATTGTCGTCGACGAGTACGGCGGCGTTTCCGGGCTCGTCACCGTCGAAGACCTCCTGGAGGAGATCGTCGGGGAGATCTGGGACGAGCACGAGGACGAACGAGAAGCGGTCACGCCGGCGGGCGAGGCAGCCTACTCGGTGTCCGGCAAGGAGAACGTCGAGACCATCCGGGAGCTCTTCGGGCGGGGCCCCGAGGGGGAAGAGTTTACGAGCCTCGGTGGATTCCTTGCGGCGCGGCTCGGCCACATTCCCCGGCCGGGCGAGACCCACCGCGAGTCGGGACTCCGTTTCACGGTCGAGGAGGCGGACCGCCGTCGCGTCTATCGGGTGCGGATCGAGCCACAGGATCCGGCCGGCTCGGGCGCGCCGGCCGCGCGGCAGACGGGCTCATGAGCTTTCGTGCCGGCTCGATCTCCGTCGTCGGCCGCCCGAACGCGGGCAAATCGACCCTCGTCAACCGGCTCGTCGGGGAAAAGATTGCGATCGTGTCGGACAAGCCCCAGACGACGCGCAAGCGGATCCTCGGGGTGTACCGCCGGCCGGACGCCGAGATCGCCCTCTTCGACACGCCGGGCATTCATCGCCCCGAGCACCGGATGAACGCCGCCATGGTGCGGGACGCGACGGACGCCCTGGCGACCGCCGACCTCGTCCTGCTGGTCCTCGACGCCGCGGATCGGAGAGGAAAAGGCGACTACTTCCTTCTCGGCCTCCTGGAGCGCGCGCAGAAGCCCGCGATCCTGGCGCTCAACAAGGTGGACCTCGTCGCGAAGCCTGCCCTTCTTCCGATGATGGCGGATCTGGCGGGGCGATTTCCTTTTCGGGAGATCGTGCCCATATCGGCGGCGACGGGCGATGGGGTCGAGCGCCTGGGAGAGCTCCTCGCGGCATCGCTTCCGGAAGGGGAAGCCGCCTATCCGGAGGATTTCCTGACGGCCACGACCGAGTCCGAGTGGATCGGCGAAGTGATCCGGGAAAAGCTCCTGGAGCGCACGCGCGACGAGTTGCCCTTCGCTTCCGCGGTCGTCATCGATTCGATCCGCGAGGACGCCGACAAGAACCTGACTGTCGTGACGGCCTCGATCGTGGTCGAGAGAGAAGGGCAGAAGGGGATCGTCGTCGGCAAGGGCGGAACGATGATCCGCGACATCGGCACGGCCGCCCGCGAAGAGCTCGAGCGCGAAGGGCGCCGGTTCTACCTGGACCTGAACGTGAAGGTACGCGCCGACTGGCGCGAGGATGAGAGGTTCGTGGCGAGGGTGGTGGGGGGCGCCGAAGGGGATTGACGAGAGGGGCGGTCAGCACTCGGCCGTCAGCTCTCGGGTCGGGAGATCTCGCGACCTCGGGGTCTCATGATCCGAACGATCCGACAATCCGACTATCGAATCCTCGGGATTAGGGGAGAGCGAGTAACCGGATAGCGGATACCGATAGCTGTCCGTTTTTTCTCACATCCCCCGGACCGCGCGGCGCAGCCGCTCCGAGAGATCCCCCAGGGCCTCCGCGATGGACTCCCGGAGCGAGTCGAAATCCCGCGAAAGCCGCTCGTCGTTGCCGCCGCGCTGGCCGTGCGCCTCGAGGAGCGGGGCGATCTGCGTGCGGATGTCCTCCGCTTCGCGCCGGCTGTGGCCGATCTTTTCGTCGATCAGAACGCGGAGCGTTTCGAGCTCGCTCCGGATATCGTCCGCTTCCCTCCGGCTCTGGCCGGTCTTCTCCCGCAGTGCTGCTTCGAGGATCTCGACCTGGGCCGCGATCGCGGTGATTTGATGGTGGAGCTTCTCGCCGCGCTCGCCGAACGTGCTCAGTGCCATGGAGACGTCGTCTTCGGCCGTCCGCTGGCGCTTCTCCTCGGTGACCATGCGCTCGTGCATTTCCTGGACGCGGGACGCGACTTCGTGGCGCGCCCGCAGATCGACCGCGAGCGCCTCGAGGCGGTCACCCATCGACAGCTGTTTCTCGCCGATGGACTTCCCGAGCGCGAGGGCGTCCCGTTCCAGCCCGTCGAGCCGCTCGAAGAGCGTGCGGTTGTGTTGCGCCGCGCGCAGGCGCTCGTCCTGATCCTGCGCGATCGCGGCGAGGGCCTCGTCGAGACGGGCTTCGAGGACGCGGATCCGCTCGTCTGTGTCGTCGGAGAGCCGAGAGGCGAGGGGAAGGGGAAGTTCGTCCGCTCCGCTCGCCGGAAACGCCTCGGCTTCCGGGGCTACCTCATCCGCGGCGGCGAAGGCCGCGGGCGGGGCGATGGAAGGCAGGATGGCGGCCAGCGCCGATTCGCCGGGGGCCGGGAGCTCGGGGACCGAAGGCATTTCGCCGGTCGAACCGATTGAATCGATCGAATCGATCGAACCGGCCGAGGATGTCGGAAACCCGACTTCCGGGATGACGGGAAAGGGCGGCATCGAGAGCTCGGAGAGATCCGAAACCTCCGGCATCGCCGCGGTCGCGCGCGGCTCGATCGCAGGGGCCGGCGGCACGGTCGCCGGGGGAGTCGAAGGAGCCGAAGGAGCCGAAGCGGACGCCGTCGCCGGCGCGACAGGGGGGGCGGCCGCAGTGACCGCGGGCGCCACGGGGCTGGCCGGAGACTTCGACATGACCGGAGGCGTTCGGCCCGGAGCGGCATCCGCAAACGGCGCGTCGGCCTCGGCGGCGAGCGGCTCGGGCGCCTCCGCCGTCTCGAAAGGCGCTTCTTCCGGGAGAGAAGGCACGAGGGTGAGCGGGCGCTTGGCGGACGCGTTCGCGGCGTTGGGATTCAGGATCGCGCCCGGCCCGGCGGTCGCGATGGTCGCGTCGCCCAGGGCGGAAGCGGCCGCCCGATTCAAGAGGGAATCCTTCCAGGAGAGCAGGTCGTCCGCCTCCCGCCGCGCGGCGATCGGGCTCGCGTCCTCGGGCTTGCGGCCCTGGAGACGCCGGAGCAGATCGACGAACGTCAGCTTCGAAATGAGCTTGAAGGTTTCCGTGACGCCGCGTCCGGCGCTCGCCACGGCCTCGACAAACGGGTAAGAAGATAGCCCGAGCGCTTCCTGGAGCGCGTCGACGGACAGGATGTCGGTCAGGTCTCGCTTGTTGTACTGGATGACGATCGGGATGCCCTCGAATGACACGCCGTTCGCCCGAAGATTTTCCTTGAGGTTCTGCCAGCTCTCGAGATTCTTCGGGAGCATCGTCCACTGCGAGTCGGCGACGAAGACGATGCCGTCGGTTCCCTTGAGGACGACGCGCCGCGTTTCGTTGAACGCCGTCTGTCCGGGGACGGTGGCGAGCTGAAAGCGGATCTTGTAGCCCTTGATGTCGCCGAGCTCGACCGGCAGCAGATCGAAGTAGATCGTGCGGTCGGTCTGAGTCGCGAGATTCAGGAGCTTGCCGACGGTTGCGGGCTCGAGCCGCTCGTGCAGCAATTGGAGATTCGTCGTCTTCCCGCCCAGCCCCGGCCCGTAGTAGACGATCTTGGCGGTCAGCTCGCGCGTGGCAGCATTGTAAATAACCATGATATTTGGGTTGGATTGTACGCCCGGTGGTCGCTTTTTCGAGCGGCTTTTCACGGCGGGACCGGACGAACGCGCGCCTTGACGGGGGGCGGGGCAGCCCATAGACTGCCCCGACGTTGGCTGAAACGCTCGTCAAAAAGACCCGGATCCTCGACAGCGAGCGCATTCGCCGCATGATCGACCGGATGGCGCACGAAATCGCGGAGCGGCATAAGGACCTCCCCGATCTCGCGTTCGTCGGCATTCGCACCCGGGGGGTCCCCCTGGCCAACCGGCTGGCGGCCCGCCTCGGCGACCTTCTCGAAAGGCCCTTTCCGGTCGGGACCCTCGACATCACCCTCTACCGCGACGACCTCTCGCTCGTCGCCCCCCAGCCCCTCCTCAAGAAGACCGAGATCGATTTCGACATGAACGGCCGCACGGTCCTGCTCTGCGACGACGTTCTCTACACGGGACGGACCATCCGGGCTGCTCTCGACGGCATCATCGACCTCGGACGCCCCCGGGCCATGCGCCTCGCCGTCCTGATCGACCGGGGGCATCGCGAGCTGCCCGTCGAGGCCAACTACGTCGGCAAGAGCGTTCCGACGGCGGCGCGCGAGGTCATCAAGGTGATGTTCCAGGAGACGGACGGCGCCGACGAAGTATGGATTCTCGAGAAATCGGTCTAGGCGTTCCAGGCTTTTCCGGAGCGTGGTCGTCCGAAATCCCGGCGCGAAATTGACCCCGGTGCCCACGACTTCCCTTCGCTCCAAGGATCTGCTCGGCATCGAAACGCTCTCCCCCGAGGAGATCTCGCTGATCCTGGACACGGCCGAAGCGATGAGGCCGATTGGGCAGCGGCAGATCAAGAAGGTCCCCGCTCTCCGCGGGCGCATGGTGGTCAACCTCTTCTTCGAGGCATCGACCCGGACGCGCTTTTCATTCGAGACGGCGGAGAAGTGGCTTTCGGCGGACTCGTTGAACTTCGCGGCGAAGGGGAGCTCGGTCGAGAAGGGCGAATCGCTTCTCGATACCGCGCGCAACCTCGAGGCGATGGCGCCGGATCTGATCGTCATCCGGCACGGAACGCCCGGCGTTCCTCATTTTCTCGCGCGGCATCTCAAGGCGGGCGTCGTCAACGCAGGCGACGGCGCGCACGAGCACCCGACGCAGGCTCTCCTGGACGCCCTCACCATTCGCCGCCACTTCGGACGCATCGAGGGGCTGCGGGTCGCGATTGTCGGCGACCTCGCGCACTCGCGCGTGGTCCGCTCGAACATCTGGCTCCTGACGAAGATGGGGGCTCGCGTGATCGTGTGCGCCCCGCCCACGCTGCTGCCGCCGGGCATCGAGGAGATGGGAGTTCGGGCGACGATCGATTTCGACGAGGCGCTCGCCGGCGCCGAGGTCGTGATGATGCTGCGCATGCAGATCGAGCGCCAGGGCTCCTCCCTGTTCCCGTCGTCCCGCGAGTATTTCAAGCGCTACGGTCTGACCGCCGCGCGCCTCGCTCGCGCGCACGCCGACGCCGTCGTGATGCATCCCGGCCCCATGAACCGCGGCGTGGAGATCTCATCGGAAGTCGCCGACTCGCCGCGTTCGCTCATCCTCGAACAAGTCTCGAACGGCGTCGCCGTGCGGATGGCCGTGCTCTACCTTCTTCTGACGGGGCACTCCTGGGAGGGGGGCGAAGGGTGAGCTCTCGACTGCTGATCCGGGGCGGGCGTGTCGTCGATCCCCGGGCCGGACGGGACGGAGTCGCGGATGTCCTCGTGGACTCCGCGACCGGAACGATCGTCGAGGTGGGAGAAGGCCTGGCGGTGGACCCGTCCGGCGTCGAAATCCTCGACGCTACGGGCCAGCTCGTTTTCCCCGGCTTCATCGATCTGCACGCTCACCTGCGCGAGCCCGGCCGCGAGTACGCGGAGACGATCGCGTCGGGACTGCGGGCCGCCGCCGCGGGCGGCTACACGGCTGTCTGCGCGATGCCGAACACCGATCCCGTCGTCGATAGCCGGGCGATCGCGGAGTACGTCGCGTCCAAGGCTCGGGCGGAGGGGGGCTCCCGGCTCTACCCGATCGGCGCCATCACTCGAGGCCAGCTCGGGAAGGAGCTCGCGGAGTTCGGCGAAATGTGCATCGCGGGCGCGGTCGCCGTATCGGACGACGGCCAGTGGCTCGCGGACGGGGCGTTGCTGCGGCATGCGTTCGAGCACGCACGACTGTTCGGCATTCCCGTCATCCAGCACTCGGAGGATCCGACCCTGGCCGGCGGCGCGCCCATGCACGAGGGAGCGGTCTCGACCCGGCTCGGTCTGGCGGGCCAGCCCGGCATCGCGGAAGCGGCGGCGGTCGCGCGGGACCTCTTGGTGGCGGAGCTCGCGCAGGGGCGCCTCCACGTCGCCCATCTTTCGACGGCGCGGGCGCTCTCGCTCGTTCGGGAAGCGAAGGCCAGCGGTCTCGCCGTCACCTGCGAAGTTACCCCGCACCACCTCGTTCTGACGCACGAAGAAGTGTCGCGGTCCGGGTTTTCGACGAACTCCAAAATGAATCCCCCGTTGCGCGAAGACGCCGACATCGAAGCGTTGATCGTCGGACTTCAGGACGGCACCGTCGACGCGATCGCGACGGACCACGCTCCGCACCACGAGGACGAGAAAGCGGTCGAGTTCAACGTCGCTCCCTTCGGCATCGTGGGGCTCGAAACTGCCGCCGCGATCGTGTACGACGCGCTCGTTCGACCGGCCCGGCTGACCGTGAAGCGTTTCGTGGAGCTCTTCTCCACGGGGCCGGCGGCGGCGTTCCGCCTGCCGGGAGGGACTCTCGCGCCGGGCGCGCCCGCCGACGTCACGCTCTTCGGTCCGGAGCGGCGTTGGACCGTCGATCCGTCGCGGTTCGAGTCGCTCTCGCGCAACACGCCTTTCGGCGGCCGCGCGCTCGTGGGAGGTCCCGTGGCGACCGTCGTCGCCGGTCGGGTCGTGTGGGCCCTCCACCGGGCGTGAGGCGGCGCCGGCGCGCCGGAACGCACGCTTCTTGCAAATCGATCGGCGGGGTCGTCCTCCAGGCGAGCCGCTGACGTGAGCGCCGTGCTCGACGCCGCCGTCGAAGCCGCGCGTGCGGGCGGCGAGATCCTCGTTCGACACTGGCGGAATCTCCCTGCCGGCTCGATCCAGGAGAAGCAGAAAAACGATTTCGTCACGGTCGCGGATCGCGAAAGCGAAGCGCGCATCGTGGCCTCGATCCGGAGCCGATTTCCCGACGACACTTTTCTGGCCGAGGAAGGCGGATGGTCGGGCAGACCCATTGATGGCCGCGGAGGCCGCGAAGGCTGCGAAGGCGAGTCTCCGCGCACGTGGATCATCGATCCCCTCGACGGGACCGCGAACTTCATCGCGGGCTTCCCGTTCTGGTGCGTCTCGATCGCGGCGCGAGAGGCGGGCGGGATCGTCGCGGCGGTGGTCTGGGATCCCCTGCGCGATGAGATCTTCACGGCGGAAAGAGGCGGGGGAGCCTTTCGCAACGGCACGCGGCTTTCCGTGTCGGATCGTCCGGGCGTCGACGGGGCGTTTCTCGCGACGGGCTTCCCGTTCCGGTCACGGGACCGGATCGACCTCTATCTCGCGCTCTTCAAGTCGGTCTTCCTGCGCGCGCGCGGGATCCGGCGCGCCGGTTCGGCAGCGCTCGACCTCGCGCAGGTCGCCGCCGGAGTCTTCGACGGGTTCTTCGAATTCCATCTTGCTCCGTGGGATATCGCCGCAGGCGCCCTGCTGATCGCGGAAGCCGGCGGCGAAGTCACGGATTTCGACGGGGGAGAACGATTCTGGGAGCGCGGAAATGTGATCGCCGGTCCGCGCGGGATTGCGGAGGAGCTGAGACTCCTCGCGGCGCCGCTGATGCGCGAGGATCAGATCTGAAGCGTCACCCGGCTGTCCCGCCGGCGTTTCCGGAGATTCCCGGGCCAGCCCCGACGATTACCCCCGCATAGCCGACGACCGAGGACACGTCGCCCGTCTCGTCGCCGCTGTCGGATCGGGCGATCACTCTCGCCGGCCCGGCGCCGGCGGCGCGGGCGGCGAAGAGCAGGGCCGTGACGGGGAGAAAACCGCACATCGATATCGACTCGGACCGGACCGTCGCGAACAGGCCCTCGGGATCGATCGCTTCGATGCGGGCGATTGCCCGGTCGTCCTTGGCGGTCCCGACCGCCCGCGACTCGTAGTGGTTCATGTCGGAGGACGCGAGCAGAAGCGGAAGGTGGTCCGGCGATCCGTCTCTCGCCGCCTCTTCCGCGTGAAGCCGCGCGAAGGCCTCGCCGATCTCCCGGCAGAGGTCGAGATTCGGGGCGCCGAGGCAGATCGGTACGAGGGCGACGTCCGGGCGCCGCGACTGCAGGAAGGGAAGCTGCACCTCGAGGGAATGCTCGCGCTGGTGAGCCGCTCGGTCGAGCTCGAGCGAGGGCGCGAGCTCCTGCATCCGCCGAGCCAGCCGCAGATCGAGGGGGACGTCTCCGAGCGGAGTGCGCCAGGCGTCCGAGGGATCGAGCGCGGCGGGGAGCCCGCGTCCGGTGTGGTTCGGGCTCACGATCACCACGGTTCTCGGCACGGCGAGCCGGGAGTACACGCTCGCCGCGACGCGGCCGGAATAGACGTAGCCGGCGTGCGGAACGACGGCGCCAAAAGCCGGCATGGGGGATGGGTGAGGGCCTCGCAGGAGCTCTCGGAGCGACGCCTGCAGCGCGTCCTCGCGTCCCTCGTAGAACGCGCCCGCCACCGCCGGAAGCCGGATCACGGCATCACCGCATCACGGCGTTGCGGGAGACTTCCCGTTCGCCGAGGGCGCGTGGAACGGGGAAATCGGCTTCAGTTGACGATCAGGGTCGCTTCGGCCGATACGCTTCCGATGCGGGCCTGGATCGTCGCCGCTCCCGTTTTCAGGCCGGTCGCCTGGCCCGAAACGCTCACGTTCGCGATGGCCGTGTCGGAGCTGTGGAAGATCGCGGCCACCCCTTCGATCGGCCGGCCGCTCGCGTCGTAGGCGACGACTTCGAACTGCTGCGAATCCCCGACCCGGCCGAGCGCCGTCGCGGGCCGGACCTCGAGCCGGGCGATTTCGCGGACTTCCACCACGACCTCGCTCGCGCCTTGAACGTCTCCCACTTTGGCGATCAGGATGGCTTTGCCGTTCTGGACGGATGTGACGAGGCCGTCGGGGGCGACGGACGCGATGCCCGGCTGCGTCGAGCTCCAGACGGGCGTCATCTTGAGCACCTGGTCCTTCGAGTTCTTGATCACGGCCTGGAGGCCGAACTGCGTGCCGGCGGGCCCCACCAGCCGGGACGATGCCGGCGCGATGTCGACCGATTTGACATCCAGAATCTCGACCGGAATCGACGCGCTCACATCGTCGTATTTCGCCGTGATCGTGGTCTTGCCTTCTCCTTTGGGAGTTACCAGGCCCCCCGAATCCACGGCGGCGATCGCCGGATTCGTGCTCTCGAAGTTGGCGGTGCCGATTTCGAGAGGCCGTTCCTTCTTGTCCAGGATCCGCGCGGTCAGCCGCTGCGGGCGGTCGAGCCCGTAGATCTTGAGCTTCTTCGGCGTCACGTCGATCCGCGCCGCCTTTCGCGAGCAGGCGGCGAGCGGCAAGGTGAGCACGAGAAGAGCCAGGGCGAACCGGGGGCGGATCATCGGCAACCTCCGCAAACGAAAGAAGATACGCGCGAGGATAGCACGCTGGTCGCTAAGGCCCGGTCCCCATGCCTCGCAGGATCCGCTTTGCCCGGCGCTCGACTCGGGCCGGGTGCCGGACCGGATCGTAGAGGCGCGGCGAAGGAATGACGGCCGCGAGGGTGGCGGCTTCGCGAGCGGAGAGGTCGGACGCGGGTTTGCCGAAGTAGAGCCGGGCGCCGGCCTCCGCCCCGTAGGTCCGGCGGCCGAGCTCGACGACATTCAGATAGAGCTCCAGGATCCGGGCCTTGGTGAGCGTGTGCTCGAGCCGCCGGGTGATCGCCCACTCGCGCAGCTTGCGCCAGGGAGTCCTTGCGGGAGTGAGGTAGAGATTCTTCGCGAGCTGCTGGGTCAGGGTCGAGCCTCCCATCCCGAGCCGGCGCCTCTGCCAGTCGCGTTCGACCGCCCCGCGCACCGCGGTCCAGTCGACTCCCTGGTGCTCGTAGAAGCGCGCGTCCTCGGCGGCGATCACGGCCCTCGTCAGGTTCGGCGAGATCCGCGACAGGGGAACGGGCCGGTACTCGAGGTTCGCGTTTTCGCCGGCGCGCACGAGCTCCGCGCGCCGCCGCTCCATGAACGCGGTCGTCTTCGGAAATCCCCGGACGAGCGCCGAAACGTCGGGAAGAGTGAGCCAGAAGAAGAGGGCAGCCAGGAGCAGAACTCCGGCGACGACCGCGACGATGCGGCGAGTCATTCCGGATGAGAGCCTGGCGGGTCCAACAGAATCTCCAGCTCACGAAACGGGACCCGATTCAGCCGCGCGCCGCTCCAATGGCCCGCCGGAGCTTGCGCACTCCCTCGTCGGCCTCGTCTCTGGTGAGCGTCAGTGCCGGCCGGAACCGGATCGCCGAGCTGCCCGAGGCGAGCGCGATGACGCCGTGCTCGAGGCAGGAGGCGAGCGTCTTGTCGCGCATCGTCTTGTCCGGCAGGTCGAGCGCCAGGAAGAGCCCGCGGCCGCGGACGTTCGAGACCGTGCTCGGGAATTCGGCGGCCATCTCGCGAAGCTTGCCGAGCATGTGCTCGCCGACGACGCGGGCGTTCTCGACGAGGTTCTCTTCCTCGATGATCTCGAAGTAACGCTCGGCGCGAACCATGTCCACGAGGTTCCCGCCCCACGTCGAGTTGATGCGCGACGAGATCTTGAAGACGTTGTCGACATCGTCGATCCGATGGTTGGACGCGAAGCCGCACACCTGAGTCTTCTTGCCGAAGCAGAAGAGATCGGGCTCGACGCCCATCTGCTGCCAGCACCACATGGAGCCCGTGAGCCCCACGCCCGTCTGGACCTCGTCGAAGATCAGGAGGAACTCGAGCTCGTCCGCGAGCGCCCGCAGAAGCCGGAAGAACTCCGGGCGGAAATGGTTGTCTCCGCCTTCTCCCTGGATCGGCTCGAGGATGAGCCCGGCGATGTCATTCGGATAGGCGGCGCACGCGTCGCGGATCTCGCGCTCGACCGTCTCCTCGGCGCGCGAGACTTCCTCGATCACCTCGGGGGTCACCGGGAATCGGAGCGCCGGACAGGAAAGGCGAGGCCAGTCGAACTTCGGGAAGTACTGGGTCTTCCGCGCATCGGAGGTGTTGGTCATCGACAGCGTGTAACCGGAACGGCCGTGGAAGGCCTTCTGAAAATGGAGAATCCGGGAGCCCTTTACGTCGACCCCGTCCGTGCCGATTCCGCGGACCATGTTCTTGCGGACTTTCCAGTCGAACGCCGTCTTCAGCGCATTCTCGACGGCCATCGCGCCGCCCTCGACGAAGAAGAGGTGATCGGCGTGGCTCGGCGGGATCGCCCGCGAGGAAAACGTCTCGACGAAGTCGGCATAGTAGGAAGTGTAGATGTCGCTGTTGGCGGGCTTCGTCACGGCCGCGTGGAGGATCCGCTCGCGGAATTCCGGATCCGCCATCTTGGGGTGGTTGTACCCGAGTGGGAAGGTTGCGAAGTTGGTGAAGAAATCGAGGAGCGGGCGATTGCTCCGGGCGTCATAGAGGTAGGAGCCCTTGCTTTTTTCGAGGTCCATGACCACGTGGTAGCCATCCACGAGGATGTGCTTCGAAAGCGCGTCGAGGACGTCGTGAGGCGAGAGATGGGCGTGGGTGGCGGTAGTCGTGGTCATGAGTCCCTCGGTAAGGATGCTCGCCCCAGCGCAGAGCCTCGGAACTTTAGCATAGGGAGACGGGAGACTCGAGGCGCGCTTTTCCCGAAGGACCAGTCTCGCGATCTCATGATCTCGCGATCGATCGAACTATCCGTTGATCGGATATCTGCTGTGCGCCTTCTTTTCGATATCCGATAGTTCGATGACCCGATGGATCGCGGGATCATTCGATCGCGAGATCGCGAGATGGGTTCTCACGAGGCAGACCGGCGCTGCGGTCCGAACCGGCGTGGGGCCGACGATCTGTTTATCTCCCTATCTATCAATCGAACTACTGATCGACTCGCAGCGAATCCGCGGCGGCGATGCGGTCCTTGCCGCCTTCCTTGGCCTGGTAGAGCGCCTGGTCCGCGGCTCGCAGGAGCTCGTTTTTCTGCTGCTCGACGGCGGCTCCCGGCGTGGCGTGGGTTTCGACCGACGAGATACCGAGCGACGCGGTGATCGTGTTCTGAAGATTGAGCGCCGGGCTGTTGAAGCCGTACGGTCGGGAGAGGAACGTGGCGGACGCGATGGCTCCCCGGATCGTCTCCGCGATGTCCATTCCGGTAGGCATCGTGTAACCCGGAAGAATGAGAACAAACTCATCTCCTCCGTATCGCGTCAGCGTCGCCCGTTCGTCGGTCACAGTGCGTTTCAGGACGTAGCCGACTTCGCGCAGCACCTGGCTTCCCGCGAGGTGCCCGTGCCGGTCGTTGACCGACTTGAGATTGTCGAGGTCGAGGAAAATCACGCAGAGGTCCCCGCCGTCGCGGGCAATCCTCGCGAGCTCCTGCGTCAGCCGCAGGTGCAGGTAGCGTTCGTTGTAGAGGCCGGTCAGGCCGTCGCGCTTGGCGACCTCGTAAGCCCGCCGGGCGTCGAGGAGGTTCTGGATCGAGATCGAGGCGTAGTCCGCGAAGATCTCGAGGAGGCGCCGGTCCTTCTCCCGGAAGCCTTCCTGCCCGACGCGGTTGACGAGCTCGAGGACGCCGCAGACAGCGGCTTCGATGCGGATCGGGACGCACAGAACAGACTTGGTGTGGAAACTGGGCGCTTCGTACGTCGGGTAGAAGTACGGATCGTCGCTGACCTCCTCCGTCATGTAGCCGACGCCCGTCGAATAGACGTGACCGGCGATTCCGATCCGCGCGTTGATCCGGCGGCCGAGCCGCTGAGCGCCCTCCGCGCCGAACGTCGCGATGAAGACGAGGTCGTTCTCGAGCCGGTCGTCGTTGTTCTTCGTCATCGGGTCGTCCAGCAGAATCGATCCGGCGGCGCCCGGCACGAACTCGTTGGCTTTCTGGAGCACCTCGCGCAGAAATCGATCGATCTCGATTTCGCCGGAATAGGCGTAGTACGCCTTGTGGCGCTCGAGAAAATTCCCGAGACGGCGGTTGTCCAACGTGTAGACCGAAGACAATGGAACTTCCTGTGCTTCCAGAAGTTTACCATTTGATACGCTGAATCCCGTGGCGCGGCCCCGCGGATCGCTCTCGGGCCCTCCCGTCGTGGAACGAATCACGCGCTCGATCCGCCGGCATGCGACCACCCGGATCTCCTCCTTTCCGGACCCCAAAACCCGCCAGGACCGCATCCATCGCCCTTTTTCCGGGGAAAGCGCCTCGTGATTCCCGCGCGGAAGAAGTGGGGCCAGAACTTCCTCGTGAATCCGGCGACGGCGGAGCGCATCGTCGACGCCGCCCGGCTGACTCGCGACGACCTGGCAATCGAGATCGGCCCTGGCGACGGGGCTCTGACGCGGCCGCTGTCCGTCCGGGCCGGCCGCCTTCTCGCAATCGAAATCGATCCGCTGCGGGCCGACGCTCTCGCGCGCGAGCTCGCGGCGGACCCGCGCGTGCGGATCATCCAGGGGGACGCTCTCGGCCGTTCTTTCGCGGACTGGATCGCCGAAACGGGTGGGGGCGGCCCCGGCGTTCTCGTCGCGAACCTGCCGTACAACGTCGCAACGCCGATCCTGTCGGCGGCGATCGCGGAGCCCGGCGCGATCTCCCGATCGATCGCCACCGTCCAGAAGGAAGTCGCGGCGCGGTTTGCCGCTCGCCCCGGCAGCGAGCACTACGGCTATCTCTCCGTGCGTTCCGCGGCGTTCGCGCAAGCCCGGATTCTCTTCGATTTGCCGCCCGGAGCCTTTCGCCCGAGGCCAAAAGTCATGTCGAGCGTCCTCGAGCTGACCCCGCGGACTCCCGTTCTCGACCCCGAACGGCGTGAGCGCGCCCTCCATCTCGCGTCTCTCGGATTTCGCGCGCGCCGAAAGACGCTCGTCAACGCCCTCTCCGGGGAAGGGGGCCGGCCCCACTGGGAGGCCGCGCTCGAGTCGATCGGGAAGGATCCGCGCGCCCGGGCAGAGACGCTCGCGCTCGAGGACTTCCTCGCGTTGGCCGACTACTCCGGGGAACCGGAAGGGACCGAGCCGGCTCGCGCCAGGACGGACGCCGGGATTCGGGGCTGATGGATGGCGCGTTCCGATCTCGAGATCGTGCCGCTCGGCGGTCTGGGCGAGTTCGGCCGCAATCTCCTCTGGCTGCGCTGCGAGGGCTCCAGCCTCGTGATCGACGCCGGCGTCTCGTTTCCGGACGAGACATTTCCCGGCGTGGACCGGATTGCACCGGACATGACCGCGTTGCGGGGCGAGCGAATCGACGCCGTCGTTCTGACGCACGGCCACGAGGATCACATCGGCGCGCTTCCGCTGCTGCGCGAGTGGTGCCGCGCCCCCGTCTACGGTTTTCCGTTCACGCTGGCGCTCGCGCGGCGGCGCCTCGAGGAAGCGGAACAGCCGTCCGACGGCCTCGTAGAGGCCGCGGAGCGCGTCGCGTACCGCGCGGGGGCGTTCGTCTTCCGTTTCTTCCGCGTCTCGCATTCCGTGCCCGATTCCTCCGCCGTCCTGGTCGAAGGGGGCGGGTGGCGGCTGATCCATTCCGGGGACTTCAAGCTCGATCCGGATCCTCCCGACGGCGAGCGCACGGATCGCGAGGGGATCGCGGAGGCGGTCGGCGAGGGAGTGGATCTCGCGCTCGTGGATTCCACGAACGCCGAGAGACCCGGCCGCGCGGGCTCCGAGCGGCTCGCGGGAGAAGGGCTCGCCCAGGCTTTCGCTGGCGCCCGAGGCCGCATCATCCTGACGACCTTCTCGAGCCATGTCTCCCGCATCCGGCAGGCCTCGGCCGTCGCGATGGCGGCGCGTCGCCGCATCGGTCTGCTCGGACGCAGCATGATCGCCGTCGCCGAGATCGCAGAGCGTCTCGACCGGCTCTCGTTTCCGGCCGGGGTCCGGCTGGCGCCCGCGGACCTCGCGCGACAGCCGGCCGACCGCCTCCTCTGCGTCACTTCCGGAAGTCAGGGCGAGCCGTTCTCGGCCCTTTCCCGGCTGGCGCTCGACGAGCATGCGGACTTGAAGCTCGAGAAGGGCGATGTCGTGATCTTCTCGGCGCGGACCATCCCCGGGCACGAGCGATCCGTCCATCGAGTGATCGATCACCTCGTCCGCCGCGGCGCGGAGGTCATCCGCGATTCCGATCCGCCCGTGCACGTTTCAGGACACGCGCACCGCGACGACATCGCCGACTGGATCTCGCTCGTCCGGCCACGCGCCGTCATGCCGGTTCACGGAGAGCGCCGCATGCTCGTCGCCGGGGCCGCAGCGGCGCGGCTCTCCGGAATCGGCTCGGACGGGATCCACCTGCTGGACAACGGAGACCGCCTGACACTGTCCGCCGGTGGTTCGCGTGTCGATCCGGCCGCGTCGCCGGCGGGCCGCGTGTACTACGACGGCAGAGCCGAGCCCGTGGACGCCTCGGTGGTGCGGGACCGCCGTCATCTCGCCGAGGAGGGGATCGTGGTCGTCTTCGCGCCGTCGGATCCCCGCTCCCGGGAGATCGAGGTCGTGCTGCGCGGTGTCGCGGTCGATGGGAACACGATGACGGAGGAGGTTCGCCGGGCGGCTCGAGCGGTGCTCGCCCGGGCTTCCCGCGAGGAGCGCGAGGACCCCGAATGGCTGCGGGCGGAGATCGCGATTTCCGTCAAGCGGGCATGCCGGCGGACGTTTGACATCCGGCCCCTTGTCGTTTCGATTGTCGCCTGAGGTTTCGGGAGCCAGGGCGTCGGCCACGGGAGAAATCTCGCGATCTCGCGATCGGATGATCTCGAGATCGATCGGACTATCGAGGTATCGGGACTCTCACGTCGGGCCGCGTGGACTGTTCGATTTTCGTTCTGAGTGGGAGGCTTGCGACAACACCGATTTCGATCGCGAGAGTCTTCCCGTCGCTCGGGTCGTCCTCAGGTCCGACGGGCATGCGCCACGCCCAGCCGGATGACGGCGTAGACAGCGACGCAGCAGAAAAAGTCGAGGAGCAGGCCCGGATCCACGCGGAAGGGCTGGTGCTGGAAGAGCGGGGGCAGCCCGGGATAGAGGATGAGGAAGTACAAACCGTTCCCGGCGAGGATGGCCGCGGTGTACTCGATCCACCGCCGCGCCGTCATCCGCGGCAGGCGGGCCATGGTCTGAGTCCGACGCGAAGTCGGAGCTCGAGGGGGAAAGTCGGGCTCCCTCACGGGTCTGATTCTGGCTGCGCCGCGGGTCGGTGACAAGAGCCCGTTCACGGTCACAGGGGAATCGCGAAATATGTCTTTCCGTGGAACGGCCCGATCTCGTAACCGACCAGCGCGCGATCGAGGCCCGGCGGATCGCCGACGAAGAGACGCGCGCCGCCGGAGTCGGCCCGACGGTCCAGATCGAACACGAGCGCTGTCTCGCAGGACTCGCCAGGAGCGAGGGCGCGGGTGAGGGGGAGGAGCCCGCTCCGCTCCTTCTTCTCATCCCCTTCCTTCTCGAGGGCCCGGGTCGCGGTCTCGGAGGCGAGATGGCGCTTTCCCACGGAGTCCAGCAGCCAGGCGTCGCGCGGTCCGGGCGAGAGGGGCGCGTTTCCTCTCGACGGGCCGGTCGTCGCGGGGTCGAACCAGACGCGAAGTCGAACGATCGTGAAATGGCCGCGTGCGATCATCCTGGCGCCTTCGCGGCCCACCGTCTTCCGCCGTTCGATGCCCTCGACGGAGTAGGCGAGATGGCAATCGATCTCGCAGAAGTATTTTCGGTCCCCGGGAGCCAGCACGCGATCCCGGCTGGCGAGGGAAGCGCCGATGAGGAGCGCAGAATAGCCGGACGCGACGGCGATCCCGGCCGCGGCGATACGAAGGGCGAGCGCGCGGCGATGGGCCACGAGGCAGACGAACGATGCGCCCGCCGCCGCGATGATGAGCGTGGCCGCCGCCAGGAAGAACAGGGTCGAGGCGACCGGATGCGCCGGCTCGAAAGCCGATCCGGCGAGCGTCCGGACCGGGAGGCCGTCTTGTAGAGTACTTTGCATTATGAAGTATCCTCGCAAAAAAAAGCCGGGGAGTCAGGAACGGCGGCGGGCGTTCTCGACGAGCGCCTCGAGATGGCGGAGGTAGCGTTCGAATGCGCGCCGGCCTTCCGCCGTCAGCCGGTACTCGGTCTTCGGGACGCGCTTCTCGAACGACTTCTCGGATGCGACGTACCCGGCATCCTCCAGCTTGCGGGCGTGCACCGAGAGATTCCCGTCGGACGCCCGGAGGAGAGCCTTCAGCTCGCGGAAGGAAAGGGAGTCGTGGGCGGCGAGCGCGCTCACGATCGCGAGCCGCAGGCGCTCGTGGATGAGGCGGTCGAGATCGGGAACGGCGCCGTGACGATCCGGCAACCCCCGGCGGGTGGATGCGGGGGTTGTTTTCGAACGGCCCCCGGTGCGGACGGAGGCGGAGGCGGCGGAAACGGAGGGTGCGGATCGAGGGCGCGCCATCAGCCGCCATGCCTCCGGGCGATGGCGATTCCGAAGCCGATCTGCAGGCCGCCGAATCCCGCCGCGAGAAATCCCGTCCCCCACGACGACGGAGATGCCAGGGCGACAACCCCGAGAAGCATCAGGAGAACCCCCATCACCGGGACGATTCGGACCGCGAAGGCGCCGCCCGTGATCACGGCGGTTCCGTAGAGCAGGAGCCAGACTCCCGGCAGAAGGGCGGTCTGGTGCGCGGCCGCGAGCACGATCGTGAGGACGGCCCCCGCGAAGAGGGGCGGCGAGAGCGTCAGGACGAATCGCCGGGCCGGGCCCGAGAAGAGCGTCAGGCCCACGCGGCTCGACTTGCGCGCCATCGCCCACGCTCCGATCGAGAACGCGACGAAGGCCTCCGCGAGCCATATTCCGAGCCATTCCTCAGGGGTTCGGGCGCGCGTCGAAAGCAGCGCCGCCGCGAGCGCCGTGACGCCCATGCCCACGCCGCCCCAGCCCGGCACCGCCGTGAAAGACGCGGCGCGCTCCATCGTCTCGCGGATGAAACGGAGGTTGTCGATGGCGCGATTGCCGAGCTCGGGGGGAGCCGGGAAACGGCTCGGACGGTCCATGGCGAAGAGGATGATTCGGGCCTCCATCGCTGTCAAGTACTTTGTCAGGTGAAGCCGTCGGCGGACCGATCCGATTTTGCTGCCCCCGGCGCGGTTGTCCTCGTTGCCGTTGTCGGCCGAGGGGAGGGCTCAGCGGAGCAGAGGGCGACACCCGCGGCGATCTCGACCGCTGCGGCGATTTGCGCTAAATTTACGCCTTCATGGTTCTCGTCATTTCCAACCCTCCGAATCCCTGGGATTCCTGCCACGCGGAATGGCTCGGCGAGCCTCCTGCGGCGCGGCTCGAAGTTTTCGAGGAGCGGGCGAAGACGATTCTCGCGGAGAACGACAGCCCGGACGTGGGATTTCGATATTCGGTCAACGCCTACCGCGGCTGTTTCCACGCGTGCGCTTACTGCTACGCGCGGACGAGCCACGAATACCTGGGGTTTGGCGCCGGCACGGACTTCGACCGGAAGATCGTCGTGAAGACCAACGCGGCAGAGCTCCTCGAACGCGAGCTGTCCCGGCGTTCCTGGGCGGGAGAGCGCATCGCCTTTTCCGGAAACACGGACTGCTACCAGCCCCTCGAGGCCGTGTACGGGCTGACGCGGCGCTGCCTGGAGATCTGCCTCGCCTTCCGGAACCCGGTCGGCATCATTACGAAGGGTGCACTCATCCGGCGCGACGTCGATCTGCTCTCGCGGCTGGCGCGGGAAGCGAGCGCGTTCGTCAGCCTGAGCATTCCCTTCTCCGACGACGCGATGTCACGGGCGATCGAGCCCTTCACCAGCCCGCCGTCTCAGCGGTTCGAGACGATCCGGATTCTCGCCGACGCGGGCGTGCCGGTCGGGGTCGGGATCGCCCCGGTAATTCCCGGGTTAAACGACGGGCAGATCGCGGAGGTGCTGCGCCGGTCGCACGCCGCGGGCGCCCGTCGCGCCTTTCTGATCCCCGTGCGCCTCGCGGGGGCCACTCTTCCGGTTTTCCGGGAGCGTCTCGAGGCTGCTTTCCCCGACCGGGCCGAGAAGGTGTGGAGCGCCATCCAGCAGATCCGAAACGGCGGCGTGAACGAATCCCGCTTCGGCGCGCGCATGCGGGGGGTAGGGCCGCGATGGGCGGTGATCGAAGCGCTGTTCCGCGCCGAGTGCCGCCGGCTCGGGATGAATGGAGAAGGAGAAACCGACCATGCAGGGGAGGCGTCGCCCTTTCGGCGTCCCTCCCTTCAAGCGGAGCTGTTTGATGTCTGATGTCTGGTGTTTGAGGTTTGAGGTGAGAGGTTCGAGCCGGGACGACCGCTTGCCGATGCACCGGGCCGTTGTCCGTTACCGATCGTTCCGTCGTGGGTTCCGATGCCGGGGACTGGAACCGACGACCGACGACCGACGGTGACCGAACAGCCGGCGGAGAGCTACTTTTCGCTCAGCCCTACCGCTTCCCGCACTCGCCTCATCGTCTCCCGCGCGACGCTGCCGGCGCGCTCGGCGCCGGAGCGAAGTGCGGCTTCGATCTGGTCGGGGCTTTTCGCGAGCTCCCGTCGTTTATCGCGCGCGGGACCGAACGTCTCGTCGATCCTCCGGAGGAGGAGCTTCTTGGCGTCGCCATATCCGAGGCCGCCGGCGCGATAACGCGCGGCCAGCTCTTCGCGTTCGGATGGGGAGGCAAACAGGGAATACAGCGCGAAGACCGTGTCCTTCTCCGGATCCTTCGGCGCGTCGACCGGCGTGCTGTCCGTCACGATTTTCATGACCGCGCTCTGGAGAGCCGGGCCTTCGGCGAAGATGTCGATCGTGTTTCCGTAGGACTTGCTCATCTTCTTGCCGTCCGTTCCCGGCACGAGCGGCGCGCGGTCGAGCCGCGCCTCGGGGAGCGGAAAGACCTTCTTCCAGGTCTGGTTGAAATAGCCGGCGATGTCCCGGGTCATCTCTATGTGCTGGACCTGATCCTGCCCGACGGGGACGAGGTTCGAGCGATAGATCAGGATGTCGGCCGCCATAAGGAGCGGATAGTTGAAGAGGCCGACGCTCGCCGGGATGCCGCGCGCGAGCTTGTCTTTGAAGGAATGGGCGCGCTCGAGGAGACCCATTCCGGTCGCCGTCGACAGGATCCAGGCGAGCTCCGTGACTTCGGGAACATCGGACTGCCGGAAGAAAGCGGTCTTCTCCGGATCGAGTCCGAGCGCGAGGTAGTCGAGCGCGACGGCGTGAACGTTCTCGCGGAGGGCCGCTCGGTCCTGGATGGTCGTCAGGGCGTGGTAGTCGGCGATGAAGAAGAAGCACTGGCCCTCGTCCTGCAGGGCGATGTGCTGGCGAATGGCGCCGAAGTAGTTGCCGAGATGGAGCTTTCCGGACGGCTGGACGCCCGACAGGATGCGCGGGCGGCGGGGGGCGCCGGAAACGTCCGCACCGCCGGGAACGCCCGAGAAGGAGGCCTCGCTCATCCGCGCATTCTAGTGTCCCGCGGCACGCCGCCGCCGCGATATCCTCCGGCTCGCCCACGACAGAAACGAGAAAAAGGGAGCTCCCGATGAAGAGAATGAAGACGCTGTTTGCCACGCTCGCGGTTCTGACGTCGTCGACGATCCTGATCGCCCAGACGCATGCCGCGGCCCCCAGGCCAACACCGACGGCGGGCGCGGACCATCACGCCGCGGCCCCCCCGTCCGATCCGTTCCGCGTGAAGCCGCTGGCGGGCAGCGTGTACGCGCTCTACGGCCGCGGCGGGAACGTCGGGTTCTTCGTGGGGCCCGACGCGGTCCTCGTCATCGATTCGCAGTTCAAGGATCTGGCGCCCGGGATCGTCGAACAGATCCGCAAGGTCACCGACAAGCCGATCAAGTTCCTCCTGAACACGCACCATCACGGCGATCACGTCGGCGGCAACGAAGTGTTCCGGCAGTTCGCGATGATCATCGCGCACGACAACGTGCGGACCCACATGCTCGCGAGCCCGGCCGACATCCAGCGCGACTACCCGGCAGAGCTCGAGAAGGCCCGAAAGACCGGAAACGCCGACATGGTGAAGTTCTTCACGGATCAGATCGCCTGGGCGAAGACGGTCAAGGTCGAGGACATCCCCGCGCCCGTCATGACGTTCGATTCGCAGCTCACGATCCACATGGGCGACGAGACGATCCACGTCTGGCATCTCCCTCCCGCGCACACGGACGGCGACAGCGTCGTCTACTTCGAGAAGGCGAACGTCCTCCACATGGGGGACGACTTCTTCAACCGGGTGATCACCTTCATCGACGTCAACAGCGGCGGCTCGATCTCGGGCTACATCGCCGCGATCGACAAGGTGCTGACGAAGGTGCCCGAGAACACGACGATCATCCCCGGCCATGGCGAGGTGAGCGACGTGAACGGGCTGAAGCTGCTGCGGCAGTACGTCGTCGATCTCACCGGCGCCGCGCGCGCGGCGAAGTCGGCCGGCAAGACGAAAGAGGCATTCGTGAAGGAAGTGGCGCTTCCCGCCTACGAGAGCTGGAACGGTTACAAGGAGCGCTTCGGATCCAACGCCTCCACGGCGTTCGACGAGGCGAAGTAGCGCCGGCAGTAGCTCCCGGGGCAATTCCGCCCCATAATGGTCGGGATTGAGCCAAGGATCTTTCTGGCGCGGCCGTCTGGCCAGCGAAGCGATCGGAGTCGTCCTGCTCCTCGTGGGGGTGCTGGTCGCGCTTTCGCTCCTGTCCCACGACCCCGCCGATCCGAGCCTTTTTTCCCACTCGACCGGCGGGTCGGCGTTGCCGGCGCTGCCCGCGAACTGGATCGGAAGCTTCGGCGCCTCATTGTCCGCGGCGCTGTACGCGGCGGTCGGATTCGCCTCCTGGGTGATCCCGTTCGTCTTCCTGTACTGGGGCTGGCGCCGCTTCTGGCAGCGGCCGTTCGAGAATCCGGCGACGAAGGCCGCCGGAATGGGGCTTCTCGCGTTCTTCGTTCCGGCGCTGCTCGCGTTGTCCCTCGGCCGCCGGACGCTTGCCGGCGAGGAGACGGAGGCGGGCGGCGTCATCGGCCGCGCGGTATCGGATGCGGTGCGAGGCCAGCTCGGCACGACGGGAGCCGTCCTCCTGTGCTCCGCGTTTGTCCTTCTCGCGATTCCGCTCGCGACCCAGTTGTCGCTCGCCGAGCTGTTCCTCGGGCTGCGCGTGCGTTTCGCCGGCGTCTGGAGCCGGCTCACGGTGCGGTGGGTCCGGCAGCGGGATCAGAAGACGAAAGAACGCCTCCGAAGGACGGTCGTCGCGAAACATCTCGAAAAGGCCCGCCGGGAGCCGGTGACCCTCGACGAGATTCCGTTCGCGGAGGAGGATCCGGCGCCCGTGCTCCGCGAAATGCCGGGCCCCGGCAAGCTCTCGCTCACCCGGGTCGCCGCTCCCCGGGCGGCGAGCTCCTTCTCGACGTCGGCATCCGCAATGTCCCCGTCCTCGTCTTCATCCTCGAGCCGCTCGGCGTCGGGCCGGAAAAAGCCGGAGCCGCAACAGAACCTTCCCCTCGTCGTCGAGGGCTACACCTACCCGCAGGTTTCCCTCCTCGAACGGCGCGAGAACGTCGGGACGGTCGACCGGAAGCTGCTGGCGGAAAACGGCCGCGTCATCGCGGCGAAGTGCGCGGAGTTCGGTGTCGAAGGGGACGTCGCGGAATACCACCCGGGTCCCGTCGTGACGACGTACGAATTCCGTCCCGCCGCCGGAATCAAGGTCAACCAGGTCATGGGCCTCTCCGAGGACCTCGCGCTCGCGCTCTCCGCCGAATCGATCCGCATCGAGAGGCTGCCGGGCCGCGCGAGCGTCGGGATCGAGGTGCCGAACCCCGGAGGCGGGGAGGTGATCTCGCTGCGCGACGTCCTCGAGTCCGAGAAGTTCACGCGATCCCCGTCGCTCCTGACGCTCGCGCTCGGCAAGGACATCCACGGCGAGCCCGTCGTGGACGACTTGCGCGGCATGCCTCACCTCCTCATCGCCGGAACGACGGGATCGGGCAAGAGCGTCGGCATCAACGCGCTTCTGACTTCGCTCCTCTTCAAGGCGCGCCCCGACCAGGTGAAGCTGATCCTGATCGACCCGAAGATGGTCGAGCTCGAGATCTACGAAAACCTGCCCCACCTGCTGACGCCGATCATTACGGACCCGAAGAAGGCCGCGAACGCCTTGAAGTGGGCCGTCGGCGTGATGGAGGAGCGCTTCCAGTTCCTGTCCGATGTGGGCCAGGTCAGAAACGTCGAGCAGTACAACGCCGCCATCAAAGACCCGGAAGTGATCGCCCGGGTCAAGGCGGACCACCCGGACGACGATCTGAAGCTCGAGCCGATGCCGCTCATCGTCATCGTGATCGACGAGCTCGCCGACCTCATGATGACGGCCCCCAAGGACGTCGAGGAATCGATCGTGCGGCTTGCCCAGAAGGCGCGCGCCGTGGGCATTCATCTCGTGGTGGCGACGCAGCGCCCTTCGGTCGACGTCCTCACCGGCGTCATCAAGGCGAATTTGCCGTCCCGCATCGCCTTCAAGGTCTCATCGAAAGTGGATTCGCGCGTGATCCTGGACGGCAACGGCGCGGAGCGGCTGTTGGGACGGGGCGACATGCTGTTCCTTCCGCCGGGCACCTCGCGGCTCCGGCGCGTGCACGGGGCGTACGTCTCGGTGCAGGAGACGGCGGCGCTGATGAAGTTCCTGCGCAAGCAGGGCAAGCCGCGCTTCAACGAAGAGGTCACGAGAGATCGCGAGGAAATGACGCGGCGCGGGGAGGGCGAGAGCGGCGACGACGCCGATCCTCTCTACGACGAGGCCGCGCGACTGGTCGTCAAGGAGAAGATGGCTTCGATTTCGTTTCTCCAGCGGCGGATGGGAGTGGGGTTCTCGCGGGCGGGCAAGCTGATCGACATGATGTCGCGGGACGGGCTTCTCGGTCCGCCTCGCGGCTCGAAGCCGCGCGAGGTGCTCGTCTCCCAGGATTACTTCGAAGAAGTGGACCGGCAGCCGCGATGACAGGAAAGGAGCCTCGAGGATGACCCTGACCCGTCCGTACATCTGGATGGGCCTCGCCGTCGTCGCCGCACCCGCCTTCGCGTGGCTCGTCTACCGGCTGGCGCAGGGCCTCGGATTTCTCGAGCCGCCGCGGGACCGGCAACACGAGCTGCGCCGGACGATCGTGCTCGCGATCTACTCGTTTCTTCTCTTCCTCCCCGTGCTGATCTATGGATTCGAGAAGCGCTGGCCGGGCGCGTGGATCGTCTTCGGCGTCGTGGACGGGCTCGCGCTGCTGTTCTTCGCCGGCTCAGGGATCTGGGCCGGCCGCGCTCTCTGGAAGCTTCGCCATCCCGAGCCGGCGATTCCCCTTGCCGTTGCCGATGCCGATGCCGATGCCGATGCGTCCGAGCCGGCGCACTCCGGCCTCGCCGACTCGGCGCCTCACTCCGGGCCGACCGACGAGCTGCCGGATCCCGGCCTCGCCGGGTCGAATCCCGACAGCCCGCAGACGGCGACGGTCCCGGACCCCGACGGCGCGGAACCGATCGTTCGGAGCTAGCCGTGCTCCGAGCGGTGTTCTTCGGCACCCCGGACTTCGCCGTCCCCACTCTCGAGCGTCTCGCGGGCGGTGCGGCCGAGGTGGTCCTCGTCGTGACCCAGCCGGATCGTCCCGCCGGCCGCTCCGGGGAGCCCGTTCCCTCGGCCGTCGGGCGCGCCGCCGCGGCCCGTTCCCTTCCGATCGAGAAGCCCGAGCGCCTTCGCGGCAACTTCGAGTTCCTCGAGCGCCTCCGCCGCGTGTCGGCGGACGTGTCCGTCGTCGTGGCCTACGGAAGGCTCCTTCCCGACGCCGTGCTGGACGCCGCGCGGCTCGGCTCGGTGAACGTGCACGCTTCACTCCTTCCGCGGCATCGCGGCGCGTCGCCGGTTCAGGCGGCGATCCTGGCGGGGGACCGCGAGACCGCCGTTTCGACCATGAGGATGGTCTCGGAGCTCGACGCCGGCCCCGTCTATCTCGAGCGACGGGTGGCGATCGCGCCGGGCGAAGACGCGGGATCTCTCTCCCGCCGCCTCGCGCGGGAGGGCGCCGATCTCGCGGTGGAAACCCTCTTCGGTCTCGAGGCCGGGACGCTCGTCTCGCGGCCGCAGGAAGGAGAGCCGACGTACTGCCGGACGATCCGCCGCGAGGATGGGGAAGCCCGGTGGACCCGGCCGGCGGCGGAGCTCGAGAGACAGCTGAAGGCGTTTACTCCCTGGCCGGGGCTCTTCACCTTCCTCGGGCACGAGCGCATCAAGATCCTCGAGGTCGCTCCCGGCGTGTCGGGACTCCGCGGAACGCCCGGAGACGTCCGATCCGAGGAGGAGCGGGCAGTCGTTCTCGCCGGAGACGGCACCTCCCTCATCCTGCGCCAGCTGCAGCGGGAGGGGAAGAAGCCCGTCACCGGCATGCAGTTTCTGGCGGGCCTGCGGGGGCCGGCCCGGTTTGGCCCGCGGCGCCCGTGAAGTTGGAGAGTGCATCGCCCGCGCGTAATCGGGCCGTTCAGATCCTCCGGGAAGTGGTCGAGCGAGGTGGTCATGCCACGCCTCTGCTGGCCGATCTCGGGATGGGGCTGTCGCCGGAAGACCACGACCTGATGCGCCAGATCGTTCTCGGCGTCCTCCGAAACCGCTCGGCGCTCGACGCCGAGCTCGCCAGCGCGTCCCGGATTCCCTGGAAGAAGCTCGCGCCGGCTCTGCGCGAGATCCTCGAGGTCGGTCTCTACCAGGTCCGGCACCTCGACCGGGTGCCCCCGTACGCGGCCGTCGATCAGGCGGTCAAGCAGGCGCGGCGGAGCGGCGGTGACGGCGCCGGCCGCCTCGTCAACGCGATCCTGCGCACGATCCTGAGGCGACCGGCGGATGGCAGTGCAAGCGGAAATGGCAGTGCAAGCGGAAATGGAAGTGCAAGCGGAAATGGAAGTGCAAGCGGAAATGGAAGTGGAAAGGGAAATCGAGCGGGAGCCGGCACGGACCCACCGGACGCGGGCGCGAGTCCTCCGTCCGTGCCCGCCCTCTCCGCTCCGGCGCTCGCGCTCCGCTTCTCCCATCCGGAGTTTCTGGTCGCGCGATGGCTCGCGCGATTCGGCCCGGAGCGAACGCTGTCGATCCTGGCCGCCGACAATGCGCCCTCGGGTGTGGACCTCATGGCCAACCCGCGCCGCACGAGCCGCGAAGCACTCGCGGCAGCGCTTTCGGCCGAGGGCATCGTGGCGGAAGAATCGGCGCTCTCCCCGCTCGGGCTCGTCGTGCGGTCGGGAAATCCCCTGCGTTCGCCGCTTCTCGCGGCCGGGCATTTTTCGGTGCAGGACGTCGCCGCTCAGGCCCTCGTTCTTCTCCTTCCCGCCGGGGGGACGCTGATCGACATGGCGGCGGCCCCGGGCGGCAAGTCGTTCGCCGCCGTGTCGACCGGGCGCGCGGATCGCGTGATCGCGCTCGATCGCTCGCCGGCCCGGCTCGAGCGGCTCTGCGAGGCGCGGACGCGGCTCGGAATTCCGGAAGTTTTACCGGTGGCCGGAAACGTCCTCCGGCCGCCGCTGCCGTCCGGCCGGTTCGATCGGGTGCTGTTCGACGCCCCGTGCAGCGGAACGGGAACTCTTCGCAAAAATCCCGAGATCCGGATCCGCCTGGCGGCGGAGGCGATTGAGCGGCTCTCGCGTGCCCAGGAGGAAGGCCTGGCGGCCGCCGCGACGCTGCTCGCCCCGGGCGGATTCCTGCTCTACGCGACCTGCAGCCTCGAGGAGGAGGAGAACGAGCGCGTGGTCGCCCGGGTGCTGTCCCGGATGCCGGAGCTCGAGCCCGCCGCCATCGCGGTGACGGAGACTCTCGCTCCCTACGTGGCCGGCCCGCGATTCCGTATCCTCCCCGATGCCGCGCACGACGGGTTCACGGCTCACCTGCTGCGCCGCCGTCCCTCGTAGAGGTCCTCGCGGCGCGGCGAGGCCTTTTCCCGCCGGTTTTGGCGTGCTTTCCGGGGCCCGGGCCGCCCGCTAGAATGGGCGCTGATGAGCGCTGCGCGGCCGATTCCCATGCTCGATCTGACGCGGTACGACGAGCCGCTGCGGCAGGAGATCTCCCGGCGGGTCGGGGACGTCTTTGCGACCGGAAAGTTCGTTCTCGGGCCCGAGAACGAGGAGTTCGAGCGGGCGTTCGCGAAAGAAGTGGGTGTCGCGCACGCGATCGGAGTGACCTCCGGAACGGACGCGCTGCTCGTCGCCCTGATGGCTCTGAACCTCGGGCCGGGGGACGAGGTGATCACGTCTCCGTTCACGTTTTTCGCTTCCGCCGGCGTCGTCGCCCGTCTCCGCGCCACCCCCGTCTTCGTGGACATCGACCCCGCGACCTTCAACCTCGACCCGGCGCGCCTCGAAGCGGCCATCACGCCCCGGACCCGGGCGATCCAGCCGGTGCATCTCTATGGCCAGTGCGCCGACATGGATCCGATCCGCGAGGTCGCGGTGCGCCGGGGAGTTCCGATCCTCGAAGATGCCTGCCAGGCGGTCGGCGCGACGTATCGCGGGGTCGCGGCCGGCGCCCTGGGAACCCTCGCGGCATTTTCCTTCTATCCGACGAAAAATCTGGGGGCCGCGGGTGACGCCGGAGCCGTGACCACGGACGATCCCGAGCTCGCCGCGATCGTCCGAAGCCTGCGCATGCACGGGTCTTCCACGACGTACCACCATGACCGGGTCGGCGGAAACTTCCGGATGGATTCCCTCCAGGCGGCGGTCCTGAACGCCAAGCTCCCGCGCCTCTCCGGCTGGAACGAGCGGCGCCGGAAGATCGCGGAACGCTATGCGGAACGCCTTGCCGGAGCGGCGCAGCAGGGCTCGGTCGTTCTCCCGATTCAGGCGGAGGGCCGAAGTCACGTTTTCCACCAGTTCGTCGTCCGGGTTCCGGATCGGGACGGGGTCAAAGCGCGCCTGGCGAGCCGGGGCGTCGGCTCGGCCGTGTTCTACCCGATCCCGCTCCACCTGCAGAACTGCTTCGTGGACCTCGGATACCACGAGGGCGACCTGCCCGAGTCCGAGCGCGCGGCGAAGGAAGTGCTGGCACTCCCGGTCTTTCCCGAATTGACCGACGCGGATGTGGAGCGCGTCGCGGATGCGGTGCTGGAAGCGCTGCCGTAGGTCAGTTGTCAGTAGTCGGTTCTCGGTAATGGTTCAAGGGTTCATGGGTTTTCATTCGGTCGCGAAACGGAAGCCGAGAACCGAGAACCGAGAACTGAGAACCGAAAACTACTCCCCGGTTCTTTCCCCCACGAGATACCCCTTCCGCCCCCTCGCCGCGTCGAGCGTTCGCCACAGGTATTCGCCGAGGATGCCGAGCGAGAGCAGCTGGACGCCGGAGAGGAACGCGATCACCACCATCGTCGTGGTCCAGCCCGCTACGGCCTGCCCGTGCAGGAGCTTGAAGAAGACGAGGAACGCGGCGTAAGCGAATGCGAGAAACGCCAGGGCGATCCCGAAGAGCGAGAGGCCGCGCAGGGGAGCGTACGAGAAGGAGACGATGGAGTCCGCGAAGTACTTCATTTTCTTGGCGAGGGTCCAGCGCGAGCGGCCCTCCTCCCGCGCCACGCGGTCGTAGGGCACGAGCGTGGCCGGAAATCCGCTCCAGAGGAGCAGGCCGGGAAGAGACGTGTGGACCTCGTTCGCTTCGGTCAGGAAGTCGATCGCCGGCCGTCCGATCAGGAAACAGTCGAACCCTTCGGCCGGCATCTCGGAGAACGCGAGGCGGCGGAGCGTGCGGTAGTACAACCCCGCGGCGGTGCGGGCTGCCCATCCCTCGGGGCGGCTGCGCCGGACGGCGAGGGCGGCCGTCGCGCCCTTCCGCCACGCGGCGACGAGCAAAGGCAGGAGCTCGGGAGGCTCCTGGAGGTCTGCCGAGAGCACAGCCGCGGCGTCGCCCTTCGCCTCGCGCAGACCCGCCAGGATCGCCATCTGGGATCCGAAATTTCGCGTGAGACGAATCCCGCGGGCGCCCGGCCAGGTCCGGCAGATTTCTCCGATGGCGGCCCAGGAGCCGTCCCCGCTGCCGTCGTCGACGAATATCGCTTCGAGGTCCCATTCCGCGCCCGCGGCGCTTGCGCGAAGCCGTTCGGCGAGGCGCGCCAGCGTGGCGGCGTTGAAGTAAACGGGCACCACGACAGAAACCAGGGGGCGCGTCATGGGGTGCCTCCCTGGCCGTAGAAGGAACGCACCGCCCCGATCACGGACGCCGCTTCACCGTCGGCGAGCCAGGGGTGGAGGGGCAGCGACAGGATCGTGGCGCAGGCCTCCTCCGACACGGGGAAGGTTCCGGGCGGGTACCCGAGATGCCGGTACGCCGGATGCTCATGAACCGGAACGGGATAGTGGATCGCCGTTTCGATGCCGGCGGCGGCGAGGCTCTCCCGCAACGCGTCGCGCCGGTCCGTTCGAACGGGGTACAAATGGTCGACGGGGACGCTCTCCGCCCGGTGGCGGATCGGCTGCACCGGCAGATCCGCGAAGGCGGCGTCGTACATCCCCGCAATTCTCCTCCGTCGCGCGTTCTCGCCGTCGAGCGCCGGAAGCTTCGTCCGCAGGATCGCCGCCTGCAGCTCGTCGAGACGCGAGTTGCGGCCTTCCGTCTCCGACCAGTCGCGCCGCGTCCACCCGTACTGGCGCAGTCGCCGGAGGCTCTCCGCGACGGCCGGGTCGGACGTGGCCACGGCCCCGCCGTCCCCGTAGGCGCCGAGGTTCTTGGTGGGGTAGAACGAGAAGGAGGCCGCGCGCCCGAGCGAGCCTGTCCGCGCCCCTTTCCAGCTCGCCCCGTGGCTCTGTGCGCAGTCCTCGATCAGCGTGAGGCCGCGTTTCCGCGCGAGCCGGCCGAGCCCGTCGACGTCGGCGACTCCGCCGTAGAGATGCACGGCGAGCAGGAAGCGCGTGCGGGGCCCGAGAGCGCGCTCGGCCGAGCCGGCGTCGAGCGTGAGAGTCTCGGCGTCGACGTCCGCAAGGCGCAGCCGGGCTCCGGACAGGCGGACGCCCGCCGCCACGGGAACGCAGGCGTTGGCGGGGACTAGCACCTCGTCTTCCGGCCCCGCTCCGGCGGCCAGCAGCGCGAGCGCGATGGCTTCCGTGCCGTTTCCGCATCCGACGACGAAGCCGACTCCGAGGTAGTCCGCGAGCTCGCGCTCGAACAGAGCGACCTCCGGTCCGAGGATGTACCGGCCGCTCGCGAGCACCCGCGAGACGGCGGCATCCACCTCCGAACGTCGGCCCGCGTAGTCCTCCGAAAGCGGGAAAAACGGGACGCGCACGGGAGGTTGGGAGGCGGGAACAGCGCCCCCTGCGGCGGAGACGCCCGCCGCGGGGACCTTCACGCCGTTTTCTCCGCCGCTTCAACTCCCGCTTCACGCACGACGCCCTCGGCGTTTTTCCCTGCGTTCTCGCCCGGCTCGAAGGAGAAGCGCCGGCCGCAGGGGCAGCGGGACTTTCCCGCCTCGAACGAGAGGGTGCGGCCGCAGCGGCACACGAATCCGTGCGGCCTCGCGGGGTTGCCGTAGACGAGGCCATGATCCGGCACGTCCCGCGTCACCACCGAGCCGGCGCCGACCATCGCCCACCGGCCGACCGTGACGCCGGGCAGAAGGACCGCGGCCGATCCGAGGGACGCGCCTTCCCGGACGACCGTTTTCGGATGCCCGGCGAGGTGGACGCCGCTCCGTGGGCGAGGGTCGTTCGAAAACGAGACGTCCGGCCCGACGAACGTGTCGTTCTCGAGCCGCACGCCGTCCCAGAGGGAGACGCCGCACTTGATCGTCACTCGATCTCCGATGACCACGTCGTTCTCGATGAAGCATCGGTCGCAGATGTTGCAGTCGCGGCCGATCGAGGCTCCCGCGAGGATATTCACGAAGGCCCAGATGCGGGTGCCGTCGCCGATGCGGGGAGAGGCGACCAGGGCGGTCGGATGGATCGAGAGCATGCGCGATTACTTTAACGGGAAACGGGAAACGGGAAACGGGAAACGGGAAACGGGAAACGGGGAGCCTCCATGCCAGCCGCTCAGAAGTAATCGGCCCGCCGCTCGCGATAGAACGCGATCGTCCGCGCGAGCCCGTCTTCGAGGGTCACCTTCGGCTCCCATCCGAGGAGCTTGCGGATCTTGGAGATGTCGGACACGAAATCGCCCGGCTCCTGCGCCTTGCGTTCGGGGGTGAAGTCCGTAAAGCGGATCTCGGTTCCGGGGACGAGGCGCTGAAGGATCTGCGCGACCTCGAGAAACGTCGAGGAGCGGTCGTTCCCCACGTTCAGGATCTCCCCCGAGGCTTCCGGGACGCGGGCCGCGCGCACGATCGCATCCACGCAGTCGTCGACGTACAGGAAATCGCGCAGGATGGCGCCCGAGCCGAAGACGGGGATCGGCTCTCCCGAAAGCGCCAGGCGGACGAACCAGTTCACGACCCCGAACTGCGAGTGGTGCATCTGCGCGCGGGGGCCATAGACGTTCGTCAGCCGGAGCGGGACCGTGCGGATGCCGTGGATGCGGGTATAGGTGCGGCAGATCATCTCGGCCGAGAGCTGCGAGATCTCGTAGAGACCCCGCGGGTCCGAGGGAGCCTCCTCCGAAACCGGCAGGTGCACCGCCGGCCCGTACTGGCCCCGCGTTCCGGAGCGAACGACGACGGCGTCGGGATTGCGCTTGCGGCAGGCCTCGAGCACCGTGGCGGTGCCCTTGATGTTGATGTCGATATCGGGATACGGATTCGAGAGCGACATCACGTGCGAGACCTGGGCGGCCAAGTGGAACACGACCGCCTGACCGGCCACGAGATTCCCCATCGCCTCCTCGTCCCGGACGTCCGCGACGTGGACCGTGACGTCGGAGGCGATCTCCCGGATGTTCGCCCGGTTGCCGCCGTAGCCCTCGATCAGGGCGTCGACCAGGGTGACGCGGGCGCCTTCCTCGAGGAGGCGGCGGGCCAGGCTGGAGCCGATGAACCCGAGTCCGCCGGTGACGAGGACGGGTGTTCCGGTAAGCCCCAGCACGGCCCGAACGATACTCCACCGCACGCCACCGCCTTCCGGGTCTTTTCGAGGGGTGGAAATCCCTCCCGGAGCATCGATCCGAGCTTTTTTGGCCAAGGTTTATTTGTATGTAACTACTTGATTCTAAACTGAATAATACCAGAACTCCACCGATTACTAGCACTCACCCATGAGGAGTGCTAATATCCGACTCCCACATGCCGGAGGAACCGGTCTTCCGGCGGGGATTTCAATGGAATCAGGAGGAAAGCGCATGAAGATTCGACCGCTTTACGACCGCATTCTCGTCCGGAGGCTCGAGCCGACCGAGACGAAACGGGGGGGGATCATCATCCCCGACACCGCCAAGGAGAAGCCCATGGAGGCCGAGGTAGTCGCCGTCGGCAAGGGCAAGATCAACGAGGACGGCAAGCAGCTTCCGCTGGACGTCAAGAAGGGCGACCGGATCCTCATCGGGAAGTATGCCGGCACCGAGATCAAGGTCGACGACGAAGAGCACCTGATCCTCCGCGAGGATGAAGTGCTCGCCGTCATCGAGAAGTAAAGGAAGGGGAACACACACATGGCTGCCAAGACAATTTCGTACGGAGAGGAAGCGCGTCAGCGCATTCTCCATGGCGTCAACAAGCTCGCCGACGCCGTCAAAGTGACGCTCGGTCCGAAGGGCCGCAACGTCGTCATCGAGAAGAAGTTCGGGTCCCCGACGATCACCAAGGACGGCGTCACCGTCGCCAAGGAGATCGAGCTCCAGGATCCGCTCGAGAACATGGGCGCGCAGATGGTCCGCGAGGTCGCGTCGAAGACGTCCGACGTGGCCGGCGACGGCACCACGACGGCGACCGTTCTCGCCCAGGCGATCTATCGCGAGGGCATCAAGAACGTTACGGCCGGCGCCAATCCGATGGAGTTGAAGCGCGGCATCGACGCCGGCGTTCGCGCCGCGGTCGAGGCGCTCAACAAGATGTCGAAGCCTGTCGAAGGCAAGGACATCGCGCACGTCGGAACGATCTCGGCCAACAACGACTCGGAGATCGGAAAGATCATCGCCGAGGCCATGGACAAGGTCGGCAAGGACGGCGTGATCACGGTCGAGGAGGCCAAGGGCCTGGAGACGACTCTCGAGGTCGTCGAGGGCATGCAGTTCGACCGCGGCTACCTCTCCCCGTACTTCATCACCGACGCCGAGAGGATGGAGTGCGTCCTGGAGAACGCCAAGGTTCTCCTGTTCGAGAAAAAGATCTCCAACATGAAGGACCTGCTCCCGGTCCTCGAGCAGATTGCCAAGCAGGGCAAACCCCTTCTGATCATCGCGGAAGAGGTCGAGGGCGAGGCGCTCGCGACCCTGGTCGTCAACAAGCTCCGCGGCACGCTCCAGGTCTGCTCCGTCAAGGCCCCGGGCTTTGGCGACCGCCGCAAGGCCATGCTGCAGGACATTGCCACCCTCACCGGTGGTCAGGTCGT
>JBBSEW010000021.1:0-57057 GCA_038239305.1 Thermoanaerobaculia bacterium | reverse complement strand
GACCCGGTCATCTCCGCCGCCGCAGAAGGGGCATCGCATCGGCGTCAGTTTACAGCGCCCGCCGCGTCGTCGTGTCGGCCGGCTATCGCGGGGCTGCCGAGGGTTCGGCGTCGAGAGCCTCCGGAGGCCGGGCGGCGCGGGCGGGTGCCGCGACAAGAACGCCGAGCCCGATGATCGTCACCGGGACGAAGGAGATCGCATGCGCGAGGAGCGCGACCGCCGTCGCCGTTCCGACCGGCACGCCGTAGAAGTACGTCAGCGCGAACTGGACCGCCACGTGGTAGGAGCCGAGGCCTCCCGGCGTCGGAACCATGAGGCCGAGGACGGCGAAGGTCGTTACGACGAACGCGGCCGAGAACGGGACCGCCACGTGGAGCGCGACGAACAGGAAATACAGCTGCACGTTGATGACGAACCACATCGCGATCGAGCCTCCGAAGACCAGAAGAAAGAGGCCGGGGTCGCGCAGCGGGGCAAATCCGTCGATGAAGGAGGCGGCGAAGGTTCGCACGCGGGGCTGCAGCGCGTGGGGAAGGCGCCGCCAGAACAGGTCCAGAAACGCCTCGGTCCGCTCCCGTTGAAAGACGGCAAAAACGATGACGCCGGCCGCGACGACCATGAACGCGGCGGGCAGGGCGAGCTGTCCGAGCCCTCCCGATCGGGGAAGGCCGATCCCCATGGCGAGGCCGAAGAAGAGGACGACGCTCACGCCGTCGAGAACCCGCTCGAGGACGATGGACGCCAGCAGGGGAGAGAACGGCAGGTTCTGCGACCGGGCGAGAAATGCCGGGCGGAGGACTTCCCCGACTTTCCCCGGCAGGTTGTTTCCGGCGAAACCGACGCACGTCGCGGCGAACGCCGGCAGCACCCGGACGCGGCCGACGGGCCGGAGGATCCAGGTCCAGCGCACCGCCCGCAGGAGGAAAGTCGAAATGGCCACACCCGTGGCGAGCGCCAGCCAGGGGAGCGACACGCTCGAGAGCGCGGCGCCGAGCTCGCGAAATCGGACCTGCCGCAGGAACAGGGCGAGCAGGAGGGCCGTCAGGACGAGCGAAGCGACGACCTGCAGCGTCCGCGACTTCCACAGGGGAGCCATGACGTTTAGCCTCGCCCGGGCCCGGCGGGGGCGCGCCGGAGAGCCGGATCGGCGTTCGAAAGGCGCGGCATGGAGGAACCTCTTTTAGCATTTCGGAAGGGCGTTTGCCTAAAAAAATGAGGCGAAGAGCGGACAACACTTGACTTTCCGCCCGATTTTGCCCATTATTTTCTTACTTTTTCGGGAGGTTTGCGAATGAAGAAGGCGCGCCTGCATCTGGCGCTTCTCGCGGTTGCGGGTGGGCTCTTCTCGGCGGCTCTGTCCGCCCAGCCAATCGGCGTCATCGACGAGCCCACGGCTGGACAGCATGTGGGCGGGATCGTCCGGGTCTCCGGGTGGGTCCTCGACCTCACCCGTGTCGACCGGATCGATCTCTTTCTCGACGGCAACTCGGTTCCCACGAACACGGCGGTGCTCAATCTGCCCCGCCCGGACGTGTTGAACGTGTTTCCCAACTACGCCGGGACGGCGTCGGCGAGCCCCGGGTTCGTCACATCGTTCTACTCCCATAACTTCACGAACGGGACGCACTCGGTCGTGATCCAGGTGACCCAGTCGGACGGCGCGGTGTTCAGCCTCGGGCCCGTTTCGGTGACCGTCGACAACACGATCAACCAGGCGCCCTTCGGCTACATCGACATTCCGTCCGAGTCTCTCGTCGAGAACGCGAGCGGGTCCTATCCCATCGTCGGATGGGCGATCGATGACTCGGGCGTCGACCACATCGACTTCCTGGTGGACAGCCAGATCGTCGCCGGCGCCATCGGCCGGTTCGACGACGGATCGGTCAACCCGCAGAACGCGACCTACGGAACGACGCGGCCGGACGTTGCCGCGGCCTTCGCGGACGTGCCGTTTGCGCTCTACTCGGGCTTCGAAGCCAATCTGGACACGACGAAGCTCACCGACGGGATCCACGTGATCTCCGTGCGTGTCACGGACATCGACGGCGTTTCCCAGGTGATCGGGACGCGGACCGTGCAGATCACGAACAACGCGAGCCTGCTTTTCCCCTTCGGCCGGATCGACTTCCCGCTCGACAAGGCGTCGCTCAACTGCCAGCCGCCGGTCGTGTTCATCAACCCGGGAACCTGCCCGTCGCCCTGCTTTCCTCCCTCGCCGGGAGGCGACATCGTTCCCGTCTCCTACTTCAGCAATTTCGTCCAGGGCTGGGCGCTCGACACCTCCGCGCGTCTCGACAAGGGACAGGTGGCGTACGTCGAGCTCCTTCTGGACGGCGCGATCATCTCGAACACGCGCAACGACTGCGTCAAGCTCGGCTCGGCTCTGCTGAACTGCTATGGCGTGAACCGTCCGGACGTCGCCCGCGCTTACTCCGGCTACGTCAACGCCGATAACGCCGGCTTCAACTTCGCCTTCGGCATCTCCCACGACAACTCGACCGGGCTCCTGGACATCTTCATCCCCGCCCAGGTCGGAGGCCGCCAGCTCGCCGGCTACACGAGCTCCGGCAAGCACACGATCGCGTTGCGCGTCGGCGACGACAACGACACCGTGACCCAGATCGCCGCGATGTCCGTGGACATCCTGTGCGACTTCTCGGTCACCAACCCCGACCATCCGGCGTTCGGAAACGTCGATGCGCCTTCCGAGTACCAGTTCATCAACAACACGTTTGTCCTGTCCGGCTGGGCCTACGACTTCGACCTCGGCGTGACGAGCGTGGACGTGGATATCGACGGCCAGGTCGTGGCGAACCTGAACGTGCCGTCCGGAACGTACGGGCTGCGCCGCGACGACGTGCCCGCGAATGACATCCGCGTCCCGAACCCGTTCGTTGGATTCTTCTACCCTCTCGATACGACCAAGATGAGCGACACCGAGCACGATCTCTCGATCTACGCGTTCGACGGCTTCGGCCGCCGGTCCGAGATCGGTCGCCGCAAGTTCGTCGTCGTGAACAACTCCACGATCAAGGAAGAAAAGCATCCGGAGCAGAAGCACTCGGAGAACAAGAACTAGTAACGAGCCCCGCTTCGTCCCCTTCTTCCAGCCCCGCGAAAGCGGGGCTTTTTGTTTCCTCCAGCCCCGCGAAAGCGGGCCTTTTTGCTTCTTTAGCCCCGCGAAATCGGCTTTGATTCATGGAGCCGCGGCTCCGCTGTCGCCTTTCCGCGGAGCCTCCGGAGGAAAAATGTCCGGGACCCTCCCAACCTGTTCATCCGGACCGCGGCGAGGCTGCCTTTGGCGAACGCCCGAGGCGAGCCTGACCGTGCGATCCATCAACTCCCCTCAGCCCCCCGATCGCGGGCGAGGCTCGTCGAGCTCGAGGGCGGGTCGGAACAACCCGGAGGATGCTTTCCGGATCCAGACCCAAAACGCCAGAGTCAGAGCCGGGAACTCGGAACCCGGAACTGACGGCCGCCCGATCCGTCCCTCAGACCGCGTCGACCCCGCGCTTGCGAAACAGCCACGCCGTTCCCACGCCCAGCAGGTACAGCAGAATCATCGGGAACGCGAAGACACACTGCGTCGCGATGTCCGGCGTCGGCGTGATGATGGCGGCGATGATGAAGATGATCAGGATGGCGTACTTGAACTTCGCCATCAGCCACCGCGGCGTCACGACCCCGATGCGGGCGAGGAAGAAGATGAAGATCGGTGTTTCAAAGCACAATCCCAGTCCGAGGATGAGCTTGGACGCCGTCGACAGATATTCGTTGATGGTAATGACCGCGTTGAAGTTCTTCCCGACGTCGCCGACCAGGAATTTCACGATTCCCGGGAATGCGACGTAGTAGGCGAACGCGCACCCCGACAGGAAAAAAAGGACCCCGAACCCGACGAACGGGAAGACATACCGGCGTTCGCGCCGATAGAGCGCGGGGGCGATGAACAGCCAGATCTGCCAGAGGATCACCGGGGAGGCCAGGATCACGCCGGCGTACAGCGCGACGCGGAAATACATCAGGAATGGCTCGGTCATCGTCGTGTACGAGAGATTCTGTCCGGGCGGGAGGATCTTTTTCAGCGGGCGGGCGACGAACTCGAAGAGGGCGGGCGCCTGAAACCAGCAGATGAAGAACGCCACGGAGACCGCGATGAGGCAGACGATCAGCCTCTTGCGAAACTCCTCGAGGTGATCGAAGAACCCCATCCGGGGAAGGTCTTCCTCCCCGGGGTCGCGAAGCCGGACGGACTCTTCCTCGCTCACGCGGACATCCGTCCGCAGGCCCGTTTCGGGCGCGCCGCGAAGGAATCGACGCGGGAGCTCAAGCGGGCGTAATCGGGCGCTCGCCCGCGGTGGACGATTCGGGGGGCCCATCCGCGTTCGTCGTCTCGCCGGGGCCGTGCACGGCGACCGGGACGGCCGTGCCCGTCTCGCCCGGGAGGGCGGCCGGCGCGGCCTCGGGAACAGGCGCGGAGGGCAGCTGAGGCACGGTTTCGGGCGGGGCGCCCGGAAGGGCCGGGGCCGACTGGAAGGAGCTCGAGACCGACGTCACGTGGTCCTTCACCGAGGCGACGTGCTCCCGGACGGAGGACACCTCCGCCTTGCCCTGCTCGATCTCGTGCTCGATGGTCTTTTTCAGCTCGTCGGAGGCTCTCTTGAACTCCGCGAGGCCCTTTCCGAGCGATTTTCCGATCTCCGGAAGCTTCTTGGGCCCGAACACGAGCAGCGCGACGACGAATATCAGCACGAGCTCGGGCATACCGATGGAACCGAACATGTTTCCCCCTGCGACATGATTCTACTCTTTACCCCTTCGCTCCTCGGGAAGGCGTCGCCTTTCCGGGGCCGGCGCGCCCGTTCGCATGGCAGAATGTCCGAGCTCCCCCGTGCCGGGGAGAGGAGGTCCGAGTGAGCAAGCCACGGTCCCGTTTCCTGGTTTCCATCGCGCTACTCGCGGCCGCCACCCTTCTGGGAGGCGCCCTCGGAGGTAAGCTCTTCGCCTCTCCCGAGCGGGAAGTCCCGCCCCTCGACGAATACGCGGACATCCTGACCACGCTCGGCGACTGGTCGCCCGAGCCGATCGCACCGGAAAAGTTCGTCTACGCGTCGATCCACGGCATGCTCTCGAGGCTCGACCCCCACACGTCCTTCCTCGAGCCCGACGAGTACGCCGCCATGCGCGAGAAGCAGCAGGGGTCGTTCTTCGGCCTCGGCATCCAGATCCAGAAGCGGATGGGCAAGATCACCGTCATCGCTCCGATGGAAGGAACTCCCGCCTACAAGATGGGGGTCCGCGCGGGCGACGTCATCAGCCACATCGAGGGCGAAGAGATCAAGGAAGACGCCTCCACGGACGACGTGGTCAAGAAGCTGCGAGGCCCGAAGGGCACCGACGTTCACATCACGATCCGGCGGACCGGCCTCGACGAACCGCTCCAGATGACCATCACGCGCGCGGAGATCCCGACCCTGTCCGTTCCCTACGCGTTCATGCTGGACGCCGAGACCGGCTACGTTCTCCTGCGCGACTTCACCCACACCTCGTCGCGCGAGCTGATCGCGGCGCTCGGCAAGCTCGAAAAGCAGGGCATGAAGAAGCTGGTGCTCGATCTCCGCGGGAATCCCGGCGGGGTCCTCGATCAGGCGGTCGACGTCGCCGACATCTTCCTGCCGAAGGGCTCCAAGATCGTGTACACACGCGGGCGCACGCCCTCCTCCGCGCAGGATTTCTTCGCGCCGGGGGACGGGCCGCACTTCGACCAGCCTCTCGTCGTCCTGATCAACCGCGGCTCCGCCTCCGCCTCCGAGATCGTCGCCGGAGCGATCCAGGACCACGATCGCGGCCTGATCCTCGGACAGCGCAGCTGGGGCAAGGGGCTCGTGCAGAGCGTCTACACCCTTCCGTATGGGGCCGGGCTCGCCCTGACTACCGCCCGGTACTACACGCCTTCCGGTCGCTGGATCCAGAGGGACTACAGCGATCTTCTCGCCTACGTGAACCCGGAGGACCCGGACGCGGGCCTCGGCGGCGATGTCGGAGACTCGCCGAAGGCCGCGGAGCCCAAGCCGACCGCGGGCCAGACCTTCTACACGGACGCGGGCCGGACCGTGTTCGCGGCGGGCGGGATCACTCCCGATGTCTTCTCGCGCAGCGCGTTTGCCGACTCGAAGCTGCTGTCGCAGTTCCTCGCGCGCAATATTTTCTTCAACTTCGCCGTCGACTACGTCGCCAAACATCCCAACGTGAAGGCCGACGTGCCGATCACGCCGGAGCTGCGCGCGGACCTCTTCCGCTTCGCGGAAGCCAACAAGTTCTCCTCCGTCGAGGAGCTCCAGCGGCAGTGGGATGCGGACCCCAATCGCAACATCGTCGATCTCGCCGCGCGCGTCGAGATCGTCAACGCGAAATTCGGGCTCGAAGCCGGCCGGAAAATCCAGACGTCCGGCGACACACAGTTGCAGAAGGCCCTGACGGAGTTCGGGGAGGCCGCCCGCATCGCCGCGCTTCCGAAGAAGTCGAACCAGGCGAGAGCGGCGAAGTCGACGAGCTAGTCACCCGGAGCCACCGCGCCGGCCCTCGGTCGCAGAGGGCCGGTGGAGAAGTCGGGAAACGGGAAACGGGAAACGGGAAACGGAAGAGGCGATTCTCCGATCGTCCGATTCCTCTGATTGATCACCCGATCACCCGATCACCCGATCACCCGATTCTCACTCGATAGTTCGATCGATCGCGAGATCATGAGATCGCGAGATCGCGAGATTCGGCCTCACAAGGTAGTAGTCGCTACCGCACCGCCCCGCTATTTCCGTCAACGCGCGTTTTTCTCCAGCAAAATATCGATGAACTCCCGAACGGCTCCATGGCCGCCCGCGTTGCGAAGAACGATCTTCGCCTCCCGACGGACCATCGGGACCGCGTCGGCCGGGCAGGCGGAGACGGCGGCGGGCCGCATCATCGGCAGGTCCGGCTCGTCGTCCCCCATGGCGGCCGTCTCGGCCGCGGAGATCCCGAGGCGCCGGCAGAGCTCGCGGTAGACAGCGAGCTTTCCGTCGTGGGGCACGCCCTGGCGGCAGAAGCGCACTCCGAGCTCGCGAGCGCGCCGGGCCGTGGCCCGCGAAGAACGGCCCGAGATCCAGGCGACTTCGATGCCGCCGAGGATGGCCCGCTTGATGCCGTGCCCGTCCTTTGTGTCGAAGACCTTGAAGTCGTTTCCGTCGTCGGAAAGGTAGATCCGGCCGTCGGTCAGGACTCCGTCGACGTCCAGGAAAAGAGCCCGGATGCGCGGCGCCGTCTTCCGTGCCGGCCGCGCCGGGCGCCGCGCCGGCCGGGTCACGTCTTCACGCCGTCACGCCGCGCGACAGCAGGTCGTGGAGATGCACGGCGCCGGCCAGGCGTCCCTTCTCGTCGACGGCGAAAAGAGACGTAATGCGCGAGCCTTCCATCGTCGCGAGAGCCGTCGAAGCAAACGCTTCCGGATCGACCGTTCGGGGATTGCGATGGAGGCAGTCGGCAGCGGTCCGCTTCAGGAGGGCCGGGTCCTGTTCCAGGAGGCGCCGCAGGTCGCCGTCCGAGATCACCCCGAGGAGCGCTCCGGCCGGGTCGACGACGGCCGTGATTCCCATCATCTTGCGGGACATCTCGTGGATCGCTTCCCCCATCGGCGTTTCGGCCGCGACGCTCGGGACGCGCTCGCCCGTGCGCATCAGGTCCTTCACCTTGAGGAATCGCCGGCCGAGATCGCCACCCGGATGGAGGGCCGCGAAGTCCTCTTCCTTGAAGCCTCGCATCTCCGAGAGCGCCATGGCCAGGGCGTCCCCGACCGCCAGCATGGCCGTCGTCGAAGCGGTGGGAGCGAGGTTCAGAGGACAGGCCTCCCGCGAGATCGTGATGACGATCGCGATGTCGGCCGCGCGGGCGATCGAGGACGAGGCGTCGGAAGTGAGCGCGATCGTCTTCAGATCGCGGGTCCGCGCGAACTCCAGGAGCCGGACCACCTCGGCGGTCTCGCCGGACGCCGAGAGCGCGAGGACGACGTCGCCCGCCACGAGCATCCCGAGGTCGCCGTGGCTCGCCTCCGCCGCATGCAGAAAGTAGGCCGGCGTTCCCGTCGAGGCCAGTGTCGCGGCGATTTTCTGTCCCACCAGCCCCGACTTTCCGAGGCCCGTGACGCAGATCCGGCCTTTCGAGGCAGCAATCTCCTCGGCCGCGGCGACGAACGAGCTCCCGATGTTGGCGATCTGCTCCCGGACGGAATCCGCCTCGATCTGCAGGACGCGGCGCGCGGCTTCGAGAATCACGGTTTCGCTATCTTAGGCGAAGCCCGTCCCCGGTCGGGCGCCGCCTCCGTGCGGTTCGCCATCGAAGATGGAAACCCTGGCGGGGCCCCTTCGTATGCAGTCTGGATGGTTCCGGGCGAACTCCGCCCGAAAGGAGACTTTCGTGCGCATTCTTCGACGGATTTCTTTGCGCGTCCTCGTGCTTCTCGCTCTCGTCCCGGCGGGCTTCGCGATGGCCGCCGCTCCCGACAAGAAGCCGGCTCCCGGCCGGAAGGCCGCCCGAACGGCGTCCGCGGAGTCCGCGGAGTCCGCGGACGTCCCGAAGCTCGAGTTCGAGAAATACACGCTCCCAAACGGTCTGCAGGTCATCCTTCATGTCGACCGGAAGCTTCCGATTGTCCACGTGAACCAGTGGTTCCACGTCGGGTCGAAGAACGAGAAGCCGGGGCGGACGGGATTCGCGCATCTCTTCGAGCACATGATGTTCCAGGGCTCCCAAAACACGGGTGACTACTTCGTGACGGCGGAACAGGCCGGAGCGAACCTCCGCGAGGGAGGCGTCAACGGGACCACGAACACCGACCGCACGAACTACTTCGCCACCGTTCCGTCCGGCAACCTCGAGCGGATCCTCTGGCTCGAGTCGGATCGCCTGGCGACGCTCGCGGACGCCCTGACGAAGGAGAAGCTCGACAACCAGCGCGACGTCGTCAAGAACGAGCGCCGGCAAGGCCTCGAAAATGTCCCGTACGGCCGGGCGTTCAAGCTCATCACGGAGAACCTTCATCCCGCCGGCCATCCGTACTCGTGGACCGTCATCGGGAGCCACGAGGACCTGACGGCCGCCTCCCTCGACGACGTGAAGGATTTCTTCCGGACTTACTACACGCCGAACAACCTCTCCCTGGTCATCGCGGGTGACTTCGATCCGGCGGAGGCGAAGCGGCTCGTCGAGAAATACTTCGGGCCCATTCCGGCCGGCCCTCCCGTCGACCGGCCCAAGCTCTGGATCCCGACCCTGCAGGGCGAAAAGATCGTCGAGGCGACCGACCGGGTGCCGCAGGATCGGACCTACATGACCTGGCCTTCGCCCGCGGTTTTCGCGCCCGGCGACGCCGAGCTCGATCTCGTGTCCCAGATTCTCACCGACGGTCTGTCGGCGCGACTGACGAAGACGCTCGTCTACGACAAGCAGGTCTGCTCGACCGTCAACGCCTTCCAGAACAGCTCCGAGATCTCCGGATACTTCGGGGTCATCGCGACGGCCCGCCCGGGAGCCTCCCTCGCCGACATCGAGAGGATCGTGACGGCGGAGATTGCCCGGTTCGCGAAAACGGGTCCCACGCAGGCCGAGCTCGACCGCGCCAAGGCGAAGTACGAATTCGGGTTCGTAAACGGGCTCGAGCGGATCGGAGGGTTCGGCGGCAAAGCGGACCTGCTCAACCGCTACAACACCTACCTCGGAGATCCGGGGAAGACGGGCTTCGACGTCGGCCGCTACCGCCGCGTGTCGATCGAAGACGCGCGCGCCGCGGCGGACCGCTGGCTGAACACGAAGAACCGCCTCCTCGTCCGATTCCATCCCGAGAATTCCGGCCGCGTATCGGAGACGGCTCTCGACCGATCGAAGTCCCCTTCTGTCGGCGCCGATCGCGTCTTTCACGCGCCCGACGTCCAGTCCGCGCGGCTCGAGAACGGCATGCAGATTTTCGTCGTCGAACGCCACGAGCTGCCCGAGGTCGCGGTCACGCTGGCGTCCCGGGCGGGCAGCTCCGGCGCTCCCGCCGGAAAAGATGGCGTCGCGTACGTTACGGCCGAGACCATGCTGCGGGGCACGACGACGCGGAAGGCTCTCCAGCTCGAAGACGCGCTGGGCGACCTCGGCACCTCCATCGAGGCAACGGTCAACCGGGACGACGCGCGGCTCGAGCTCGAGGTCCTGAAACGCCATCTCGGACCCGCGGTCACTCTCCTCGCGGACGTCGTGCGCAATCCGACGTTCCCGGCGGAGGAAGTCGAGCGCGAGAAAAAGACGCATCTCGACGCGCTCGCGCAGCAGGCCCGGAACGCGAACGCGATCGCCGCCCGGGTCCGGCCCATTCTCGTGTTCGGCGCCGACCATCCATACGGGCGGCCGATCCAGGGCTTCCCGTCCACGGTCCAGGCGCTGACGCCGGCCGATCTTGCCGCGTTTCACGCCGCGCGGTGGAAGCCGGGCAGCTCGGCGCTCGTGTTCTCGGGGGACATCACCCTCGAGCAGGCCCGGTCGGTGGCGGAGAAGGCCTTCGGCGGCTGGAGCGGGGGAGCGGCCGCCGCCATCGAGATCCCGGCGCCCTCGCCCGCTGCGTCCGGGCGCGTGTATCTCATCGACCGGCAGGATGCCGCCCAGACCGTCGTGACGCAGTTTCTCGCCGCTCCCGCGCGCCGCGGCGAGGATTTCCCTTCGCTCGCGCTCGCGGACGCCGGGTGGGGAGGCGGAGGATTCGGCACGCGCCTCAATCTCAATCTCCGGCAGAGCAAGGGTTACTCGTACGGCGTCTTCTCGAACCTCGCCCTCTACCGGGATGGCGGCATGTGGTACTCGGGCGGCGGCGTTCAGACGAACAAGACGAAGGAGTCGCTCGTCGAGTTCGACAGGGAGCTAACGGATCTCGCGGGCTCGCGGCCAATCACGGATGAGGAGTTCGCATCCGCTCGCCTGACCCGTATTCGCGGTTACGCTCAGCAGTTCGAGGCGCTTTCCCGCGTGAACGGCCAGATCGGCGACCTCTGGACGGTCGGGCTTCCCATGACGGCCCTCCAGCGAGACTATGACGACGCGGCGAAGGCAACTGTCGCGGAAGCACGCGCCGCCGCGAAGAAGTTCGCGCAGTCCGAAAAGGCGAGCGTGCTCCTGGTCGGCGACCGCTCGAAGATCGAACCGGGAATCCTCGAGCTCCATCCCGGGAAGGTCGTGCTGCTGGATGCGGAGGGGAAACCCGTGAAGTGAAATCGGGGCGCGAAAGCGCCCCCCAAACGTTGTCAGTTCTCAGTTCTCAGTTCTCAGTCATCGGTTTCAACGCGGACGAAACGCGGGCGAGCGATTGATGCCGATGTTCCCCTCATTCGGTGATTCACTGATAACGGATGACTGATAACTGATAACTCGTTCCTCACCTCACCTCACCAGCACCTCCTCGATCGCCGCCATCGCCCTCGGATCCTTCGTCTGGCCGAGCCAGAAGAAGGCCTGCTTGCGGACCTCGGGATTTCGATTCGTGCGCGCGACGCGGATCAGTTCCGTGACGGCCTGGTCTCGGGGCAGCTGCGAGAGGGCGAACACCGCCTTCTTCTTGACCTCGGTCTCCGGATCGTCGCGGATAGCGTCTCCGATCGCGGCGGCCGCGCGGTCTCCCGCCTTGTGGGCGAGCCAGAAGAGTGCCTGGGATCGGACGGGAGGGGAAGGGTCCCGTCGCGCCAGGTCGATCAACGAGCCGACGGCCTCCGGAACCGGGCTCTGCGCGAGGCCGAACGCAACCGCCTTCCGGATCTCGTCGGAGGCATGGCTTCGGGCGATGCGGACGAGGCTTTCCCACCCCCGGCGGCCGCGCATGTTTCCGATCCAGAACACCGCCTTCTTACGGATATCGTCGGAATTCGGCTCTCCGCTCAGCCGGTCGAGCGCGGCGTCGGCCGACCTGTCCGCGTGCAGGGCGATCGCCATGATCTCCCGATCCCGGGAGATCCCCGCTCCGTCGTTTTCCTCTCCCCTCGAGCCGGACCGATCTGCTTCCAGGCTCTCGAGCCACGCGACGCTTTCCGCAGGGCGCACGTTCTCCAGCCACGCGACCGCGCTGCCTCCGGCGTCGACCGTGCAGTCGCTCGGGAAGACGCGGAGCCGAGTCGGCCTGCCGCCTTCGATCCGGACGAAGATCAGCGTCATGTCGCCGCCGGTCCTCTCGTTCGACACGTTCACGACGGAGGATCCCCGGCCTTCCAGGGAGCATTGGCCCTCCCACCCGCCTCGCTCCTCCGAGCTCGTGCGGACGCTCCGATCTACGGGAGCCGGCACCGCCCATCCGAACCACGCGGGGCCGGCCGCCGGAGCCGCCGCCAGCGCGGTCCGCAGCCCGCCCTCGGCCGACCGGACCTCGATGCGGGCGTGGGAGAGCCGCGCTGGCTCCTGGCCGGGAAGGGGAGCGGCCGACGATCCTTTCGAGCCTCCCCATCCTCCCCATCCTCCCAAGAAGAGGAGGACGACCGCGGCGAGCGAGAGAAGCGCACCGGATGACATCGGGCGGGCGGGAGAGACGCGCCGGGCCGTCATCATTCGCCCCGCGCCGAGTCGATCGAGACCGGTCCGTTCACCGTCGAAAGACGGACGACGGCCGCCGTCCCTTCTCCGAACGTGATCCGGCGCGAGTCGTCGTTCGACGTCCGCCGAGCGGAGTCACAGGCTCCTCCCCGGCACTGCACGGGGGAATGACCCGTGCTCTCGACGATCGTGGCCGTTCGATAGCCGTCGGGGATCCGAAGGGACAGGGGCCCGTTGCCGGCGTGGGCCTCGAGGCCGCCGTCGCGCCACGTGTCTCCCGAGAGCCGTACGCTGATCGGTCCGTTTTTCGTGTCGACCTTCACGTTGCCGGAAGAGTCCGTCACGGAGACGGGTCCGTTCTGCGTGCTGGCCGAGACGTCTCCGGAGACGTGCTCGAGAGAGATCGGTCCGTTATTGCTGCGGGCGTCGATCGTGCCCGCGCAATCGCGGAAGGAGAGCGGCCCGTTTTCGGTGGTAGCCCGAATGTGGCCTCCGGAGACGCCGGCGAACCGGAGCGGCCCGTTGTGTGTCGCCCCGTCGATGTCGGCGTTGCCCGGACCTTCGATCACGTAATAGACGAGCCACGATTCCGTGTCGGGGCCGCGGGCCTCGAGCTCTCCCCGCTGGAAGGTAACGGAGACGGCGTTCAATGCGCTCGGGGAAGACGCCGCTTTGCACGCCAGGATCGACCAGTCTCTCCGGGCGGAACCGTGGAACCAGGCGCCGGAGTTCGCGGGAAGGGACAGGTTCAGGGGGCCTCGAGGCCCGGCTCCCGTCAGCACCTGCTCGGACCGCACCGCGTCGCGGTCGCCGAACTGGATCGAGATGTCCCCGCAGGAGCGGACGTCGTCTCCGGTTGTCGAAGTCGAGATGTTGCCGGAATGATCGCGGTGCGATCCGGTTCCGGCGGCCACGGGACGGGTGGCCGATTCCCCGGCAAACGTGAGCGCCAGCACGGTGAGCGCGAATCCGAGGGGACGTGTGGTTTGCATGGTGATTCCTTTTTTGTTCGCCGGGACCTCTTCAGTGGTTCAGGTTCAGTGGTTCAGGATTTCGAGCATGTAATTCGTGGCGTCCTTGTCATGCATGATCGCGAGCTTCGACACGGCTTCGGCTTTCAGGCGCGGATCCTTCTCGGATCGCGCGATCTCGACGAGAGACTTGGCGCTGTTCTGCAGAAACAGAGCCTGCAGAACCGCCTTCCGGGCGTCGACGTCCTTCTCCTCCCGATACAGGCGGAGCAGCACACCCTCGGTGTTTCCCATGATCCCGAGGCGGTGAATCGCCTCGCGGCGCAGGTTCGCATCGGACTCCGTCCGAGCGAGCTCGGCAACGTGGTCCACGTCCCCCGCAATGAAGAGGGCCTGGAGGATCGTGTCCTTGACGGATCCGGTCGCCTCGCTCCCGTACATCTGCCAGAGCTCCGTCCGCGCGCCCATGACCCCGAGCAGCCGCACTGCGGCCGCACGCAACTCAGGGCTCTTTTCATCCCGCGCGGCCTCGACCACGCGCGCCTTGTCGCCCGAGAGCATGAAGGCGTGAAGCACCTTTTCCTTCAGCTCAACGGACTTCGACGACGCGTAGATCTCGGAGAGCAGCTCCGCGTTGCCTTTCCCTCCCGAGATCCCGAGGTAGTGGATGGCTTTCTCCTGGAGTTCGGGCCGGTCGGCGCCGCGCGCCACGCTGGCGATGATCTGCCGCGCCCGGGGCGACCCGCTTTGCGCGAGGACGAAGAGCGCCCTCTCCTTCACGCGAGGGGAGGCATTTCCGTTGAGTACTTTTTCGAGCATGGGGACCGCCTGCTCCGGCTCGGAGCTCATCAGGCCGTTGATCGCCATGAGCTTCAAATCTTCGTCGTCGCCTCCTTCCCGCAGCAGGGTTTTCCCCGACGCCGGACGAATCTCGAGCTCGAGCGCGCGCACGTCCTTGCGCCAGGAGCTCTTGGGGTATTTCGACTCGAAGCCGCGCAGCGCGGCGAGCGCTTCGTCCCGGCGGCCCTGCTTGGCGAGCGCGTAGGCCACCCAGTACCGGGCGCCGTCGCCGCGCGCACCGGACATCTGGACAACCTCCTGAAAGGCCCTGGCGGCGGCCGTCCAGTCTCCTTCGTCCATGGCCCGTGTTCCGCGCTCGTAGAGCTCGCTCTCGCGGGCGGCGAGGTCGTCCGTTTCTTCGGCGCCGCCGAAGGCCTCGCCGTTGTCGCCGACCGAGCGGAATGCGGCTGTGGATGCGAAGGTCCGGGCGTCGAGGCTCCGCGCGCCGGCCAGCGGTGCGATGCCGGCGGCCAGAATGGCGGTGGCCCAGATTTTTCGGCTCATGCTCGTTTCCTTTCGATTGACTGGCGGGAGGTGGAATTGCCCCGATCCCTCTCGCCTTCCGGTGGGTTTTCTTTTTCCCCTTCCCGCTCACGCTCGCGCACGCGGGACAGGAGAATGCGCAGGCGGAAGAGGATTCCTTCGGCTTCGATGCGGGCTCGCAGCGCGTCACGCTCCGGCAGCGTGAGTCGTGGCGGGCCGTGCTGGACGTCGAGGAGGACCCGCTCGATGTCGTCGAGAAGGCCCGAGAGCGCGGGATCGCCGGCGCGGCGGGCCGTCTGCCGATAGAGCCGGTTGGCCGGGAGAAGATCGGACAGGCGCGCCTGCTCCGCGGAGACGTCCTGGCTTCCGCGTCCGTCGAAAGGCGCGTGTACGAGCTCGAGCAGGACGGATTCGGAGCGGTCGAGATGCCGGCCGAGATCGACGAAAAGGACCCGCCGCGAGGCCGCTTCCGCGGAGAAACCCGGAGCGGCGCTTCCGCGGGTCGCGGCGAGACGTCCCGCCAGAAATGCCGCGCCGACGAGAACGGCGGCCGCGGCTCCGAGGCGAAGACGTCGCGCCGACAGCCAGGACGACCGGGATCCCCAGGCCCGAGAGGCAGAATCGGACCGGCTGGGATTTTCGGAGAGCCGGGACGCGATCTGCGTCCACATCTCGCGCCCATACGCTTCCCCGCGGTCGGGAACAGGCGCGTGTTCGACGGCCCGCAAGAGAGACCGCAGCTCGTCGAGAGCTCGGGCGCATTCCGCGCAACCCGCGAGGTGCCGTCCGCCGCGTCGATTCCCATCCCAGTGAAACGCCAGGAGGTCCTCATCGGTCAGGTGCGTCATCGCGCGGGGCTCCGAAGCGGCCCGAGATCTTCCCGGAGCTTCGCCACGGCCCGGAACACGCAGTGCTTGGTCGCGCCCGGCCGGATTCCGAGAACGCCGGCGATGTCGGCGATCGATCGTCCTTCGAAATGCCGGAGCGTGAATGCGATGCGCTCCATCGGCGAGAGCCGTTCGAGGGAGGCTTTCATGCGGCGATCGATCTCCGATCCGATCGCGGCGGATTCCGGACCGCTCCGGCTGTCCACGAGGGATTCCGTCGGATCCGCGTCGGCCGCCGGTACCGATCCGCGGCTGGAATCGCGCCGGCGCCGCAGGAGGTCCATGGCGCAGTTGGCTGCGATGCGGTGGAGCCACGTCGAAATTTCGGAAGCGCCTTCGAATCTCCCGATCGATTGATACGCCTTCATGAACGTCTCCTGCACCACGTCCTCCGCGTCCTGTTCGTTGCCTGTCAGCCGATACGCGAGACCGAATACGTGGCGGCTGTGCGCCTCGATGATCTCCCGGAAGGCATCCCGGTCGCCGGCCCTCGCCCGGAGGACGGCCGCTCGATCGCTCCCTTCCATCCGATCCATTAGACGGGGCATGTCACGGGAGGTTAGCCTCCGGCGACGGGAGGGCGAAGAATTCCTTCGGGCGGGAGGACGAGGCTCTGTGGGGCGGTCGGAAACGCCGCTACCGCCCGGTGGGCGAGGCCACGACGCGGGAGCGCCCGTCCGGCGTGATCCGGCGCAGGGTCGGATTTCCCACGAGACCGGCCAGGAAACCGGGCGTCGGCGTTCGGAGCTCCGTCAGCACGTAGAGGTCGGAGCCCGAGATCCCCAGTCCCACGGGTGAAGAGAGAAAGGGCAGCTTCGCCACGGTGCGAATCCGTCCGGCGGCGTCGATGCGGCGAAGGCTGCGCGTGCCGCGCTCGGCCACGATCAGATCCCCGGACGGATCGCAGACGAGGCCCATCACCTCGTCGAAGGAGATCTCGTCCGGCCCGGGCGGCGCGAACAGGGTGACTTCCCGGCCGCGGAGCGTCGTGATGCGGCCGTCGGAAAGAATCCGCCGGATCGTCCGCGCGTCGGAGAAGAGGAGCGCGCCGTCTCGCGCCCACGCGAAAGAGCCGTGCAGGTGGCCGTATCGCAGGGTCGCGTCCTTGAAAACATCTCCGGCGCAGCGCCGGCCCGCCCAGGCCTCGGGAGCGCCGGCCGGGGACAGACGGACGATCTGGCACTCCCGCACGAACTCGAGGCCGCCGCGGGGATCGATCGTGAAGACGCTCCCGGGATAGGTCAGGGCCTGCCCGTGTCGGGTGGCGTGAAAGATTTCGGAGACGGTGCCGTCGGTAGCCCGTTCCCAGAGGACAGGCTCCCGGCTGCCCGGAGAGCGGTGCTCGCCGTAAAGCGTGCCGGCCCCGTCGATCACCAGATGATGGGTGTGTTTCCCTTTCACGGCCTCCGTGAGTGCCCCGTCGCGCCCGACCTTCCAGATGCAGTTGCGGACGTAATCCGAGAAGTAGATGGAGCCGTCGGGGGCCACGACAACGCTCGCGATCGAATTCGCGCGAACGGCGGGAGATCCGAGGAAGATCAGGAAGACGATCAGGAGGGCGCGAGCCCCGCTTCTGCAGAGCATGGTTCTCATTATGGCCCCCGGGTCCAATGCGCCTCCTGTCGTACGATTCGGCCGTGCATCCCCTCACGGCGACGGTTTTGCGCTACGGCCTTCCGCTCGTGTTCGCGAACGTTTTTCTCGAGCAGATCGGCCTGCCGATCCCGGCGGTTCCGACGCTGATCGTCGCCGGGGCGCTGTCAGTTGAGAGGGATCTCTCGGCGGCTTCGGTGCTCGGCGTCGCGCTCATCGCGTGCCTGATCGCCGACTCGATCTGGTTCGCGCTCGGCCGGCGCCACGGGCTCAAGATTCTCCGGATTCTCTGCCGCGTTTCGCTCTCGCCGGATTCCTGCGTCCGCCAGACGGCCTCCGCGTTCGAGAGGTGGGGGATGCCGTCTCTCGCGGTCGCGAAGTTCATCCCCGGCTTCTCGACCGTGGCCCCGCCGCTTGCCGGAGCCATCGCCCGCCGGCCGTTCGCCTTCCTCGTGTTCGACGGCCTGGGATCCATTCTCTGGGCCGGCGCGGCGGTTTTTCTCGGACGGATTTTCCACTCCGCAGTCGATCGCGCGCTCCTGTTCCTCGCTTCCATCGGGACGGGAGCCGTGGCGGTCTTCGCCGGCCTGCTGCTCCTGTTCATCACCGCAAAATGGTGGCAGAGGCGGCGCTTCTACCGGACGCTGCGCATGGCCCGCATCACGGTCGGCGATCTCGAAGCCCTGCGCCGCCGCGGCTCCGAGCCCGTCGTCCTCGACGTCCGGACGCGGTCTGCACGGGCGGCCGATCCTCGCCGCATCCCGGGAGCGCGATCCATGGAGCTCTCGGAGATCGAAGCCCGGGCGCGCGAGCTGCCCGGCGATCGCGAGATCATTCTCTACTGCACGTGACCCAATGAAGCCTCGGCGGCCCGTGTGGCCCGCGCGCTGATCGACCGGGGGTTCATCCTCGTGCGTCCCCTCGAGGGAGGGCTCGAAGCCTGGATATCGGCCGGTTTTCCCGTGGAAAAAGACCCCGAGCCGCCCGCCGCCTGACCCCGGTCCGCGCGGGACCGCTTTTATCCCATGAGATCGCCCCGCGTAGCCGCCCCAGAGCCGTGCGGTAGCGTACAATCGTGGCGTCTCGCCAGTCTGGAGGCGCCCCACGTCCACCACGGCCCCGGTCTACTCCGTTTCCTGCTTCTCCTGCCGCGCTCCCTTCGATGCCTTCGAAAGCAGCTGGTGCAGCTGCCTGGTCTCCAAGCGGACGCTCGTCTGCCCGAGCTGCCTCACCTGCTTCTGCAAGGCGCCTCCGGCCTGGAAGCAGAAGTTCTGGGAGGACGCGCCGCCCGCACTCTGGGCGCGATCCGCCGCCGAGAACTCCGGCGTCTTCGAACCGCCGCCAAATCCTGATCCGGCCGAAGTTTCCCGCCCGATGGTCCTGATCGTCGATGACGAGCCGAACATTCAGCAGATGGCGCTCCGGGCCGTCGGGGCTCTCGGATACGGCGCCGCTCTCGCTCGCAATGGAGAAGAGGGGCTGGCGCTGGCGGCTCTCTATAAGCCCGAGGTCGTGCTTTCCGATGCCTTGATGCCCAAGATGGACGGCCGCGAGATGTGCCGCCAGATCAAGGAGAACCCGGCAACGGCCGGGGCGAAGATCATCGTCATGACGTCTCTCTACACCGCCGCTCGGTACAAGAGCGAGGCATACCGTGACTTTCACGTCGACGAGTTCATGGCGAAGCCCCTCGAGATCCGTCTTCTTCAGACCCTCCTTCAAAAGCTGCTGAGCTAGGCCGCCATGGACGGCGGCGCCCCTTCTATCGCCCCGCGGGCGGCGGACCCGGTCCGTCCGATGTCCGGCGGAGATCGACGGGATCGCCTCGTGCCTCTCGTGTGCGGAGCGGTCACGCTCGCGCTGGGATCGGTCGTGATCATCGGATGGCACACGGGCAACGATCGCCTCGTTCGCGTTCTGCCGGGATACCGGCCGATGGTGTATCTGACCGCCGTCTGTTTTCTCCTGAGCGGGTTGACCCTGCTCTTCCGGCACGCCGGGCGAAAGTGGCTAGCCTCCCTTTCGAGCACGCTCACCCTCGGGATCGCCGCGGTGGAGCTCCTGAAGAATCGCGGCGTGGAAATACGGCGTGCGGTGCCAGTGCTCCATGACCCCTCGTTCCGGGATCTCACAAATTTGACCATGGCGCCCATCACCGCCGTCGGATTCTTCCTCATCGGGGTTTCCCTGCTGCTGTCGTCGCTCCCGGGATTCCCGCGCCGGCCGGCCTTAGTCGGCGCCGCCGGGGCGTTGACGCTCGGATTTTCGTCCGTGGCCCTGATGGGATACGTCGCGGGGACCTCCGCCTACCAGTGGACCCCGCTGGCGGGAATGGCCGTTCATACGGCCGTCGGCCTCTTCCTGCTGGCGACCGCGGTCCTCGTGATCTCGCGCGTGGACGACGGGGGCGCGGTTTCCCGACGGCCTCCGTGGCTCCTGCTCGCCGTGGGGGTGGCGTCTACGTTGTCCCTTTGGTGGGGCCTCGTCGCGCAGGAGCGATTTTTCATCGAGCGCGCTCTGAAGACCGAAGCCGAGTCGTTCGCCTCCCGGCTGTCCTCCGAGGTCCGCGAGAGAGCGCTCGCTCTGTTTCGCATGAGCAAGCGATGGGAGCAGCGCGGCGAGGTGCCACGCGCGGAATGGGAGGCCGATGCCCACTGGTACGATGTGCACCAGCCCGGTTCCCGGGCATTCGAGTGGGCGGATTCCTCTCTGCACGTGAGGTGGGTCACCCCGACGGCCGGGAACGAAGGCGAGGCGGGGCTCGATGTGCGAGGCGACCCCCGTCGCCGCGAGGCGATCGACCGAGCTCTCGCGACCGGCTCCGTCCGCACGACCCGGGCTTTCCCGCTCCCGGCGGGAGGCGCCGGATTCGCGATTGTTTCTCCGATCACGGCGGGACCCTCGTCCGGAAGCCTCCTCATGAGCGTCATCGAGTTTCGGGGTCTTTGCGACACGCTGTTCGCGGCTGATCGTTCCCGCGGAAGGCCCTTCGAGCTGCTGGACGGCCAGCGCGTGATCTACCAGGGTGGAGCTCCGCTGCGAGCCTCGCCGGATCTCGTGCGGGACGCGTCGACGGATGCCAATACGGTACCCGTGCGCGTGCGCGTCTGGGCGTCTCCCGAATTGCTCGCGTCCCCGTCCCGTCTGCCGACGGTGGCGCTCGTGCTCGGTCTGCTCATTACCGCTCTTCTCGCCATATCCGTGCACTTCGGCCGCATGGCGAGAGATCGGGCGAGGCTGGCCGAAGCGCTGAACCAGTCGTGGAGCTCCGAGATGATGGAGCGCCACCGGGCGGAAGCCACCGTCGTCGAGCGGATACGCCTCGCCGACTTCGCCGCGGAAGTGGGGTTCGCGCTCACGCGGCGGTCGGCGACCGATGCCGCTCTCGCCGAGTGCGCGCGCGCGATGGTGCGGGCCATCGGAGCGTCGACGGCCACCGTCTGGACGATGAACGAACGAACCGGTCAGCTCGAATTTGCGGCCGATGCGGGGTTCGAAGACCGGCCGGATGATGCCAGGCACGCGGGCGGTGCCGGCACCCGGCTCGGGCGGATCGCCCGGGATCAGCAGCCCGTTCTCGTGTCGCGCCTCGGGCCCTCCGGGTTCGCCGAAGACGAGGGATGGGCTCGCGAGAGCGCGATGGATTCGTTCGCGGGGTATCCGCTCACGGTGGGCCAGCGCACGGTCGGTGTCGTCGCGCTGTTCTCGCGGCACGGGATGGACGTGACGGCTCTGCACGCCCTCGGAACCGTCGCCGACATGATCGCCCTCGCCATCGATCGCGCGCATGCGTCGGCCGCCCTGGAGGCCAACGAAATGAGGACGCGGGCCGTGATCGACAACATGGTGGGCGGGCTGATCACCACCGATCGTCACGCGCGAATCGAGACCGTGAACCCGGCAGCCGAAAAAATGTTCGGCTATGCCGCCGCCGAGCTGGTCGGGGCCAACCTCGGAGTGCTGGTGCCCTTTCCGGAAGGGGCGAACCCGCGGGAGTACCTCCGGGAGGCGATGCGAAAATCGCTCGGGAAGGTCACCGAGTGGGCGGCACGCCGCAAGGACGGATCCATCTTCCCGATGGAGCTGGCGCTCGCGCCCTTCGAGACTGCGGACGGCGCGCATTTTTCCGGGAGCGTGCGCGACATCTCGGAGCGGACGGAGATCGACCGGATGAAGAACGAGTTCGTCTCGACGGTCAGCCACGAGCTGCGGACGCCGCTGACGTCGATCCGGGGATCCCTCGGGCTTCTGTCCGGAGGCGTTCTGGGAGAGCTTTCCGATGACGCGAAGGAAGTCGTGGCGCTGGCCGAGCGCAACGTCGTCCGGCTCGTCGGCCTCATCAACGACATCCTCGATCTCGAGCGTTTGGACACGGGACGGCTCGAGATGACGTTCGAAAGAGTACCCGTCGCGCAGATCTTCGCGCGATCGTTCGATGCGGTGCGCTCATTCGCGGACGCGCAGGGAATCACGCTGAAAGAGGATGCCTCCCCGGCCCTCCTGTACGCGGATCGGGACCGGATGGTCCAGGTGGTCGTCAACCTCCTGTCGAACGCGATCAAGTTCTCCCCGCCGGGGAGCACGGTCTCCGCCTCGGCCGCGGAGAACGGGTCCGGCACCGAGATCCGCATTGCGGACCATGGCCGGGGCGTGCCGAAGCATCATCGGGAAGCGATCTTCGAACGGTTCCGCCAGGTCGAATCCTCGGACGCGCGCCAGAAGGGGGGGAGCGGGCTCGGGCTCGCGATCTCGCGCGCCATCATCGAGCAGCACCGGGGCACGATCGGCGTCGAGAGCGAAGAGGGGCAGGGCAGCGTTTTCTGGATTCGTATGCCTCTCGCGCCCGCTCCGATGGCCGTAGGGTCCCTCGCATCATGAACGACCTCCCTTCTCCCTCTTCCGAGGGCGCATGACGTTTGCCCGGCGCATCGTCATCGGCGTGGCGGCGGGGACTCTCGTTCCGCTGATCTTCGCGGCGCTGGTTTATCGCAACCTCGCGACGCAATCGGAATTGCGGGAAGGGGTCCGGGCCCGCTATGAGGCGCTGACTTCGGCCGCGCTCCTGGAGCGTCTCGCCATCGACATGGAGACGGGGGTCCGCGGATTCCGAGTGGCGAACGGGCAGGAATTCCTGGAACCGTACCGGGCCGCTGTCGCAGCGCTCCCGGCCCTGATGCGCCAGCTGCGCTCGTCGCTCGCCTCGGGAGACGATCGCGGCCAGGTCGAGGAGATTTACGCCCACATCGAACGGTGGCGAGCCGAGTGGGCCGGGCCGCGGATCGCGGCGATTGCGGCCTCGCCAGCCGTCGGGACGGCCGAGGCAGTCATGCTTCTCCAGCTTCCGCCGCAGCTGGGAGCATCCGTCGGAAAAGCCTCAATGGACGAGATCCGGCGTTTGTTCGACCGGTGGAACGCCCGGCAGCGAGAGGGTCTGGCGAAGGAACTGGCCCTCCAGGCGCAGTCGGAGTTCCGGCTCTCGCGACTCCTCTGGGGAGTGGCTGTTGCCTTCTCGCTCCTCATGGCGCTCGGAGCGGCGCAGCTGCTCGGACACCTGCACCGGCGGATGGACGCCCTTTTTTCGGGTATCCGGGCGGCGGAGAACGGTGACTACGGTCCGCTCGATCTCTCCGGAAGGGACGAGCCCGCGCTCGTGGCCGAGGCGTTCGACCGCATGCTCCGGCAGGTGGAAAAGCGCGACGCCGAGCTCAGCTCGATCGTCGAGAACATCCCGGCGATGATCTTCGTGAAGGATGCCGTCGATCTGCGATTCGTGCGCGTGAACCGTGCGGGGGAGCAGCTCCTGGGTATCGCGCGCGCGGATCTTCTCGGAAAGACGGACTTCGACTTTTTCCCGCGCGATCAGGCGGAGTCCTTCACGGCGAAGGACCGCGAAGTTCTCGCCGGCGAGAGACTTCTCGAGATTCCGGAGGAGCATCTCGCATCCCGGGACGGAGGGCTCCGGGTCCTTCACACGAAGAAGATCCCCATCCGCGATGGCGGCGGGAAGCCCCGATATCTCCTCGGGATCTCCGAAGACATCACCGATACACGCCGCGCCGAAGAAGAGATCCGGAAGCTGAACGCCGAGCTGGAGAGGCGGCTCGCGGAGCTGCACGCGGCCAATCGGCTCACCGCTTTCGGTGTGGATGTCGCGGCCGCTCTGGCGCGGGGCGAGAAGCTGCGGGACTCGCTCCACGAGTGCTCGGAGGCGGTGATCCGGCATCTCGGCGCCCCGATGGCGGGTGTCTGGGTGCTCGACGAAAAAGACCAGGTGCTCGAGCTGGCGGGATCGGCGGGTTTTGACGCGACGGAGGAGGATTGTCAGACGCGGATTCCGGTCGGAACCCACCGCCTCGGACGGATCGCGGAGGAGCGCCGGCCTCAGCTGGTCTCGCTCGATCCGGATACCGTCCCCGGCGACGGGGAGATCTGGGCCCGAAGGCGGGGAATGATCTCGTTCGCCGGATACCCCCTCCTCGCCGGCGGCCGGCTGGTCGGCGTCCTGTCCGTATTCGCCGGCCACGACCTCACCAACGATGCGATCGACGCGCTTGCTTCCGTCGCCGAGAAGATCGCCCTCGGGATCGAGCGCGCGCAGGCCCGCGAGGCCCTCGCCGCCAACGAAGACCGCACGCGGGCGATCATCGACAACATGCTGGGCGGGCTGATCACGGCGGATGCACACGGCCGGATCGAGAGCTCGAACCCGGCGGCCGAGAGAATGTTCCGATGCGGCGGGGGAGGGCTCGAAGGCCACCATCTCTCGGAACGGATTCCCTTCGCGGAGGCTCAGACTCCGGAGGGATGGGTGCGCGAGGCCACGCGGAAGGCCCTCGGCCGCGTGACCGAATGGAAGGCGGTCCGTTGCGACGGCAGCCGGTTCGACATGGAGCTCTCGTTGTTTCCCTTCGCGACCCGGGACGGCTGGCACTTCGCGGCCAATGTCGCCGACATCTCGGAAAGGCGCGAGGTGGAGCGGATGAAGAAGGAATTCGTGTCGACTGTGAGCCACGAGCTCCGGACTCCGTTGACGTCGATCCGCGGCTCCCTCGGGCTGCTCACAGGTGGTGTCCTCGGCCAGCTTCCGGACGAGGCGAAGGAGATCCTGTCGGTTGCCGAGCGCAACGTCATCCGCCTCGTCACTCTGATCAACGACATCCTCGATCTGGAGCGTCTTGATTCCGGCCGGCTCGAAATGCACTTCGTCCTCGTTCCGGTGTCCTCGGTCGTGGACCGCGCGATCGAGTCCATCCAGGCGCTCGCGGAGCAGACTGGCATCACCATCGAAAGCACTTCGAAAGGAGGAGCCCTGTACGCCGATCCCGACCGGCTCGTGCAGGTGCTCGTGAATCTCCTGTCGAACGCCGTGAAGTTCTCGGCGGCGGGATCCACGATCCGGCTGTCGGTCGACGAGTCGAAGGACCTGACGGAGATTCGCGTGACGGACGAGGGTCGGGGCATCCCTGCGGATCTCCACGTGGCGATCTTCGAGCGGTTCCGGCAGGTGGAGGCGACGGATGCGCGGGAGAAGGGCGGTTCCGGGCTCGGGCTCGCGATCTGCAAGGCGATCGTCGAGCAGCACGGGGGAACGATCGGAGTCGAGAGCGAGGAGGGCAAAGGAAGCTCTTTCTGGATGCGGTTGCCCGGCGCGGCCTCCCCTCGGGCGGCCGTGAAACCGGGTGTCTTCTCCCGCTCCCCGCGGCCGGGCGTTCTGCTGGTGGAGGACGACCCGACTCTTCTCACCGTGATCTCGCGCCAGCTCGGTGAGGCGGGGTTGGATGTGCGCTCGGCTTCGAGCGGCCGGGGCGCGCTCGCACTCGCGGACGAACGCCTGCCCGACCTGCTCGTTCTGGATCTGCGTCTCCCGGACGGGGACGGATTCTTCGTCGTGGAGGAGCTGCGAAGGCATCCGCACGGACTCATCCCTCTCATCGTGTATTCGGAGCGCGACGTCACCGCCCGCGAGCGAGACCGGCTACGGCTCGGCCCGACGCGGTTCATGACGAAGTCTCGTTCGACCGACCGGGAGTTTCTGGACGCCGTCGGGGAAATGCTGTCTGAACCTCAGACGAAGGGACGTTAAATGAAAGTACTGATCATCGACGACGAAGACGACATCCGCCGCATTGTCCGTCTCTCGCTTTCCCGCGTGGGGGGAATGGAGGTCATCGATGCCTCGAACGGCCCCGACGGCGTGCGGGAGGCGGAGTCGGGCCACCCCGACGCGATCCTGCTCGACATGATGATGCCGGTCATGGACGGGCCGGCGACGCTCACGGCCCTGCGCGCAAATCCCGCGACGGAATCCATCCCGATCGTCTTTCTGACGGCGAAGGCGCAGACCGCCGAGATCGAGCGGCTCCGGGCCATGGGCGCCCGCGGCGTTCTCACCAAACCCTTCGACCCGCTGGCGCTCCCGGATCTCTTGCGCGCGGTTCTCTCGGGCGGAAACTGAATGCCGGACGAGACACTGGCATCTTCGCTCGAAGAGTTCCGACGTCAGTTCATTCAGGGCTCGTTCGACCGTCTGCGCGAGATGGAAGCGGCGATCGATCGGTCGACGTCGACCGGTGCGTGGACGGCGAGCGTGGCGGATCTCTCGCGGAATTTCCACGGGCTTGCGGGCTCGGGAGGAACCTACGGCTTCACCGAAGTGTCGCGCGACGCGGCGCGCGGCGAGGCCGGCTGCGAGACGGTACTGGCCGCCGATCGCCCGCCGAGCCCGGAAGAGCGCGCGGAATGGCGCGCCCTGGTTTCGAGCATCCGGGCATCGCTCGCCTCGGGAGGTTCCCCGACGTCGTGGATGCCGGCGGCGGTGCGTCCTCCGTCCGCCGTCACGATCCTCATCGTCGATGACGATGCCGAGGTCCGCTCGATGCTCGGAAAGGTCTGCGACCGGGAGGGATTTGATAAGCGCTCCGCCGGAAGCCTCGCGGAGGCGCGGCGTCTGCTCGACGACGATCTTCCGGACGCGTTGCTGCTCGATATCGGACTGCCCGACGGGCGCGGCTTCGAGCTCGTCGAGGAGCTGCGCCTGCGTCCCGGCGGGGACTCGGTGGCCGTGCTCATCGTCAGCGGACTGTCCGGATTCGAGGATCGCGTGGAGGCGATTCACTGCGGTGCCGACGGCTTCTTCCAGAAGCCCCTCGACGCGGACGCCCTTCTGAGGCGTCTGCACCACCTGCTCGACCGAAGCCGCACCGTGGCCTCGCGAATTCTTTCCGTCGAGGACGAACCGGACCAGGCGGCCTTCATCCGGACCATTCTCGAGTCCGCGGGCTACGACGTGCGGATCTGCGGAGGCTCCCGGGACTTCCAGAGTGATCTCGAGACCTTTCAGCCGGATCTCGTCCTGATGGACGCGCGCCTGCCGGACACGAGCGGCTACGAGCTCGCGCGGTACATCCGGCAGGAAGAGAAATACGCCACTCTCCCCGTCATCTTTCTGACCGCGGAGGTCCTGACGTCGCATCGGATCGAGGGGCTGCGGGCCGGGGGAGACGATTACCTCACCAAGCCGGTCGCGCCGGGGCTTCTGCTCTCGACCGTGGGAGCACGACTCGAGCGCGCGCGCTTCCTTCGAACGCTCCTCCTGCGCGACGGCCTCACCCGGCTCCTGACGCACACGGCGTTTCTGGAGAGCGTCCGTGCGGAAGCGGCCCGGCTCTCCCGGCTCGAGAACCCGCGCGCGTCCCTCGTGATGATCGATCTCGATCACTTCAAAGCGATCAACGATAAGAATGGTCATCCCGTCGGCGATCGCGTGCTGGCGTCGTTTGCCTCCATTCTCCGCCGGCGCTTCCGGCAATCCGACGCGATCGGCCGTCTCGGGGGAGACGAGTTCGGCGTCCTGCTGGTCGAGCTCGGGGCATCCGAGGCGCTGCGGCTCGTCGAGCGTCTCCAGGAAGAATTCGCGGCGACCGTCCATGGCGGCGAATCGGGCCAGCCCGTTCAGGCGACCTTCTCCGCCGGCATCGTGAGCTTTCGCGCTCCGGCCATGGACTTCCGAGGATGGGTCGCGGCAGCCGACGCCGCCCTTTACGAGGCGAAGTCGCAGGGGCGAAATCGCATCGTCACGTCCCCGCCCCCGCGAGGTTGAGGGAAGCGCGCGCCTTCTTTCCCCATCTCCCGGCGGCGGAGGGCCGGGGTGAGGGGCGGCTTCTGGATTCTTCGATCTCCCGATTCTCGGATCGTACGAATCCCTGCTGGATCACCCGGTCGCCCGATCCCACTCCACATCCGACCTCGACCGATCCGATCCGAGCGATCAGCGCAGGGCCACTTCCCGTATCGCCATGACCGACCGAATCAGCGCGCTCACGGTCTCCACGTCGAGCTGAGTCGAGCGATCCGAAAGCGCCTGATCCGGGTGATCGTGGACCTCGAGGAAGAAACCGTCGACCGACCCTGTGGCGGCGGCGGCGCGGGCGAGCGCGGGAGCGTACTGCTTGAGCCCCCCGGTTTCCTTTCCGCCGCCCGGCAGCTGGAGGGAGTGGGTGACGTCGTAGACGATCGGGAGGCCGAGCTCCCGCATCATCGGAAACGCCCGCATGTCGACGACCAGGTTGTGGTACCCGAACGATGTCCCCCGCTCGCAGAGCATGACGTTCTCGTTACCGGCCGCGCGGCACTTCTCGACCACGAGCGCCATGTCGTCGGGAGCCAGGAACTGCCCCTTCTTCACGTTGATCGGGCGGCCCGTGCGCGCCGCCGCTTCGAGGAGGTCGGTTTGCCGGGAAAGGAAAGCCGGGATCTGGAGGACGTCGAGGACGCGTGCGGCCTGCGCCGCCTGGGCCGGCTCGTGAATGTCGGAGATCACGGGAAGGCCCGTCTTCGCCTTCACCTCCGCGAGGATCGAGAGCCCCTCCGCGATGCCAGGCCCCCGGAAGGAGTCCTTCGATGAGCGGTTCGCCTTGTCGAACGACGACTTGTAGACGATCCGCGCACCGGTCTCGCCCGCGATCGCCTGGAGACTCCGGCCCATGGCGACGGCGTGCCCGCGCGACTCGATGACGCAGGGCCCCGCGAAAAAGAGCGGCGGCTCGCTGCCCCCGATCGCATACCCCGGCGCAATCTCGATCCGGCGGACCGGCTTGCTCAGGACATGGCCTCGGAAGAAGCGGCGCTGATCGCCTTCTCCGATTCCAGAATCTCCTCCCGCGCCCCGCGGTGGGCCCGCGCCGCCCGGATGAAGTCTTTGAAGAGGGGATGGCAGGCAAAGGGCTTCGACTTGAGCTCCGGATGGAACTGGCACCCGAGGAACCAGGGATGCTCGTCCTTGAGCTCGATGATCTCGACGAACTTGCGGTCCGGCGACATTCCCGTGAAGGACAGGCCGGCTTCCTTCAGCGCCGGAAGATATTCCTGGTTGACCTCGTACCGGTGCCGGTGTCGCTCCGAGATCGGGCTTTCCCCGTACGCGCGCGCGGCGAACGATCCGGGAGCGAGCTCGCACGGATATTTGCCGAGCCTCATGGTTCCGCCCAGGGCTTCGACGCCGATCAGGTCGCGCAGCTTGAAGATGACCTTGTGCTTCGGCTCCTCCTCGAACTCCGTCGAGTTAGCGCCTTCGAGACCGGCGACGTGCCGCGCGTACTCGATCACGGCGCACTGGAGCCCGAGGCAGATGCCGAAGAACGGCACCTTCTTCTCGCGGGCGTATCGGATCGCCTTGAGCATGCCCTCGACACCGCGCCGTCCGAAGCCGCCCGGAACGAGGATGGCATCCGCGCGCACGAGGATCTCGGGATACGTGTCGTTCTCGAGAGACTCGGCATCCACGTAGTGAAGCTTCACCTTGATGTTGTTCGCGATGCCGCCGTGCGCCAGCGCCTCGTTGAGAGACTTGTAGGAGTCGCCGTATTCGACATATTTGCCGACGACGGCGATGTCGACCTCGCCCGCCGGATTCTTGATGCGGTTGACGAGGGACTCCCACTTCGTGAGGTCGCGGTCGTAGTGGGGAAGGTGAAGCAGGTCGAGCAGGATCTCGTCCAGCCCTTCCGCCGCGAACTGCAACGGAACCTCGTAGATGGAGGGGACGTCTTTCGCGTTGATGACTGCCTCGACGGGCACGTTGCAGAAAAGCGCGATCTTCTTCTTCACTTCCGCCGGTAGCGATCGGTCCGTGCGGCACAGGAGCACGTCGGGCTGGATCCCGATCGAGAGGAGCTCCTTGACGGAATGCTGCGTCGGCTTCGTTTTCAGCTCGTCGGAAGCCTTGATGTACGGGACGAGCGTCAGGTGGACGTTGATCGCGTTTCCGCGGCCCGCCTCCTGGCGGATCTGGCGGATCGCCTCGAGGAACGGCAGGGATTCGATGTCGCCGACGGTCCCTCCGATTTCGATGAGCACGACGTCGGAGTTTGGGCCGACGCGGCGAATGGCTTCCTTGATCTCGTCGGTGATGTGAGGGATGACCTGCACCGTTTTCCCGAGGTAGTCGCCGCGGCGCTCCCTCTCGATGACCGAAAGGTAGATCCGGCCCGCAGTCGTGTTGTTCATCCGCGAGGAGGTCGTCGTGGTGAACCGCTCGTAGTGGCCGAGGTCGAGGTCGGTCTCGGCTCCATCGTCGGTGACGTAGACCTCGCCATGCTGGAAGGGCGACATCGTGCCGGGATCGACGTTGATGTACGGGTCGAACTTGGCGAGCGCGACCGAGTAGCCGCGCGCCTCGAGCAGCGCCCCGATCGACGACGCCGCGATGCCCTTGCCCAGGGACGACACGACGCCGCCCGTGACGAACACGTATTTGCTCATGATCGAGCCTCCCTGTGCGAAATCCGTTGTCCCATCGCCTCTTCCGCGCGGGAGAGATCTCCCGGCGTGTCCACTCCGATCGAATCCGTCGCCGCTTCGCCCATCCATATCGCGATTCCCGCCTCCAGCCACCGCAATTGCTCGAGAGATTCCGCCCGCTCCAGTGCCGACGGAGGGAGCGCCGCGATCGCTGCAAGCGTCTCCGCCCGGTAGGCATAAAGACCGAGGTGTTTCCGGAACGCGGGCGTGCCGGCCCGGGGATAGGGGATCGGGGATCGGGAGAAGTACAGCGCCCGGTCGTCCCGTGCGACAGCGACTTTGACCGCGTTCGGGTCCGACGCTTCCGAAGCCTCGATCGGGATCCAGAGAGACGCGATCCGGCGGTCCGAAGGCGCGAGCAGAACGTCCACCACGCGGTCGATGTTCTCGGCCGACATCATCGGCTCGTCCCCCTGGATATTGACGTAGACATCGCCCCGGATCTGGAGGGCCGCCTCGGCCAGCCGATCCGTTCCGCTCGCACAATCCGGGGACGTCATCACGGCCTCTCCTCCCGCCGCGACGACGACGCTCGCGATCCGTTCGTCGTCGGTCGCCACCGCGACACGGTCGAGCCGGCGCGCGGCCCGAGCCGCTTCGAGGACATGAACGACCATCGGTTTTCCGGCCAGAGGAGCGAGGGCTTTGGCGGGAAATCGGACCGAAGCGTAGCGGGCGGGGATCAATCCGACAATCTTCATGACGTCGGGATAAAGAGTGTATTCTCCGGCGCGCCTTGCGTCAACCAGACTCCGTTCTCCATCGGCGTTTCGCGCGGGACCATCCGTTTGCGGCGATGGTGATTCTCTCCGTTCTGACGGCGCTGGCGCTCGACGGCGGTATCTATCTCTTCCGCGCCGCCGGCGAGAAGCGTGCGGGATTCGGCGCCGCGAGGTGGATCTGGATCTCCCGGGCGCCGAAGCGCGCGCCCGTCCGCTTTTCGACGGGCTCCGCGTTCACGCTCCCGACCCGGCCGCCGCGGGCCGTCGCTCGCGTCTTCGCGCCGCCCCGCTTCACGCTCTGGGTGAACGGCGCGCGGGCCGGGGACGGATCGGGGAGCGCGGGCAACACCGGTGCGGCCTTCGACGTCGCGCCGTTCCTGCGGGAGGGCTCGAACAGCATTGCGATCCTCGCCGAGAGCCGGGACGGGGTGGGGGGGATCCTCTTCGCGCTTTCGGACGAGGCCGGACGGGCGATCCTCGTGAGCAACGCGGGCTGGACGATGGATCGCCGGGCGGGCGTGCCTCCGGTCGGACAGGAGCGGGCGGCGCTGCTCGGTCCTCCGCCTCGCTATCCCTGGGGAGGGCCCTGGCACCCCGGCAGACCGTCGGACCGGTGACGAGGCGGCACCGGCGAATCGCGGCGGGGAGAGCGGTTGGCGCGAAAGGGGAAATGGAGACGGCGACAGGTGACGCGCGACGCGCGACGGAATGGCGAGGGGAAAGGGAAGAGAGTAAGAAGGAAGAACGAAAAAGGGTCGAGGAGGTCGATCGCCCGCCCCGAGGAGGGGCTAGCTAGGTCTCGAGAGCTCCGGCCGGAGCCGTATCGACGGCGAGAGCCTGGATGAGAGTGTCGAGAGCCGAGCGCGCCGCGATGCAGTGCGGATCCTCGGAGTCGTAGCCCGCCAGCGTGATGACTTTCCGATACCCCGCGACCGCGGCGTCGACGTCATGGAGGCCGCGATCGTAGATTCGCGCCACCAGGAGGCGGGTCGCGAGATCGCGGGGCGCGATCGAGAGCGCCTTCCCGCAGAAGATCAGCGCGTCGTCGAAGCGCTCTTCGGCCGCCGCCAGGCATGCCCGGCGGTGATAGAGGCGGACTTCCTCGGCTAAACCCTTCGGGGAGGTGACCAGGGAGAAATCACGGAACTTCTGTGCAAATCCTGACCAGGGAGTGGCGCGTGACATATCTGATTGATAATAGGCACGTTTGGTGTAAAGATCAAGAATTATTTAGGCTACGAAGCAACAATTCCTTCTTTTTTAAGGGATGAAAGCGATGAAAGAGCGGGAGTCGTGTCCCTTATTTATTAAGGTAACTCTCGTTTAATTCCTAATATTAATTGGCGCGTAGGGTCGTCGTTCAGGAATTGCGACTCGCATATCTCGGTCGCGAACGTACCCTCGGTAGCGTGGTCGCGCTCCTATGACGGACTGCGCGCGGGATCACTAGGTGGGAACGCCCTCGATGGCTTCCGTGCCGGAACGGCCGTCGGTGATCGCCGAACGGATTCATCCGCGGGAGCCGAAGCTAGCCGCAATCCGCTCGGTCGAGGCCGCATCCGGCCGAGCAAAGCACCTCTCGCGGCCCAAAGGCTCCGCGCGCAAGGTCTCCCCTCCAGCGAAAAAGATCCGCACGGTGCAGGCGATGTTACCGCCAGAGAAAGCAGGGCAACGCGCGAATGTTCCACTTCGCTCGCGACGGGAGGAGTCTCCTGACCGAAGGGAAGGAGGAGCCTCCCGTTGCGGGAGCCGGAGCTGGCCACAATCCGCTCGGTCGAGGCCGCATCCGGCCGAGCCGAGCAACCTCTGGTCTTAAAGGATCTCCGCGCAGTAGGGCCGATCTCAGGCCCCGAGGCCGATCGCGGCTCCGGCGACGTTACCTGACGCGGTCGATCGCCGACTCGGTTGCCAGCAGGAGGCCTTCTTTCGCCTCGGAGTCAGGGAACGCGCCGAGGGCGACCCGGGCGGCTCCGGCGTAGTCGCGGGCGAGCGCCCGCGTCTCGGCGATTCCCTGGTGGCGCTCGACCAGCGAGAGGATCGTCGCCGGCTCGACCGAGCGGAACTCCCGCTCGCGCACGACCGTCTCGACGGCTTCCCGCTCCCGGGCGCTCGCGCGCGGCAGGGCGAGCAGGAGCGGCATCGTGAGCTTTCCCTCCCGGAGGTCGTTCAGTACGGGTTTGCCGACCGAGGCCTCGCTTCCCGTGTAGTCGAGCAGGTCGTCGATCAGCTGAAACGCCACGCCCAGGCAACGCCCGTACTCCGCGAGCCGTTCTGCGGCGAAGAGATCGCCGAGGGGGGCGAAATGGGCGGGCAGCCGGCACGCGGCCGAAAAGAGGTCCGCGGTCTTGCGCCGGATGATCCCGAGCGCGTCGTCTTTCGTGACGTGCACGTCGTCCGTCTTCTCGATCGCGATGATCTCGCCCTCGATCATGGAGAGTGTCGTGTCGGACAGGACCTTCAGGATCGTGAGGTCCCCTTCGTCGAGCGCGATCCCCATCGATTTCGTGTACAGATAGTCGCCGAAAAGCACCGTCAGGTTGTTGCCCCACCGCGCGTTGGCGGATACGCGGCCGCGGCGCAGGCGCGCTTCGTCGATGATGTCGTCGTGGACGAGCGTCGCCGTGTGAATGAACTCGATCACGGCGGCGTATCGAACGTCCTTCTCTCCCTCCTCGTATCCCAGCATCCGTGCCGAGAGCAGCAGGAGCGCGGGGCGCAGCCGCTTTCCGCCGCCGGACCCGAGGTAGTCGCCGATGCGGTCGATCGTCGGAATGGACGAACGGAAGTGGAGGACCAGCTCCTTCTCGACCAGCTCGAGCTTTTCGGAAATGAGGTCGTAAGCGCGCGCAAACCGGGGATTGGCGAGGCGCGGGATGCTCACCACGGCGAGCTCCGGTGTCTTACGGTCGTCCGATCGGCGAGATGCTCGATCGCCACCATCCGCAGCTCCGGATACATCGTTTCCTATTTCCCGTTTCCCGTTTCCCGCCCCACGCTCACCCGTCCCACGCTCACCGGTAATTCACGAACTGGAGCGGGACCCCGAAATCGCCCGCGCGCAGCAGGGCCATCGCCGACTGGAGCTCGTCCTTCGCCCTCCCGGACACCCGGACCTGATCTGCCTGGATCGAGGCCTGGACCTTCAGCTTCTTGTCCTTGATCGCCTTGACGATCTCTTTCGCTTTTTCGGAAGGAATGCCCTGCTGGATCTTGGTGACCTGGCGGACGGTCCCCCCGGCGGCGTCCTCGATCTTGCCGTAGTCGAGCGACTTCACGGCAATCCCGCGCTTGACGATCCGGGTCTCCAGGATGTCCACGACCGACTTCAGCTTGTGGGCGTCGTCGGAAGTCAGGGTCAGCTCGAGCTCCTTCTCATTCCAGTCGATCTTCGAGGCGCTTCCCCGGAAGTCGAATCGCGTCGCGATCTCCTTCGACGCCTGCTGCACGGCATTGGAGACCTCCTGCAGGTCCACTTTGCTCACGACGTCGAAAGAAAAATCCTGCGGCATGCGGGGATTCTATTTCACGGGCGAGGCGAAACGCGCGGAAGGGGGGCCGGACGGGAGCCCGGGATCAGTTCTGCAGGACCCGCGTGCCGGGCGGGCCGGTGACCCGGAAATCCGCCGGCGGCCGCGCCTTTTCCTTCCGCCAGCCTTCGAATCGAAACTCCGTGCGGTTGCCGCCGGCGTCCTCGTAGGACAACTCCTCGATCGATCCATCCCGACCGACGGAGAGTCGCAGCCAGGCGAGATCCGATCGTGCGGCGCGCGGCTTCATCAGGACCCGCGTCACGGCCCCGGCGCCTGGCTCGACCGAGACGGCGTACTGGCGCGCCAGCTCCGCGGGATCGGCGAGGAACACGATCGGCAGCCGCGCGCGGTCCTCGATCGAGAGCTTCTGGATGGAGAGCTGCTTGTCGTCGGGCGTGTAGAGGCGGCCCTCACCGTCCCCGTACGTGAAGGTCTTCTTCTCCGGCGCCTCGTAGTCGAACCGCAGTTTCTGCGGCGCCTGGATCCAGAGGGCGCCCGACTCCCGCCGCGCGGTCGTGAATCCCGCCGGCGTGTAGATCTGGACGAACGCCGCGCCGTGGGCGGAGCCGTCCGAATAGAGCGAAGCCGCGCGCGAGAACGCGGACGCCGCCTCGGGCGGGAGGGGAGACTGTGCCCGGAGCGTGCCGGCGGTGGCGAGGAGGAAGAGCGCGACCGCGAATGCGAGAATCGGGTGATCGGGTGATCGGGTGATCGGGTGATCCATCGAGGGAATCGGAGGATCGGAGAATCGAGAAGGCCGGGACACATGACCTCTCTCGTTTGCCGTTTCCCGTCTCCCGTTTCCCGGATCCGAGGTCGATCGCCCCTCACCCCCGCCATCTCCCGTCGAGAGAGTGCGGCTGCGCTGCGTCGATTTCATCAATGGCGGAAGTGGCGCCGGGGCGCGATCAGGTACGCCATCTGGCGTTCGTCTGCTGCGGCGACAATTTCCTGATCGCGGATCGAGCCGCCGGGCGCGACGACGGCGGTCACCCCCGCCTCGGCCAGGATGTCGAGCCCGTCGCGGAACGGAAAGAACGCATCGGATGCCGCGCCGCAGTTGACGATGGGGAGGACGGGCTTGGTCGCGGCCAGGCGGCAGGCGTCGACCCGGCTCATCTGCCCGGCGCCGATTCCGATCGTCTGCCGCGCGTTCGCGAGAACGATCCCGTTCGACTTGACACGCCGCACGACCTTCCACGCCAGCTCGCAGGCCGCGCGCTCGACCGCGGTCGGCTTTCGCTGGGAGACCACGCGCCACGACCCGGGCTGATCCGGCTCGGTGTCGGCGTCCTGCGCGAGCAGCCCTCCTTCGATGCGCTTCCAGTCGATGCCGGGCGAGGCGCGGCGCGAAATCGGGACTTTGAGGAGACGGATGTTGGGCTTCTTCGCGAACAGGTCGAGCGCATCACGCGTGAAATCGTCCGCCGCCACGACCTCGACGAAGTGCTGGAGGACGAGGGCCGCGAGCGCTCCATCGACCTGCCCCCGGATCGCGATGATCCCGCCGAACGCCGCGAGCGGGTCGCATGAAAAGGCGCGGCCGAAAGCCTCGACGAGCGTGTCGCCGATGGCGGCTCCGCAGGGGTTGTTGTGCTTGACGATGACAGCGGCCGTGCGCTCGAAATCCCGCGCGAGGGTGACCGCCGAGTCGAGGTCGAGGAGGTTGTTGAACGAGAGCTCCTTGCCCTGGAGCATCTGGAAGCGCACGACCGCGTCCGGCGGCGCCGTGGGCTCGCGGTACAGCGCCGCCCGCTGGTGCGGATTCTCTCCGTATCGCAGAGCGCCGACCTTTTCGAATGAGAAGACGAGGCTCTGGGGGAACGCGTCTTCCGACGCGCCCTGCCCGGCGAGATAACGGGCGATCGCCCCGTCGTACGCCGCCGTGCGCGCGAAGGCCCGGGCCGCGAGCCGTTCCCGCGAAGCCGCCGTCGTTCCGCCGGAGCCGCGAATCTCGGTAATGAGCCCCGCGTAGTCGGAGGGCTCGACGACGACTGCGACGCGTCCGTGGTTCTTCGCAGCGGCTCGGATCAGCGCCGTTCCGCCGATGTCGATCATCTCGATGGCCTCGGCCGGGCTCGCGCCCCGGGCGATCGTCTGCTCGAACGGATAGAGATTGACAACGACGAGGTCGAAGGCCTCGATGGCCGACTGCGCCAGATCGCGAGCGTGATCTTCCCGGCTGTCGTCGGCCAGGACCCCGCCGAAGATCTTCGGATGCAGCGTCTTGACGCGCCCTCCGAGAATTTCGGGAAACCCCGTCTCATCCTCGACGAGCGTGACCTCGAGGCCCGCCTCCTTCAGATGGGCAGCGGTGCCCCCCGTCGACACGAGCCGGGCGCCGTGCGACGCGAGCTCGCGGGCGAGGTCGACGACGCCGGACTTGTCGTGGACCGAAATGAGCGCGCGGCGAACCGGCGCGACGGGAAACGCGAAGGGAATGGGTTCGGACATCGGATGCGAAATATAGCCGAATCCTTCGAACACGATGATCGATGCGCCAGATCGGCCGCGGTGTTTCCCCCGGCAAACTAACGTCCGGGTGCGCGCGCTGGAACGTTTCTGAATTCCTCGCATTCACCGTCCGATCCGCCCGCCGCCGGCTGCGCCTCCCTCCCGAGGCACGCGTCGGCCTTGCCGCTGGAGTAAAAACGGGCCGCCGCTCGTCGTTCGGTCGCCGCCGCAGAGAGGCGACCGCGCGAGCTCGGTGTGCTCCCTCTCTCATGGCCTCGTTCGGGAGGCTCCGCCGGCGGCGGGCTCCGGGGTACTTCAGTCACCATCGGAGCCCGGGGCCGGGAGCCCTCCCGGAGAAGAGCGGCTTTCGGCCGCGGCATTCGCGGCGGGCAGGCTGCCGGGAGAGCGCTTCGCGTGGAACAATTCCGGAGGGTTCGGGCGTGGGGGTTCACTTCCACGGACGCGATAACAGCCCCGATTTCGCGAAGGCGCGACTGCGATTGCTCATCTTTTTTCGCATCTTGGGTCGCGCCGTGTCTCCGGAGCGGAGGAAGGTACGCCGCCGGGCGGCTCGAACGCCACCCCTCTCTCATGCAGGAGCGACGAAAGGGAACGGGACGGATCTCTAGAAGAGCTTCAACATCAGGACGTTTACGACGAATCCGGTGACGCCGTGGCGGACGACGGGGACGCCGAGCTCCGCGCGGAAAAGAGAGTTCTGCCAGGGGCCGTTTAGCGAAGCCAGCAGGCCGGCGCCGGAGAAGTAGGTGTTCTGGAAGCCGGAGCGGGAATCCGTGAGGAGAGCCTGGTCGTAGAAGCCCTCGAACCGGATGATGTCCTCGATGTTCAGGCCGTAGGACAGGTTCGCGATCCAGGCTTTCTCGGTCCGCAGGCTTCCGCTCTGGAACCCGTGCATCGGGTGCGAAGAGAACGATCCGAATTCGTACTTGGAGAAACGGTCGAGGTCGGTCCCGTCGAGGTATCCGATCGACGCGTGCAGCTTGCGGAAGCCGGAGAAGTACTGGTCCTTCGAGACCGACGCCTCCCACCGAAAATAGTCCTTCTGGCTCGGCTGGTACTCGGGATCGCTCGGGTCCCCCCAGAACTGCCACTTGCTCCGGTCGAAGTAGCTCCCGGCGACGGAAGCGTTGAACCCCGAAATGTTCGCGACGAGCTTCAGCTCCGCCCCGTTGGTGAGCGTATCGACAGGGGTCACAAATTGCGGAGCCGTGTCCTTGTCGCGCTGGTAGTTGTCGTACTTCGTGAAAATGCCGAGCGAAGCCTTCAGGTAAGGGCCGAGCGGGTGGCCGAGATTGATCTGGAAAACGGCGGGGAGATGTTTGACCTTGTCGGACGTCACCTGGTGCCCGTCGCGGTACGACACATCACCGAACGCGATCGCCGCCCCGAAGAGATCGGCGCCGAGGTCGAAGTGCGTTCCGAGAAATGCCGGGTCGGAGTAGTTCGTCGTGAGCAGGGCTCCGGCGAAGAACACCGAGAGCTGCTTTCCTTTTCCGAACAGGTCGAAGTTGAAGTGCTGGATGCCGAGGAGGGGGATCGGGTAGTCGAGCGACTTGTCGTAGAAAGCGCCGGCGATCCCGAACGTGCTCTTCTTCGAGAGCTTCGTCTGGACGATCCGCTCGCCCGGCGTCGCGGGATCGGGGATCAGGTAGCGCATTCCCTGCTCCGTGTCGCGGATCATCTGCGCTTCCGACGCCCAGGCCTTGCCGCGCCGTGTCGTGAAGTCGTCCGGATTCAGCTCCACCTTCAGGAGGACCACGTCGCGCTCGATCGCCGTCGTGCGTCCGGCGGTCGAGAACACCTGCTGTCCCTTGATCTCGAGGGGAAGGAGCACCTCGGGATGGCCGGGGACTGGACGGTAGAACTCGTTCTGGATGTTCGAGAGCGTCTCGCCCTTGAGATTCATCTGAATCGAGTCGCGCCGCAGGAGCGCGAACGTTTCCTTGTCGATCCAGACGCTGCCGCGATAGACCGGCTTGTCGCCGACACTGCTCTTCGGCGTGAACTGGATGTGGTACGCGCGGCGGCCGGACACGGGCCCCTCTCCCTTGAGCTCGTACGTGTAGTCCTCGGACAGGCGGATGTCGAGGGGAAGCGTTGTCACCTTTTCGGGCTGCAGGATCGGCAGCTTCGGCAGGGTCTTGCCCTTCCACTTGACGCCGTTCAGGTAGAACTCGTCCCACTCCCAGTCGGCGGCCTTTCCGCGCTCGAAGTAGAACGGGCCGAGGATGGTGAGGTCGAAGGTTTCGTTCACCTCCGCTATGCGGAATCGGAGGGACGCCTTCATCGCTCCAACCCAAGACTGGATCTGCTCCCGCTGACCGGCCTCCCACGCCCGCTCGCGCGCGACGATCTCTTCCGCCGTGAGGCCTCGGACGGCGCCCACCTCGACCGCGGCGCGCGTGTCCCCTTCGGGCTTCGTCGCCGGGTGCAGCACGACGGCAAGCGCCGCGGACGTGGCGTCGAGCGTCAGGGACTTCGCGTCGACGAGGCCGAACTCGCGCCGCGCGCCCGTGGCGAGATTCTCGACCGTTGCCGACGCGAACGAGCCGCCCGGCAGATCGACGCGGAGAGCGGCGGACCGGGGAACGAAGGCGACGGGCGTGAAGCTCTTCGCATCGAAGAACCGGGGCAGAGGGCGGCTCTCGTCCCCCCCGGCCGGTCCTGCCGTGGCGGTCGCGGCCATCGGGGTCGGATCGAACGAAACGTCTTCCGTGAAATACCGCGCGACGCGCTGGACCTGCTCCCAGGCTCCCGCGTCCGCCGGACCGGCGATTGCCACCAGCCGGACGCGCGCGAGCGTGTCCGGAGACGCCTCGGCGAGCGCGCGGACGGCGGCGGACGACGGGCTCTCGTCGCGCGGAGACGGAAGGAGCCATCGGCTCGCGATCGAGGCCTCGCTTCCGGTCGCTACTCCGCCGGGCCGCGGAACGAGCGCGTCGGCGTAGGGCGAGAGGTCCTCGTCTCCGGCGGGACGATTGCCGAGATCGAGTCCCACCTTCGCGTCGATCGACGCGGCTCGGACCGCCGACGAGAGCTTCTTGACGGCGAACGGGATCCGCGCCGGTTCGCCCGCGGCGCCGGAGAGGTCGAGCAGGACGTACGGGAGAGCGTGAAGGCGGGCCAGGCGCGACGTAAAGCGGTCGAGGCTGGCGTCGGAGAGGTCACGCAGCTCGACGATCAGGAGGCAGCCGGAGACGTCACCCGGATCGTTCTCGGCGGAGAGTCGGACGACGCCGAGGGCGGGACCCGCGGAGGGGCACGTCCTGTCGGTTCTCCCGGCGGCGATCCGGATCTTCTCGAGGGCCTGCGCGGAATCCGGCCGCGCGAGACTCGCGATCGCGACGAGAGCCGCGACCGTCACGAAAAAAAACGCGCCCGCGTTTCGGCGGGCGCGCAGGAATCTGTTTTCCGCTTTCATCGGGAACGCCAGTATTGCAGAGTTCGTTCCCGGGCCCGGACTGCCGAAGGGCGGCCGAGCCGATGACATCCTCTTTTTACCGCCGGCTCTTCTCCGCCACCTTCTCCTTTTCGGCGATCGGCGCGTCGACGGGAGGCGTCGTGTCGAGAGGATCGGAGGGCAGCAGACCCAGCGACTTGCGCAGCTTCGTCTCGATCTCGTTGGCGAGCTCCGGGTTTTCCTTCAGGAACTGCTTGGCGTTTTCGCGGCCCTGGCCGATCCGCAGGTCTCCGTAGGAGAGCCACGCTCCGGACTTCTCGACGATCTTCGCCTCGATCCCCATGTCGAGGAGCTCGCCCTCGCGGGAGATGCCCTCGCCGTAGTTGATGTCGAACTCGGCCTGGCGAAACGGCGAGGCAACCTTGTTCTTGACGACCTTGACCTTCGTTCGCGACCCGACGACCGTGTCGCCGTCCTTCAGCGACGCGATGCGGCGGATGTCAATGCGGATCGACGCATAGAACTTGAGCGCCCGTCCGCCGGTCGTCGTCTCGGGATTGCCGAACATGACGCCGATCTTTTCGCGGATCTGGTTGATGAAGATCAGGCTCGTCTTCGACTTCGAGACGATACCGGTGAGCTTGCGCAGGGCCTGTGACATCAGCCGCGCCTGGAGGCCCATCTGCGCCTCGCCCATCTCCCCCTCGATCTCCGCCTTGGGTACCAGGGCCGCGACGGAGTCGATGACGACGACGTCGACGGCGCCGGATCGGATCAGCATCTCCGTGATCTCGAGCGCCTGCTCTCCGTTGTCCGGCTGGGAGACGAGCAGGTTGTCCGTGTCCACGCCGAGCTTCTTCGCGTACTCGGAGTCGAGCGCGTGCTCGGCGTCGATGAACGCGGCGAGGCCGCCCGTTTTCTGGGCCTGGGCAATGACCTGGAGCGAGAGCGTCGTTTTACCCGACGACTCGGGACCGAAGATCTCGACCACGCGGCCTCGGGGGATGCCCCCGACGCCGAGAGCCGCGTCCACGGCGAGCGAGCCCGTGGGAATCACCTGCATGACGCTCTCGGGGCGATCCCCCAGCCGCATGATCGAGCCCTTGCCGAACTGGCGTTCGATCTGCGTCAGCGCGGTTTCCACCGCGCGCCATTTTTCTGTCGATTTCACGCTGGACATGTCCTCATCCTTTCGTGGTTTTCTCTCGCCCGTTCCTCCGAAGCGATGCTCGCGTGCGATCCCGGAGGCCCGGGAAAGAGAGTCGTGCGCGCGGTGGCGCAATTATAGACTCGGGCTCCGAGGCCGATGAGGACACCGCCATCTTCTCCCCCGACACAGGCGGAGTCAACGCCTTCGAAGGCACCGTCACTCGCCCGCGCATTTGCGGAGCGTCCCTTCTCGACCATTCTCTCGACGGGTTTCGGATCCGGCCTCTCGCCGTTCGCGCCCGGCACTGCCGGCTCGGCCGTCGCGCTCGCTCTCGCGTGGGGCTCGGTCGCGCTTCTCCATCCCGGTCATGGAGCGAGCATCGCCGCGGCGGTGGGACTTTTGGCGTCCGGGCTCCTGACATTCGCTCTCGGCGTTCCGGTGACGACCCGGACGAGCCGTGCGATGGGCGCGAAAGACCCGGGAGTGATCGTGCTCGACGAATTCGCCGGCCAGTTTCTCGCGTCCGCGGCGGTGCCGCTCTTCTCCTACGGGTCCGCGGGGCGGGCCGCAATCGCGTGGGTGGGATCCTTCCTCGCCTTTCGGATTTTCGACGTCTGGAAGCCGGGGCCGATCCGACGCATCCAGGACCTGCCGGACGGGCTCGGGATCATGATCGACGATGTCCTCGCGGGACTGCTCGCGGCCGGGGTCATCGTGCTCTTTGCCGGACTGCTCGGACCGTGACGGATTCCCGTACGCCTGCGGCTCGGGAGGAAGACGCCGCGGCCCTTCTCCTGGCGCCCGCGGAAGGCGAAATCCTGGCCGGCGAGCCGTTGTCCCGCCACACCACGTGGCGGATCGGCGGGCCGGCGCGGTGGTTCTGCCGGATCCGGACCGAAGGCGGTCTCGCAAAAGTGCTCCGGGCGGCGGCCGGGCGCGAGGAGCCCGTCGCTCTTCTCGGAATGGGCTCGAACGTTCTGGCTCCCGATGCGGGTTTTCCCGGGTGGGTCATCCGGCTCGATGGGGATTTCAAATCCGTCGCGGTCGACGGCGAGATTCTCGAAGCCGGCGGCGGCGCGACGCTCGGCGGCGTCTGCGCGTCCGCGGCGCGCGCGGGCCTCTCGGGGCTCGAGGCGATCTCGGGGATCCCGTCCTCGATCGGGGGAGCGGTCCGGATCAACGCGGGCGCCTATGGCGGAGAGATCTTCGAAGTGCTCCGCTCCGTGAGACTCGTGGACCTCCGGGGAGAGGCGCGCACGGCGGCCACCGCGGAGATCCGGCATGGATACCGTTGGACCTCGCTCGTCGAGACGGGGGAGATCGTCGCTTCCGCGCGAATGGAGCTCCGTCGCGCGCCGCGGGAAGAGATCGACGCGAAGACCCGGGCCGTGGCCGACAAGCGCCGCGGCGCCCTACCCTCGGAGCCGAACGCCGGCAGCGTCTTCAAGAATCCGCCGGACGACTTCGCCGGCCGGCTTCTGCAGGAGTGCGGCCTGAAGGGCGTTCGGATCGGGGGCGCGGAGATCTCCTCCCGGCACGCGAACGTCATCGTGAACGTGGACCATGCCTCCTCGACCGATGTCCTCGCGCTCATGGAGCGCATGCGGGACGCTGTCCAGGCGAAGTTTGCGATTACCCTCTCTCCCGAGGTGGAAATGCTGGGAATCGCGCCGGGACGACGCTCATGAGGATTCTCCTGCTCGCGGGCGGGGGCGGCACGCGGCTCTGGCCGCTCTCGACGGAGGAGACGCCGAAGCAGTTTCTGGCGCTTCTCTCCGACCGCTCCCTTCTCGCGGAGACGTACGCGCGTATCGCGCCGTTGTCGCCGGACATCTACGTCGCGACGTCCGAGAGGCATTCCGCCCGGGTGCGCGCCGAGCTGCCCGAAGTTCCCGCCTCCCGGATTCTCGCCGAGCCGTCCCGCCGCAACTCCGGCCCGGCCGTCCTGTCGGCCGCGCTCGCGTTCGAGAAGGATGGAGATCCGATAACGGCGGTGGTTCCTTCCGATCAGACCGTCGCCGACGCGGCGGCCTTCCGCTCGGCGCTCGCCTCGGCGGGCGAAGCCGCGGAGCACGCCGCGGTCGTCGTGCTCGGGATTCCCCCGGCCCGTGCCGAGACGGATTTCGGGTACCTCGACGTGCAGCCCGACGCGCACTCGGCGAGCCTCGAGGTGCGGCGGTACGTCGAGAAGCCGGACCTGGCCCGCGCCGAGGAGCTCGTCAGGGCGGGATGTCTCTGGAACGCCGGGATCTTCGTGTTCCGCCCCTCCCGGTTCCTGGCGGAGGCGCGGCGGGTCGCGCCCGATCTCGTCGCGGGAGTCGCCCGATACCGGGAGATCTTCGCGTCCGGAAGGGAAGACGCGACGCGGGAAGCCGCCCGCGCGTATGCCTCTCTGCCGGACGCCTCGATCGACTACGCGGTCATGGAGAAGGCCGCCGGCGTCCGGGCCATCCCCCTCCGGGCGGGATGGAACGACGCGGGGACGTGGCGCGCGATCCGGGACCTCAAGGGGGCGTCCGACGCCCGGGGCAACCTGATCATTTCGGACCGCCCCGTGATCGCTCCGGGCTTGTCCGACGCGGCGATCGTCGTGGGCCCCGAGGGAGTCCTGATTCTCCCGTTTGACCGGGAGCGGGAGCTGAAGGGGGCGGTCGAGGCGCTGCGCCGGGAAGAGGGAGCCCGAAAGAGCGGACGGGAAGAGGAAGCTCAAAAAAAGGGTTGAAGACAAAACGCCCCCCGGATGGAGACCCGACACGAGACAGCTGACGGCTGACGGCGGATAATCAGGAGACGGATGAGCACCGAAACCATGACGGGACTCGACCGCCTTCGGGAAAACGTCCGACTCGTCTACCGCGGCGACCCCCGGGGCGTCGATCTCGTTCTCACGGCCCTCCTCTCGCGCGGCCACGTCCTGATCGAAGATGTTCCCGGCGTCGGCAAGACGACGCTCGCGCGGGCGCTCGGCCGAAGCCTCGCCCTCGAGTTCCGGCGGATCCAGTTCACGAGCGACACGCTGCCCGCGGACGTGCTCGGGGTGACGGTCTTCCAGTCGGCGACGGAGCGGTTCGAGTTCCATCCCGGGCCGATCTTTGCCAACATCGTTCTCGCGGACGAGATCAATCGCGCGACTCCAAAGACCCAATCCGCGCTTCTCGAGGCCATGAACGAGGGGGCCGTGACGCTCGATCGGGAGCGCCGCCCGCTGCCCCAGCCGTTCATGGTCGTCGCGACGCAGAATCCTGTCGAGTACCTCGGCACGTATCCGCTGCCCGAGTCACAGATGGACCGTTTCTTCCTGCGCCTGTCCCTCGGCTACCCCTCCGCGGTCGAGGAAAAAATGCTCCTGCGGCGCGGTGGGACCGAGCGGGCTCTTGCGGCGATTCCTGCCGTGCTCGGCCCTTCGGAGCTTCTCGAGCTGCAGGACCGCGTCGAGAACGTCACGGTCTCCGACCGCCTGCTCGACTATCTCCATGCGCTCGTCGAGAAGTCGCGCACGATCGCGGACCTGCGGCTGCCGGTTTCGACGCGGGGCGCCCAGGCGCTGTTCCGTGCGACGCAGGCGCAGGCGCTCATAGCCGGCCGCGACTATGCGACGCCGGACGACGTCCAGGCGGTCGCGGAGCCGGTCCTGGCCCACCGGATTCTCTCCACGGCGTCGGATGGATTCGGCGCGGGCGGAAGAGAGCGCGAGGTCGTGCGCAAGATCGTGGCGGCGGTGCCGGTGCCGGTGTGAGCAAACGGTTTTCAGTTCTCAGTTTTCAGTTCCGACGCGCGGAGCACTCCAGGGATCAAGCAGCCGCGAGGCTTACGGCCGCCAAAAACCGAAAACCGACAACTGATAACCGATAACTGAGAACTGCCCCGCCACTCCATGCCCCCACTGGTCCCCGACTGGGAAATCCGGATCACGAACTTCGGGCTCGGCTACATCCTCATGTGCCTGATCGTGGCGATCGGTGCCACCAATACGGGCAACAACGGGCTCTACCTCGTCCTCGCATCGATGCTCGCCTCCATGGCGGTTTCGGGGTTCGTGTCGCGCCGCAACGTGCGCGGCGTGACGTGCGATGTCGAGGCGGTGGGCGAAGTGTTCGCGGGCCGGCCCGCGCTGCTGAAGGTCCGCCTCGAGAACCGCCTGAAGAGCGGCACCTCGCAGGCTCTTTTCTTCCTGCACGAGGGGCTGCCCGGGCCGCTCTGGATCGAGCCGTTGAAGCCCGGCGAGACCCGGGAAATCCTCGTCGAGGGGACCTTCGCGCGGCGCGGAATCGTGCGCGAGCCCGACGCGGGTCTTCTCTCCCGCTTTCCGCTGGGGCTCTTCCGCAAGTACCGCCGCGCGCGGCTGACGCGCGAAGTCGTGGTCTTTCCCGCGCCCGACCCGGGGCGCGTCGACGAGCCGCCGCCGGAAGACTCGCGCGGCGGCCGCCCGCATCCCCGGCGGAAAGGCAGCGGCGCCGACGTCCGGACCCTGCGGGAGTTCGCCACGGGCGATGATCCGCGCGACATCCACTGGAAGCAGTCGGCCCGGATGAGGCGATGGATCGTCCGGGAGCGGGAAGCCGAGCGCGATCGGACGATGGTGCTGACCGTCGACAACGCCGCGCCGGATCCGTCCGATCCGGAGAGCCTCGCCGCGTTCGAGCGGGCGATCTCGCGCTGCGCCGGCCAGGCCATCCTGCTGCTGTCGCGCGGAGCGGAGGTCGGATTCCATTCCCGGGGGGCCCGAGTCGCGCCGGCCCCGGGGAGGCCGCAGAGGGCGCGCATCCTGGACGCGCTTGCGCGCCTCGAAATTCTGCCCGCCGCGACGGCGCCCGGATTCCCGGGGCTGCGCCGGGGCGACGTGCGCGTGATGGTGACGGCGTGAAGCTGTTCCGGGACTCGGGCGAGATTCCTCCGGGGCTGCGACGCGCGTACCTGCTCGTACTCGCGCCGCTCGCGGCCGTCGGGCCTCTGCCTCTTCTCTGGACCGACGGAGCTCTTCCGCCCGCGCTCGCGGCCTACGAGGCGGCCTTACTGATCCTCTGGTGGCGCGCCCGGTCCGGCAATCCGGTCCGCCTCTCCGACGCCGTGCTGAATGCGATCGGACTCTCGTACTTCCTTTGGCTCGGCCTCGAAGTGGCGATCCTCCGGCACAGCCTCCTGCGTTCCGTGTCGCATCTCCTGCTCTTCACGGCGATCGCCAAGCTCGCGTCCCTGAAGCGTCCGGGCGAGGCGCGGACGGCGCTGCTCGTGCTGTTTCTCCTGACGCTGGCGTCCGCGTCGTCCTCGACGCATGTCGCGTCCCTCGTCTATTTCGCGGTGATGGCGTTCCTGTCGTTCCGCGCCCTCGGCCGGCTCGCCGTGCTGGCCGACTTCGACGACGCGCCTCCGGACCGCGTCCTGCGGTCGGTGCCGACCGGAGGTGTCGCCGCGGCCGTGATCGTCACGGCGGGACTTCTCACGACGCCCCTTTTCTACGCGCTGCCGCGGCTGCGGAGCCCGTTCGTGAGCGCGCCGGTCCGGGTCGAGGACGCCCTGTCGTCGGCGCTCGCGGCCGATCGCGTGGATCTCGAGTCCTTCGGCGCGGCGAAGCGGAGCGACCGTGTCGTCCTTCGCATGGACGTGAAGCCGGATCGCGCGACGCCACGCGTCCTCCGCCTCCGCGAGGCCGTGTTCACCGAGTACCGCGACGGAATCTGGACGCGCAACCCGTTCGTCCGCGGCCTGCCGTCTCAGCATCCGCACGGTCCGCGCCGCGATTCATCGATTCCGGATCTGCGGCCGGCGGACCAGCTCGCGGGCGACGTGTCGATCGACTTGAACCCGTTCGCCAACGGCTTCCTGTTCCTCCCGTACGAGGCGGTGAACCTCGAGCTCGACCACGGCTATCCGGTGGCCCTCTCCGACGGCGTAGTGAAATTGGCTACGAACCGGCGCGCCGTCCGCTACACCGCGCACGTGCGCCGGTCGGAGCCGCGCGGGATCGGCGCGACCGCGATCGACCCGAAGTCCGTCCCACCGGCGATCGGCGACTACGCGCTGAAGCTCACGGGCGACCTGACGGATCCGAAGGCGATCGCCATCCGGATCCGCGATCACTTCGCGAAGAACTTCGTCTACACGCTCGACCCGCCCCGCGGCCCGGGAGGCGATCCGATAGCCCACTTCCTCGTGAACTCCAAGGCCGGACACTGCGAGTTTTTCGCGTCTGCCGAGGCGCTCATGCTGACCGCCCGCGGGATCCCGGCCCGCCTCGTGACCGGCTCCTACGGCGGCGAGATCGGCCTGCTGTCCTCGTCGATCGTCGTGCGCGGCACGAACCTGCACGCGTGGGTCGAGGCGGAGCTCGACGGGACGGGATTTTCGGTTCTCGATCCCACCCCGGCATCGGGAGTGCCGCCCGCGACGACGCGCGCCTCCTGGTGGAAGCGGATGACGAGCCTCGGCCGCGAGCTCGAGTTCTTCTACGACCGCCGCATCTTGGGCTTCGACACCTTCGACCAGGCGCAGTTTCTCGACTCCGCGCGCGAGTCCGTCCGCTCGGTAGCGGAGACGCTGGGCGCCTTCGGGCTCTTCTGGAAGGAGCACCGGCGGCAGATCCTCGGCGTCGGCATCGGCGGCGCGGCGCTCCTCTTTTTCTCGGGATTCGTCCGCGCCCGCTCGAAGCGGCTGGCGCGATATTCGGCTGCCACGCGCGCATATCTCGCGCTTCGAAGACTGCTCGCGCGCCGCACGGGCGGCCTGCCGCCATCCGTGGCGCCGGCCGAAGTCGTCCGGATGTACGTCCAGAGTCGTCCCGAGGCGGAGGAGGACGTCCGCGCCGTAGTCGATGCGTATTGCGAAGATGCCTTTGCGGGACGGCCAGCGGACGCTTCGAGAGAAGCCGACGTGAAGGCGCGGATGAAACGGTTGAGGAAGATGGGGTAGCGCGGAATCGAGCGAGCGTCTCGGGAGAGCGGATCTCGCGATCTCGCGATCTCATGATCTCGCGATCAATCGAACGATCGAGTTATCGAGATATCGAGTGGTCGGGGAGGCTCGAGTCAGAATCGGGTGATCGGGTGATCGGGTGATCAATCAGGGGGAATCGGGTGATCGGAGAATCGGGACAGCCGGCTCCCGTGTGATCGTTCGTTTCCCGTTTCCCGTTTCCCGTTTCCCGTTTCCCGTTTCCCGTGTGGCACTCAATACGCATTGCGGTGGCGCAGGCCGTATTTCGCGGTGAGCCAGAGGATCTTGAGGTCCAGGGACAGAGACCAGTTCTCGATGTAGTACAGGTCGTACTCGATCCGTTTCGTGAGGCTCGTGTTGCCGCGCCAGCCGTGGACCTGGGCCCATCCGGTGATGCCGGCGCGGACGCGGTGGCGGACCATGTATTGCGGGAACTCGCTCTTGAAGGAGTGAACGAACTCCGGGCGCTCCGGACGCGGCCCCACGAGGGACATTTCTCCGCGGAGGACGTTCCAGAGCTGGGGCAGCTCGTCGAGACTCGTGCGGCGGATGAATCGGCCGACGCGCGTGCGCCGGGGATCGTCCGGGACTGCCCACGTCGGTCCGGACTCGTCCTCGGCGCCCACGCGCATCGACCGGAACTTGACGATCTCGAACGGACGTCCGTCGAGGCCCATCCGCATCTGCCGGTAGACGACGGGACCGCCGTCCTCGAGCCGGATCGCGGCGGCGATCGCCGCAAGCACCGGCGAAAAGCCGACGAGCCCCGCGGCCGAGATGACGACGTCGAGGGACCGCTTCACGAGCCCGGCCCAGCCGGTGAGGGGGACCTGCATCAGGTGGATCACCGGCAATCCGTCGAGGTCCGAGACGCCGGCGCGGAAGGTGATGTGCTGGAGGAGATCGGGCACGACGCGCACGTCCGCTACCGTCCGCCCGACCTCCTGGAGCACGGCGAACATCGTCTTGTGCGCTTCGAGCGGCAGGGCCAGGAACACGGTATCGATCCGGCGGGCCTCGACGATGCCCGCGACGCCGCTCGTCGGGCCGAGCACGGGAACGCCGCGATAGACGGCCGCCGCTTTCGCGGGATCGTCGTCCGCGAAACCGAGGACCGCGAGTCCCGCCTCGGGATGCTCGACGAGCTTGTCGACGAGCGCGCGGCCCAGGCGTCCGGCTCCGACGACGAGGGCGTGGCGGACCCCGATCCCGTGGCGCCACGCCTCCTCGTAGTAACGGCGGATGGCGGTGCGGCCGGCGAACACGGCGAGCACGTCGGCGCCGAAGAAGAGAAGCAGCACGAGGCGCGAGTAGGAGAACCCGCGGAAGACGGCTCCGAGGCTGGTGAGCAGGAGCGTCGCGAGGGCGGTGGCGATCAGGACCGCGATGGCTTCATCGATGCGGGACCGGTGCCGGTGCACCTGGTACAGGCCGTAGAAGGAATAGACGACGGGCCAGAGCACCGCCAGAATCGGGAAGAGCCGCAGGTACGAGGATGCGTCCGGCACGCCATGCGGCGCCGGGACGATCTCGAGACCGAAGCGCAGACCCCAGGCGACGGCGAGCGCCAGGAACGTGGCGACGAGATCCGACGTGAGAAAAAGGAGCGCCCGGCGGCGCGTCTCTGCGATCATCGCTGGAGCATCTCGATCTGGCGGCGGAAGTCTTTGACGAACCGGGCATGCCCGAAGCGCATCGCCCGCTCGCGGAGAAGAGTGTAGTCGAAGGCCGTCGCGGTCGCGCGGCGGATCCCTTCCGCGAGCGGCGCGGCCCCCTCTTCGGCCACGAGAACGCCCGTCTCGGAATCTTCCACGATGTCGAGGACGCCGCCCCGGCCGAGAGCGACGACGGGCGTCCCGCAGGCGAGCGCCTCGACTGCCGCGATTCCGAAGTCTTCCTCCCCGGGCTGCAGGAAGAAGGCGCATCGGCGGTAGAGATCCCGCAGCTCCTCCGCGGTCTGGTCCATCCGGATCTCTACGGAAGGCGGGGCCATGGCTTTGAGTCTCGCCGCTTCGGGCCCCTTGCCGACGAGGACGAGCGGACGGCCGCCTCGCGCCGCCGCCTCGATCGCCAGATCGAAACGCTTGTACGGCACGAGGGCGCCCACCGCGAGCAGGAAGTCCTCCCGCCGAACAGGGGAGTCGGCGGGCCGGAAGAACCGGACGTCGACCGGCGGCGCCGAGACGGCGGCCTCCCGCCCGTAGTGGCGGCGGATCCGCTCCGCCACAGCCGAGGAATTCGCGAGATACCGGGTCGGCCGGACGGCGGTCGCCCGGTCCCACTCCCGCAGCCGCCCCAGGAGAGCGCGCTTGAGGGGGCGCAGGAACGTCCCCGGCGGGAAGTACGCGTCGACCTGGTCCCACGCGTATCGCACCGGCGTGTGGCAATAGCAGAGGTGGGGGACGCCTGCCGGCGCGATCGCTCCCTTGGCCACGCAGTGCGAGGAGGACACGACGAGGTCGAATCCCGAGAGGTCGAACGCCTCGACCGCCGCGGGGAAAAACGGGAGGTAGTGGCGGTAGCGCGTTCGGGCGAAGGGCAGCCGGTTCAACGGGGAGACGCGGATCGGATACCGCTCGATCGTCTTAGAGACGCTGCCGGGCACGTGGAAGAGGGTGAATATCGTCGGGTCGGGGACGACCTCGAGGATCGCCTCGAGCACCTTCTCCCCGCCGCGCATTCCGTTTAGCCAGTCGTGGACGACGGCGGTTCTCATGAGGACGGCGCGCGTTCCCGCTTGCGTTCGCGCGCCGGCCCTCGCAGCGCGCTTTCGTAGACCTCGAGGGTCCGCTCCGCCGCCTTGTCCCAGGAGAAGTCGAGCGCGCGCTTCCGGCCTCGCAGGCCGTAATCCGCGCGCACCTGTTCGTCCGTCGCAAGCGTCACGATGCCCTGCGCGATGGCGTCCACGTCCATCGGATCGACCAGGTAGGCGTAGCCGCCCGCGATCTCCTGGAGTGCCGAGGTCGACGAGGTCAGAACGGGGATCCCGCACGCCATGGCCTCGACGACCGGCAGGCCGAACCCCTCGTAGAGCGTGGGGTAGAGGAGAGCGTCGGCACCCGCGAAGAGGCCGGGGAGATCCTTCTCCTCGACGATCCCCGGACGGCGGATGACGGACGTCAGGTCGAGCGCCGAGATCAGCGCTTCGAGGCGGCCTGGATTCTTCGGGAGAGGGCCGGCAAGCACCAGCGTCTGGGGAATCGCGTTCTTGCGGCGCGCCTCCGCAAAGGCGCGCACGACGTTCTGCAGGTTCTTGTGCGGCTTCTCCCCGCCGAGAAAGAGGAGATAGGGCCGCGCGAGGCCGAGGCGCTGGCTCACCTGGCGCACATCTTCCTGGGGCACGTCGGGGCGGAATCGAGCGGACACCCCGTTGTAGATCACTTCGGTGCGCGCGCCAGGGATGCCGTAGTAGTCCGTCAGGTCCCGCTTGCTGTTGTACGAAACGGTGATGATCCGGTCCGCGTTATTCAAGGCGCGCCGGATCATGAAGCGCGCGTATACGTGGGCGACCCGACTCGGAAGAAATTGTGGATAAAGCAGGTGGATGATGTCGTGGATCGTCACGACGGCGCGGGTCTTCGGGAGCGGCGGAAGCACATAGTGCGTCGCGTGGAAGAGATCGAGCTGGTCGCGGAAGATCCGCCACGCGAAGGATGTCAGCTCCGCCAGGGAGTAGCCGGGCGCCTCCTCCTCGGCCACGGCGAAGTGCGGCGGCAGCGGAGGAAGAGCGGCGCGATCTTTCGCACTGACGTACACGAGGAATCGGTATCGCTCCGAAGCCGGCAGTCGACCCATGGCGCCCAGCAGCTCGCGGATGTAGGAGCCGATGCCGTAGTCCCTGATCTTGCGGGCATCGATGCCGATGCGCGGCCGCCGCGGAGTCCTCACGACGCTCCTTCGCGAGCGGCGCTCATGCCGCTCCTTCGCTCGCCGCCTCGTCGAGAGCGGCCCGGGTCACTTCCGCCGTCTTTTCCCACGTGAATTGCGCCGCCCGGCGCGGACCTTCGGCACGCAGACGGTGCCGGAGCGGTTCGTCCTCGAGAGCGCGTTCGAGCTGGCGCGCGAGCTCGGGAATGTCGCCGGGCGGCGCGAAAAGGGCCGTCGGTCCGGCGACCTCGACGAGGGCCGCGTCCGTCGACGTCACGACGGGGGCGCCGCACGCCATGGCCTCGAGAATGGGGAGGCCGAATCCCTCCGACCAGGAGGGGTAGGCGAAGGCCTCGGCCGCGCGGTAGAGCTCCCGCGCGGCCGACGCATCGACATGCCCGGTGAGGTGGATCTTGTCGCGGAACGGGGAGCGGCCGATCCGCCGCATGAGCGGGCCGGAGCGCCACCCGATGCTGCCCGCGAGCACGAGATCCGGACGCGACCGGCGCTTCGACCAGAGGCGTTCGCACGCGAGCACCAGCCCGAGCACGTTCTTGCGCGGCTCGAGCGTGCCCAGGTAGAGGAGATAGCGCTGCCCTCCCGCGTGTTGCAGCCGCGTGCGTTCGGCCTCGGGGCCGGGCGGCCACGGCCCCGGGGAGTAGCCGGCGTCGATCCCGTTCGGCGCGACGCGGACCCGGCTCGCCGTCTCGGGATACAGGCTCACGAGCTCGCGCGCAGTGGCGTGAGAGACGCAGACGAAGCGGGAGGCCCGCTCCGCCGTCGCCTCCCAGAGCGGAACGAATCCGATGATCGTCCGGGCGGCGTGCCACTCGGGGTGCGTCCACGCGGTCAGATCATGGACGACGGACACGATCGGGGGGGCCGAACGGGAGAAGGCCGGCCCGATGGTCAGGGCGGACAGGAGCACGCCGGCGCCCCAGTCGCGCGCCCGGCGGGGGAGAGCGGTTTGAGCCCACAGGATTCCGAAAGGGTGGGCGTCTGCGTGGACGCTCCAGGGACCGGAATCGCGTCCTTCCGGGAGCTTTCGGGGCGTGAAGAGCCCGACTTCGGCGTCCGGCTTCGCGGCGAGAGCGCACGCGACGCCGCGAGTGTACGTCCCGATCCCGGTCGCCCGGGGCAGGAGGGCCCGGGCGTCGATCGCAATCCGCATCTGCGGGAACGTATCAGCTTCCCGCGTTTTTGACGCCCGCGCCGTGGGCTGTTAAAATGCGCGGTTCCGCCCGGAAGGTCGGACGCGTCCCGGCGAGGGCGCGAGCAGAACGAGACTGCCGCAGGATCCGAAGGACCCGAGGACCATGAGCGAGACTTCTACGTCTTCCGACAAGAGCCCGATGACGATTTCGCTCGAGAAAGCGGCCGCCGAGCCCATCTCGTTCGACTTCGAGCTCCAGTTTCCCCTGAAGGACCTCGACCGCGAGCCGCTCGTCGAGATATCCCCGGTCCGGTTTGCCGGCCAGGTCGCTCCCATCGAGTCCGGCTTTTCGCTCGTCGGCGACCTCGCGTGGGGGGGCAAGCTCGAATGCAGCCGCTGCCTCGTTCCGTACGAGTTTCGTTCCGACGAGGGGTTCTCGCTCGTTCTGTATCGCCATCAGCCCGGCACTCCGGAAGAACAGGAGCTCGGCCGCGACGAGCTCGACGTCTACTTCTACGAAGAGCCGGAGGTTCCCGTCGCTCCGATCGTCGAGGAGCGCATCCAGATGGCCGTTCCCATGAAGCCCCTTTGCCGCGAAGATTGCCGGGGTCTGTGCCTTCACTGCGGGGCGGACCTCAACCAGGGCAACTGCGGCTGCCGCGCCGAAACGCTCGATCCGCGCTGGGAAGCGCTTCCGAAACTGAAGAAAGTGTAGGACCACGATGCCGAACCCCAAACGACGCCACAGCAAAGCCCGGCGCGACAAACGGCGCGCTCATGACGCCCTCGTTCCTCCGGCCCTGTCGGACTGCCCGAACTGCCGCGAGGCGAAGTCGCCCCACCGCGTGTGCCCGCACTGCGGCCACTACAAGGGCAAGCAGACGATCAACGCCTAGAACGAGGGGGGAAACGGGAAACGGGAAACGAAGTGCGCCCTGAGGCTGCCTTCCCGACTCCCCCGATCACCCGACTCCACCTCGTTGATTTGATCCCCTGACGACTCCCTTCCCCCTCCCGCGGCGGGAGAGGGCGGGGTGAGGGGTCCCGGGAGATTGTGCCCCTACTCCCGGATCCCCGATCCCCGATACCTATCGTCCGGTTCCCGCCGATCGACTGCGCTCGATCGCGGCTCATCGCCCGGGCCGGTATAATCCCCGCACCGTGAACACCGCGAGGGTCTCTCTCTAGATGCGCATCGCGGTGGACGCGATGGGCGGCGATCACGCTCCGCAAGTCAACGTCGACGGCGCGGTGGCCGCGGCCCGCGAGCACGGGATCGAATGCCTTCTGGTTGGACGTCCCGCGGCGCTCGAGCCGCTCCTCGCGAATGCGGGCGACGTGCGGGGCATGATCGAGATCGTTCCCGCCGAGGAGATCGTCACGATGGACGACCCCGCGACCTCTCCGATCCGCAAGAAACGCAACTCGTCGATCCGGATCGCGGCCAACTGCGTGCGCGACGGGAAGGCCGCCGGACTCGTGTCCGCGGGTCACACGGGCGCCGCGATGGTCTCGGCGAAGATGGTGATCGGGACGATCGAGGGCGTCGACCGGCCGGCGCTCGCCACGGTCCTTCCGAATCTTTCCGGGCACTGCCTGCTCCTGGACGTCGGCGCCAACCCGGATGCGAAGGTCGAGCACTTCAAGGAATTCGCGGTCATGGGTTCGATCTATGCGCAGCTCGCGTTCGGCAAGGACCGGCCGTCGCTCGGGCTGATGTCGATCGGCGAGGAGGATTCGAAGGGGACCGACCTGACGAAGGAAGCGTTCAAGTCGCTGAAGGAGGCGGGCCTCAATTTCGTCGGCAACGTCGAAGGCCGGGACGTCTTTTCCGGTAAGGTCGACGTGATCGTCACGGACGGATTCACCGGCAACGTGATCCTGAAAGTCTCGGAATCCCTCTCCGAGATGGTCGAGAAAATGCTTCGCGAAGAGATCAAGAAGACGCTCCAGGCGTCCGTCGGCTTCCTCCTCTCGCGGTCCGCGTTTCGCAGCTTCAAGACGCGCCTCGACTACTCGGAGTACGGCGGGGCGCCCCTTCTGGGGGTGAAAGGATGCGTCATCATCTGCCACGGGCGTTCGAGCGCGAAGGCGGTCAAGAACGCGATCCGGCTGGCCGCGGCCTTCTCCCGGCAGAATCTCGCGGAGAAGATCCAGAAGGAGATCGCGGAGCTGCATTCGCGCGACGCGAGGGCGCAGGCCTAGGCAGGCGCGCGGCCGCCCCCCTCTCCATTCGCCGAGTGGCCCGATGAACCGCGCGAAGATCGTCGGCACCGGCGCCGCCGTTCCGAAGAAGCTCCTGACGAACGCCGATCTCGAAAAGATCGTCGATACGTCGGACCAGTGGATCCTGGACCGCACCGGTATCCGCGAGCGGCACATCGTGTCTCCCGGCGAAAAATTCTCCGACCTGTGCACGGCTGCCGCCGCCGAAGCGCTGAAGCGGGCGAAGATGCAGGCGGAAGATCTCGACATGATCCTCGTCGGGACCATCTCCGGCGACATGCCCTTTCCGGCGACGTCCTGCCTCGTCCAGCGCAACATTGGCGCGACGAAGGCCGCGTGCGCCGACGTCGCCGCCGCGTGCGTGGGATTCCTGTACGGCCTCCACCTGGCGGACGCGCTCATCCAGTCGAACAAGGCGGAGAACGTCCTCGTCGTGGGAGGAGAGATCCTCACGCGGTACGTGGACTGGACCGACCGTTCGACCTGCGTCCTGTTCGGCGACGGGGCCGGGGCGGTCGTCCTGCAGGCGACGAAGGGCGATCACGGGATCCTCGGGACGCGGATGAAGTCGAACGGGAATTACAGCGACTTCATCTGCATGCCGGGCGGAGGCTCGAACCATCCGGCGAACGACCCGACCTCGCTCGAGCAGAGGCTGCCTTTCATCAAGATGAAAGGGAACGAGACGTTCAAAGTCGCCGTCAAGATGATGGCGGACGTCTCGACGGAGCTGCTCGCGGAGCAGGGATTCGAGAAGGAAGACGTGCGGCTCTTCATTCCGCACCAGGCCAATGAACGGATCATCGACGCGGTCGGGCAGCGGATGAAGTTTCCCGCCGAGCGCGTGTACAAGAACGTCGACCGATTCGGCAATACGTCGGCCGCATCTATTCCGATCGCCCTCGACGAGTGCGTCCGCGGCAACCTCGTCAAGACGGGCGATCTCGTCCTCCTGACCGCATTCGGAGCGGGCCTCGTGTGGGGGTCGGTGTTGCTCCGATGGTAGATCGTCGCCTGCGCCGCGATGGTGATCGAAGCGACAGGTTTTTTCTCGTGCGCGGAGGTTCTGGGGTGGCGGTTGTTGCCCGGCTCGGCCGGATGCGGCCTCGACCGGGCGGATGGAGGTTTGCTACGGCTCCCGCAACGGGAGGCTCCTCCTTCCGTCGCCTGCGCCGCGATGGTGATCGACGCGACAGGTTTTTTCTCGTGCGCGGAGGTTCTGGAGTGGTGGTTGTTGCCCGGCTCGGCCGGATGCGGCCTCGACCGGGCGGAGTGTGGCGGGCTACGGCTCCCGCAACGGGAGGCTCCTCCTTCCCTCCGGTCAGGAGACTCCTCCCGTTGCGACTGTGTGGGTCTGCCCGGCGCCTTCCCCCTCTCCCGGCGGGAGAGGGGCGCGGTGAGGGGGGGCACCTTCAACGGATGCCCTCAGGAGTAGCGCGACCCGGCGTGATGTCGG
>JBBSEW010000020.1:0-57065 GCA_038239305.1 Thermoanaerobaculia bacterium | reverse complement strand
CGGAGAGGGAGGGATTCGAACCCTCGGAGCCCTTTCGGGCTCACCAGTTTTCGAGACTGGCCTGATCAACCGCTCCAGCACCTCTCCGGGGGTTGGGGGGCGGAATCCTAGCATTTCGGATCGGCGCTGTGGCAGTCCTGACGGATGGAACCTAGGAACCCGGCCGAGGGTTCGAGCCGGGCCAGGTCCAGGAGGTCCAGTTGCCACGGAGTAGGCAGCGCCGGTAGGCCGGCGCTTATCCCTCCCTCTCCGCCATGTCACTTCCGCTACTTCCGTCACTTCCGCTACTTCCGTCTCTTCCCTTTCTTCCGTCTCTGACTAACGGACGATCGATACCGGGTGACCGACAACGGCTCTCCGGCTCAGCCTCGCTTCGCCCGGAAAAACCTCTGCAGCAGGTCGGCGCTCTCACCGGCCAGAAGGCCTCCCGCGACCTCGCACCGGTGGTTCAGCCTCGGATCCTGCGGAATGTTCCCCAGAGTGCCGCAAGAGCCGGCCTTCGGGTCGGCGCAGCCGAAAACGATCCGGGCGATCCGTGCGTTGACGGCGGCCCCGGCGCACATCGGGCACGGCTCGAGCGTGGCATAAAGAGTAGCGCCTTCCAGATGCCACGTCCCGGCTTCCTGGCCCGCATCCCGGAGCGCCTCGATCTCGGCGTGGGCGGTCGGATCCGACAGGAATTCGCGCTGATTCCGGCCTCGTCCGATGATCCGGCCGTTCTGGACGACGACAGCCCCGATCGGGACCTCCCGCTCGGCGTAGGCGATGCGCGCGAAGGCGAGGGCCTCCCGAAAGAAGGTCTCGTCGGCGGCGGTGAAGGGCGGAGGAGTCGCGACATCTCCGGGAGTCATCCGGCTAGAATAGTGCGCCTGTGCCGGTTCTCGCGGAAGTTCTCCTGTTTGCAGGGGATAAGGCGGGGTCGCCGCCTTGAAAAGGGAGCCCGTTTCCGTTAGCCTCCGCGGTTCCTGCGCCCATAGCTCAACTGGATAGAGCGTCTGACTACGGATCAGGAGGTTGGGGGTTCAAATCCTCCTGGGCGCACCACTTCCACAGGGCCTTCGCCGGAGAACTTTCCCCCGGCCAGACCGTAAAACAGCAATATCGGTGATTCGATTTTAATGTCTGGAAGCTGAGAAGCCTAAGAAGCTTGGAAGCTTGGAAGCACTGAGGAGCACGAGATGTCGAAGAAATGGAAAATCCTGGCCGGCGTCGCCGTCGCGGTGGTCGTCGGAGTCGTGTTGATGGGCTCGATTCGCGGCCGGGACAAGAACGCCGCCAAGGTCACTACCGCCAAGGTCGAGAAGGTCGACCTCGTCTCGAGGGTGACCGCCAACGGGAAGATCCAGGCCCACACCAAAGTGGACCTCTCCGCGCTGGTGATGGGCCAGATCGTGAATCTCGCCGTCAAAGAAGGCGACCAGGTCCGGAAGGGGCAGCTGCTGCTCCAGATCGACAAGGCGCAGCTGGCCGCGGGCGTCGCGGGTCGCGAGGCGACTCTCTCCGCGATGGGCGGCGACCTGCAGGCCGCGCGCGCGAACGCGCAGCAGGCAAAGTACGACTACGAGCGGGCGAAGCAGAACTTTGCCGCGAAGATTCTCGCGGAGGCCGACTACCAGAAAGCCAGGTCCACCTATGACACCGCCGTCGCGACCGTCGCGGCCACGGAGTCGCGCCTGCGCTCGAGCGGCGCCGATCTCGCCGCGAGCCGGGACTCGCTCTCGAAGACGACGGTCTCCGCTCCGATCTCCGGCATCGTCACGTCCCTGCCCATCAAGGAGGGCGAAGTGACGGTCATCGGCACGATGAACAACGCGGGAACGCAGCTCCTGACGGTTTCCGACATGTCCGAGGTCGAAGCGGTCATGATGGTGGACGAAACGTCCGTGCCGCAGGTGAAGCTCGGCCAGGCCGCCAACCTGAACGTCGACGCCTATCCCGGGAAAACGTTCAAGGGCACGGTGACGGAGGTTGGCTCCTCTCCGATCCTGAAGACCGACCCGGACCTGTTGTCGCTCACCGCCAACTCCGAGGCCATCAACTTCAAGGTCAAGATCCGCATGGACGATCCGCCGCCCACGATCCGGCCGGGCTTCTCGGTCACCGCGGACATCGTGACCGGCATGAAGGAAGGCGCGACGGCGATTCCGATTCAGGCGCTCGTCGTGCGCGACGTGCCGAAAAAGAAGGATGAAAAGGCGAAGCCCGCGACGGGCCGCGCTCCGACCGAGGAGGGCGTCTATCTCGTCAAGAACGGCAAGCTCGGCTTCTCGAAGGTCGACACCGGAATCGCGGGCGAGCTCATGATCGAAGTGAAGGATGGCGTCAAACCCGGCGAAGAGATCGTGACGGGGCCGTTCAAGACGCTGCGCCAGGTCAAGGAAGGCGACAAGGTCATCATCGAAAACGAAAAGGCGCCGGGAAGCGGCGGACCCGCGAAGGCGTCATGACGATCCCCGAGCTCTTCCGTGTCTCGGCGTCGGCACTGACCCGCCACAAGCTGCGCGCGTTCCTGACCCTGCTCGGCGTCATCATCGGTGTGGCGACCGTGGTGGGAGTCGTCTCCGTGATCTCCGGCTTGAACAGCTATGTGAAGGACAAGGTGATCGGCCTCAACCCCGACATCGTGATCTTCACGAAATACGGGATCATCACCAGCCGCGAAGAGTGGTTGATCGCCATGAAGCGCCGGGACCTCACGCTGACGGACATGCAGATGGTCCGCAACGAGTGCCGGTCGTGCGCGGAGGTGGGCGGCCGCGGGGATCGCAACCGGCCCGTCAAATACGAAAACAAAAAGCTCTCCGACGTCCAGATCGAGGGGCACACGCCGAACATGGTCACGGCGATGGCCTTCGACATCGAGACGGGCCGCTATTTCACGCAGTCCGAGTACGACACGGCAGCCTCCGTCGCGGTGATCGGGTGGGACGTGCAGGATCAGCTCTTCGGAACCCAGGATCCGATCGGGCGCGTCATGAAAGTGGACGGGTTTCCGGTCAAGGTCATCGGGACGCTGGCGAAGCAGGGCAACGTCATGGGCCAGAGCCAGGACAACGTCGTCTACATGCCCCTGACGGTCTTCCACAAGCACGTCGCTCCGACCTCGGACATCGGCATCTTCATCAAGCCCAGGAATGGCGTCGCCGGCGTCGCGGGTTCGACCGACGAGGTGCGTTCGATTCTTCGAGCGCTCCGCAAGACGAAGTTCGACAAGGACGATCCGTTCGGTCTCGTCACGGCCGAGCTGCTGCAGGATCTCTGGAAGAACATCTCCGCGGGCGCTTTCCTCCTGATGATCTTCATCTCGGGAATCTCGCTCGTGGTCGGCGCCATCGTGATCGCCAACATCATGTTCGTCTCGGTGGTCGAGCGAACCAAAGAGATCGGCGTCCGGCGGGCTCTCGGCGCGCGCCGCCGCGATATCCGCTGGCAGTTCCTTCTCGAGGCGGCGCTTCTCTCGGCGGTGGGCGGGGCGATTGGCGTTGCGCTCGGCTCGCTGATCGCTCTCGCGGTGAACCAGGTGTTTCCCGCCCAGGTCAAGTTCTCCTTCATCGTGATCGGAATCGGCGTGGCGACCGTTACGGGCCTGCTGGCCGGCTGGATTCCATCCGCGCAGGCGAGCAAGCTGCCTCCCGTCGAAGCGCTGCGGTATGAATGACGACGCAGGCCTGAAGGACGCGAATCCATGACTCAAGTCTTCTCGCACCTGCGCCGCGGCTTCGGAGAGAACGTCCGGTTCGCCCTCGTCGCCGTGCGGACGCACAAGCTGCGTGCCGCTCTGACCGTGCTCGGAATCGTCGTGGGCGTGGCGACCGTGATCACGATGGTCTCCATCGTGACCGGCTTCAACAACGCGATGGTGCGCAACTTCCAGAGCTTCGGCGCCACTCTCGTTCAGTTCCAGAAGTACGAATCCCGGTTCGGCCCGGGCGGCCGCGGCGAGGATGAGAAGCGCCGGAAGGACCTCACCTACGAGGACGCGCTCGCTCTCAAGGAATCCGTGCCCGAGATGCGGGCGGTTTCGCCGGAGCGGTACCTGTGGAACACCGACGTCCGCCTGAAGTACCGGGATTCCGAGACGACGACGCCGACGGTCCTCGGCGCGACTCCGGACTACTCGCTCGCGAACAACCATTTCGTCGCCTACGGCCGTTTCATCACGGAATCCGACATGGAGCATTCGGCCAACGTCATGGTGATCGGGGAGGACGTGCGGCAGGCCCTCTTCGCGCACGAGGATCCGCTCAACAAGTCGGTCACTTTGAACGGCACGCAGTACATCGTGGTGGGCGTCTTCGAGATCAAGGGCAAGATGATGGGCCACTCGAACGACAACTTCGTTGCGCTCACCTTTACGGCCTTCGACCATCAGTTCCCGTTCATTCGGACGAGCGGCGGAGACACGATCCACATTGCGACGGTCCCGTACCGGCCCGACCAGGTCCAGACGATCATGGAAAAGGGCCGCGCCGTTCTTCGCGCGCGCCGCCACGTGCCGTTCGACAAGCCGGACGACTTCGCTCTCTACACGCCGGACAAGCTGATCGAGAGCTTCCAGGGCATCACGAATGGCGTCACGGGCGCGATGATCTTCATCGCGATGATCTCGCTCCTGATCGGCGGCGTCGGCGTGATGAACATCATGCTGGTCTCGGTGACCGAGCGGACGAAAGAGATCGGCGTGCGCAAGGCCGTAGGAGCCTTCCGCCGAGACATCGTCCTCCAGTTCCTGACGGAAGCGACGACACTCTCGCTCCTCGGCGGTGCGATCGGCGTGCTGCTCGGGATTGCCGTCCCGCGGATCATCAAGATGGCCTTCGCGGCGCTGCCCGCGGAGACTCCCGTGTGGGCGATTCTCGTCGGGCTGCTGGTGTCGATGTCGGTCGGAATCTTCTTCGGCCTGTATCCCGCCGTGAAGGCGTCCCGCCTGGACCCGATCGAAGCTCTTCGCTACGAATAGGAGCGGGATGCCGCGACCGGGCCAGTTCCGCCGCGGCTTCGGAGAGAACTTTCGATTCGCGCTCGTGGCCGTCTGGGCTCACAAGCTCCGCGCCGGTCTCACGATTCTCGGCGTCGTCGTGGGCGTGGCGACGGTGATCGCGATGGTGTCGATCGTGACCGGCTTCAACAACAGCATGATTCGCAATTTCCAGAGCTTCGGCGCGACGCTCGTCATGTTTCAGAAGTACGAGCCTCGATTCGGACCGGGAGGCCCGCGCCCGGAGGGTGAGCTTCGCCGCAAGGATCTGACCCTGGAGGACGCGGCGGCCCTTCGGGCCGGCGTTCCGGAGATCCGCGCGGTCTCGCCGCAGCGCTATCTGTGGAACAACACGGACTTCCACGCGCACTACCGCGACGGCGAGCTGAAGTCGCCGCGGATTTTCGGCGTGATGCAGGAATACCCGCAGGCCCAGAACCGCGTCGTGACGGAGGGGCGGTTCATCACGGAGCAGGACGTCGATCACGCGGCGGACGTGGCGGTCATCGGCGACGACATCCGGGAGCGCCTGTTTCCCCGGGAAGATCCGATCAACAAGCGGATGCAGATCGGGCACGACTCCTATACGGTCGTCGGGCTGCTGGACAAGAAGGGGAAGATGTTCGGTGAGTCGAACGACAACTTCCTCCTGATCCCGATCACGACATTCGACCGGCGCTTTCCGTGGATCCGTGCTGGCGGCAGCGAGGGCGACGCTTTGCGCATCGCGACCGTCCCGAATCGGCCGGACCAGGTGGCTTCCCTGATCGAGAAGTCGCGGCAGATCCTCCGGGTCCGGCGCCACGTCGCGTTCGACAAGCCGGACGATTTCGGGATCGTGACGCCGGACAAGATGATCGAAAGCTTCCAGGGGATCACGAGCGGCATCACCCTCGCGATGATCTTCATCGCGCTGATTTCTCTCCTGATCGGCGGCGTCGGTGTGATGAACATCATGCTCGTCTCCGTGACGGAACGGACGCGGGAGATCGGCGTGCGCAAGGCGGTCGGCGCGTTCCGGCGCGACATCGTGCTGCAGTTCCTGACGGAGGCCGCGACGCTCTCGCTCCTGGGAGGCGCCATCGGCGTCGCCGTCGGTGTCGCGGTTCCGGCCCTCATCAAGAGGGTTTTCGAGGCGTTGCCGGCCGAGACGCCCCTGTGGGCGATCCTGATGGGCCTCGCCGTGTCCCTTTCCGTCGGCATCTTCTTCGGCCTCTATCCGGCCGTGAAGGCCTCCCGCCTCGACCCGATCGAAGCGCTGCGGTACGAGTGAGACGGAAAACGGGAAACGGGAAACGAGAGAGAAGCGTCGCTTCTCGCCGGCGGGAGACAAATGAGGCCGATTCCCCCGATTCCCCGATCGCCCGATTCCTCTGATTGATCACCCGATCACCCGATCACCCGATCACCCGATTCTCACTTTTTGAGCCGACGCTCCCACAGAAGCCGGAGCCGCTCCCCGATCGTCGATAACCCGATCGTTCGATCGGTCGCGAGATTCCTCCCCGGCGCAACCTGACGTTACTATCGCCCCATGGCCAACCTCTCCGCGACCAACGTACTCTTCGTCGGCCACGAGCTCGTGCTCGTGTGGCCGGACGGACGCGAGGACTACATCCCGCTCGAGGCCTTGCGCCGGGCCTGCCCCTGCGCGATGTGCAAAGGGGAGCGGGACATCCTCGGTAACCTCTACAAGGGTCCCGAGAGGCCCTACACGCCGCTCTCCTTCCAGGTGGCGGGCCATCGCCGGGTCGGTGGCTACGCGCTCCAGATCGACTGGGCCGACCGCCACAACGACGGCATCTACAGCTGGGACGGCCTGAGAGCCATCGCCGGAGACAGGTAGACGCGGCGCCCCTTGGATCGTTGAGAGGCCGTGTCGGGTGGGCCCGTTGGACGACGAAACGAGGAGAGGCGGATATGGCGGAGGAGGGGATATGGCGGAGAGGAGGGGATATGGCGGAGAGGAGGGGATATGGCGGAGAGGAGGGGATTCGAACCCCTGGTACCTTTTGGGCACACACGCTTTCCAAGCGTGCTCCTTAAGCCACTCGGACACCTCTCCGGGGCCGCCAAACATACGTCAAGACAGGAGACGAGTCGAATCGGGCGGGGTTCGAGCCGTCGCCCTGCAGGAAAAGAACAGCCCGCCACGCTGGAGGCGTCGCCGCGTAACCGCGGCGACCATCCCCTCCTCTCCGCCACTAGAGTTTGATCTCCCGATTGATCACCCGATCGCCCGATCACCCGAGTCCCCCTCGCCCCCATCTCCGAATCGGCCCGAGTAGAATCCGAATCTCTCAAGGAGCTTCCGCGTACTTCATGAGTGAGAAGAACGAATCCGACAAGACCGACCTCGATCTGGTTCGCGGGATCAAGTCCGGCGACAGCCAGGCCTTCGAGGATATGGTCGCCCGCTACCATGCCCGGGTCTACTCCCTCTCCTACGGAGTTCTCCGCAACGCGGAGGACGCCGAAGAATCCACCCAGGACGCGTTCCTGACCCTCTACCGGAAGATCGACACCTTCGATGAGAGCAAGAAATTCTTTTCCTGGTTTTATCGGGTCGCGCTCAACACGGCCTACAGCCGCGCCCGCCGACGTCCTCCCGTGAAGACCGTTGCCATCGAGGATTACCTCCCGCGGTTCGACTCGGACGGCCACTTCGCCTCGATGAGCCTGCCGGACGGCGCCCTGGCGATCGACGACGAGGCCGCGTTGCGGGAGCTCGCGACCCGCGCCGAAGGATTCATCGCGGAGCTGCCGCCCGCTTACCGCGACGTGATCTGGATGAACGATGTCGAGGGTATGTCCGCAAACGAGATCGCCGAGGTCCTCGACATCTCGATACCCGCATTCAAGTCCCGACTTCATCGTGCCCGCCTCTATGTCCGGCAGCGCCTGTCCGAGATCTCGAGTCCTCCCCAGGCAATCGCCGCCGAGGCCGCGTCGTGACGAACAAAGACGGAAAGATCCCTCCCGGGTGCGGAACGGGAGCCGGTACGGGATCCGGGCCGCACGACGAGGTCACCTGCCGGAAGCTGATCCTCGAATTTCTTCTCGATTTCGAGTCGGGAGCGATGCCGGCCGAAGAGCGGACGGAGCTCGAGCGGCATTTCGACGAGTGCCCGCCCTGCGGCATTTTCCTCACGAGCTATCGCGCGACCGGGAAGACCCTTCGCATGCTGAAGCCGAGCGAGGTCCCCGCGGATCTGGCCTTGGCGGTCGTCCAGTTCGTCCGCTCGCGCTCCGGAAAGAGTTGATCCCGGGCGGATTCGGCCGGAAGACGGCCGTGGCTCTCGCCGCTCTCGGCCTCTTTTCCCTCGTCTTCAGTCTTCTCGCTGAACGAGGCCTCTGGCCGAAGCTACCCGCGGGGGCGCTGCACGGTACCGATCTCGTCGCGGGTTTTGCGGCAGGCGCCGGGCTGCTCGCGTACCTCCTGTTCCGGCGCCCCGCCGGGCCCGTGCCGGCCGCCGGGGACCCGATTCGTTCCCCCCACGAAGCGCCCGCTGCCGCACCCGGCCCGCCCACCTCCCCCCGGCCCGAGGGCCTGGGTTAATATGACCGTCCGGTGGCCGAAGATGGGTTCGGGCCCTGTGCGACGGAAGTCTCCGAACCTCGTCAGGTCCGGAAGGAAGCAGCGATCAGGAGGCGCCCCCGTGCGCCGCAGGTCAACCTGAATCCATCTTCGACCGCCGGACCCTTATTTCTATGACGGACCATCTTTCTCTCCCGCGCAAGTGGAGGCCCCGGCTGTTCCGCGACCTCATCGGCCAGGAGGCCGTGGCGAAGACGCTTTCGAACGCCATCGAGCAGGGCCGCGTCGCGCCCGCGTATCTCCTCACCGGTCCCCGGGGCGTCGGCAAGACATCGACCGCGCGGCTGCTCGCTCGCGCGTTGAACTGCGATCAGGGCCCCACGGTAACGCCGTGCGGGGAGTGTGCGTCCTGTCGCGAGATCCTCGCGCGCGGCGAGTCCCTGGACGTTCACGAGATCGACGGCGCCTCGAATCGGAAGATTGAGAATGCGCGCGAGCTGATCGAAACCATCCGGTATGCGCCGCAGCGCGACCGGTTCCGGATCGCGATCATCGATGAAGTTCACATGCTGACCACCGAGGCCTTCAACGCGCTCCTGAAGACGCTCGAGGAACCGCCGCCGCACGCCCGGTTCATTCTCGCCTCGACCGAGCTTCACAAGATTCCCGCGACCATCGTCTCCCGGTGTCAGCGCTTCGGCTTCAAGGCGCTGACGTCCGCCGAGATCGGCGAGCAGCTCGTGAGAGTCGCGGCGGAAGAAAAGATCCCGATTTCCCCGGGTGCCGTCTCTCTGCTCGCCTCCGCCGCGGAGGGCAGCATGCGCGACGGGCTCTCGCTCCTCGATCAGGCCTCCGCGCTCGCGGGAACCAACGCTTCGATCGGCGAGGCGGAAGTCGGAGCGATCCTCGCGCTCGTCGACCGCGAGCTTCTCGAAAGCGTGTATTCGTCCGTTGCCACGGGAGACCGGTCCGCCGCCATTTCCACGCTCTCGCGCATGCTCGACGGCGGCGAGGATCCGCGGCACGTTTTCAAGGAGTTCCTCCGGCTCTTGAAGACGCTCCTGCTGTTCGCGGCCGGCGCGCCCGGAGACGTTCCTCCCGCCGACCGGTCGCGCTTCGAGGCCCTGTCCCGGTCCATGCCGTACGAGAACCTCCTGCGGGCTGTGTCGCTGGCGATCGAGGCGGAGGCGCTGGCGAGGCGGGCTGAGGACGGGGCGCTCGTTCTCCAGATGCTCGTGCTCCGCCTGGCAGAGCTGCCGCGGCTGAAACGGATCGAGGACGTGATCGGAAGCGGAGCTCCGGCGGCCATACTGCCGGCGTCCCCTCCCGCTCCACTGCGACCCACGACTCCCGGCGCGCGAATCCTGTCGATCGTTCCTGTCGAGGCGGAGCCGAACCCCGCCCCGGCCTCGGAAGCGCCGGCCGGTGACGACACGTCCGCGATCCGGCGTTTTCACGACATCCTCGACACGCGCCGCCGCATCACCTCCGCGCAGGCGGGTCTGGCGGAGTCGATCTCGGTGGCCGGAGACGACCTGGTTCTCCGGTTCGGAATCGACAAAGCCGCCGCGAAGGAAGCGCTCGAAGAGCCCGCGACGCGCAAGATCCTGTCGGAGGTCGCGCGCGAGGCCTTCGGGCGCTCTCTGCGTGTCGTTCTCAAGACGGGACCTCCGGCGGATGGGGACCTGGGGCAGGCCGCGCGGGAAGTGCCCCGCGAAGCTCTGTCCCGAGAGCGGGCGAGCAACCGTGCGGAGACCGATCCGGTCGTGCGCTCGGCCATGGAGATCTTCCGCGCCGAGCTGACGGAAGTGAAGGAAGAAGAGTAGGACGGCGAGCCGCGAGCCGGCCGCGAACGGCTGTCGTCAGACAGCCATCGGAGGACCCGTGAACATCCAGAAAATGATGCAGCAGGCGCAGGCGATGCAGAACAAGATGCAGGCCGAGCTCGACGCGATGAAGGTCGAGGGTACGGCCGGCGGCGGGATGGTCCGCGTGACGATGTCCGGCACGAAGGAGCTTCTCGGGGTCGTGATCGATCCGGCCTGCGTCGACAAGGAAGACGTCGAAACCCTGCAGGATCTCATCCTCGCCTCCTTCCGGGACGCGTCCCGCCAGGTGGACGAGGCGGTCCAGAAGAAAACGAGCTCGATGCTCGGCGGAATGATGGGAGCCCGGTGAGTCTCGGGAACCATCCCGGCGTTCCATTCGACGCCCCTTACCCGTTTCCCTTTTCCTTTCTCCCGGCTCTTTCTCCGGTCACGGCGCAATGACCACGACATCCCGCGCCTTCGAGCGTCTCGCGTCCGAGCTCCAGCGTCTCCCGGGCATCGGCGCCAAGAGCGCCGCCCGGCTCGCGTACTTTCTTCTTCGCTCGGCGCCGGAAGAGTCCGAGCGGCTGGCACGGGCGATCTCCGAGGCCCGCGGTGCGGTGCGGCGATGCTCGGAGTGCAACACCCTGACGGAGACCGATCCCTGCGGAGTGTGCTCGGACCCGGAGCGGGACGCGACGATTCTGTGCGTGGTCGAGGAGCCGGGCAACGTCGCCGCGATCGAGAAGACGCGCGAGTTCCGCGGCCGGTATCACGTCCTCTGGGGCGCGCTTTCTCCGCTCAAGGGAATCGGTCCCGACGAGATCGACGCCGCCGGACTCGTGCGCCGGGTTGGACCCGGAGTGCGGGAGGTGATCCTCGCCACCAACCCCAACGTCGAGGGGGAAGCGACTGCCCTGTATCTCGCCCGCCGGCTGAAGGGGACCGGAGTCCGACTCACGCGCATCGCGTTCGGGCTTCCGGTCGGAGGCGACATCGAGTACGCGGACGAGGTCACGATGGCGAGGTCGCTCGAGAATCGGCGAGAGGTGGAGTGAGAGGAGCGAGAGTTGGAGTGAGAGGAGCGAGAGGAGAGAGTTGTCCGCTCACGACTATCCGTATATCCACCGCGAGCGGAGCCCGGCGCCTGGCGAGGGCCGGGCGCGGGGCAGGGTTTGAACGGCGAGGGGATCGATCGGCGGGAAACCGAACGTGGGGATCGCGCGCTCCTGTTGTAGAATAAACCCCAGCAGGAGAAACATTTAAATCCATGGCTACGCCGGACCTCGTCCTCTACGACGAGGAATTCACGCGGATCAAGGACGCTCTCTCGCGACTGCGCCAGGACGCGAACGCGAATGTCGTCTTTCTCGTGGACAAGAACGGGCAGCAGATCGCGGCGATCGGGGATCTCACGACCCTCGACACGACTTCGCTGGCATCGCTGACCGCCGGCAACGTCGCCGCGACGGACGGGCTCGCCCGCCTGATCGGGGAGAAGGAATTCTCGATCCTTTTTCACGAGGGCGAGAAGGACAACATCCACATCTCGATCGTGGCGCAGCGCGTGATTCTCGTGGTCATTTTCGACGAACGCTCGTCGCTCGGCCTGGTGCGGCTCCGCGTGCGGCGCGCGACCGCCGAGCTCGACAAGATCTTCGAGGACATTACGGCGAAGGTCGAGCGGGAAAAACAGAGCCTGGACGTGGAGATGGAGTCTCCCTTCTCGGAGATCACCGACGACGACATCGACCGTCTGTTTTCGGAGTGAAGGCTTTTTTCGCCAGAGCTTTTGGCTTGCCGTCATGACCTTCATCAACTACGCCGCGCGGGAGATCAACTGCAAGATCGTGTACTACGGTCCCGGTCTCTGCGGAAAGACCACGAATCTGCAGTACATCTACGACCGCACGAATCCTTCCGCCAAGGGCAAACTCATCTCGCTCGCGACCGAAACCGACCGCACGCTCTTCTTCGATTTTCTTCCGCTCGATCTCGGAACGGTCAAGGGGTTCAAGACCCGATTTCATCTCTACACCGTTCCCGGCCAGGTTTTCTACGACGCCTCGCGCAAGCTGATCCTCAAGGGAGTCGACGGCGTCGTGTTCGTCGCGGACTCGCAGGAAGCCCGCATGGAGGCGAACGCCGAGTCGATCCGCAACCTCGACAAGAACCTTCAGGAGCAGGGCTACGAGATCGCCGTGATCCCCTACGTGCTCCAGTTCAACAAAAGAGACCTGCCGACGTCGGTCCCGAGCGACCAGATGTACCGCGCGTTGAACATCAAGGGCGAGCCCACGTTCGAAGCCACGGCGACGACGGGCGTGGGCGTCTTCGACACCCTGAAGGCAGTGGCGAGACAGGTCCTGATGGAGCTGAAGAAGAAGTGATTCCGGCGCCGCACGCGGCGAAAACATCCCGAGGGGCGGAGCCCGAATAATCCTTCTAACCCTCCCGACTCCAGCCACCGGGCTGCGTTCCAGGCCGGGATCTCTCCTGTGGCGGCTGTGGGGTCTGCTCGAATCCATTTCGGCGCCGTACGCCCCGAAACGGTCCTGAGGGCCGGCACCCGAAAGACTTCAGGACTCCCGTCACCAGGCTGCGTTTGCGCGAGGCGCGATCGGCACAAGTGTCGGCTGGCGTGTCGAGCCATCGGGCAGAACCCTTCGTTTAATTCCACGGCGCGAGTCCTCCGGTCGCCGGAGTCGCCGGAAACAGCCTGCGTGTCGCGTCGAGCTACGGCGCCGTTGCATTCGCTGCGCTCGGGGTGACAGCGGAAGGGCCACCCGGCAACGAGAGAAGGCCAGGAAGCAGAACCGGGAACCGAACGTAAACCGTAAACCGAAATTGTCTACGAATCATCCACCTTGCCCAACGAAGCCTCGAAGCACACTCGCTCGTCCGTGCAGTCCCCCGGGAGCGCGAGAGCTCCGTCCGGTCCGGACGAGCGCATTGTTTTGGCGCACCAGAAAGGATCGGCCGACGCCGCCCCCGGCATGTGGTGATCGGCGGCCGGGCCCGGGGCGTACCACGCCCTCGCCCGCATGTGGCGGCACAGGAACGAATCCGGCTCACGAACCCCGTCGCGGACGGGCCGGGCAAAACGCCGCATCGGCGCGAGCGGATCGTCGAAGGGTTTCATCGGGGACCATGGTGACACATGCCCCGGAGGAGCAGGGCCGGGCTCGAGACGAATCGGGCGATCGGGCGATCGGGTGATCAAACAGGGGAATCGGGTGATCGGAGATCGGAAGTGGAGCGCCCGTCACCCCACCCTCTCCCGCCCCTCTCCCGCCGGGAGAGGGGGAGGAGGGGACGCGAGTGATCTCCGCGGGTGTATCCCCGTTCGTTTCCCGTTTCCCGTTTCCCGTTTCCCGAATCGGCTCGACGGAGAGCCGACCGCGGAGGGATCGAATCGATCCCTCACCTCTTCTTCAACGGAAACAGCGGCGTCGGATCGCTCGGGTGCACGGGCGCAGGCGAGCCTTCCGCGGCCACGCTCCTCACCCAGCGTCGCGTCGCTTCGAGCCTCTCGATGGCGCCGCGCCGCCCCTCGCGGAGGTACCCGGAGTCCGGAGCGGTCTCGCGCAGGCGGCGGATTTCCTCCGCGATCGAACGCTCGTACCTCCCGAGGATCGATCTCCGCTCGAGCGGCGGAAGCGCGCCGAGGAAGGCGATGCGCGTCAGTCCCTCGTCCTTGGAGGAGGGGGGCGGCGCCGGTTCCGCCAGCCACCGTCGGAGCTCGCGCCGGCCGGTCGCCGTGATCCGGTAGAGGTTGCGCCGGGGCCCGCGCCGGGGTCCGAGGACCCGGAGGAGGATGAATCCCGCCCTCCTCAGCCGGGCGAGCGCGGGATAAATCTGGGAGATCTCCGCTCTCCAGAGGGGCGACACGTCGCGGTCGAGCGACTTGCCGAGGTCGTACCCGGTGCTCGGCCCTTCCTCGAGGAGGCCCAGGAGAACGTGCGGAAGCGACATCGGCGAACTATACCAATTCAGATATAGGTGGGGTCGCCTGAAAGGTCCCGGGAGGGGCGGGCGGTCTAAAAAGTGGACAGGAGGGAAAAAAAATTGGGGGCCCGAAGGCCCCCGCAAATGGAAGACGGTCGAATCGTAAGTACTTGAGCTACTTACTTCTTTTTCTTCGACGCGCTCTTCTTGGCAGTCTTCTTGGTAGCGGCCTTCTTCTTGGTAGCCATTGTGTCACCTCCCTCCCGACAGCCGATTGACAGCATTCGGGCGAGGTGCTAATTTTGCCGCCCCCGTGGAGGGGCGTATCGCCTTCCGTCTGTCGCTGCCGAACGATTGATCGCGCATACGTTCCTAAAATCGCCGGGTGGGCCACAACCCATCCGGCGATTTCATTTTAGAAGTTTCCTCACGAGTTACAACAAATATTTCTTGCAAAACTTGTTTTGTTCATTCTCGCGGTCTGGCTCCCGGAAGTCAAGCGCGAGGTCACGATTTCCGGTGATCGGTCGCGGGTCGGCGCACTTCGCGTCGACCGCTCTCGGCACCTCTCCCGTTCCCGCCGCGCCAGATTTTTTCCGCTCTCCTCTTCTCCCGGCGCCCTCGCTCCGTCTCGAATTCGGCGGCGCGTGCTCCCGTGCATCGTCGATCGGATGAGTTCCCGCGAGTGCTCCACCGACCGTGAGACGGACGGACGTCCGAAGATCGTGCGGCGGAGAAAGGCAGTGAAGGCGGAGAAAGGCGGGGAGAGGCGGTGACTGGCGGAGAGAGGCGGATCGAACGCGCGCGGCGACTCCCTCAGAATAGAATCGCCGCGTGAATGAAGCCGACCGCATTACCGTCGCCCACAGCCCCGACTCCGACGACGCGTTCATGTTCTACGCGCTCGCCGAAAAGCTCGTCGACACCGAGGGTCTCTCGTTTATCCACGAGCTCTCCGACATCGAGTCCCTGAACAAGCGCGCCTCGGCGGGGGAGCTTGCCGTCACGGCCGTCTCCTTCCACGCCTACGCCTTCCTGGCCGACCGGTACCTCCTCCTGCCGCACGGGGCATCCTTCGGAGATGGCTACGGCCCCGTCGTCGTGGCGCGCCGTCCGGTGACCCGGGACGAGATCGCGTCGGGTCGGGTCGTCGTGGCGTCCCCCGGCGCTCGAACCACCGCCGCGCTCGCTCTCGCGCTGTGGGCCCCTGGCGTTTCCACGGTCCTCCGCCCCTTCGACACCATCCTCGAAGGCGTGCGCGACGGCGAGATCGAAGCCGGAGTCCTCATCCACGAGGGCCAGCTCACGTTCGCCGAGGAAGGCCTGACGGAGGTCGTCGATCTCGGCGTCTGGTGGAAGTCGGAGACCGGACTTCCCCTGCCGCTCGGCGGCAACGTCGTCCGCCGGGACCTGGGGGAGGAACGGGTGGGCCGGATCTCCCGGGCGCTCTCCCGATCGATCGAATACGGCCTCGCGCACCGCGAGGCGGCGCTCACTCATGCCATGCAGTACGCCCGCGGACTCGATCCTGCGAAGGCGGACCGGTTCGTCGGCATGTACGTCAACGAGTGGACCCGCTCGTACGGTCCGGAAGGCAGGCGGGCCGTGCAGCTCCTGCTCGATCGCGCCCACGCGGCCGGCCTCGTGCCCGCGGTCACCGCCGAGTACGCGTCCGAGCCCGCCGGTTAGGGAGACCGAGACCGCATGCGTTTCCGCGCGTCTTCTTCCGTAACCTCGGGATCTCCTGCCCCGGGAACCGCCGTCTCCGGAGCGCCGTCCGCGAGTCTGCTCGCCTGGGTCCTGGCCCTTCACTTCCTGGCGCTCGCCCTGACTCTTGGCCCCCCGGTCTTTTTCGGGGCCGCGGTGGCGCCCTGGGTCTTCAAGATCCTGCCGACGCGCGACATGGCCGGAGCGCTGCAGAGCCCGATCCTGACGCGGGCCTGCTGGTTTCTCGAAGCAGGCTTCGCCATCCTGTTCGTCACGTCGTGGCTTCTCGGGCGCTGGTGCGCCGCGACCCGGCTTGCCCGCTCCCTTCTGACCCGCGGCCCGGTGCTCGGGATCATCGCCGCGTTCGTGACCGAGAAGCTCCTGATCCCGCCGATCGACAAGATCCGCGCCGATGCTCCGGGCCTGATCGACAACCTGCCGGCCGCCGATCCCGCTCGCGTGCTCCTCGCTCGATACCACCGCCTTTCGACATCCTTCTTCGCCGCGGACATCGCGGTGGCGGTCGTGGTCCTGATCGTGACGGCCCGGATCCTGGCAGCCCGGCGGGACCGGTCGGCGCCCGTCCCCGTGCCCGCCGCCGCGAGACCCCCGATCCCGAAGCTCCTGGACCTCTCGGATATCTAGCCGCGGCATAAGGGAGCCGGGAAACGGGAAACGGGAAACGGGAAACGAAAGGCCATGCTCCGGATCAGAGATCTGTCGACCTCCTTTTCCGGCGGGGCAGGGCCGGCCTGAGGGGCGCCTCTTTTTTTCCCCTCCGATTCTCCGATTCTCCGATCACCCGATTCCCCGCTTGATCACCCGATCACCCGATCACCCGATTCTCGCTGGATCGTCCGATTGATCCCGAAAACTGACCCCCCCCATCAGCGATCAGTCCTTGCCCTTCCCCTCCTTCCACTCATAAAACCCCCGTCCCGACTTGCGCCCCGTGTGCCCCTCGCGCACGAGCCGGCGGAGGATCTCCGGCGGGGCAAATCGGATCGGGTCGAGCTCTGCGGCAAGAGCCTCGGCGATCGCCAGCCGGACGTCGAGGCCGACGAGATCGCTCGTCTTGAGCGGGCCCATGCGATGTCCGTATCCGAGCTCCATCGCCCGGTCGATGTCCTCCGCGCTGGCGATCCCCGCCTCGACCATCCGCATCGCTTCGAGCCCCAGCGCCACTCCGAGCCGTGAGGTGGCAAAACCCGGGGCGTCCCGGACGCGAATGGTTTTCTTGCCGAGTGCCGCGGCGAACGCCTCGCCGGCGGCGATGGTCTCGGGAGCCGTCTCCGGCGCATACACGATCTCGACGAGTGGCATCGCGGCGACGGGATTGAAGAAGTGGATGCCGAGAACGCGGGCCGGCCGGGAGGTCGCGCGGGCAATCGCCGAAATCGAGAGAGAGGACGTGTTCGTGCCGAGGAGCCGGGCCGCGGGGCACGCCTCCTCGATCGCGCGGAAGACCTTTTCCTTGAGCTCCCGGGACTCCGGAACGGCTTCGAGAACGATCGAAGCCCCGGCTGCCTCGTCCAGCCGCTCGACCGTCCGGAGCCGGCCGGCCGCCTCGCGGACCGTGTCGCGATCGAGCTTGCCCGCTTCGACCGCCCGCTTCCAGGAGCCCTCGATCTGGCCCTTCAGGCTCTCGCGCGCGGCGGGGTTCGCCTCCGCAACGGCGGTCTCAAATCCCGAGAGCGCACACAGGCCCGCGATGCCGCGGCCCATGGTGCCGCCGCCCACGACCAGAAGGGAATCTCTCATGCGTCCTGCTTTCCCTCTATGCCTTCAGCTTTCAGCTGTCAGCTGTCGGTTCTCTCGGCTCTCGGGAGGCGGGTTTCTCTCCGCCTGACGAGCCGACGAGCCGACGAACCGACGCGCCGACGCGCCGATCAACGGATGAGCCTCGCTCCATTGTCCCAGAGGATCTTGCGCTTGGCGTCGTCGGAAATGGGCAGCGCCTGGAAGTCCTCGACATTCTTCCGCATCGACGTGACGCCCGGGCTCGGCCAGTCGGTTCCCCAGATGCACTTGTCGGCCAGCTCCTCGAGCCGCGGAAGATACTCGAGGAGCTTCTTCGGAGGGATTCCCGAGAGCTCGAGGTACACGTTCGGATGGCGGCGGGCGAGGAACATCGCCGTCGGCATGAAGAGCGGTCGTCCGGCGTGGGCGAGGAGAATCGGGAGCTTCGGAAAATCGATGGCGACGTCGTCCGCCGCCATGGGGTCGGCGAAGCGGTTGCGGGCGCCCGGGAAGACGGAAGTCCCCGTGTGGATCATGACCGGCGTCCCGCTGCGCTCCGCCGTCGCGTAAATCTGCCGGAGTGCTTCGTCGCCGTCCCGATATGCGTTGGCGGCGAAGAGCTGGTGGGGAGGATGGACTTTGAGGATTCGAATTCCGAGCTCCTCGATCAGGTAGGCCGTCCGCGCCGCGGCTCCCGGCGTCTCGTGCGGATGGACGGAGCCGACGGCAACGAGCCGGTCGGCATGGCTGCGGACGAACCGCGCCACCCATTCGTTGACCGATGCCTGGAAGCCGATGATCTCGGGTGCCGTGTAGTTGACGAGCGCGGCCCGCTCGATTCCCTCCTGGTCGAGGATCGCCAGGAGCTTCTCGGGATCGTCCATGGCCTCATGGATGCGCTCGACGTCGTTTCTTCCGCCGGTCATCACGGCCGCCGCGGCGGGGTGCATATCCCGCCAGGGCTGAACGTGGATGTGACAGTCGAAGACGCGCAAAGCGGGTTGATTTTACGGGAGTTCGCGCTCCTTTTCCGACGGAAGCATTCCCGGGAGGATTCAAGGATTGTGGAACGTCGTGCGAAGCCGCAGAATGAGCCCGAATCGCGGCGGGTAGAAGACGAGCCCGCGGCGGGAAAAGCGAGGCGTCCGAGATGGCCCGTGTTCTTTGCTCACGGTTTGTTCGAGTCGCGGCGGCCGCCCTTCTGCTGGGCGCGGCGGCCGGGTCCGTCACCGCCCTTCCTCCTGCACGCCCGGCGGCCCCGAAGCCGACCGCAACGCCCATCCCGACGCCCCAGCCCCCGCCCCTCATCGAGCGCTCGCGCAAGGGCGGGGTGTCGCTCGAGCGCGTGACCCGTTTCCAGAGCAAGGAAATCTCGTTCTCGCGGCTCCTCCGCGTGGAAGAGGTCGACCTCGATCGCGACGGGGTGTCGGAGTTTCTGGTCGACGGCATCGGCACGGTGCAGAAACTTCCCGACGACGTGCCGGCGGTCGGATTCGTGTCGCGGTTCCGCCTGCCATTCGAGAGCCCGCTGCTCGCCATCATGAAGAAGACCGGCGACGAGTGGCATCCCCTCTTCGTGGCCCACGTCCCGCTGCGCTGCGGCCAAAGCGACGATCTCTCGACCTGTGACCAGCTCGTGCAGTTCCGCAGTATCCGGTTCCGATATGACGACCGGCCGCAGGTCGTCTTCCAGATGCTTCATCCCGGCGACTCGGGCTTGAACGAAACGTACACGTACCGTCTCGTGCGCGGAAAGCTCGAGACGACGTTCTCCGTCGCGCTGCCGCGCGTTTCGGTGAGCGTCTCGGTCGATCCGAACGGAATCGAGCGGCGCCTCGCGGTGGATACGTTCGTCAACCGCGAGCTTCCCGCGCGCTACCGGAGCTTTACGCTTCGCACGACGTTCGTCTTCGGCGAGAGCCGCTTCCGGATCGCGACGGACACTCCCGAGGAAGCCTGGTCGGCCGATCGGGCGGACGTCGAGCTCGCGTACTGGGGGCTCGTCCACCAGCCGGTCTTCGCTGGCGACATCGAGAAACTGCGCCGCCAGGGTACGGAGGCGTGGGCGCTCGATCCCGGGGAAGTCGTCCGGAGGCGATATCCGGACGCAACGAAGATCCGGGTCGGGACACGCATCGCCGGCCTGGCTCTCGTCTTCTTCGAAAGACCGAACAACTGCCACGCGCATGCGCTTCTCTATCAGCCCGTGCGGGAGTGGGAGGGCGAGAAGTCGTACTGGGAGATCGGCGCGATGCGCGGCCAGAAGGACTTTCCGTTCGAGTGCTTCGAGGAGTCGCCGCTGTTTCGGTGAGCGTTATCAGTTGTCAGTTATCAGTTATCAGTTATCAGTTATCAGTGTTCGGTTCGGCTTGTCAGTTGTCAGTTGTCAGTTGTCAGCTGTCAGCTGTCAGCCGTCGGACGTCAGCTCTCAGCGAGGGATGAGTTCCCCCGTTGTTACTCCGACCCGTCCCGGTCTCCGAATCGACAGCCAGGAGTCGATACAAATGAGAGTTGGCGGCTCGTTTCACCGCTGCTCCAGCGGCTCGGCGCCGGGCTCAAGACCGAGAACGGAAAACCGATAACCGATAACCGAAAACGACCCCGGTGTCCGCTTCCGTCAATACACATGCGTCAGCCCGACCCGGAGCCTCAGCCTCGCCCGGTCCGACTGTCCCGTGATTTCTGAGCCGGCGCCGGCGAAGAGAAAGGTCTGCGGTCCCAGGCGATGGCGGGCGCCCCCTTCGACGAGGAGGATCGTGCGGGCGCCGATGACCGGGTTGGATCGCACCGCGGCATCGACGAGAAGGAGGGTGTCCGTCAGCCCCCGGTGGCCCGGCATGATCCAGTCCGTGCCGGCGACTCCCTCGAAGCGGTCCCGGCGTTCCTCCGGATTGGCGTCTCCGAGGCGTGAGTATCGGAAGTTGGCGTGCACCCGGAAGGAGTCGAAGGAACGGGTCACCAGCGCGGCGAGCAGCAGGTCCGTTCCCTTCGAGTCGAGCCCGGTCGGAAACTCGACTCCTGCGCGAAAGGCCATCGCCGGCCGCGTCGCGCTCTCGTCCACGATCTGGTAGAGCGCATGGAGTGTCAGGTCGCCGGATGAGATCCCCCGGTCGGCGTTCCTCTCGGGCCGCGTGACGTACTGGATCGCCGCGCCGGCCTCGAGCCCGCGCGCCGCGCCGTAGAGCAGCGAGAATCCGGGGCCGTAGTCGTTGAGGCTTCCCTTGCGAAGCGTGTACGACCAGTCGGCCGAGCCCGACACCGAGCGAAACGAGACCGGCCGGGCGTCTTCGATCGTGACCGGCCGCTCCGGCTCGAGGTCCGACAGGAATTGGGCCGGAACGGCCCTCGCCGCGAGGCACAGGAGCAATGCCGCGAGAGTCCTAGCGCGCATCGATCCCGCCCGATGGGATTCCATACCGGCGCGCGACCTCGCGGAGCCGCTCGGCGCGCTTCTTTCTCGACCCGAGATCGTCCCCGCCGGGAAGGAGCGCCCCGAAGACTTCCGCCCGGAAGCGCGCCAGGCGGTCGAGGGCGGCGGCGGCGCGCGGATGCCGCGACGTGAGGACCGTCGCGGTCTGGCGGTATGCCGATTCCGGTGCCGGGCGGCCGGACGCATAGGAGCGGTCGAAGTCCTGCACGGTCTGGCGCACGCGCCATCTCTGCTGGCCGAAGTCGGCCGCCGCCAGGTCTTCCGCCGCGGAGGCGAAGAGCCGCGTGCCGGCCGTCAGGATGCGCGCGGAGACCGGCGCCGCCTCGAACACGGACCCGATCGGCGCCGGCTCGCCCGGCTCGGAAAGCGACCATGCCTCCCGGCGGTAGAGGTCGTACACGCGGTCGATCCGCTCGGCCGAGTTCGCGGTGCCGGCGTCCGTCGACGCGAGGATGTCGATGACCTGCTGCTCGAATGTCTGTCCCCACCGCAGCGCGCGGAAGACGGGCGCGGCTTCGCGCGCAAACCGCGGCGCGACGCGATCCGCCTCGGGAGCGAAACGCGGCGGATCGGACAGAAGCGCGAGCAGATAGGAGGAGAACCGCGGATCGAGGTCGCGGTCGACGCCCGCGATCCACGCGATCTCGAGCGCCCGCCAGCGCCCGTACCGCACCGCATTCAAGCGGGCGTCGAGATCGGGGAAGTAAAGGTGAACCGAATTGGTGTACCGGCCCTTCGGCGGAAAGGGCTCGTCGGGGACGCCGCGGCCGATCGAAGCCACGGCCGCGGCCAGGATGACGAGCGCCGCCCGGCCCGCAACCCTGTTCATGGCGGAGACGATACCGCACGGCGTCTGGCGCCGCGGCCCCGGGAGGCCAGGAACGAGAAGGCGAGGACGGCGAAGTTGACGGCCGTTCCGATCAGCACGGGATCGCGCGCTCCCGTCCAGGCCGGGAAGAACCGTCCCGCCGCTGCCACAGCTCCTCCGGCGAACATGGCGGCGATCACGCCCGCTGGCGGTGGCGACCAGCGCGCCGGCAGGAAGGCGGCGAGGACCGGCAGGATGAGCCCGGCCGCGAAGAGCGAATAGCCGAGCTTCAGAGTCTCGACCACGTCGCGGTCCATCGCGAGCGCCACCAGGAGCCCGAGGCCGCCGAACAGGGGAGCGAGGAGGCGGGTGACGCCGAGAGGCAGAGTCATCGGCCGAGGCAGAGGAGCGGTCCGGCGCCGCAGAAGGGGCAGAAAAGGCAGGAGATCCCGTGCGGTCACGGCCGATGCGGAGAGCAGCACGATGTCCGCCGAGCTCTGCAGGGTCGCAACGAGACAGACGAGAACAAGAGAAGACAACGGCGCGGGCACGAACGCGAGGATCGCCCGCGGCAGAGTCAGGGCCGGCGCGGCCGGAGGGAGCGCCTGCCGCGCTGCCAGGGCGATCAGCGCGACCGCCGCGCCGAACACGACTTTCGAGGCGGCTGCTCCGAACGCCGAACGGCGCGCCGTCGCCTCGTCCCGGCTCGAGAGGAGCTTCGCGTACACGTCGCTGCCGACGAGGTGCGGCAGCCCGACCAGGACGAGCAGGGCGAGCACATCGCCGGGCCGCATCGTCGGGGAGAAGGGGAACCGCTCGAATCCCGCGGGAAGACTCGGGAAGCGCGGGACGCGGATCAGGGCGCACGTGAGCGCGATCCCCGGTATCCCGATCACCATCAGGGAGTACTGGACCAGGTCCGTCCGCACGACGGCAAACTGTCCGCCGAGCGACGTGTAGAGGACGAACACGGCCGTCGAGCCGACCGTCGCGGCGACGGGGTTCCAGGCGAACGCGGCGGAGAGGACGAGCGACGTGCCCTCGATGAGCAGCGCGAACCAGACGATCTCCGAGACGAGGATCAGCAGGGCCGCCGCGAAGCGCGCCCGCACGCCGTAGTACCGGCCCACGATCTCGGGCAGCGTCATCGCCCCCTCGCGCCGCACGCGCCGGGCGAGGAACAGGCCGAGCCCCAGGAGGCCGAGCGCGCCGGCGAGGTCGAGCCACAACCCGGAGACGCCGTGCGTATAGACGAACGCCGCGAGCGCGATCGTCGTCGAGCCGCCCGTCGTCAGCGAGGAAAGCCCGATGACGCTCCAGAACGTGTTGAGGCTGCGGTCGGCGACGAAATAGGACGCCTCGGTGCGTCCGGCGCGCCGGCGCGACGCAAGGCCGATCGCGAGAATGGTCGCGAGGTAGACAAGGAGAAGGATGAGGGTGAGGGCGGGCATGGGAGAGTCGCCAGTTGTCAGTTATCGGTTTTCAGTTATCGGTATTCCGCTATCGGTATTCCGCTATCGGTTTGAAGCTGTCAGCCATCAACTGTCAGCACGTCCTGATGGAGCCATTTCTGTGAGGGACGACGAACCTGGGAGCCGGGCTCAGAACTGAGAACGGAAGATTGACAACGGAAAGGGCCTCAAGCTCTCCTCCCCGCCTCCCGCGCCACGGCCTCGAACACCGCCGTGCCCACCATCAGCGCGCGCTCGTCGAAGTCGAAGCGCGGCGAGTGGTGAGGGCGATGCGCGCCCTCGAGGGCGGACCCGACGAAGAAGAAGCAGCCGGGCACGCGATCGAGGAACACCGACATGTCTTCTCCTCCGAGCGTCCGCGTGTCGGTTTCGACGTTTTCTTCCCCGAGCAGTCGCGACGCCGTCTCGATGACGAGATCGGCCATGGCGGGATCGTTCACCGTCGCGCGATTGACGCGGCGGTATTGCAGTCGCGCGCGGACACCGGCGGCCTCGGCCGTACCTCGCACGACGCGCTCCATTTTCTCGGGCAACAGGCGGCCTGCGGATTCCGTGAACGAGCGCGCGGTTCCCGTCATGCGGACGACGGCAGGAATGATGTTGAACGCGGAACCGCCGTGAATGCTGCCGACGGTCACGACCGCGGGATCGAGGGGGGAAATCTCGCGGGAGACGATGGTCTGCAGAGCCTCGACGATCCGGGCGGCGCCGACGATCGGGTCGAACGTCTCGTGCGGCGCGGCGCCGTGGCCGCCGGGTCCCTCGACGTCGATCGAGAACTCGTCCACCGCCGCCATCAGGGCTCCGCGATTGACGCCAATCTTGCCGACGGGAAGCTGGTTCCAGAGGTGGAGCCCGAACGCGGAACCGACCCCGTCCAGGACGTCATCCTTCGCGCAGGCTTCCGCGCCTCCCGCTCCCTCCTCCGCCGGCTGGAAGAGGAGGCGAAAAGGTCCGGGGTCCGGTGTCGCGGCCAGACGTCCGGCGAGGGCCAGGGCGATCGACACGTGGCCGTCATGCCCGCACGCATGCATCCGTCCCGGGGTCTCGGAGGCATACGGCCCGGCCGTCTCCTCCTGGAGGGGCAGTGCGTCCATGTCCGCCCGCAACAGGATGCGCGGGCGGCCCCCCGCGCCGGCGGGCCAGTCGGCGGTCACCCCGGTCCGACCCACGCCCGTCCGAACGGGAAGCCGAAGGCCGGCGAGCCGGGAGGAGACGACCCCGGCCGTGCGCGTCTCTTCGAAGCCAAGCTCCGGATGGCGATGAAGATCGCGCCGGGTCTCGACGAGCAGGTCGGCCTCCTCCGCAGGAAAGCCGCGCAGCAGGTCGGGAACGAGGTTCCGGGAAGAAGACGCCATGCCGGCGCGATTATAGAAGCGGACGGAAGGCACGCGGTGCGATAGCGTGCGGGAGACGGGATGTGGCTCTACGGCCTCGTTCCGCTGTTCGGAAATGGCCGCGACGGATCGCCGCCGGCCGCTGGGAGTCTGCGGATGAGTGCGACGGCGACCTCGACAGGGGGCAGGGAGTCCGACCGACGGCTCGTTGTCGAGCGTTTCCGGCAGGCGCTTGCGGGTCCCGCTCTCGATCTTTTCGAGGCGTCGCTTCTGATCTCGCAGCTGATCGATCCGGCCGAGGACGTGCGTTCCGCGGTCCTGGAGGTAGAGCGCCTCGCCGCGCGGGTGTCGCAGGGGAAGACCGCGGGGGAGACCGGCATCCGCGCCCTCCAGCGCGTCCTGTTCGCGGAAGAGGGTCTGCGTGGCGACGAGGACTCCTACGACGATCCGGAGAACTCCTCCGTTTCGCGCGTTGTCGCGAGGCGGCTCGGCATGCCGATCACACTCTCGATCGTCGTCCTGGAAGTGGCGCGCCGCGCGGGCGTCCGGCTTTTCGGCATCGGCCTTCCCGGGCACTTCGTCGTCGGCGGCCCGGATCTTCCGCCGGGACGCTACCTCGATCCGTTCGCGGGCGGAGCGCTCTGCGCGCCGGAAGAGCTCGCGGACCGCGTGGGTACGATTTTCGGGGCGCCCGTCGAGCTTCCTCCCGAGGTTTTCGCGCCCGACTCCTCGCGCGCGATCCTGACGCGCGTGCTCTTCAACTTGCGGCGGTCGTGGGAGAAGCGGGACCGCGTCGACGAAGCGCTCGCGGCCCTCGACTGCGCGGAGGCGCTCGAGCCCGGAGATCCGTCGTTTCTCCGCGAACGCGGGCTACTCCTCCTCAAGGGGGGCCAATCCGCGGCGGCCCTCGCCGCCCTCGAAGCGTACGTCGAGGCGGCCAGCGAGGAGGATGTGGACGCGGTGACGAAGCTGATCCGCATTGTCCGCGAGCAGATGCTTCCGTCGGAGCGAGCCGAGCTCGTGTCCGCCACGCCGGTGGAGGCGCGCGTCTTCCGCTTCGACGAGGCGAAGACCCTTCTTCCGCGCGTGCTGGAAATCACTTCGGAGGCCGTGCTCCGCTACGCGCGGCTCTCCGATCCGGGGCTCGAGTCCGACGACGTGCGCGAGGGAATCGTGCGCGACTGGGCCCAGGACATCGTGTCGCTCGGGTTGGTCATCAAGGGTCTCTGGCTGGTCGACTTCGATTCGGGCGCCGGCTATTACTGCTGGAAGTATCCCGAGGCGTCGCTCGAGTTCTTCCACGGGTACGACGAGGGGTTTGCGGGGCGGCTGCCCCTCCAGTAACGTCGCCTGCGCCGCGCGCTTTGGACGGGCTGGTGATGGAGCGCGTTGCGCGGAGATTCTTTGGTGGCGATAGCTGCTCGGCTCGGCCGGGTGCGGCCTCCTCGTCGCCTGCGCCGCGAAGTCCCTGGGGATGCCGGGGAGACTCTCGGGTGCGCGGATGTTCCCGGGTGGCTATTGTTGCTCGGCTCGGCCGGATGCGGCCTCGACCGAGCGCAGTGAGGCTGGCTCCGGCTCCCGCAACGGGAGGCTCCTCCTTCCCTCTGGTCAGGAGACTCCTCCCGTTGCGAGCGGTTGAGTCCGCCGGGCTCGTCGATCCGCGTCGCCGGCGGCGCGTGGTTGAGCCGAGCTTTGGTGGAGCGTGTTTGCGCGGAGTTTCTTGCGGGAGAGGGCCGGGGTGAAGAGCGTTCCGTTCGTCTTCAGCTCGTCCGATCACCCGATTCCGCCTTGAATCGATTGTTCGATTGATCGCGAAATCATGAGATCGCGAGATGATTTCGTCCCACTCTCCCGGCGGGAGAGGGCGGGGTGAGGGGCGGGCTCTCACTCCGATCGTCCGATCACCCGATTCTCCTGATTGATCACCCGATCACCCGATCACCCGATTCCGACTCAACGATCACGCGATCGATCGCCCCGATCCTGCATCGAGCTCCTCTCCCTCTCAGCTTCGCTTCCACGGCCGCATCACGGCATACCGGGGCGTCGCCGTCACGGACGCGCGTTCGATCGAGATCAGCTTGCGCTGAGCGAGCCTGCGGACGCCGTTCTGCACCGCGCTCTTGGACAGCCCGGTGTCTTCGGCGAGCGCCGCCAGGCTCGCCGGCGTGAACGTTCCTCGGCGGCCCCGAGTCCGGCCCCAGATGGCGAGGTACACCAGGAACGCGGACGGGGCGCGATCGTGACCGACGAGGTCCGGCATCAAGGTCTCGAGCACATAGGGATCCAGCGGAATCTTGTGCACGCCAATATAGTAACAGAGACTATAGTAAAAATCGCTATTGTCGATTTGTATGGACAGGAACCGGGCTGCCTCTCTAGATTCACGGCCGAGGAGGACTTCATGATCCGTCTCGTCAAATTCGTCGGAATTCCCGTGGCCGACCAGGAACGCGCCCTCGCCTTCTACCGCGACAAGCTCGGGTTCAAGATCCACACCGATCAACCTCTCGGCAAGCAGCGCTGGATCGAGCTCAAGATCCCGGGGGCCGACACCGCGGTCGTGCTGTTCACTCCCGACGGGCAGGAGAACCGCGTCGGCACGTTCTTCAACGGGGCCTTCGGGACCGACAACGTGCGAAAGACCTACGAGGAGCTCGTCTCCCGCGGCGTGATCTTCGAGGGCGAGCCCAAAGAAGAGCCGTGGGGAACGTTCGCGAAATTCGTCGATTCCGAGGGGAACTCCTTCGTGCTCAGCTCGCGCTGAATCGGCGCCGGGAGGACCGCCCGTGTCCGATCACCGACCCGGCGAAGGCGGCGTGTACGCCTCCCCGGGCACGAGCTCTACGATTTCGGTCGCGAGGCCCCGACGGCTGATCTCCTCGCGAAGGGCTCGACGAGGGCGGGGAAGGTTCCCCAGTGCATCGGGATCATCCGCGGCACCTCCAGCAGCTCGCAGGCTTTCGCGGCTTCCCGCGGTCCCATCGTGTAGAAGTCGCCGATCGGGAGCAGGGCGACGTCCGGCTCGTACAGCTCGGCGATCAGGGACATGTCCGAGAAAACGGCCGTGTCGCCGGCGTGATAGATCCGGAATCCGTCCGGAAGGGTGATCACGAACCCGCAGGGATCGGAAGAGGGATTGCTGTCGCCGTGCTTTCCCGACATCCCGGAGGAGTGAACGGCGTGGACCATGCGGATCTCGACTCCCGCGACGGTCTGGCTTCCGCCCTTGTTCATCCCCGACACCTTTTCGATGCCCCGGTCCTGGCAGAAGAGGGCCAGCTCGAAGATGCACACGACCGTCGCGCCGCTCTTTTTCGCGAGAGCCACGCCGTCCGTTCCGAAGTGGTCGAAGTGACCGTGCGTGGCGGCGATGATGTCGAGCCGGCCGTAGTCGAATCCCTTCGGGAACTTCGGGCTGACGAAGGGGTCGATCGCGATCCGCGTTCCTTCCGCCGTCTCGATGAGGAATGCCGCGTGGCCGAGCCACGTGATTCGCGCCGCGGTGGCTTTCGGCATTCTCATGCGGGCGCTCCGATCAGGGTGCTCCACGCGATCCCCGGAAGGAGGGTCGCGACGAATTGTTCCAGCCCGGCCCGGTCCTCGGCGTCGAACCGGTCCGGCTCGGGGGCGTCGATGTCGAGGACTCCCAGGAGCCGGCCGCCCGAAACGATCGGCACGACGATTTCGGACCGCGATGCGGCGTCGCACGCGATGTGCCCGGGGAAGGCGAGGACGTCCGGTACGACGACCGTCTCGCGCCGGGCGGCGGCCGTTCCGCAGACTCCTTTTCCGAGCGGGATGCGAACGCACGCAGGCTTGCCCTGGAACGGTCCGAGCACGAGCTCCTCTCCGCGCAGCAGGTAGAAGCCGCACCAGTTGATCCGGTCGAGCGCCTGCGCGAGCAGGGCCGAAGCGTTCGCCAGATTCGCGAGCGCGTCCGTCTCGCCATGCAGGAGCGCGGGGAGCGAGGCGGCGAGGTCCCGGTACAGCACCGGTTTCGAAGTTGCGGGATCGAGCGTGCCCGTGAACATCGCGCCGGATTTTACGCGATGCGGAATTCGCCTCGCGGCGCCGGGTCGGTGACGCACCAGGCGTCAGGCTAGGATGCGCCCCATGTCACGATCGGGTCTCCGCGGGCGATCACTCGCGGTCTATCTCTTCTGCTGCGCGATCTGGGGCTCGACGTGGCTGGTCATCCGCGTCGGCGTTCGCGAAATCCCACCTCTGCATTTCGCCGCGTTCCGGATGGCCCTCGCCTGCGTGTTCCTGACGCCGTGGGCGGCGCGACAGGCGCGACGGATGCTCGCCGGCCCCGGCCGCCGGACGACCGCCGCGGAGTGGTGGGCGATCGCCTGGGCGGGCCTCCTGCAGATCGGCATCTCCTATGCGGCCATCTTCGTCGCCGCGCGATACATCGAGTCCGGGCTCTCCGCCGTCCTCTTCGGTACGTTTCCGATCTGGGTCGGAGTCTTCGCTCACCTGCTGCTGCCGGACGAACCGCTCACCGCGCGGACGTCCGTGGCCGCCCTCGTCGGTCTCGCGGGCGTGCTCCTGATCGAGGCGCCCGCCGCCTTGCGTGCCTTCTCGGGAGGCTCGGTGACCGTTTTCGCGGGCGGCCTTCTCGTTCTGGGCAGCTCGATCGCCTCGGGGTATTCCAACGTTTTCGTCAAGAAGGCCCTGGGCCGCGTACCGCCGGCTCTGAACGTCTGGGGCCAGACTCTCGCGGGCTCGATCTTCCTGTTCGCTCTGGCGCTCCCGCTCGAGCACGGTCAGAAGTTGCCCTGGACGGCGACCTCGATCTCCGCACTCCTGTACCTGGCGATCCCGGGGACGGCGCTGACGTTCGCAGCCCTGTTCTGGCTGGTGCCGCGCGTGCCGATGTCCGTCATCGGCACCATCCCGCTGGTCGACACGGTGATCGCGGTCATCCTCGGGGCGATCCTTCTCGGCGAGTCACTCCCTCTCCGCGTCCTCGGAGGCGGGGCCCTGATCCTCGTCGGAGTGGTGCTGGCCACGATGGCTCCCACGGCGCCCGGGCATGGCGCGGAGGCGGCGAACGGCTAGTCGACGAGGAACGGGGCGTCCTCACGCGGCTGTCACACACTTGGTGATTACGATCCGCCCGCCGCCGGCTCCGCCTCCCTCCCGAGGCACGCGGCGGCCTCGGCGGGAACTGGGAGACTCTGGCCGCCGCTCGTCGTTCGGTCGTAGCTGCAGAGAGGCGATCGTTCGAGATCGGTGTGCTCCCTCACTCATGGCCTCGGGAGAGAGGCTCCGCCGGCGGCGGGCTCCCGTGAGGCTGCAGTCCGAAGGGGAAAAGGCATCGCGAGGATGGGCGTTGTTCGGCTCCCACTCCCGAATCCTCGATAGTCAAATCGTACATTTGTTCGAGAGTTCGAGAGTTCGAGAGTTCGAGAGTTCAATTGTTCCGCTTTGCGCTTGTGCAGTTGGGCAGTCGTGCAATCGGGCAGTTGTGCAGTTGTTGGGTTGTCCGATTGCCAGATCGTTCGATAGTTCGATTGATCGCGAGATTCGAACTTCCGTCGCCGGTCTGACTTCCGCCCAACCGACCGTCACGGGCGCCCTAGTTGTAAATCGGTAGCCAGCCTCGCGACGCGAAGTCGGAGAACGTCAGGCCCATGAGGATCAGCAGCCAGAACAGCCCGCCGACGATCACGAGCTTCATCATGCGCGAGCTCCAACGGATGTGCATGAAGATCAGGACGACGAGCGCCGCCTTGATGAACGCGATCACGAGCGCCACCACCGTGTTCCAGGGGCCGAGATCGACGAACGCGACGGCGGTCGTCGTCGCCGTCAGCACGAGCAGAGCGAGGAAGACGGCGACGTAGCTTCCGGGCGAGACGACGTGCTCGTGGGTTTCGGACTGGCCGGTCACAGGCATAGGTCTTTCGCTAGTCACAATTCACAATTCACAACTCACAACTCACAACTCACAACTCACAACTCAATGCGCATGCCTTCCGATGAGGTACAGCAGGGGGAACAGGAAGATCCAGACGATGTCGACGAAGTGCCAGTACAGCCCGGTCATCTCGACGGGCGTGCTCCATCCGGTTCCGTACCGGCCCTTGCGCGCCTGGACGAGGAGGACCGTGAGCAGCCCGAACCCGACGATCATGTGGAGCGCGTGGAGGCCGGTCATCGCGAAGTAGAGGGAGAAGAAGAGCTCCGCCGGCCGTCCATGGGGGCCCGCGTAGTGGAACCCGGCGCCGGGGAAGAGATGATTCTCGATGTGCTCGGCGTACTCGCGCGCTTTGATTCCGAGAAAGGCCGCGCCGAGCACCATCGTTGCGGCCAGGAACCCCATCAGGGGCCGGCGCCGGCCGCGCGCCGCGCTGTGGACGGCCATGGCCATCGTGAGACTGCTGCAGATCAGGACCGCCGTGTTGATGGTCCCGAGCCGGACGTCCATGTGCCGGCTCGCATCCGCGAAGCCGGCGGAATACATCCATCGGTAGATCGTGTACGCCGTGAAGAGGCCGCCGAAGAAGAGAATCTCGGTGACGAGGAAGAGCCACATCCCGAGGGACGAGGCGTCCTTCTGCTGCGCCATCGAGTCGAAGTGATGCTGGAGCTCGCGCGGGCCGTCCGCGGCGTGGACGACTCCCGCTCCGCGGGCGTCAGCCAATGGTTTCGACCTCCGGCGAGTAGATATAGGGATCACGGTCGACCACCGGCGGCACGATGAAGTTCTCGGTCGGAGGCGGAGAGGGCGTCTGCCATTCGAGCCCGGTCGCTCCCCACGGATTGGCGGGCGCGTTCCGGCCGTAGCGCATCGACCAGATGAAATAGGCCATCGGCAGGATGTAGCCGATTCCGAGAATCGAGGCGCCTGCGGTGGACATGACGTTCAGGACCTGGAACTCGGGCGGATACGCGTGGTAGCGGCGCGGCATCCCCATGTATCCGAGGATGAACTGCGGAAAGAACGTCAGGTTGAAGCCGACGAAGATGACGAGCGCCGCGAACTTCGCGAGCCCCTCCGGATACAGCTTGCCGCTGATCTTCGGCCACCAGTAGTGCATGCCTCCCAGGTATCCCATGATCGCGCCGCCCACCATGATGTAGTGGAAATGGGCGATGATGAAGTACGTGTCGTGCACGTGCACGTCGACGCCGAGCGTCGCCAGAAACAGCCCCGTCAGCCCGCCGATCGTGAAAAGCCCGATGAAACCGAAGGCGTACAGCATCGGGGTGCGCCACGAGATCGAGCCCCTGTACATCGTGGCCGTCCAGTTGAAGACCTTCACGGCGGACGGGATCGCCACGAAGAAGGACAGGACCGAGAAGATCAGCCCCGCGTAGACCGACTGGCCGCTCACGAACATGTGGTGGCCCCAGACGAGGAACCCGAGGACGGCGATCGCGACCGAGGCGAAGGCGACGAACTTGTATCCGAAGATCGACTTGCGCGAGAACGTCGAGACGATCTCGGAGATCACGCCCATGGCGGGCAGGATCATGATGTAAACAGCCGGGTGCGAGTAGAACCAGAAGAGATGCTGGAACAGGATCGGATCGCCGCCGAGCGCGGGGTCGAAGATCCCGAGACGGAATATCCGCTCGACGGCCACCATGAAGATCGTGACCGCGAGCACGGGCGTCCCGAGCACCATGATGAGGCTCGTCGCGTAGTGCGACCAGACGAAGAGGGGCAGGCGGAACCAGGTCAGGCCGGGCGCCCGCATCGTGTGGATCGTGACGATGAAGTTCAAGCCCGTCAGGATCGATGAGAAGCCCGTGATGAAGACGCCGACGGCCGTGGCGATGACGTGGCCGTTCGACGACGCGGTGCTGTAGGGCGTGTAGAAGGTCCAGCCCGTATCGACGCCGCCGTGCACGACGGCCCAGAGGGTGAAGAGCGCGCCGACCACGTAGATGTACCAGGAGAGAAGGTTCAGGCGCGGAAACGCCAGGTCCTTCGCGCCGATCATCATGGGGATGAGGAAGTTCCCGAGGACCGCCGGGATCGACGGGATCAGGAAGAAGAAGATCATCACGAGCCCGTGCATCGTGAACAGCTTGTTGTAGGTCTCGGCCTGGACGAGATCGCCGGCGGGCGTCAGAAGCTCGAGCCGGATCAGAAGCGCGAAAAGGCCGCCCAGGAAGAAGAAGAACGTGATCGACGCGAGGTACAACAGGGCGATCCGCTTGTGGTCCCGCGTGAGCAGCCACGACTTTACGCCGTACTTCACGTTCAGGTAGTTCTCGCGCGGCGGCGAGGCGACGGGCTCGATGTATTCGGCAGCGGCCATTATTTGGGAGCCTCCCGCTCCGGGGATGAGGTCTTGACCGCCGGCCCGATCGTGTTCGGCGCGGAGGCGGGTGCCGCGCCCGGAGGCGGCGAAAGGGACTTGATGTAGGCGACGAGCTCGAGCAGGCCCTCTTCGCTGATCAGCCCCTGAAATGTCGGCATGATCGGCTGGAAGCCCTCGACGAGCTTTGCCTGCGGCATGAGGATCGATTCCCGGATGTACTGCTCGTCCGCGACGACCGTCTGGCCGTTCTGAAGCCGCACCGGCTTTCCGAACAGGCCCTCGAGATTCGGTCCGCGCGCGAGCGAGTCGCTTCGGTGGCAGGTGTTACACGCGTGCTGGACGAAGAGCTTCGCGCCCGAGGACGCGAGCGATTCGCTGCCGGATCCTCCCGAGAGCCAGGCCTCGAACGCCGGCGGCTCCATGACGTGGACGGTTCCGATCATCCCCGAGTGCTTCGTTCCGCAGTACTGGGAACAGAAGATGTGGAAGTCGCCGGGCTTTGTCGCGCGAAACCAGGCAGTCGAATAGCGTCCGGGGACGACGTCGCGCTTCATGCGGAAGGCCGGTATGAAGAAGCTGTGGATCACGTCCTCCGACGTCATCGTCAGGCGCACGGACTGTCCGACGGGGACATGGAGCTCGTTGATCTCGCGGACGCCGTCCAGGTGCTGGATCTTCCACATCCACTGCTTGCCGACGACGTAGATCTGCATCGCGTCGTTCGGCGGGCGGTTCATGCGGAAATAGATCCGGGCTCCCCACGCGAAGAACGTCAGCGTGATGAGGAACGGGATGATCGTCCAGAGCAGCTCGAGGGTGAGAGATCCATGGATGCTCTCGGGCACTTCGTCGTGGGAGCGCCGGCGATAACGGATCGCGAACACGATGACGAGCACCGCGATGAGGAGCGAGAAGAACGCGCTGACCGCGACCAGATAAAAATAGAGCGCGTCCACCTGCGTGGACATCGCGGATGCCTGCGTCGGGAAAAGCGGAAGCTCGGTATGCATCGTCAGTGCGCCTCGCGCGGGGGAACGCTTCCGGCGCGGTCACGGGCCTTGGCGAGATCGAGGCGATGATCCCGCCGCCACATGATCGTCAGAAAAACCGAGAGAATCAGGACCGCCGCCACGCCGCCCGCACGCACCATGTTCATCACGACGGCGCCGTACTTCCCGATTTTCGGATCGTAGTGGTAGCAGTAGAGAAGGATCTCGTCGACCGGATTGCCGATCTTGTGGTTCGACGCCTCGACGATCCCGAGCCGCAGGTCGCGCGGCTGGTACTCGATCCCGTAGAGGTACCGCGACAGGCGCCCTTCGGGCGTGGCCACGAAGATCCCGCTCGCGTGCGCGAACTGCCCGAGGTCGTTGTCCCAGTTGTAGCGAAACCCCACCGCCGCCGTGAGCCGGTCGATCGACCCGGGGCCGCCCGTCAGGAAATGCCAGCCCGCCGCCGCGCCAGGCCTTCCGTATTCCTTGAGGTACGGCACTTTCTTGGCGGCCGCGTCCGACGGCCGGTCGTGCGGATCGAAGCTGACCGTGACGACCTCGAACTCTTTGCCGGCGTCGAACGAGAGCGCCCGCATCGCGGAGACGAGCCCGTTTAAGACCTGCGTGCAGAGCATCGGACAGTTGTAGTACGCGAGCACGAGCACGACCGGCCGCGTCCCGAAGTACTGGCCGAGGCGGACGGGACGGCCGGCCTCGTCCTGGAAGATCAGGTCGAGCGGGATCTGCCCCCCGAGCTTCTGCTCGATCCCGACGTGCGCGAGAATCTTCGGCTGAACGCTCGACGCCGGGGTCGGCGCGAGATGCTCGTTCTGGCCCTGCGCTTGCGCGGACGCCGGGAAAAGCGCGAGCGACGGGAAGAGCAGGACCGACGCGACCGCGACCCGGCGCGCCGCCCGCCGCAGGCCGCCGGCCGTCATCGGGCGCCCCCGGGCGGCAGCGGCTTCACGGGTGCCGAGATCCCGACGGCAGGAGACGTCGCGGGAGCCGTGGCCGTCGCCGGGATGCCGCGCTCGACCAGAAGATCGATGGCGCGCGCGATCGGAACATGCACCGTGCCGGCGTTTCTGTCGATCCACCCGTAGGAGCCGAGCCGCGCGCTCTCTGCGGCGTTCAGGTTCGTCCGGAGCGCGAGGGGATGCGCTTCGAGCCGTGGCTGCGGCGGCAGGCGATGGATGGCGCGCGCGACGTTCGGGGGCATCGACCGGTCCTCGGATCTCGCGTCGATCCCCAGTAGACGGAACACTCCATAGACGAGGGCCGCGCAGGCGACGACGAAGATGCCCAGCCCGCCGAGAGACAGCAGGATGCTTCGGACCCGGACGGCGTCCGGCTCGTGGCCGCTTCGCGTCGGCTCAGTGGGCGCCATGCGCGCGGGCCTCCTCGAAACCGGGATCGTGAATGGGGAGCAGCGGCCGCCGGAGCAGCTGACCGAGGAAGACGAAGAACCATAGCCCCAGGATCCCGAGAGGCGCCGCGAGGTCCATCCAGTGGAGCGAGAAGCCTCCGGGGGAAGTCGCGGGTCGGATGTACCAGAACACGTCGGCGAGCCGCATCGCGAGCACGAGGCCCGCGACCCCGATCAGGATGCGCGGGTTGCGATTGCCCGTCGCCGGCAGCAGGAGGAGAAAGGGGAGCAGGAAGTGAAGCAGGATCATCCCAACTCCGAACCATCCCCATCCTCCATTCAGGCGGCGGAGGTACCAGGGGATCTCCTCGGGAAGGTTTCCGGACCAGATGATCAGGTACTGCGAGAAGGAGACGTACGCCCAGAACATCACGAACGCGAGCATGAGCTTGCCGAGATCGTGAAAGTGCTCGCGGTTCACGAAGGCGGAGAGCGGGGTGAAGCGGGCCAGCACGACCGTCACGGCGATGATGAATGCGAAGCCGGAGAGCGACTGGCCCGCGATGTAGAGGACGCCGTACATCGTCGAATACCAGTGCGGCTCGAGCGACATGACCCAGTCGATCGAGAAGAACGTGATCGTAAAGCCGTACGCGACGAGCCCGGCGGAGGATACGAGCTGAAGGCGTCGCGTGAGCCCGCGCTTCGGCGCTTCGTCCTGTTCCCGCGACCAGCGGTTCAGAACCGCCATGAAGATCATCCATACCGCGAAGCAGGCGACCGTTCGCGCGGCGAAGAACGGCACGTTCAGATAGACGGCCTTGTGCTGGAGGATCGGGTCGCGCGCCACGACCTCGGGCCTCGTCCACTCGTAGAGGCGCGTCAGGCCGAGCCCCAGGGGAAGGAAGAAGACCGCGACCAGGGGCAGCGTGCGCGTCGCGGCTTCGAGCGGGCGGCGGATCGGAATCCCCCAGGCGCCTCCCGTCACGTGGTTCAGCATGAGCACGGCCTGGCAGCCGAGAGCGAGGCCGAGGCAGAACATGCAGGCGAACAGGTAGGAGGGGAAGAAGCGATCCGGTGCGAGGAAAAAGCCCGCCGCGCAGGCGATCAGCCCGACGGCTCCCACGGCGAGCGCGGGCCGGCGGGCGCGGCCGACGGCGTCGCGGAGAGCGGGCGAGACCGCCGCGTCGAACACTTCGGGGGATCCGGTCATCGGGGCACCGGCTTGTCCGCGTGCGCGCCGCCCGGCCCGGGAGCGCCGTCCGTGAGGGTGGGGTAGGACGGAGACGCCGGATCCGGCTTCGCCGGAGGCGGGACGTCGAGCTTTTCCCGATCGCCCGGGGGCACGTCGGCGAGGCGGGCGTTCTGCGAGAGCTGGAGCGCCCGGATGTACGCGATGATCGCCCAGCGATCCTCGGCAGGGATCTGCGCAGCGTAGTCCGGCATGGCGCCGAAGCCGTTCGTCATGACGTCGAAGAAGTGGCCGACGGGCTCCTGGCGCAGCCGGTCGATGTGGAACGACGGCGGCGGTCGATAGCCTCGCTGGACGACCATGCCGTTTCCCGCCCCCGTCCGGTCGTGGCAGGGGGAGCAGAAGATGTCGTAGCGCTGATGCCCGCGCTCGAGAACCGCGCGCGTCACGGGGAACGGGAAGTCGCCGACGAGCGCGTTTCCGACCTTGCCGGCGTACAGCCGCGAATCCGCTCGCAGCATGCCGCGCGCGACGGTGCCTTCGACAGGGGGGCGCGACTGGCGGCCGTCCGCGAAGAGATCGCTCTTGCCGAGCGCCTTGTACCGAGGTTGGTCGTACATCTCCTGCCGGCAGCCCGTGCCGGCGGCGGCCGCGGCCGCAAAAGCGACGGCCATTCCGAAGAACAGGGAAGATCGGCGCATCAGTCCTCCACCTCCGAGACGATGCGCGCTCCGAGCGTGGCGAGCAGGCGAGACGTGCGGTCGAGGTCGAAGTGCGGATCCTGTGCCTCGATGCAGAGGAAGAACCGGTCGCGGGAAGCGAGAGCGAATCGCGGCGCGTTGAACACGGGGTGATACGGCATCGGCAGCCCGTTCATGCCGAGCATCCCGAAGACGGCGGTGACCGAGGCAAAGAGAACCGTCACCTCGAAAGTGATGGGAATGAACATCGGCCAGCTCGCGAGCGGCCTCCCGCCCACGTTGATCGGGTAGTGGATCGTCGCGGAGAACCACATCATGAGCAGCGCCGCGCCGCATCCGACGATGCCGCCCGCGAGGACCAGCCAGGGCAGCTTCGTCGGACGGATCCCGAGAGCCTCCGTGAGCTCGTGGATCGGGTAGGGCGAGTAGGCGTCCATCTTCCGATATCCCTCTTCGTACGCGCGGCGGGACGCGCCGAGGAGCTCCGCGGGGCTCTCGAACTCCGCCATGAGCCCGTAGAGGTGCCCGCCTTCGCCGGGATCGTGCTCGAACTGCGTCATCGGCAATCCCGGGAAACGGGAAACGGGAAACGGGAAACGACAGGAACGCGGGAGATGGCGGTTCGCATCCTCATCACGCTTCGTCCTTCATGTCCGCCTCGGGAACGAGCGTGCGCATCTCGAAGATCGAGATCATGGGCAGGAAACGGATGAAGAGGAAGAGCAGCGACAGGAAGAGGCCGATCGTCCCGATGAACGTCGCCCAGTCCCAGATGGTGCCGTGGTACATGCCCCAGGACGACGGCAGGTAGTCGCGGTGGAGGCTGGTGACGACGATGACGAATCGCTCGAGCCACATGCCCACGTTGACGACCATGGCCACCAGGAAAAGGATCCACGGCGTCGTGCGCACTTTGCGGAACCAGAGCGTCTGCGGCGTCACGATGTTGCAGAAGATGAGCGCCCAGTAAGAGGGCGCGTAAGGCCCGAGCATCCGGCTCGTCGTCATGTATCCCTCGGCCGGCACGCCGCTGTACCAGCCCATGAACGCCTCGATCATGTAACCGTAGCCGACGATGAGGCCGGTCGCGAGCATGATCTTGCCCATGTTCTGGAGGTGCCGCAGCGTGATGAAGTCCTCGAGGCCGTACAGCTTGCGGAGCGGGATCGAAAGCGTGAGAACCATCGCGAAGCCGGCATAGATCGCGCCCGCCACGAAGTAGGGCGGGAAGATCGTCGAGTGCCATCCCGGGATGATCCCGACGGTGAAGTCGAAGCTCACGACGGTGTGGACGGAGATGACGAGCGGCGTCGCGAGGCCGGCGAGCAGGAGATAGGCCGTCTCGTACCGGTGCCAGTGCTGCGCCGAGCCGCGCCAGCCGAGCGAGAGCATCCCGTACACGATCTGGAATCCCTTGTTCCGCGCGCGGTCGCGCAGCGTGGCGAAGTCGGGGATGAGGCCGACGTACCAGAAGAGCGCCGAAACGCTCGCGTACGTCGACACGGCGAACACGTCCCAGACGAGCGGGCTGCGCCACTGCGGCCACAGGCCCATCGTGTTCGGATAGGGCATGAGCCAGTACGCGAGCCAGGGGCGCCCGAGGTGCAGAAGCGGGAAGAGCCCCGCGCACGCGACGGCGAAGAGGGTCATCGCTTCCGCGAAGCGGTTGATCGACGTGCGCCACTCCTGGCGCAGGAGAAGGAGAATGGCGGAGATCAGCGTTCCGGCGTGTCCGATGCCGATCCACCAGACGAAGTTGACGATCGCGAATCCCCAGCCGACGGGAACGTTGACGCCCCAGATCCCGACGCCCTGGAAGAAGAGATACCCGACGGCGCCAAGCAGCACCATCATGATCAGGAACGAGATCCCGAATCCGAACCACCAGAACATCGGCGTCTTGCGCGAGAGGACGATCTGCCCGATTTTGTCGGTGACGGAACCGAACGTGTAGCCCGGCTGGATGACGGGGACGTGGCCTCCGCCCGGCGTCTCCTGCCCCGCCCGCGGGGGCTGCGGTTCGCGCGCGCTCACTGCTGGTCCGTCTCCTCGCCGTAGACGCGCGGCCAGTCGCGGCGCACCGGCTCGTCGATCGCGGGATTCGGGTTGCGGACCTGGGCGAGGTACGTGGTGCGCGGCCGCGTGCCGATCTCCTCGAGGAGGCCGTAGGAGCGCGGATCCTCCCGGAGCTTCGAGACGCGGCTCTCCTTGTCGGCGAGGTCGCCGAACACGATCGCGTCGGCCGGACACGCCTGCGCGCAGGCCGTCGTGATCTCGCCATCTTTCACGCGCCGGCCGGCGAGCTCGGAGTCGATTTTCGCGCCGTTGATCCGCTGTACGCAGTACGTGCACTTCTCCATGACGCCGCGCCACCGCACGGTGACGTCCGGGTTGGCGAGCATGCGCATCGAGGGTGCGCGGAACTGCGTCGAGTAGTGGTAGAAGTTGAAGCGGCGCACCTTGTACGGGCAGTTGTTCGAGCAGTACCGCGTGCCGACGCAGCGGTTGTAGACCATGTCGTTCAAGCCCTCGGCGCTGTGCACGGTCGCGCCGACGGGGCAGACGAGCTCACACGGCGCGTTCTCGCAGTGCATGCAAGGGACGGGCTGGAAGAAATGCTGCGGGAGGGCGGGGTTGCCGCCGTAGTAGTGGTCGAGCCGGATCCAGTGCATCTCGCGGCCGCGCCGGACCTGGTCCTTGCCGACCACGGGAATGTTGTTCTCCGACTGGCAGGCGATGACGCAGGCGTTGCAGCCGACACACTGGTTCAGGTCGATCGCCATCGCCCACGCATAGGTATCGGACGGATACGGCGCGTACATCGACTCGCCGTTCTTCGGTGCCTCCGTCTGGCGGTGGGCGAACTCGGGATCCTTCCGGAAGTCGGCGGCGTTGGCCGCGCGGACGATGTCGCGGCCCTCCATGTTCTGGTGCATCTGCGTGCAGGCGAGCGGATGCTTGCCGCCCGTTTTCGTGAGCGAGCCGTTCGCGATCCAGAGAGCGTCAGACGAGCGGATCGCGTACGCGTTGAACCCCGCGCCCGTTCCGAACCGGCCGGCGCGGGTGCGGCCGTAGCCGAAGTGGACGGTGACGGAATCATCCGGGTGGCCCGGCTCGATCCAGATCGGGGCCGCGACGGACCGGGCGCCGACCGCCAGGCGGACGACGTCCTCCTTCGCGAGCCCGAGGCGTGCCGCGGTCGCCGGCGAAACGATCGCGGCGTTGTCCCACGTCAGCTTCGTCAGCGGCTTCGGGAGCTCCTGGAGCCAGCCGTTGTTGGCGAAGCGTCCGTCGTGGATCATGGGGTCGGGGCGGAAAAGGATCTCGAGTCCGGCGGGCCCGGGCGCGGGTGTGGACGCGGTGGAAGCGGATCCCGTCGCCGGGACCACGGCCTTCGCCCGAACGCTCTTTTCTGCCGATGCCGTCTTCGGAATCACGCCGTCGTGCAGGGCCCGGCGCCAGGCGGCCTCGAAGTCCGGGCCGAGCCGGGGGCGCCACGTGTCGCGCACGATGTCGTACGCGGATTTCTCGGGCTGATCGGACATTGCCGCGACCACTTCGTGCGCGGACCGGCCGCCCCAGAGCGGCAGGATCAGGGGCTGGACGATCGTCGCCGTCCCGTCGAACGCGCGCGCGTCGCTCCAGGCCTCCAGGAAATGCGCCTCCGGAATGTGCCACTGGCAGGCGACCGACGTTTCGTCGAAGGAGGGCGCCAGGTGGACGCGCAGCGGCACTTTCTGCAGCCGATCTCCGAACTGGAAGTCCGCGGGAGCGGTGAAGACGGGGTTGCCGCCCAGGATGATCAGCGTCCGCACGCGGCCGCCGTCCATGTCGGATACGAGAGTGCGCAGGTCGCCCATCTGGTCGGACACCGCCGGCTCGGCGGGCTCGACATAGGTGACGGTCCGACCCGCGTTGCCGAGCGCGGCGTTTACGGCGTGGGCGATCGCGTGCACGGCGGGAGGCTGGTGGTCGCCTGCCAGGACGAGCGAGCGTCCGCGATGGGCATGGAGATCCGCCGCGAGCGCCGAGAGGAAGGCCGGGGACACGCCGGGGGGAACGGAGGAGGTCGCGGCGCCATCCACCGCCGCCGCGACCGCGCGCGCGAAGGATTCGACGTCGGCGGCCCGCATCGCGAGCCGGTGGTCCGCCTTCGCTCCCGTGTTGCCGGGCGAGCTCTCGATCGCATAAAGCCGGTTCAGTCCCGCGCCGTCCTTGCCGACCCGCCGCCGCGACGAGAAGCCGCGCGTCGAGCGCAGGTGGCCGGCGCCGAATGAGAGGAAATCGGCGTCGAGAGAGAGGATGACGTCGGCGTCCTCGAACCGGTAGATCGGCTCGACCGGCTCGCCGAACGCGAGCTTCGCGCCCGCCCGGGCGTTGTCGCGCCCCGCGGGCTCCCACTGGATCCAGCGGGCCCCGGGGAACGCGCGCAGGATCTCTCCGATCTGGCGCGCGAGCGTCGGCGAGGCGACGGTCTCGGTCAGGATGCGGAGTCCCGCGCCGCCGGAGGCGCGCTCGCCGTCGAGCGCCGCGCGGATCGCGCCGAGGAACGAGGCCCAGGGCCGGATCTCCTCCAGGTAGAGCAGCGTCTGCGAGCGATCGGGATCGTAGAGACCGTAGAGCGATGCCTGCGCGAAAGGGTCGGACGCGCCGAGGCTCGCGGGATGGAGCGGATTTCCTTCCGCCTTCGTCGGCCGGCCTTCGTGGCTCTCGATCAGGAGACCCGTCGCCGAGCCGGCGAGCGTCATCGCCGTCGCGTAAAAAAGAGGCTTGCCTCCCGGCACGATCTCCTCGGGCTGCCGGACGTAGGGAACGATCTTCTCGGCCGGCTGCCGCGTGCAAGCTGTAAGCCCCGCGAGCGCGAACGAGACGCCGAGATACTGAAACAGCTCGCGCCGGTCGACGCCGGCCGTTTCGCCTGACGGGCTCTCGAAAACGGCCGCGTTCTCATCGCGATGCAGCATCGCCTCGAACTCGGGCGACTTCGCCAGCTCCTCCAGGCTTCGCCACGGCTGGCCGCCGCGCTCATCGTCCCGCCGCCGCGCGAGCGCGCGGAAATCGAGCGTCTCGTCCCCGGAGGCCGGGGCCGATGGCGAGTACACCGGGAGACCGGATCGGAGATCGCTCACGGTTCGTTTCCCGTTTCCCGTTTCGCGTTTCCCGGATTTTTCATCGGTGGCACGTCGAGCACGTTTCGAGTACCACGCGGCTGCGAATCCCGTACTCCTTCTTCAGGCGCCGGCCGAGCGTTTCCTGGTTCTCGGCGGGCACGAAGCCCATCGTGAACACCTGATCCTTCGGACGGATGAATTTCTCGGGATTGCGGTGGCACTCGAGGCACCATCCCATCTGCAGCCGCGAGGCCTGCCACATGAGCGGCATCTGATCGACCCGCCCGTGGCACGTCTCGCAGCCCACGCCCTTGTTCACGTGGATCGCGTGGTTGAAATAGACGAAGTCCGGGAGGTCGTGGACGCGCGTCCATTCGAGGGAGCGGTCGGATCGGAAGCTCTCGCGGACGGGCTCAAGATAGGGGCTCTGCGCCCAGATCTGCGAGTGGCAGTTCATGCACGTCTTCGTCGGGGGAATCCCGGCGAACGCCGCCTTCTCGACCGACGTGTGGCAGTAGCGGCAGTCGATTCCGATCGCGCCCGCGTGATGCGCGTGGGAGAACTGGACGGGCTGCTCGCGCGCCACGTTCTGCTGCGTCGTGTAAGGCGAGGCCTCGAGGTCGTAGAAAAGCCAGAGGAGGATGCCGATGAAGAAAACGGCGCCAAACAAGCTGACGCGCGAGATCGTATTGGTGCTGCGGTGGAAGATCTGCATGGACCCGGTCCGCCACCCTCCTTCTCCCTCGCGCGCGACTCGAAAAACGAAGCCCGCCTATCCTATTCCAGCCGAAGAACCCACGCCGGCCCGACCCGATTTCGCGACCCGTCCTGTTGCCCGTCTTCGGGCCGTCTTCGAGCCCCGTCTTCGAGCCGGCGGAGAGCCGAAACGGATTGTCGACGGCTATATGTCGTCTTTCCGCATCGCCTGTTGCACGACCTCGGCCACGTGAACGGCCGGCCTTCCGGCGAGCTGTCGGATCTGCTCCCGGCAGCTGAACCCATCCGCGATCAGCATGGCATCCGGCTGCCGGCGGATCTCCGGAAGGAACCCCGACTCCGCCACCGCGACGGAGACGTCGTAGTGCGATTCCTCGAATCCGAACGCGCCCGCCATTCCGCAGCATCCGGAATCGAGGAGCCGGACGTTCAGGCCGAGCCGCGAGAGCAGATCTCGCTCGCTCTCGAGCGACGCGGGCGCGAGCGCCTTCTGATGGCAGTGCCCCTGGATCACGGCGTCTCCGGAAAGAGTGCCGGGCGTCCAGCCCGGAGCGCGGCGTTCCAGAAATTCCGCGAAGAGAAACGTCTGAGAAGCGAGCCTCGCCGCGTCCGTATCACCGGGGAAAAGCCCGGGCAGCTCATCCCGGAAAACTGCAGCGCAGGAGGGCTCGAGCACGACGACGGGTGTACCGGCGTGGATTGCGGGTCGGAGGACGTCGAGGATCTCCGCCAGCAGCTCGCGGGCGAGATCGAGCATGCCGTGGTCGTAGAGCGGCCGCCCGCAGCAGAGCCGAACCGCCGGAATGTCGACGGCAAAACCCGCGGCGCTCAGAACGCTCGCGGCGGCGTGGGCGGCTTCGGGGTGGAAGGCGTCGGAAAAAGTGTCGAGCCACAGGAGGACCGGAGGGGGATTGCCGTCCGGCGCCGCGGAGCAGGGCCCGTCGCTCGCCGGCGCCCCGCGCTCGAAGGCGGAGCGGAAAGACCGCCGGGCAAAGCGCGGGACGGACCGGCGCGGCGAAATGCCAGCGGCCTTCCGCGCGATCCACGAAAAGCCGGGGGCGTGCGTCAGGAAATTCACGAGCGCGGGGGCGAGTCCGGCCACGGCCGTCCAGCGGTGGATCCAGCCCATCGCGTATGCGGAGCGCGGGCGCAGCCGGCCTGCGTAGTAGCGCGCGAGGAACTCGGCCTTGTAGGTCGCCATGTCGACCTCGGCCGGACAATCGCTCTTGCATCCCTTGCAGGAGAGGCAAAGGTCGAGCGCCGCCCGGACCTCTTCGTCCTGCCAGCCGCCGCGGATCGTTTCGCCGCGCAGCATCTCGGACAGAAGGCGCGCGCGGCCCCGGGTCGAGTGCGCCTCCTCGCGCGTCGCGCGCCAGCTCGGGCACATCGTTCCGCCTTCCTCGCGGCGGCAGAGCCCGACCCCGACACAACGCAGGAGCGCGCGGGAAAAGTCGCCTCCGTCGGCGGCGTATGCGAAGGCCGCGGGCGAGGAGGCCGGGCGGAGGGCGAGGTCGGGCTCCGTCGCGGAGTCCTCCCCGCGTGAGATCGCGGAGGCCGCCGGCTCGAGCCGCAGGTCCGCGTCGAGCGGCCGGGCGTCGATGAGCTTGCCCGGGTTCATGCGCCCTTCCGGGTCCCAGATGCGCTTGAATTCCCGGAACGCGCCGACGAGCTCCTCGCCGAACATCTTCGGCAGAAGCTCGCCGCGAGACTGGCCGTCGCCGTGCTCGCCGGACAGGGAGCCGCCGTACGAGACGACGAGGTCCGCGGCCTCCTCCACGAAACGGCGGTAGCGGCGGATTCCGCCGGCGGACTGGAGGTCGAAGTCCGTGCGCGTGTGCACGCACGCCTGGCCGAAGTGCCCGTAAAAATCGCCGCCGTATCCGTGCGCGTCGAGAAGGGCGCGAAGGTCTCGCAGGTAGGAGCCGAGCCGGTCGGGATGGACGGCGGAATCCTCCCATCCCTCCCAGGTGAGCGGGCGGCCCGGTGGATGCGACGTCGCGCCGAGCGCCGCCTCCCGCGTTCGCCACATGCGCTGCTGATCCGCTGCCGACTCGAAGAGGCGCCACGACGGCGCCCGGCCGCCGCGCCCGAGCCCGTCCACGAGCGCGCGCGCGGCCGCGGAAGCCTCTGCGGGAGTTGCCGCTCCGAACTCGACGAGCAGCCATCCCCCTCCTTCGGGAAGAGCGGCGAGGCTGTCGAGATGGAGGCCCGCGCGCCGCATGTCATCCGCGAGGCCGGAATCGAGGCCCTCGAAGCCGATCGGCCGGTGCGTCAGGATCTCCGGAACCCGGTCCGCCGCGAGGTACACGTCCTCGAACCCCAGGACGAGCAGGCACCGCGCGTGAGGGCTCTCGATGAGGCGGACAGTCGCCTCGAGAAGGAACACGCACGTCCCCTCCGAGCCGACCAGCGCCTTCGCCACGTCGAAACCGTTTTCGGGAAGGAGCGCGGGGAGGTTGTATCCCGAGACGCGGCGGGGGATGTCGGGAAAGCGTGCGCGGATCGCAGGGGCGTGGCGCTCAGCGAGCGCGGCGAGTCGGCGATAGATATCCGCGGTCCGGCCGCCGCCGGCGAGGATACGGGCGAGCTCCGCCGGCGAAGTCCGGCCCGCCGTCAGCCGGGTTCCGTCGGCGGTCGCGACGTCGAGGGCAAGCACGTTCTCGTCGGTTCGTCCCGCCATCACCGAGTGGACCCCGCACGAGTTGTTGCCGATCATCCCGCCGAGCGTGCACGTGCGATGCGTCGCGGGGTCGGGCCCGAAAGTCAGGCCGTGCTTCTCGGCCTCGCGGCGCAGATCGTCCAGGACGACTCCCGGCTCGACGCGCGCCCGGCGTCCGGCCGGATCGATCTCGAGGATCCGCCGGAAGTGGCGGGAGCAGTCGAGCACGACGGCGACGTTGCATGCCTGACCGGCCAGGCTCGTCCCCGCGCCGCGAGGAAGAACGGGAGCCCCGTGGCGGCGGCAGACCTCGAGCGTGGCGAGAACATCGTCGCGGTCGCGCGGGAGCACGACCCCGGTCGGGACCTGCCGGTAGTTCGAGGCGTCCGTCGAATAGAGCGCGCGGCTGCCGGTGTCGAACCGGACTTCCCCCCGCACGGCGCGCGAGAGATCCGACGCGAGTGCGGCCGTTGCTTCCGCGCCGGTATCCGGAGGAGTGGAGCGATCAGAGGACATGAGTCGTTCGGACGGCCTCGACGGCTACCGCACGGAGCTCGCGAGAGCTTCCGTCATGCCCTGTAACCACCGGACCCCCTGACCACCTGACCACCTGACCACCTGACTACCTTACTTCCGCCGATCCTAGGCCGATAACGCCGGGTCCCTGCACGGACAAGACAACCCGAACTACCGCAAGACGACGGTCCGCCTCCTCCGCACGCCGCTCCAGTTCACGTTCGAAGCTCCAGTCCCGGTGACTCTTCGGGCGTCCCGGCCGCCTTTTCCTGGTGTCCCTTCCCCTGCACGGAGTCGGGTTCCGCGAACGGCTTCGGCATGAGCTGTTCAATCTTTTGAATTTTCCGAGACTCCGTTCCCAGGTGCCGATGCGATTCGAGCCTCGAAAAAACAGGTTCATTACACAATCTGTGTTGTTCGTTCCGCTCTTTTCATGTTCTAGTTTCGTCCTTGATTCCCGTGACACATCGTCACACCTGTGCGCCACGGCCCAACCGTGTCCTCCAACAGAGTCTTCGGCGATCAGCGCCGATGTTCGGGGAGGTGCGCCGCTGAATTTCACTCATGCGGAGACTTCCTTCCGGGTGTACGGACGCGGAGTCCGTTCCGGCCCCACGCAGCCAGATTTCTGAATCCCCGAGTCCTGAGTTCCTGGAGTCGCTGGCGGAAAACCAGATCGGAGTGGAGGCACATGCGTAAATTGATTCTCTTGGCGGTCGCGGTGGCGGCATTCGGGCTCCTGTTGCCCGCGATGGCGTTTGCTCAGACGACCGGCACGATCGAAGGCACGGTCCAGGATCAGAATGGCGGAGCGCTTCCCGGCGTGACGGTCGAAGCGACGAGCCCGCGGCTTCAGGGTTCCCGCACCGCGACGACGGACTCCGGCGGTCGATACCGGTTCGCCAGTCTCCCGCCGGGCGCGTACTCGGTCACCGCCACCCTGTCCGGTTTCGGTACCGCGCAGAAGGCGGCGAACATCACCCTCGACTCGACCGCCACCGTGAACCTTCAGCTGTCGCTCGCCGCGAAGGAAGCCATCACGGTATCCGGCGAGGCGCCGCTGATCGACGTCACGTCGACGACGACCGGCTCGAGCTACACGGCGAAGGTCATCGACAAGCTCCCGGTCGGACGCAACTACGCGTCGATCGTGCTGTCGCAGCCCGGCGTTCAGCAGGACTCGGGCGAGACCCAGGGACGCTCTCTGGCCCTGTCGATCTACGGCTCGACGTCGGCCGAGAACCTGTTCCTGATCGACGGCGTCAACACGACGAACGTCATCAAGGGGTTCCAGGGCAAGGCGATCAACACCGAGTTCATCCAGGAAGTCGAAGTGAAGACGGGCGGATACCAGGCGGAGTACGGCCGCACGACCGGCGGCGTGATCAACGTGATCACGAAGTCGGGCGGCAACGAGTTCCACGGGGACCTTTTCGGTTACTACAACTCGCCGGGGATGAGCGCGAAACAGCGATTCGACATCACCCCCGACTTCACCTCGGGCGGCGACGCTCTGAACACGCTCGGCGCCATCGTTACGCCGGCAAAGCGTTCCGAGGGCGGCGTGGACTTTGGCGGTTTCGCGTGGAAGGACCGGATCTGGTTCTACGGGGCCTACGACCGGACCGTATCGGACTCCGACGTGGAGCCAATCGGCCCGAATGCCCCGGTGTCGGTCGTGAACCAGTTCTTCAACACCCACACGATCTCGAACCTCTGGGCCGGCAAGCTGACCTTCAACGTCGCGCAGGGGACGACGCTCGTCCTCACCGCCTTCGCGGATCCCCAGGTCGAGACCGGCGCGTTGGGCGTCCCGGCAGGCCCGAACCCGGACACGTACAACGGCCGACGCGATGTCGGCGGTGCGGACTACGCGGGGCGCATCAACCAGCTCTTCGGCTCTTTCGGCATCCTGACGGCGCAGTACAGCCGTCACAAGGACCGTTTCAATACGACCCCGAACGATCCCGACGTAGCTTTGATCGTGGACAGGACGCCTTCGCTCGTCGGCAACAGCGCCGATCTGTCGGGGGGCTTCGGTGAAGTATTTGGTCCGACGATCAACAACGCCTCGAAGCGCAACCAGTACGGCGCCAGCTTCACGGCGTACGCGGGCAACAACGAGATCAAGATCGGCGCCGACTACCAGAAAGACGACACTCTCGGTTCGACCTTCTTCACGGGCGGCCAGGAGCTGATCGTTCGCCCGTGCGTTCAGGGCTCGGCGATCAACAACTGCGATCTCTCCCAGGCGAACCTGAACTACCACACGCCGCAGGGCACGATCGTACCGGTTTATTACGAGCACGCGTATTACGCCGCCAGCGGCACGAATCTCAATCCCCTGGTGACGTCTCCGTTCGACACCCCCTCCAAGCGGACAGGCGCGTTCATCCAGGATCAGTTCCGGATCCTGCCGACTCTGACGATCAATCTCGGCGTTCGCTGGGACGACGACAAGGCCTATCGCGGCGACGGACCGCTGGCCTTCGACCTCAAGAACCAGTGGGCGCCCCGCGGCGGGTTCGTGTGGGATTTCATCGGCGACGGCTCGAGCAAGCTCTACGGCTCCGCCGGCCGTTTCTACTATTCGATCCCGACGGATCTGAATGCCCGGGTGTTCACGGCCAACACTCTCGTCGAGACTTTCAACTACAGCTCTACGGACGTCAACCAGGCAGCGGCGAACGCGCCGCGCAACCGTCTGATCCAGGTGGGCTCCTTCGCGGGCGAGCCGGTGGCTCCGAACCTCAAGGCGCCTTACCAGGATGAGTACACCATGGGAGTCGAGAAAGCTCTGGATCCGACGCTCTCCATCGGTCTGAAGGGCACGTACCGTTCCCTCGGCCGCACGGTCGAAGACCGGTGCGACCTCGACTACAACGATCCTCTGGCGGCCGGGTCGACCTGCGCGATCTTCAATCCCGGTACCTCCAGCGTCCAGAACGGCGGCATCGGCTCCTGCAACGGTTCCGTCAACCCGACCGATCCGACAGCGGGCGAGTGCGGCCTTCCCTCCGTGGCGGTCGGGCCCGCCAAGCGGATCTTCCGGGGCCTCGAGCTCACGGCACGCAAGCAGTTCTCCCAGCAGCTCTGGGCGCAGGCTTCCTACCTCTATTCGACCCTTCGCGGTAACTACTCCGGCGCCATTCGCGAGGACTCGGGCCAGACGGACCCCGGTATCAACGCGGACTACGACTACAACCAGTTCCTGACGAACGCCTACGGCACCCTCGAGCTCGACCGGACGCACCAGTTCCGGCTGGACACGGTGTACACGGCGCCGTTCGGCCTCTCGGTTGGATTCCAGGCTTATTTGCGGAGCGGCAACCCCACATCGCGCGACGGTTACTTCAACAGCTTCTATACGACGGAGCTCTTCCTCGACCAGCGCGGCTCGAACGGCCGCCTCCCGACCGACTACGAAGCGAACATCTCGCTCGCGTACAACATCGCGGTCGGCCCGGTAACCATCACCCCGCAGCTCTATGTCTTCAACCTCCTGAACCGGCAGACTCCGACGTCGGTCGACCAGCGGTTCAACCCGAACGGATCGTTCGTGACGAACACGGCCAGCCCGTTCTACGGTCAGGCCGGCGTCGAGCCGGGAACACTGGGTCCGGACGGGACGGCCTGCCCGACGAATGCTACGGGTCCCTGCACCGACAACCCGGACTATCGGAAGGTGACCTCGCGCATCGGAGCCCGCCTCCTGCGCGCCGCTCTCAAGTTCACGTTCTGAGACAACGGATTCGGTAGTTTGAGGGGCGGCCGAGGCCGCCCCTTTTTTTTGGTTCAGGGAAAGCCTGACAGCCGAAAGCCGAAAGCCGAAAGCCGAATGCTGAGAGATGAGGCTATGGCTTAGGGCAGACAGCTGAGAGCCTGGAGGGAAGAGAGTTGCCGCCGCGACAGTTCTCCCTGTCTTCAGCGAGATTCTAGAGCGACGAATCGTCGCACTCGCGGTGCGCGTTCTCCTCCTTCTCCTGTGTCTTCGCGCCACTCCTCTCTCGCCGAGACCCCGCCGGAGCTCTTCCCGCGCGCGAAGGCGCAGATCCAGTCCGGTCAGTTCGAGGCAGCGCTCTCGACCCTCGCGAACCTCGATGCGGAGAGTGCGAAACCCGGAATGGAGACAGGGCGCTGGAGGCTCGAGCCGTCGCTCTTACTCCTCCGCGGCGTATGCGAGACCTCGCTCGAACGCGATGCCGAGGCGCGCGCCGATTTCCGGAAGCTGCTGGATATCTCTCCGCGTGCTTCGATCGATCCGGCCGCGTACTCGAAGAAGGTCGTCGCGGCGTTCACGGAGAGGAAAAAATTGGGCGGGGTTCCCGCGGCCCGCGGAACGCGCTCCCCGAAGCCTACCCGCGTTTCTGTCCCGAGCCCGGTTCGGCATCCGGAAGCTCCGAGGCCTCGGCCGAGGGTCCCGTGCGATACCTCCTCACGGCCAACGAGCGCCGCGAGTGGTCGCGCACCGGGGACGCGCCCTCGCGCTCCGAGCTCATCACCCGCTTCCGGGCCGCGCGCGATTCGACGCCTGACACCGCCGAGAACGAGTTCCGGATGGAGTTCGAGAGGCGAGTCGCGTTTGCGGAAGCGTCTCTTGCCCGGGGCGAGACGCGGGGCAGCATCACCGACCTCGACTACGTCTTCGTCGTTCTCGGCCCGCCGACATCGGTCGGGCGAACGGGAATGGCGCCTGGCGATGACGGGTCGGACGTCCGATTCAACTCGCCCTCCAAACTTTTGGATACCCCGCCGAACCTCCGCGAGACGTAGCACTGCGGGGGCGACCGCGTCCCTGCGGGCGTTCCTCATCCTCAGGTGGACTTCATTTTTTTGACTCGCATCGGCGACGGCTCGAACGTCCTCCAGCGGGAATCCGACGCTCTCAAGACGCTCGACGCGGCGATAGCGCCGATGCACTCTCGATAGCGCTATCACGGTGTTCGCGCTTTAGAATGTGTTTCCGATTCGCATTCTCTTCCGGAGGACTGACATGAAAAAACTCGGGATCTTTGTGGTGGCATGCGTTCTCTGTGCCGGCGCGATGACCGCGCAGACCGTCATGGAGTTGTTCCAGAAGGCCAAGACGCAGGTGAAGCTCGGCTCCTGCGACGATGCGCTGAAAACGCTCGACGCACTCGACGCGGAGACGGCAAAGCCCGGACACGAGGCCGAGCGGGCGCAGGTCGCGCCGCCCCTCGCGTTCTACCGCGGCGTTTGCAGCGCCGCCGTCGGCAAGAAGGACGATGCGAAGGCGCAGTTCGTGACCTACCTCGGACTCGTGCCGAGCGCGTCGATCGACAGCGCGGCATATCCGAAGAAGGCCGTCGCGGCGTTCGAGGAAGCGCGCAAAGAGGTCGGCGCGGGCGCTTCGTCCGGACCCTCGATCGCCGCATCCTACGCGGCATACAAGCGCCCGGGCATCATGGCTCCCGAAACCCCGGGCGAGGATTGGGCCGTCGGGCCGGTCAGGGCTCTTCTTTCCGAGTCCGAGCGTCGCGAGTACGCGCGCCTGACGGATCCTCTCTCGCGGTCGGAGTTCGTCACGAAGTTCTGGGCCGCTCGAGATCCGAAACCGGAGACGCCGGAAAACGAATTCCGCGAGGAGTTCGAGCGCCGCGTGGCCTACGCCGACGCGAACTTCGCGCAGGACGAGGGCCGCGGAAGCTTGACCGATCGCGGAATCGTCTTTGTCCTCCTGGGTCCGCCGACGTTCGCGGGGCGGCGGCCCATCGGGGTCGGAGAAGACACGGCGGAGGCGTCCGGGAGCTTCACCTCGGGGCGCCATGACGCCCAGATCGCGATCGCGGCCGCGGCCGCCTCCAGCCCGTCCGGCAAAACGATGTCGGGCAGTCAGAACGCTACCGTAGATCGCACCTACGGCCCGGGATCCTCCGCCGCCGACAGCTCTCAGAGCTGGCGGGAGGTGTGGCATTTCCGTCGCGAGCTCCTTCCTCCGGGCGTTCCCTATCAGCAAGTCGACTTCGACTTCGTCACCCGGAAGGGTTACGGCAAGAACGTTCTCCAACGCGACGCGCCGGCGCTGAACACGATGGACGCGGCGAGGAAGCCGAAGGTCACCGGGGCAAAGGGGTAGTCGCCTTCCGCTGCTCTCCTGAGCACGGCGAAGAATCTGTCTTCGTGCGGCGCAGGAAGAAAACGCCATCGTGTGGTCGCCCCCGCGCGAGAAGCCGGGCGAGAGAATGAATCGGAGCAGGAAAACCGCGCCCTATCAAAGGCGAGAATCCGGCTGGCCGGCCCACGCCGGATTCCCGTTGGAGGGGAGCGCGCCGCTCTCCTGCTACTCTGGTGCGCGATGAACGAATATCGCGATCGCCTGATCGGGCTTCTCGGCAAAGACGATCCTTTCGTCGTCCTCTCCGACACGGCCCGTCAAATCGTAGACCTGATGGGAAGGATCGGTGAAGAAGGCCTCTCCCGGCAGTTCGCGCCGGGGAAGTGGACCGCGCGTGAGATTTTCGCCCACCTGACGGACGTCGAGCAGGGGACCGGGTTTCGCATCCGGCAGATCGTCTCCTCTCCGCCCGGTCACGTCATCCAGCCCTTCGATCAGGATCTCTGGGCGCGGCCGTACCACTCTCTTCCCGCCCGCGCCGCCGTTCGCGCTTTCGTGTCGATGCGCGCGTGGAATCTTTTCTACTACCGCACGCTCTCCGCGGAGGATCGCGCGAAGACCGGTCACCATTCCGAGCGCGGCGACGAGAGCGTCGAGACGATCATCCGCATGCAGGCGGGCCACGACCGCAATCATCTGGCGCAGCTCACGCTGATCGCTGACGAGCCCGAGGCCGCGGAAGCGCCCGAGCCGGAAATGCGGTTCGACCTCCGCCTCGAAGAGTGAGGCGCGAGCCGCGCAAGAAGCCCCGTTCCGGTCCGGCGGCGCGATAATCCTCTTGGCATGGCTCCCCTCTATCGGGAGCACGGACTCCCGCTACCGCTCGAGGCGTTCGTCGAATGCGTGTGGATGCTTCGCACGGAGCGCCGACCGGCGGGCGCCCCGCCCGAGACGATCACGCCGGACGGATGCGTCGAGGTGATCGTGCAGCTCGGGGAGCGGACCCGCGCGGCCGGCGGCGGCGAGAATTTCCACGGGCAGCCCGAGGCGTTTGTCCTGGCGGCTTCCCGCGGGCCCCTTCTCCTCGATCCGCTCGGTCCGATGGACACCGTCGGAATCCGATTTCGCCCGGGCGGAGCGGCGGCGTTTCTGCCGTTTCCCGTCGACCGGCTGGATGGCGAAGCTCCGCTCGATCTCGTGTTCGGGCGCGCGGGCGCGGAGCTGCCCGAGAGGATGGCCGGAGCGCCATCCGACGCCGGCCGCGTGGCGCTGGTCGTTGAGTTCCTCCGCGGACAACTCGTGGAAAGAGAGAGGGGAAGGCGCAAAGGCTCACCGTCCGGACCGGCCGGTTCCCGTGCGGTGGCCGAGGCCGTGCGCCGGCTGCTCGCCGACCGGTTTTCCGTATCAGCCCTCGCCCGCGAGGCGGGCTGGAGCGTGCGCCAGCTGGAGCGGCGGTTTCGCGCGGAGACCGGGCTTCCGCCGCGCCTGCTCGGCCGGATCATCCGCTTTCAGCGGGTTCTGCGCCGTATCGCGGACGACGGCGCGGACTGGGTTTCGGTGGCGCTCGAGTGCGGCTACGCCGACCAGCCTCACGTGACGCGGGATTTCCGCGAGTTCACCGGGAGCGCACCCGCGCGATTCCTGCGGACGGAACGGGGTCTCGGGGAGGTGTTCGTGTCTTCGCGGCGCCTCGAACGATTCTTTGCCGGCGCCTCCGGCCGTTTCTCGATGTCGCGTTCGTTCAAGACATCCGCCGCCGAACGCGGCTAGGCTCCCCGGAAATGGAGGACGTTCGCATGGGAAAGCCGATTCGCTCTTCACGCCGCCCGATGCTCATGCCGCTCGCGATCCTGGTGCTCGCTTTGCTCATCGTCTCCGTCCGCCCGTCCGCCGCCTTTCCGGAGAAGGATCCGCTTTCGCAACTCGCGTGGCTCGCCGGAGACTGGTCCGGCGACGACGGCGGCGTGTGGAACGAGGAGCGCTGGACGGAGCCTGCCGGCGGGATGATGCTCGCCGTCCACCGGGACCTCGCGGGCGGGAGGGCGACGGCGTTCGAGTTCCTCCGGATCCAGGCGACTCCGGACGGGATCGTTTATTTCGCGAGCCCGGGCGGAAGCCCGGCCACGCCCTTCACCATGGTCGAGACGGGCGACCGCAGCATCGTGTTCGAGAACAAGACGCTCGAGTTCCCGTCGCGCATCCTTTACTGGATTGCGAGAGACGGGACGCTCGACGCCCGCATCGAGGGCTCGCCAGGAGGCAAGCCGAAGTCGAAGGAGTGGACGTGGAAGAGGAAGAGGTAGCAGCAAACGCTTCGCTTCCGGGACGGATCTCGCGATCTCGCGATCTCATGATCTCGCGATCAATCGAACTATCGAATCATCGGCGGATCGGGGCGCGGCGCGGAGAGTCTCGCTGCTCTCCCCCGGGCGCGGGGGGGCGGAGTAAGGGGGTCGCTCTCGGTCGTCTTCCGCCTCCCGCCTCTGGGGAAGGGGGATGAGCGCGCCCCTCACGCCGACCCTCTCCCGGCGGAAGAGAGGGAATGCCGCCGCATCCAGGTGCGCGACGTCCCGGACGCACTCCCCTCTCCACCGGTCGCGGGGGAGAGGGCAGGGTGAGGGGGATCGCTCTGGCCCGTTTCCCGTTTCCCGTCTCTCCCGTCTTCCCCATCCGATGCGTGCCCCTCACCCCAACCCTCTCCCGTCGGGAGACGGGGAAGCCGGCCGAGACGGACGCTCTGAAATGAAAAGAGCCCCGCGTCGCGGGGCTCTGGGATCGATTCGGGGAAGGGCGCGACTCAGGCGTTGAACGACTTTCCGCATCCGCAGCCGCCGGATGCGTTCGGGTTCTCGACCGCGAATCCGGCCCCGCGAAAATCTTCCACGTAGTTGACGACCGCGTCCTTGAGATAGATCGCGCTCTGCGGGTCGACGACGACCTGGACGCCGTTCTGATCCCAGGCGCTATCGCCGTCTTTCTTCTCGTCGAAAGTGAAGCCGTACTGGAAGCCCGAGCATCCGCCGCCCTGCACGAACACTCGCAGCGGTTTGTTCTGCGAATCCGGCATGGACTCGGCGAAGAACTTGACCTTCGCGACCGCCGAATCGGTGAGGGTCAGAAGGGGCTTCGTCTCACCCGGCATGGTCATGGGAGTGAGAGGTGTATCGATCGTCGTGGACATGAGTTCTCCTTGCTTGAACGAAAACCAACGCCACCCGGCGTCCATTTCTTCCGTGATTATGGGTTTAAGGCAGCCGGCGCGTCAATCAGCCCGCTTTTTCAGCGATTACCGAGACCTCGCAATTCGACGGGTCGCCGGATCATGAGAAATCCCGAGATCCGCTGTCGAACCCGACACGCTCTGTCAGAGCTAGCACGCTTTCTTGACCTTTTCTGTCGTCGCGGAAGCGAGGAGCCGGTCGATGGACTTCCACGCGATCATCACGTTTTCGGGCGGCGCGACGAAGGAGATGCGCTCGCGATCGAGCTCGTACTCCTCGAAGCCCGGCATTGGATCCGACTCCCACGCACTGCGGAAGTTCCGGGCTTCGGCGTCGAGCAAAGGCCGCGTGAAGACCCCGATCGCCAGGCGCGAGTCGTCCACTTCAAAGACCGATTTCTCGCGAATCTTCGCGGGCATTCCGGCCGTCATTCTCTTGCTCAAAGGGGAGCTCCTTCTGTTTCCAAGCGTACAAACAGCAATCGTCGTGCCACCATTCCAAGCACCTTTTCCGGGGCAAACCACTACATGTAGTGTTTTTACTTGACGGACCCCCAAACCCGCTCTACTCTGCTTTCAACCGATTCAACTGTCCGGGAAACAACCGAAAACAGCCGCAACCGGAGCCACGGTTCATCGACAAAGCGATTCTTTTCGCGGGAGCCTTTCTTTCGAGTGAAGGCCGCGTAAAACGGGTGAAAAGGGGGACGATGGAATGAGTGCCACGGAGAAACAGACCCGGACGGCCGCGGCTCAAGACGCGCAAAAGGCTCCCGGTACGGCAAATCAGGCAAATCAGGCAGAGCAGGCGGCCTCGGCCGTTGCGAAGGCCCCGCCGAGCCAGGAGTCCGGACCGAGACCCGGCAAGGGACTCCGCGGACTGACCATCCGGAGGCGCTATTCCGACGCCACCGTGTCCCCCTTTGACGCCATCGAGTGGGAGCTCCGCACGGCCGCGATCACGAGTGAGAAGGGCGAGACGATCTTCGAGCAGAAAAACGTCGAGGTCCCGAAGTCCTGGTCCCAGACCGCGACGAACATCGTGGTCCAGAAATACTTCCACGGGCGCGCGTCCGGCCCCGAGCGGGAAACCTCCGTGCGCCAGCTCATCGGCCGCGTCGCGAACACGATCACGGGATACGGCGAAAAGGGCGGCTACTTCAAGACATCCGCGGACCGCGACGCGTTCAACGACGAGCTGAGTGCGATCCTCGTCAACCAGGTCGCGTCGTTCAACTCGCCGGTGTGGTTCAACGTCGGGATCGAGCCGAAGCCCCAGGGCTCGGCCTGCTTCATCAACAGCTGCGGCGATTCGATGGACTCGATCCTGTCTCTCGCCAAGACCGAAGGCATGCTGTTCAAGTACGGCTCGGGCACGGGCTCGAACCTTTCGTCCATCCGGGGATCGCGCGAAGGGCTTTCCGCGGGCGGCACGGCGTCCGGCCCGCTCTCCTTCATGAAGGG
>JBBSEW010000019.1:0-57179 GCA_038239305.1 Thermoanaerobaculia bacterium | reverse complement strand
GCCTCGACCAGTCGAAAACGCGGATCTAAAGACGCAATCCGGTGGCTCACTTCTGACCTTCCACTCCAACAACTGAACTCATGAACCGGCTGCATCACGTCGCACACACCCAAAAGGGCGTTTCTTCAGCAGCCTGCTAGGCTAGCACACGTGCGAATATGCGCCTCGCATCGCATTGGCTCGCTCACGAGAAGCTGCAGTTGCTCCTAGTAAATTCTCGTCGGAACACGCATAGCTCGAGAGTGGACCGGCCTGAACTCCCGGCAGGCGCTGATTCACTGTGAGCCGGGCGGACAGCCATAATGAGTCAACCGGCATAGTGGACAGCCCGGTGACTGAAAAGCGCATTGGCGTGACTGTCTGGCTCGTCCCGGGCAGTAGCTTCAGAGCGGCAAGCCGAGATGCGGTATCATTTGTCATCTTCCAACCGTCGGGCAGCTTTTGGCCGACTCCGAACGATATCCGCGCGCTCAGGCCGGCGCTCTCGTCGCCAAGATCTTCGGGGAGTGAGCTCCGCACCATGCCTTCCTGCACCGCCACAACGAGGAGGCCTTCCCTAAGGCTCATCGTTCCGCTGAGACGCATAGAAAAACGGAGGTGCGGTCGCTCGAATCGAGTAGAAAAGGCCGCGACGCTACCACCGGCCTCGGCGAGGAGGCCGTAGTGAGGCACGACAGCGACAGCATCACGGCGATCGCTCGGATCTTTATAGGTGGGAACGGGGTCGGTCGTGTGATCATGTATTATTTAGATCATGGCGCGACGTCTGCGGTTGGAAAAGTCGGGCGTCCCGTACCACGTGATCGTGCGGGGCAACGAGCGCAAGGCGGTTGTTCGGGGCGACCTCGATCTGGACGGGAGCTCGCCGCGTATTCGGAAGTAATACATGAATACACGACCGACCCCCGACGTCCTCGAGATGCCGACGTACAAGCTGCGAGGGAGGGTTGTGCTTCACTTTGCTGCTTGGAAGCAGCATTACTCACTTTACCTCGCGAGCGCGTCTCTCGTCTCCGAGTTCACGAAAGAGCTTGCGCCGTACAAGAGCCTCAAAGGCACGATCAGCTTCCCGTTTTCCGAACCTGTACCCGTGAAACTGATCGAACGCATCGTGAAGTTCCGCGCGAAGGAGTTCGCCATCCGCGAGAAGTAGAAGGGCCGTTAGATCAGGACTCGACCGACCACAACCTTCAGAAGCGAGCCGCCGGATCGGGATCCGATGAATGACGGAGGATAATTCGGCAGCCGCTGTTCTCGGAGCTCTCCGCGCCCCCCCTCGCAGCTTGGCGTAGGATTCGGAGCTCGCCTGAGCACCGGATACGAGTTTGACGGCCCCGGAGATTCCGAGTAGCCTGAGTTTGCTGGGCAGTATGCCGATCCCGTCTCACCCCAGACCAGGAGGGACCCATGTTCGTTCGGTGCAAGATCCTGTTGTCGCAGAACAACGACACGACGGAGATGACGCTGGAGAGAATGACGGGAGGAGCGCTCAGCGAGGGCTACTCCCAGTGGGGAGCGTGCTCGTCGTCGGAAAACAATATCAAGAAAGTCTGGATTCACGCGCTTGCCGCTTGGGAGGTTCGAATCATGGAGGTCAGTGGTCCGGGCGTTGGCATGGTCGGAGGCGGTTTGAAATTCGGAGAGATGGCTGCCTTGCCGCCCTGCGCAATCCTCTCTCGAGCGATCACTACCGAGCGCGGAATCGAGCCGTTTGACTCTTCAGGAGTGGGCACCGGAAAAGTCGTGAGGGCCGCTGAGGTCTCCGTCCGCTTCCACCCGGGGCCGATGACGTGGCGTCTTTCCTCCTTCCAGCTAGTTGGGGGCGGGTCCTCTCAGTGGCAGAGACCTTAGGTCCCGGCGAATCCCGAAAACCCCGATTGTAAACACCCGGCGGCGCCCGGCGGCAACCACCTGTTGGGGCAAATCCAGTCCCCACCTGGCAGGAGGAGCACCGGCATCTAGGGCGGAACGTCGGGAGGATCCAACCTGAGGAGCCAATTGCTCAGCGGCGCGCTCGACGTGCGTCGATCACCCGGAATACACGAACGCACGTCTGACCCCAAGCCTCCACACCGAGAGCGGTCGCACAGTGATCGCTAAAGTGTCAGTTACCGGTCGATCCTGCGCAGGGTTGGAGCCGTTTGGCGCCTCCGCCTTTGACCTTGTTCCCTTTTCCCTTCGCGTCGAGATCTCTAAGGGTGTCCTTCTTGAGCTTCGGCTTCGCGCCACCCTGCGTACCGGTTTTCTTCATGGCCATGCCGTTCCTCCTTTTCGTGTCCCAATCCCAGGCGCCCGATCGCCTCGCGAAAACGAGTCTTCCGAAAGCTCAGGCGTTACCCTCGCCGCGTCGGCGGTTTGAGGGGATCCGGAAAAAGCCCGGCTTAGCGCCAGCAGATACCCGACGGAGTGATGATTGACGCCGGTACGATCGTTGCCCCTCCTGTGCCGCCGACCCTATGGCAAAAGGCGCCGCTGCCGGCCCCCCCCTTAACGCCTCCGGACTTCTTCACCGAGAGGTTCTTCACGGTGTCTTTCTTGACCTTCAATTTCTTCGTGGTGCCGCGGCCCTGGGGTTTGGTCATGGTCGCCTCCTCGAAAGGGAGATTGCGTACGCCAGATGCGCCGCATTGCGGGTTGGCCGGATATCAAACCGACGCGTCCGTTCAATTGAAGGGATCGGACGTCCTGGACTGCGCGGGCTGTTGCGCCCCGGCCGGGAAGTATTGGATCGTGGGAGCCGGCGGTCCATACCCGCCGGACGACAGCCGCGAGCTGTCCAACCATGGCTGGCACCGATAGGCGTAAGCGGCCCCGCCGGTCGTCACGACAACGGTATCGGCCCCCCGAGCCCCGGCTCGCTTCCGAAGATCACCGTCTGCTCTATTCATGTCGGCCGTCGATTCCGCGGAAAGCCGCCCGACTGATTCGCAACCACCCATTCGGATGGCTTCTGTGCTGACCTGTGAAGGCGCGGCAGAATTGTTTTTCTGGCGAACGACCCGGACCCAGTTGTACGCCCGGAAACTGGTGCACGAAACGGCGAGGACGAGGAGAGAAAGAACCGCCGCCGGTTTGACGATGCCGTCGTGGCGTTTCCGGAAACCTTCTGAAAGAGGGAGCTTCATGGCGTGGCCTACCTGATTTCCATTCTACGCCCCGGACAGGCAAATGGGGTCAGACGTGTGGACATGCCGTTTTTCGCGTCAGGAAGAAGCCGTCGCCGTATGGATGAAGAGAGCCCGGCGCGGCCCTCTTTCCTTCCCCAGGATGCCGGAAGTCGGCCGGCCCGTCGAGCCTGCTCATCGGGCAAGTGAATATTCCTTGACAAGCATATGAACCTATAAGAATATACGGTCATGGAATCCGCATTCACCGTTATCGCTGAACCGAATCGACGTGCGATCCTGAGCATGCTCTCTTCTTCCGAACGCTCGGTGGGCGAGCTGATGGACCGGCTCCATATGCCGCAACCTTCGGTCTCGAAGCACCTCAAGGTGCTGCGCGACGGCGGGTTCGTCGAGTCGCGCGTCGATGCCCAGCGGCGGATCTATCGCCTCAATCCAAAACCGCTCCAGGAGGTCGATGCGTGGCTGGCGTCGTTTCGCCGCTTCTGGTCGAAGCACGTGGATGCCCTGGAGCAGCACCTCGATCACATGGAGAGGATGGACAAGGGTCCGTCCGGGAAAGGAAAGAAGAAACGATGACAAGCCGTGACGAATACGCGCCGGGTGCTGCTTTTGGCGCCGAAGTCCGAAAAGACGGGGAGAAGTGGACGCTCGTTCTCGTCCGCGAGCTCCGCCACCCTCCGGCGAAGGTCTGGGAGGCGCTCACGGATCCCGAGAATCTGCGCGAGTGGGCTCCGTTCGATTCGGATCGGAACCTCGGTAGCGTCGGGGCCGCAAGACTCACGACCGTGGGCGCGCCGACGCCGCTCGTATCCGAGATCCGTGTGAAAAGGGCGGACGCGCCCCGGGCGCTCGAGTACAACTGGGGGGCACAGGACCTCCGCTGGGAGCTGGAGCCGGTCGGAGACGGCGGCACCCGGCTCACGCTCTGGCACAACATCAACCGGGGCTTCATCTCGATGGGCGCGGCGGGCTGGCACATCTGCTTCGATGTGCTGGATCGCCTTCTCGCCGGTCAGCCCATAGGACGCATGGTCGGCCCCGACGCGATGAAGTTCGGATGGCAGCGATTGAACGCCGAGTACGCCGCGCAGTTCGGTGTGGAAGCTCCGTTGCCCCCCGAGGCCGCTCGGTAAGAGAAGGAAAGAACCGTCAGCGATGCGAAGGAGGAAATACCGATGAAAATCCGATGGACCACTCTGTACGTAAACGACCAGGAGAAAGCGCTCCGGTTCTACACCGATGTCCTGGGCTTCCAGAAGAAAGCGGATTTCTCCCAGGGCGAATATCGATGGCTGACCGTCGTTGCGCCGGAGGAACCGGATGGTGTCGAGCTCCTCCTGGAGTCCAAAGCCAATCCCGCGGGAAAAGCCTTTCAGGAAACCATGTATGGCCAGCAGATGCAGGCGGCTCAGTTCCTGGTGACCGACGTCCAGGCCGAGCACGACCGTCTAGCCGCCCGGGGCGTGAAATTCACGATGCCGGTCACCCTGGTGACCGGGTCGATCATCGCGGTGCTGGATGACACATGCGGAAATCGGATTCAGCTTTTTCAGCAGGCCTGGTAGGAGGGAACCAATGGAAACGACACTGCAGAACCCGGCTCTCATGCCCGCCTCCGTGGCCAACCCGAAAGCCGGCGCCGGCACGAGGATCGCCTACTGGATCCTCACCACGCTCCTCTGCCTGCAGATGGGCTTTACCGCCTGGGCGCAATTGCGCGTGCCGCAGGTGGCGGAGATGTTCACCCACCTCGGCTTCCCCGCCTACTTTCGCGTGGAGCTCTCGTGGGTCAAGCTCATCGGCGTGGTGCTGCTGCTGGCGCCGGTCGCGGCTTGGCTCAAGGAGTGGGCCTACGCCGGCTTCGCCATCACGCTGGGATCGGCGTTGATCGCTCACTTCGCGGTGGGCGACGGACCGGCGATGTGGGGCTGGGCGGCGGCCACCGGCGTACTCTGGGGGCTCTCGTATTTCTTATGGCGCCGGCTGCAGGTAACGGCGGGACGGACAAGCGCCCGACTGAGGAACGGTTGAGACAGAGAGACAGCGAAATAGCGAAACTGCCAGACTGCGAAACTGCGAGCCCGAGAGAAAGAGGGATCATGCCTAAGAAGAGCGCCCCGGACACGGCGGACAGCGCATCCGCTTCGAAGAACATCACGAGAAGGATCGAGGATCTGGAGGACTGGCGAGGCGCGACGCTCGCCCGGGTTCGCCAGCTCATCCATGACGCCGACCCCGCGATCCAGGAGGAATGGAAATGGGGGATTCCGGTCTGGTCCCATGACGGCATCGTCTGCACGGGGGAGACGTACAAGCTGGCCGTGAAGCTCACGTTCGCCCGAGGCGCTTCCCTCGACGACCCCAGGAAGCTCTTCAACTCCAGTCTCGAGGGGAAGGTGCGCCGCGCCATCGACATCCGTGAAGGCGAGAAGCTCAACGCGGCCGCCTTCCAGAAGCTGATCCGGTCCGCGGTGGCCGCCAACGCCGCGACTCGCGCCGGACGCGCCTCCGTGAAGAAGAAGAAGCAGTCGTAAGCCCGGACTCCGTCGATACGCGGGAGTCGCGGTTCGGGGACACGTGTCAGGTTTCGGCGTCAGCGTGAACGCCTGACACCCATCATTTGCCCTCGAGCTCCGCTTCGCACGCCGCGAATCGGCAACACGGGAACACTGCAACACGGCAACACGGCAACTCGGCTAAAAGGCATCACGACGTCCGGCGCCATCTCGCTCCCGGCTTTTTCGCGTAGTTCCGGAAGACGTATCCCCATGGGATGAGCGGGATAAAGATCACCCCCATCGCGATCGCTTTGAAATCCTCTGTGAATTGCGGTGTGTGCACGCCCGCGAAATGTTGCGGCAGTCCGAAGTCGACAAGCCAGATCGTTTTCCACGTCACCTCGAAGAGAAGTATCGGAAGCATCTGCACCGGGTAGCGGAGTCCGAAAACGCCGATCACCCACAGTCCTCCGAGCATGCTCGGGATTACTCCGCGCGCCGTCGGCTCGTGGCTCATCAGGGGCGGCAGAAACACGATGCCGCCGCCGATGACGATCAGGAGATACATCGCGCGCAGCACGTAGAGCCGGGCGAGGGACATTTCGTTCTCGATGGAGGCCGGGGTGGCCGGTGAAGATGTGTCAGCAGTCCTTGTCATTTCTATTCTCCGATCGCATCCAGAGCACGGACCGTCTCGCCGAGGCCGTCCGGTCGAAACTCGAGGAGGTCGCCCGGTTGGCAGGCGAGCGCGGCGCAGACGGCCTCGAGAGTCGAGAAGCGAATGGCCCGCGCCTTGCCGGTCTTGAGGATCGACAGGTTGGGCAGCGTGATGTCGATGCGCTGGGCGAGCTCCGTTAGTGTCATGCGCCGTTCGTACAGCAGGTCGTCGAGCTTTACGAGGATGGCCATCAGATCGTGCCCTCGAGCTCCTCGCCCATGCGCGTGCCCTCGGCGAAGACGCGCGCGAGAACGAAGGTCAGGAGCACGGCCAGCCAACCGCCGATGGAAAAGCCGGCGTCGAGGTGAAGCGGCCGGGCGGGTGTCGAAACCGCCCTGGCAATGCCGCCGATGACGAGGCCGAGAATCTGGAGAACGAGAAGCGTCCAGGCAATGGATTGCAGAAGGGAGGCGTTCGCCGCGACGAATGGATCGCCCCGGCGAACCGTCTCGACGATCGCCCGCGTCCGCCGGAGAACGGCGTCATTCAGCGGGACGGCGACCACCCCGAGCGCGGCAATCGTGCGCAATCCCAGGATCACTCGAGGATAGTCGGACGACGGGGCGACGCCGAGCGCGGTGAAAGTCCATTTTTCGGCGACCATCATCGCGATCAGCAGCGCGAGGATGCCCGCGCCGCACAGCCAGTTGAGAACGATCAGGATTCGCAGCGTCGCGCGGGTCGCGGGCAGGGCGGTGGAAAGGGTCATCACATCTCCTTATCGATAAACAATAATATATATATCGTTTAACGACAAGTCCATTCTCGTTGCGGCATAGGGCTAAGTCATGGAAACCATTATGGCTCAGTGGTTTAAATCTGTCTGTAGTCGCTCCGCAGAGTCCACGACCGGGACGGATGGATGATCACGGAAAACGTTTCCCGGCGATGCACCCCGAGAACGGACGCACTTCGAGATCGGAGGAGCCGGTCGGAGTGCTAGTCTCAAAGCACCCGCCTCAGCTCCCGAATCCAAACCCCGCTTCCCGGGAGACCGCATGAAAATCCGACCGACGACACTGAGCCTCAGCCTTCGTATCGTGGCCGCGGCGCTTCTGTCCGCCGCGCCCCTTTTTGCAGAGGACCTCGCCCGGCCGGGCATGTGGGAGATGACCACGGACATGGGGATCTCGAAGGGCGGGACCCCGCACGTTGTCAAGCGCTGCTACACGGCGGAGGAGCTCGCCGGCGTCAATGCGAGGAGCGCGAGCCTGATGACGAACCCTTCCAAAGCCGCCGCGGATCAGAAGTGCACGGTGAAAGACGTGAAGTACACCGGCAACAAGGGCTCGTGGACCACGGTCTGCGCCAATGACACGACCGTCCATTCGGACATGACCTTCCACGGGGACTCTTTCGAGGCCGTTATGACGATGGGAGGGGATCGCCCGATGACGATTCACATGGCCGCGAAACGCGTGGGCGACTGCAAGTAGAAGCTCCGAGATTCCCCGGGAGTGTTCGGCGACTCAGGGCTCAGGACTCACGACTCGCGATTCACGAGCCGTAGAACGCGAGCATGAGCCGGTAGAAGTTCCATACGTCGACCTTCGACGACATCTCGAAGGGTGAGTGCATCGACAGGAGGGGAACCCCCATGTCGATGACCTCCATGTCCTGGGCCGACATGTAGCCGCCGATGGTCCCGCCGCTGCCGACGTCCACGCGCGGCGTATGCGTCTGCCAGGGGATCCCGTTCCTGTCGAGGATCGACCGGATGCGGGCGATGAATTCCGAGTTTGCGTCGAAGCCGCGGCCGTAGCGCTTGATTGTGACGCCGTAGCCGAGCCGCGCCGCGTTGGACGCCTCCGTGGTCTGGGGAAAGACGGGATTGACGCCATCGTTCGTGTCCGCGGAGATCACCTGGGCGTTGCGAAGGGCCGTGCGGAGATCGAGATCGGTGTATGCCTTTCCCCGTTCGGCGCCGAGCAGCCGCGCATACGCCGAGCTGAGCAGCGCCGATGCGGCACCGGTATTGTTGATGGAGCCTTCCTCCTCGAAGTTCGAGAGATACGCGAGTGCCGTATAGCGGGGCGTGCCCTTGACGTCGAGAATCGATCGCGCCGCGCAATAAGAAGAGAGGCGGTCGTCCTGGCCGTAGGCGCCGACGAGCCCGCGGTCGATTCCCACGTCCGAGGGCGGAGCCGACGGAACGAGCTGGAGCTCGGCGCTGACGAAGTCCTCCTCCCGGATGTTGTAGGTCGTCGCGAGCTGCTGCATGACCGCCGCGGTCACCGAGCCGTCCGCGGACGGTATGCTGCCCGCGACCGGCTCGAGCTCCTCGCCGCCGAAGATCTCCTGATACGTCCGGTTGCGCAGCTCCTTGTCGGAGTGCGGCGCGTTGTCGGGAATGGCGAAGACGGGATCGCCGTCCTTCAGGCCGATCGAGATATCCACGGTGCGGCCGTCGGTCGTATCGACGCGGCCGATCAGCGCGAGCGGCAGGTTCGCCCACTGATATTTCTTGATGCCGCCGTAGTAGATAGTTTTGAACAGGGCGAACCCGTTCGCGGGATAGATCGGGCGGCCTTTCAGGTCGATATGCGGGCTGTCGTGGTGGGTCCCGACGACGCGGGAGCCGGACGCGAGCGTCTCGGAGCCCACCACGACGAGGATCACGGCGCGATCGCGCGCGTTGATCGCGAGCCGTGCTCCGGGCTTGACCTGCGCGTTGTCGCGGAAGTCCGTGAAGCCGGCCGCGTGAGCCTGCCGGAGAACCTCGCGAGTGGAAGTGAGCGCGCTTCGGGCGACGCGCAGGTAGTCCTTGTAATGCTCGCCGAACGCGTTCACGGCGGATCGGTCCGCCGGAGTCAGGGCGTCCCAGGCGGACTTGCGGCTCTCCCAGACGCTCGCGGGCCTGTGCTCCTGCGCCCCGGCCCGTCCCGCCGTGAGGGACGCCACGACCATGAGGGCGAGGATGGCTTTCATTTTCATGGCCGGGGATTCTATGGCCGCCCGCCGCCGTTCTCAGTCGCGACCGACGTTCAGGGCGGAAACGCGCTGGTATCCGCTGCGCCGCAGAGTTGTCCAGGGCTTCCGGCGATGTTGGAGTAAGTCTTTACCGCTCCGGTCGCGCGGTCCTGGACGGTGAGCGTGTAGAGAACGTCCGTCAGCGACGCGTGAAAGAACCAGAAGTCGCCGCCGAGCGAAGGAGACCGAGTGGCATCAACCATCTTCACCATGATCTCGGGAAAGACGGGATCCCCCGTGAAGTCCGGCAGGCTGAAATATCCGGCGGCGCTCTCGATGGAAACGGATGACCCGACCGTCTGACGGCCGCTGCGTGGATCGACCGCGGACAGGGAGATGGAGAAGCGATCGAGGAGAAACAGGCTCGAAGTCGTTCCAAGGGCCATGACGTCGACGGTGTCGAAGCTCCAGGTCCCGGTAGGAGGCTCCGCAATAGTCGTGACGATGTCCCCGGGATAAGCGAAGGACGCGTAGCCCGATGTGCGGTGAAGCGTCGGGCCGCCGCACGATGTGACGTTCGTGATGGCGATCGCGTCTCCGGCCTTCAGGTTCACCGGGGGAACCAGGTCCACCGTCTGAATGACCGCAGGCCCGCTCGAGGTCGTGGTGAGAGGCGAGGTGACGTCAAACGGTCCTCGCTCGGCGACGAAGTCCCAGAAATGCAGCTCGTTTGGCCTCGGCACGACGGCGCCGATGCGGAAAAACTTGATCTTCACGGCCGCGGGGCAGCCGGTTCGCGACCAGCCAAACCGTGCCGAGGTGACGGTGCCCTCGACCCGCGCACTGTTCGTCACGTGGAAAAACGTTTCGACGTTGGACGGGTTCGCGTTGCCGGCGAAGACGCCCCCGACGTCGCCGACGATCGGCTCCTGGGCGGGAATCGGTCGACTCAGAAGCAGGAAACCAAATCCCAACGCCATCGCTCCGTTCGTCAGGAAGGCACGCGGACAGGCGTGAAAGGTCATTTGAGTCTCCCGTTTCCGTTATACGGACGAACGGGTTATTGCGCTCACTCTGGGCGCCGTGTGGGCCTCCGCTATTGCGGAAGCGGCGCGTTGGCGAGCCCCGCAGCGCCGATCCGCTGGTGATCTAGACCTCCTTGATCGTGAACACGAGATAGTCATGTGATTTGGTCGTCTTCGTGGTCGTCGTGTTCGTGGCTCCGCCTCTGACACCGCCGGCGTGTTGAGCGCTCAGCTTCTTCACCGGAAGACTCTTGAGGTTGCGGGCCGGCTTGGCTTTCCGGGTCGTTTTTCTCGTCATGACCTTTCTCCTTTTCTGTCGTACATCCCGTTGATTACACGAAGGGTGCCAGTCCGCCGCGCGGAGGGAACCCACGCATTTCGTGAGGTTTCGCGCGATGGACGGCGATGCCCGGCTGTCGCCCGTGCCGAGAACACTACACTATGGTATCGATTTGACACCCTCCGGTGGGAGGGTCGGGCGCGGAGAGCACGCCCGGACGTGGGTGGCGAGAAGTCTTGTAAAACATGATCCGTCCCCTTTGTTCCGACCTGCCGAGCCAACTCGGAATCGGTCGTTACGACTGAATGAATGCCAGGAGGTCGGCGTTGATCGTCTCCGCTTCGGTCGTGGGCATTCCGTGCGGAAAACCTTTGTAGGTCTTGAGCGTTCCCTTCTTCAGAAGTTTCGCCGACAGGGGACCGGCGTCGGCGTACGGGACGATCTGGTCGTCCTCGCTGTGCATCACGAGCGACGGCACGGAGATTTTCTTCAGGTCTTCGGTGAAGTCCGTCTGGGAGAAGGCGACTATGCCGTCATAGTGGGCCTTCGCGCCTCCCATCATTCCCTGCCGCCACCAGTTCAGGATCACTCCCTGGGCGGGTTTTGCGCCGGGCCGGTTGTAGCCGTAGAACGGTCCGGACGGCAAGTCGTAATAGAACTGCGCCCGGTTCGTGGCGAGCTGCGTCTGCAAACCGTCGAACACTTCCTTGGGCAGTCCCCCCGGATTGGCGGCGGTCTTCAGCATCAAAGGAGGAACGGCGCTGATCAGGACTGCCTTCGCCACCCGATTCTCCCCATGGCGCGCGACGTAGCGAACGACTTCGCCGCCACCGGTCGAGTGGCCGACATGCACAGCATTCTTCAGGTTCAGGTGGGCGGTGACCGCCGCGAGGTCGTCGGCGTAGTGATCCATGTCATGGCCGTCGCTGACCTGGGTAGACCGGCCGTGGCCCCGCCGGTCATGGGCGATCACGCGGAAGCCTTTGCCGACGAAGAAGAGCATCTGCGCATCCCAGTCGTCCGCCGAGAGAGGCCAGCCGTGGCTGAACACAATGGGCTGTCCGCTGCCCCAATCCTTGTAGTAGATCTGAACCCCGTCTCTGGTCGTGACCCACGACGAGGAAGCTCCACCCGCTTTTCCGTGCGCGGCGGCGGCCACGGAGGCGCCATGATCGGCGGCGGAGAGGGCCGCGGTGGGGAGCGATGCGGCGGCGAGCGCGACGGCGCCTCCCGCCAGAACGCTGCGCCGGGTCGAGCCCGCAGAATCGTTTTTCTCAGACATGTCTCCCCCTTACTCTTTCGTGGACGATATCGCGCGGTACGGCGCGCATCGCGAGCCGAATCGGCCGGGAGAACCGCGGGCGAGCTGGAAGCGGGCGGAAATCTCGCGCGGGCCCGACGCGGGCGGGATCGCGTGGGCAAGAAGATAGAGGAACGAAGCGGACTCCGTTGGGACTTTAGGAGTCTCCCGACGGGCCGGCCAGAGCCGGGGCGAGCCTGCCCGAGCGCGCGGCCGCGAGATAGGAAGCCAGGTAGAGGACGAGCGCGAGCAGCACGAGGCTCCGCAGGCCGACCAGCATGGAGAAATACTCGAGGAGTCCCCCGATCACCGCACCGAGGAGATTGGAGCCGAGCGCGCTGGACGGCTCCTTCGCGTTCTTCAGAAACGTCGAGAAGAGAACCCCCGCGAAAGCAACGGGAACGGCGTAGATCACCCCGCCGAGGATGCCGCGCTCGATCAGGCTCAGCCGGTTCAACAGGCCGGGGGTGACGATCCACGTCGCTATCAGGCTGACGACCAGCGGGAGATACCAGGCCTGGAGATTCCGCGGCTCGCGCCGCGCAACGAACCGGTTCGAGAGGAAAACGGTCACGAGCACTCCGCCGAACACGGACGCGTTGACCAGCCAGGTCGAGCCGAAGAGCAGCGAGAGAGCCGTGACCATCCGGGTTTCGAGCAGCATGAACGCCGCGCCCATGAGAAAGAGCACGAGGTCGAAGCGGCCCGAGGCGAGGGCGCCTCGGCCGTACACACGCCGGACCGCCCACCACGCGGTCAGCGCGATGATGCCGAGCACCACCACGTAGACGGTCGGGAAAGTTCCCGGCTTCAGATACAGGAAAGGCCAATCGTCGCGCGGGATGCGGACCGATTCGTCGAAGGCCATCGGCGTCACCCGGGCCGCGATCTCGGGAGCGAGGGCGACGGGCGCCGCTCCGCGGATCACGAGATACGTCACGCCGTGGTCCTGGCCGTGCTGCACCACGATCGGGTCCTTGCCGGTCGCCTCCTGGATCGTTCCGAAGAGCCGGGTCCCGACGAAGGGATGGGAAAAGACGGAGAAGCTCACCGAGAAGACGCCCCCCTCCCGCACGTGCTCCCATCCCGCGCGCAGCCCCTCGACCGTATACACGTAGTTCTCCAGCCGCAGGGACGACATCGACGAAAACACGGCGTGCGAATCGAGCAGCCCGTAGCAGACGACGTCGAACTTCTCGTTCCGATTCTGCTCGAAGTAAGCACGCGCGTCGGTGACGACGGCCTTCACCGCGGGGCTCGAATACGGATGCTCGGGATGCAGGCGGCGTCCCAGCGCGACGATTTGCGGATCGATCTCGACGGCGACGATCTCCCGGAATCCCCGCCGAACGGCCGCCGCGACGTCGTTGCCGGTTCCCGCTCCGACGACGAGCGCGCGGCCTCCCGGGGCGCCCTGCAAAAACGGGAGGTCGTAGACCATCTGGGCGTAGCGGCGGGTCGGGTTGCCCTTCACCGCGGCCGCCGAGAGATCCCGGGCCAGCTGCGAATAGTCGCGGTTCTGGAGAACCATCCACTCTTTGCCGCTTCCCGCCGCCGCGTCGCTCGAAGCCTCCACGTACGGTGTGACGTCGAGCCGGTTGTAAGGAGAAAAGATCGCGCCGCGAATCGAGGCCGCCGCCAGGACCAGCACGATCGCCGCCGCCGCGAACGCCGCAGGACGAGGCGCCAGCCAGAGCAACGCCGCGGCAACGATTGCGAGCCAAACGACCGGGGAGGTTCCGAGCGCGGCGAGGATCGTCATCGCGACGACGCCGAGAAGAGACCCGGCGAGATCGGCGGAGTACGCCTCGAGCGGAGGCATCCGATCGAAGAGCTGCCCGACGGGCGCGGCCATGAGAAGGAACACGGCGGCCACTGCCCAGAAGAGAGCGAGCACGATCGTCGCGCCCTTGAGAAAACCCGCGATGGTGGCCGGGCCCTGGCCTCCCCAGAGCCCGATCGAGGGATCCGGAAAGCGGAGGTGGACGAGGCCGAGCTCCGGCGAAAACGCGAGGACCGCGGCGAGGGGCACGAGGGCCGGAAGCGCGAAGCGCACGAGATCGCCGTGCCGGCGGCCGAGCTGCAGCCCGAGACCCATGCCGAGAAATGCGGCGAGAAGAACGAGGTTCGCGAAGTAGGCGAAGATCCGGATCTGGCCTCCCATCCAGCGAATGAGCGCCAGCTCCATCGCGAGGATCGCAAAGGTCGCCGCCGCCATCCGCAGCCGCGGCCAGCGAGCGAGATGTCCCTCGGGGTCGCCGTTTTCGGGGATCAGCGGGGGCCTCGGCGGAGCAGTCGGTTCATCGCGATTGCCGACAAGGGGCCGACCTCGGTACGGAAGCAGCGGGAGGATTGGTGGAAGCCATTCGTGCAATTCCCCAATGACGAGAACGCGTGCTCACAGCTCCCCCGTGTTCGCATCCCAGTTGTCGGAGCGGTTACAAGAGAGTACTGCATGGAGTCCGGTGACTCGTCCGCGGCAGACTCTCACGATTCCACCCGCCGTCTTCCCTTGTACGGCGAATCGAGTCAACAGAAGGGGAGGTGATCCGTCTGCTCTCGGCTCTCAGCCAGGAAATGCGCTGCGCCAGACAAGCGACCGGGCAGATCCCTCCTCGCGAAGCTCCTCGGGATGACATGCGAGGAGCATGTCTGGAGAAGGAAGATCAGAACGCAGTAGTCTTTCTTTCCACGAGTCCTCCACGCGAAAGGGGTGCCCGATGACCGCAGTGAACTGGACCGATCCGTCCGAAGGACATGTTTCCGATCCGAAGCCCGCTCTCGAACTCATCAACAACAAGGGGGGCGCGCTCACCGCGACGAGCCGCGGGATCGCCATATTCGCGATGGCGCCGCACAGCATCGCGGTGGCAGCGGGGAATCGAACGGGACTCGGGCCCGCTGTCGGAGGGGCGGCCATCCAGGATCCTGCCGCGTCGACGAATTTCGGCGGAACGGGCGTCCTCGGCGTCACGGACCGGTTCGCCGCCACCGGCGTTCTCGGCGTCGCCTTCCACGAGCGGTCCGTCGGCGTGCGGGGAGAGGCCGAAAACTCGGGTGTCGGTGTCGTCGGCGTGGGGAGCACGGCGGGTGTCGAGGGCTCGTCGAAGAAAGGCAACGGCGTCACCGGAACGACGACTTCGCTGGGCGACGAGGCGGGCGTCTTCGGCCAGGCACAGGGAGACGGGGGAGCGGGCGTGCGGGGCAAGGCAGTCGCCGGCCCGGGCGTCGAGGCGAGCTCCGTCGCCGGTCCAGGTGTGCATGCGACGAGCGATCAGGCGCATGGCGTCATCGGCGAGGCCAAGGCTTCGAATGCCGTCGGCGTCCTCGGCCGCAACGACGCTTCCTCCGGGGTCGGGGTCGACGGCTACAGCGGCAACGGAACGGCCGTGCGCGCGACCTCCTCGAAGGGAAAGGCGATCGACGCGTCGACGTTCAGCGGAACGGCGGTCCACGTCAACAGCGCGTCGGGAATCGGAATCGACTGCTACGCGGGAGGAGGGCCCGCCGTCAAAGCCATGTCGTTCGGCGGAACGGCCATAGAGGCGGGCGCGGTCTCGAAGGGCGTCTCCGCGACGGTGTTCGGCGGATCCTCCGCTGCGCCGGGCGTCGCGGTCGAGGGAATCCTCCTCGCCAGCGGCGACGCGGTCAAGGGCACGGTCGCGTTCAACGGCGCCGGCATCCACGGGACCGGTTACAGCAAGCTCGGCTGCTGGGCGGGCCTCTTCGACGGCGACGTCTCGATCAAAGGCATCCTCTACAAATACGCATCGCTCTTCTCGATCGATCATCCCCTCGATCCCGAACGTCGCACGTTGAACCACGCCGCCGTCGAGGGACCGGAGTACAAGACGTTCTACGACGGCGTCGCGACGCTCGGACGGGACGGCCGCGCGACGGTTCGGCTCCCGGTCTGGTTCGCGGCCTTGAACGGCGAGCCGCGCCATCAGCTCACCGCCATGGGAGCGCCCGCTCCCGACCTGCACGTGCGCAGCATGAAGAGGGATTCGTTCGTCATCGCGGGCGGGTCACCGGGGATGAAGGTCTGCTGGCAGGTGACGGGTGTGCGCCGCGACGCGTGGGCGCGCGCAAACCCGCTCCAGGTCGAGACGCGAAAGCGGCGTCCGACCCCGAGCGAGGGGCCGTCCGGCGTGGCGGAGCTCGAGCGGCTGCACGACTCGATCCAGAAGAGGCTCGCGGAAGAGCGGGCGAAAGCCGCGTCCGCCTCGACCGCGTCTCGCCGCCGGGTTCGCGCGGCTTCGAACCCGGCGCGTCTCGCCGGAAAGAAGCGCGAAACGGGGGCCGGCGGGGCGAGCGCCGCGACGCTGGCCCAGGCGCGCGCTCTCGTCCAGACCGCGAGGCGCGCGCTGAAAAGCTGAAAAGCTGAAGAAATGATGGGCCGGCGACGGCGAAGCCGGCCGGCCCGGATCGGGGATCGAGGAGACCTTAGAGAAACTTCAGCAGCGCGTCGGCCGTCTCGCGGTAGTTCTCCTCCAGCATCCAGTGTCCGGTTCCTTTCAGAACGATGACGGTCGCGTCCGGAGCGACGAGCGACACGAAAGACAGTGTCTTCAAGGGGATTGCCATGTTCGCCTCCTTCGATGTCGTCGGATGAAATCCGCGGCTCCGGATGTCCGTCTCAGGATTGCCGCGTCGAGCGCGGAGCATAGATCAAGTGGCGCACACGAGGGCCTCCTGCCCGAGAGTCGCGAGCCGATCTTCCAGGTCGCGATCGGCCTGAGTCTGACGGGCATGCTGCCGCAGGCGCTCCGCCCATGACGCGACGAGAAATTCCTCGACATAGCGATCGTTCGTTTCCGTGTCGCGATAGATGCCCCATTGAGCCGCTCCATCGCGGCGCCGCACCCGCTCGTATTCGTGCACGATCTGCAGGAACGCTTCGGCCCGGTCCGGCGGAACGAGGTACTCGACCGTCACGAGGACGGGGCGTGATGGAGGACGACCACCGGCCGTGCCGTCGGCCGTCGCCCGCGTGAAATGCGATCCTCTGCGCGCCCGACACGAGGGAGTGCACGGCAATCGGAGACCGGCATGAGCACCCCCGAGAGATGCAAATCGCGTCAGCGGGCCTCGGGGTTCTCCGACATGGCGCGGAAGTCTTCCGGCGCCGCCCACTGGGCATAGTTCACGACTCTCTTTCGGTCGAGCGATGCGTGAATGCCCGGCGAAGTGAAGCCTGGCAGGTTCGCATTGTCTGCTCGGTCGCCTCGTTCAGCACATCGGGGAGCTCCTGATGCCTGTCGGGATCCACGGCCAACGCGTTCACGAGAGTCACGAAGTGGTTCGATTCGTCAATCTCGGGGGGCATTGCCCAACCTTTCTGCTGGCGGGCATTGCATTTCCGGTTGGAACGGACCCTCGAGCATCGCTTCGGCAATCCGGCCGAAGTCGGATGCGGAAATCTCCTGATAGCCGCGGCGAAACGGGAAGCCCCAGTGCTTCTTGTCGCGAATGAAGGTGAGCTCCGGGATCAGAGGCCGGATAGCGGCTTCCCGGCCGCTGCAGAAGATCACGTCGCGTCGGAACGGCCGAAACCCCTCGCGCATCTCGACGGCGTAGATCTCGCTTCCGACAATCCGCCCGATCCCGGTGAAGCGCTGGCACGCAACCTTCGTAGTCCAATCTTCCCGGCCCGAGTAGTAGACGATCCAGTCTCCTCGTTTCATCCGGCGCAGAGGCTCGGCGCGCCCGTGGCTCAGCTGGCAGAAACCGCCCGCGACTCCTGCAAGAACGTGATCCCGGTAGCACTTCCGACCCAGAACCTCGGCGGGCCGGCGTCAGCGTGCGGCATGGGTCCGGATCCCGGCGATCTTTTCCAGTGCCCTGCAGAGAGCCCTTCGTTCGCCCGGCGGGAGAAGCGACAGGGCCTCGGACTCGACGCGCGCGGCGTCGACGAGCGCCCGCTCGAGCACGCGCCGGCCCTTCGAAGTGGCCTCGATCTCGAAGGATCTCCGGTCTGTCGGCACCCTCTTGCGCGTGACGAGGCCGAGCCCCTCGAGGGAGTCAATCAACGCGACCATCGTGGTCCGATCGACCCGAAGAAGATCGCCGATCCGCCGCTGCGAGAGGGAAGGATTAGCGACGACGACCGAGAGGACGCCGACGTGCCTCGCCGAGACGCGATGCCTCTCGATGCGTTCCTCGAAATTCCGGCGAACCGCCTCCGCCGCCTTGCTCAGCAGAAATCCGAACGACCCGGCGAGGTCTGGCGGCAGGACTGCAAAACCGGCTGGCGGGCCGTGGCGTTTCATGGATCGTCAGCATATAAGATGATCAGCGACGCTGACGATGCGAGGGGCGATGGGGTCGGTGCAAAAAGCCTGATGTCGTGAGCGGGGGGAGGGGGGATGAGACCAGCCGATTCGAAAGCGGCTGTGACTCGTCAAGCCCCCTTACCCACGGCTTTATCGAGAGTTCCTGATTTTTCGGGTGTCAATCAGGAGACGGACGAGAGTGCGGCGTGGGAGGGGGAGGGGGGCGGCCCGTAGACCGTGTTCTCGGGCGGTAAACGCTAGTCCTTTTGTGCTCCAAATCCCATTTCGAGCCAGTCGAACTCCTCTTCGAGACGGTGGAAAGCGTCGTCTCCGATCTCGTCCTTGGATCGCATATCGAACGTGACGCGGCGGGCGGCGGTCATCGCGGTCCTGTGGATGTCCCCGTGGGACGGTCCGGAAGCCTCACCGGTGTTCGGATCGGCCGAGGCTCGACGGAGATGGGCGGAGAGCTCCTGGCGAACAGCGTCGGCCGCCGGGGTCGCGTCCTCTTCAAAAGTCGCCAGGGCCGCCCGCATCGCGCGCTCGCGCGCCGCCTCGACCTCCCGGTCTATCCGGTCGTCGTATGGGAGGTCGAGAAACCGCATGAGGGGACCGAGGGTCAACCCCTGGAGGACGAGTGTTCCGAGCACGACCGCGAACGCGGTCAGGAGAATGAGGTCGCGGAAGGGGAAGGGCGTGTCGCCGGCGGGAAGCGCGAGCGCGGCCGCCAGGGAGACGATTCCGCGCATGCCGGCCCACGAGATGACGATCCCGCCCGCAAAGGTCGGGGGTTGCGTCGGCCGTGGCGGGTGAAATCCGAATCGCCGGATCTTCCACAGGATGACCGAATTGTGAATCATGACCCACGCGATGCGAACCACGATCACCGTCAGCAGCACCGCTCCGGCGACGGAGAGATAGCGGGTGCGATCCTCCGGATTGAGGCGCAGCAGGATCGGCTCGACCTGGAGGCCGATGAACACGAACGCGAGCACGTTGAGGACGAAAACGGCGGTGTCCCACACGGCGTAGGAGGGCAGCCGCAGGCGAGCGGGCGTGCGCTCTGGCGCGCGGCGCGCGACCGTGATCGCGAAGGCGACGGTCGTCAGAACGCTCGAGAGCCCGAGCCGGTCGGCGAGAATCCAGACGCCGAACGCCGTGATGAACTGGATGATGATCGCCGTGGGCGCGTCACGGACGCCCTTCGTCAGCCACGGGAGGATGCGTCCGAGAACAATCCCGGCGATGACACTCCCGGCGACGACCAGGAGGAGCTCCGGCACGACCACCCGCGCTGAAAATGCATGCATCGCGACAGCGCCGACCGCCAGGCGGTAAATCAGCAGGGCGCTCGCGTCGTTGAGAAGGCTCTCCCCCTCGAGGATGGTGAGGATGCGATGCGGAGGCCGGAGTTGCCGCAGGACCGCGGTCGCTGCCGCCGCGTCGGGAGGCGACACGATGGCGCCCAAGGCGATCGCCGCCGCCCACGGAATGGCCGGGACGAGCGCGCGGACGACGACGGCGACGGCAAGCGTTGTCAGCACGACAGCGACGAGGGCGAGGCTCACGAGCGCCACCCAGGCGTCCTTCAGATCGCGCGGTGATGAGTCGAATGCGGCATCGAGCAGAACGGGCGCGACGAAGAGGGCGAGCGCCACGGCCGGATCGATGGAGAACCGGGGAGTCCCCGGAAAGAGAGCGAGCCCGGCGCCGAGGAGCGCGAGAAAGACGGGATACGGAGCGCCGATCCGTCGGGCCAGCGCCGCCAGAAGGACGGCAATGAGCAACGCTCCGAGCAGCTGTTCGAATCCACTCATGCGTCGTCCGGGTGCTTCGGGTTAACCGTGTCCGTTCCGGGGGTCTTCCGACCCGTTGTCACCGGCAAGCATAAGGCGGAACGATCCGCCAGGCTCTCCGTGGCTCGCGAAGCTCTCTCCGCAATCGAAAAAGTCCCCCCTCGCCCCCGCGCACGGGGGAGAGGGCAGGGTGAGGCGGAGCTTCGACCGGCACGAGGTGTTCACCATGTCTCCGAACGCGTGTGCACCTTCTCTGCGCGCACGTCCGAGAAGGGGTAGGGGGATGACCCGGTCAGATTCTCCGCGAAATGACACGGCAGGATCCTCGGGATGACAGGCGAAGCTCTCTCCGCAGCCGAAAAAGCACCCCTCGCCCCCGCGCACGGGGGAGAGGGCAGGGTGAGGGGGAGCTTCGACCGGCACGAGGTGTCCACCATGTCTCCGAACGCGTGTGCACCTTCTCTGCGCGCACGTCCGAGAAGGGGTAGGGCCATTCCGATTCGATCTCCGATCACCGATTTCCCCTGATGGATCGCCCGATCAACCGATTTTGACTACGCGAACCCGATTCCTCGCTTAATTCGATAGTTCTCCCCCGATTCTCCGCTAATTCGATAGATCGATTGATCGCGAGATCGCGAGATTCGCGCTTCAGAACAATCGGGACAGCAGAATCAGACTGCGTTATTGAGATCGACCGGCAGTCCCGCCCCCTTCATCGCGCGGGCGAGGTCGAACCTCCAGGCGCCCCGGGCGTCCAGCGCCACGCAGGCGATGCCCTCGCTCGACGGGGGAGTTTCGGCCCCTTCGCGATAGAGCATGCAGAGGTTCTGGAGGCCGAGCCGGCCGATCAGGATGCCGAGCTCGAGCGAGGGATTGCGTTCGGATCCCGGGGAGCTCTTGCCGGACCGCTTTCCGGAGGCGCCGACCGCCGGCTCTCCGGCCGCCACAATCATCACGGCGAAGGCGGCGTCCTTGTGCTCATCGAGGCGATCCAGGAGAGACGCGGCGCCGCCCGGGAGTTCACCGAGGGCGACGGCATGCGAGCCGATCTTGTCGAGGAAGCGAACCACGTCGGCACAGGCGTCTTCGTCCTTGCCGACGACGAGGCAGGAACGCCTGCCGGTCCCGCTACCAGCGCCGGTCTTCGCGGACGGCTTTCCCGATGCCGCGCTGGCCGGTGTGGCGCTCGATGCCCGGGACTCCGGAGCCTTCTCCTCCGGCGCCGCGCCGGAAGCGTGGTCAGGATGAGCGGTCAGATCCTCCACGACCGAATCGAGGAACGCGAATACGACGGAGACGCCTTTCTCGTAGGCCTGTCTCCAGTCCGAATCCGGGTCGACCTTGGAAGGCCGCAACGGTTGGAACAGCACGTCCTGGAATTCCCGGTGCGCACCGGAGGGGGTGTCCGCTCCGAAGGCTTCATCGAGAACGGCCTTGGTCTCGCGGAACCACCGGCGGAACACCGGTTGCCGGGAGTCGGTGGCGTCGAGGGTGCGGAGACGGTCCGCCTGGCGCCGGATCAGCCGTATCGCTTCGTGGGCGTGCATGGATCATGGGATCTTACGGCTTTCCCGCTGGAGCCGGGCCAGGAGATCCGGAGTGCGGACCTGTCCCGGGATGCCCGGACCGGCCGGTTCGCCGCTTTCCCGGCTTGCGCCATCGCCGCTGCGTTCCGAACGGCCCGTATGCCGGACGGCCCGGAGGTGGAAGGCGATGCCAGGCGGAAGAGAAACCGAGCGCCCCGCGGCGCGGCGATCGCGTCCGAATCGCGGCGGCCGGTCCTTCGCGGGCGCGGGCCATTCCGACCGCAGCGCGAGATGCAGGCTAGTCCGCCGCGACGGGCCGCGACTTCGATACGTCCAGCGGGGTGTAAGATCGTCGGTCAGATCGTGACGGAGCCACGGCGCTCCGGTCCTGACCTGATCGAGGTCCAAGGACCGGTGTTCGACCGACTCCGACGAGGACCCCCTTCCGTCCGCCACCCGATAGGTGCGGCGATGCGCGTCGGCCCGTTCTCTCGCGAGTTTCGTCGCCGGCCCTTCGGGGCCGAGCGGGAGAGCATGGTCGTCCGCTGAGATCCCCGAGCGGTCAGTCCGCGTGAAAGTGCTGGTCGTCGACGACGACCCCTCCCAGCGAACGCTCCTGCGCGTCATCCTCGAAAGCGGGGGGCACGAAGTGGGCGAAGCGGGCGACGGCATCGAGGCGCTCGAGCGCCTTTCCGCCGGTGGCTTTCAGGCCGTAATAACCGACGTCCTGATGCCCCGCATGGACGGGTATCGGCTCTGCTTCGAGGTCCGCAAGAAAGAGGGTCTCCGCGGCATCGCGATCCTGCTCTACTCGTCGAGCTATTCTTCGCGCGCGGAGGAACAATTTGTCCTCACGTCCGGCGCCGACGAGATCGTGGCCAAGCCGGCGAACACGCGTCAGATCCTGGAAGCGCTCGAACGGGTCGTGAAGGCCCCCCCGGGCCATCGCGCTCCCGTGGAACCGCAGGGCGAGCTCGACATCCTGAAGCTCTACAACGAAGGGCTCGTCCAAAAGGTGGAGGAGAAGAACGCTGATCTCGAATCAGCGCAGAGACGGCTGGCGTCGACGATCGAGGAGCTGCGGCGAAGCGCGCATCAGGTCCACCTCCTGCTCGATTCCACGGCGGAGGGGATCTACGGGCTTGACCGGGATTGCCGGATCACATTCTCGAACGCCGCCTGCGCGTCTCTTCTCGGGTTCGGGGACCCGTCGGAGCTCATGGGCGAGAACGCCCACGAGCTGGTCCATCACTCAGGACCGGAACGAGTTCTCGTCCCGCACGGAAATTGCGGGATCTGCCGGACCGTCGTGGACGGGCTCGGCCATTCCTCCTCGGACGAGGTGCTCTGGAGGCGGGACGGAACGAGCTTTCCCGCCGAGTACCGCAGCTACCCGATTCGCCAGGACGGCCAGCTTCTGGGAGCCGTCGTGACGTTCTCGGACATCAGCGAGCGAAGACGGATCGAGGAGGCTCTGCGGAAATCGGAGAAGCGGTTCACGCTGGCGTTTCACGCCAATCCGGTCGCGACGAGCATCGCAGAAGCGATCAGTTCGAAGCTGCTCGACGTCAACGATCAGTTCCTTCAGATCCTCGGGTACACGCGCGAAGAAGTCATCGGCCGCACGTCGAGCGATCTCGGTGTGTGGGCGGACCCCGACACACGGGTGCGAGTCGTCGGAGACGTGCTCGGCGACGTGCGTGTGCGGGACCGGAAGGGGAGGCTGCGGACGAAGAATGGTGAGATCCGCGACGTGATCGGTTCGGTTGTGCGCATCGATCTCGGAGACGTCCCTTGCGTTCTCTCGACGTTCGTGGACGTCACGGATCGCGAGAGAGCGCTGGAGGCGCTCCGCGGATCCGAGCAGCGTAATCGAGCGCTGATGGAGAACGCCAAGGACGCGATCATCGTCTGGGCCCTCGACGGGACGGTTCTCGAGGTCAATCGCGCAGCGGAGAAACTGGTCGGCCGGGAACGCGGACAGATGGCCGGACGATCCCTCCAGGACATAGTGCCTCCGGAAGAGCGGGACGCGGTCCGCCATGCCTTTGCGGACACCATCGATGGCCGGAGTATTCAAGGCTTTGCGACGCGGATTCTCCGCGCGGATGGCAGCCGGTGCCCCGTCGAGATTTCCGCCGCGGTTGTGGAAGTCGGCGATTCGAAAGTCGTTCAAACGAGCGTGCGCGACGTTTCCGAACGTCACCATTCCCAGGAGGAGCTGCGGACGTCGGAGGAGCGCTACCGGCTCCTGTTCGACGCCAGCCCCCAGCCGCTCTGGGTTTTCGACGAGAGCTCTCTCGCCATTCTGGCGGTCAACGACGCGGCCTGCATCCACTACGGCTACTCCCGGGCCGAATTTCTGGGATTGACGATCCGGGACATCCGGCCGCCCGAGGAAGTCGCCAGGCTCGAGCAGGTTCGCGCCACGGAGCCCTCCGAGTACCAGGATTCGGGCGTCTGGAAGCATCGCAAAAAGGATGGCTCCGTCATCGAGGTCGAGATCACGTCCCACCCTCTGGTCTTCGACGGACACAACGCCCAGCTCGTGCTGGCGCTCGATGTGACGAAACGGCGGAGTGCGGAGAATGAGCTCCGGACGTCGGAGGAGCGGTATCGGCTGCTCTTCGACCACAATCTCGCGGGCGTCGTGCGATCCACTCTCGCGGGCCGGCTTCTCGATTGCAACGACGCGATCGTTCGGATCTATGGCTACGCGTCGCGCGAGGAATTCCGATCCCTGGCGGCATCCGATTTCTATCCCGATGCGGAGGGGCGATCCGCGATGCTCGAGAAGTTGAGACGCGAGGGGTCGCTTCTCAACTACGAGCAGAAAGGGAGGCGGAAGGATGGCAGCGAGCTCTGGGTCCTCTGCAACTACACGCTTCGGGAATCCCCGGACGGCGATCCCGTCATCCAGGGAACGCTGATTGACATTACCGAGAAACGGCGCCTGGAGGACCAGCTTCGCCAGTCCCAGAAGATGGAAGCCGTCGGCCAGCTCGCGGGAGGCATCGCGCACGACTTCAACAACATCCTGACCACCATCCTCGGGTACGGCAGCCTGGCGCTCGAACGGATCGATCCGAAGGATCCTCTCTTCGAGGAGATCTCCGAGATCCAGCGCGCGGGGGAGCGCGCCGCGGAGCTCACCCGGAATCTGCTTGCATTTTCGCGCAAGCAGATCCTGGAACCGCGAATCATCGACTTGAACGTCGCGATTTCCGGAATGGAACGCATGCTCGGCCGCGTCATCGGCGAGGACGTGCGACTGATGGTTCGTCCCGGCGCGGATCTCGCGAGCGTCCGAGCGGACCCGGGGCAGATCGACCAGGTGCTCCTGAACCTCGCGGTCAATTCACGAGATGCCATGCCGCGGGGCGGCTCACTGACGATCGAAACCGCGAACGTGGAGCTGGACGCGGGGTACGCGCGCGCGCACGTGGGCCTGCCCGCCGGGGGCGCTTTCGTGATGCTCGCCGTATCGGACACCGGCATCGGAATAGACGCGACGACGCGGGCCCACATCTTCGAGCCCTTCTTCACGACCAAGGAGCAGGGAAAGGGGACGGGCCTGGGCCTCTCGACTGTGTACGGGATCGTGAAGCAGAGCGACGGGTTTATCTGGTGCTACTCCGAGCCGGATGTCGGGACGACGTTCAAGATCTATCTCCCGCAGGTACGGGAACCGGCCGAGGCGGTGATGGTCTCCAAGCCGTCGGCGAAGCCTCGCGGTTCGGAGACCATCCTGCTGGTCGAGGACGAGGAGGCGCTCGCGAAGCTCGCGCGCCGGGCTCTCGAGAAACAGGGATACCGGGTCTTCGACGCGCGATCCGGCTCCGCGGCCCTGGAGATCATCCTCGCCCAGCCCGGCATCGACTTGCTGGTGACGGACGTCGTGATGCCCGGGATGAGCGGAGGGGAGCTCGCCCGTGAGCTGCAGCTCACCCATCCCCAAATGAAAGTTCTTTTCATGTCCGGCTACACGGACGACGCCATCGTGCGCCATGGCATTCTCGCGCCAGGCGTCGCGTTTTTGCAGAAGCCGTTCACGCCGGCAAGCCTCGCCCACAAGGTCCGCGAAGTCCTGGGGATGGAAGGGCCTACGCCGCGCGGCCCGAGAGTCACCGACCCCGGCGATTCGCCTCCACCTCCGCCGATCCTCGCGAGCCGTACCGGACGAAGCTGAGCCCGGGGAGGTCCAGGGGGCCGTACGTCGAAGCCGCAGAGATCCGGGAAGGCTCGGAGGCGTGCGTCTTGCATCCGCTTCGAATCAGGAGACCTCTCCCTATGCCGAAGTCGCTCCTCCTGGTCGCGGAAGATGACGAGAGCGCCCGGTCCGCGCTCGTCGAAGCGCTCGAGCACAAGGGATATGGAGTCGTGGCCGTCGGGCACGGCACCGATGCCCTGAAGCGAATTCGTGAGGAGCGGGAGCGGCCGGATCTCATCCTCCTCGATCTCCAGATGCCGGTCCTGAGCGGTTGGGAATTCCTGGCCTTGCGCCGCCGCGACCCCGTGCTCCTGCTGATTCCCGTGGTCGTGGTCTCCGGGGAGTCCACCATTCCCCCGGATGTTTCTCCGGAGCTCTTCCTCCGCAAACCCTTCTCGCTCGCCTCGCTCTACGCGCTGATCGACCGCGTTCTCGCCTGGTCGACACCCGAGCCGGAGCGGGCTCCGCGGGCGAGCGAGCCCTGGGGCCATGACGCGGGCGACGAACGGATCGTGCTCAACAGCTACGGGCAGGCCGTCGTCTACGCCGCTTCGGGACGGGAAGCCCGCCGGATCGTCGCCGCGATCAATGGCACCTTCCGGATTTCGACCGGGGCCCTCGAGCAGGGAATCATCGATCGGGGACTGAGCTGCCTCTACGAGCTCGATCGCTACGACACCGACGAGGAGTATCGAAATCGGGTCGGGGGAGACGCCGACTTCGAGCGGATCCGCGCGAGCCGGCGCGCCCTCGCGGAGCAGTGGGGCCTCGAAACGATCGCGAGGCCTCCCGGGTAGACGATCGGTCATCCCGGCGCTCCGGAATCGCAGCCCGCGGAACAAAAAAAAGAGGCACCGAAGTGCCTCCTCTTCGAATCCGGGAGTCGAGGTCACATCTTGGCTTTGGCGTCTCCGGACTTGACCCACGTCGCCCACATCTTGCCGTCCTTCTCGGTGGCCTTGAACCAAACCATGGCGCCTTCCTTGGGAGCGTCGCCTTCCACCTTCGTGTCGGCGTTCCAGTAGATCGTCCACGACTTGCCCGACTTGTCCGAGACCATCATCATTTTCGCGTCGGCATCGACCTTGGTGATCTTGCCGCTCATCGTCTTGGCGTCCATCTTGCCCATTTTGGCGTCGTCGGCAAAAGCCGCCGCCGAAAGCGCGAAGCCCACCACGAGAAATGCCGCGAGAAGCCTTTTCATCGATTTCTCCAGTCGCCAGAGAGCCGCCGGATTGCAGCCCGTCTCACAATCATACGGTGAAAAGGGCTCTTTTAGATCTGAAGGGGTGGCGGAAGGCGGCCGTCATACGATGGCATCCACCCTCGGGGGCGGATCCCCGAGGCATCAAGGAGCCTTCCATGACGGTCCTCGCGAGCGCCGCGGCAGGCCTGGTTGCCTTCCTTCACCTCTGGTTCCTCGTGCTCGAGATGTTCCTGTGGAAGACGCCCTTCGGAATGCGGACCTTCGGGCTCTCGCGGGAGGAGGCGGAAAAAACGGCGAAACTGGCGGCGAATCAGGGGCTATACAACGGTTTTCTCGCGGCGGGGTTGATCTGGAGCCTGGTGGCGGCTGGCGGCGGTTTCCCGATCCGCGTCTTCTTTTTGAGCTGCGTCATCGTGGCCGGTATATTCGGAGCCTTCACCGCCAAGCGGACGATCCTCTGGGTTCAGGCGCTGCCCGGCGCCGTTGCCCTCGTGCTCGCCTTCCTCGCCCGGGGATGATCCTCTTCCATCCGAGAGGATCGCGAGCCTGACGATTCTGTGAAGCCTCCGATGATTCCCGCCTCGGGAACGCCTGACCTGCCGGCCCTCGCCCGCGGGGACGAGACGGCGTGGACCGAGCTCGTCCGCATGTTCGGCCCCCGCCTCCTGGCGGTCGCGCGCGGGCTGTTGCGGGACGACGCGGCGGCCGAAGACTGCGTTCAGAGCGCCTACCTTCAGGCGCTGCGAAACTTCGCCGGCTTCGAGGGGCGCTCCGCGGTGGGGACGTGGCTCCATCGCATCGTCGTGAATGCGGCGCTCGTCGTCCTGCGGTCGCGCCGCCGGAAGCCCGAGGAACCGATCGAACCGCTGCTTCCGGTATTCGACCGATCCGGCTACCGCGCCGCCGTCGGCCCCGTTGCCCGCGATCCCGAGGAGCTCGCCGGCCGCGCCGAAGCGACAGAGATTCTTCGATCCGCGATCGACCTGCTGCCGGAATCTTACCGAACCGTCCTGGTCCTCCGCGATCTCGAAGAGATGGAGAACCAGGACGTGGCCACGCTGCTCGGCGACACGCCCAACGCCGTGAAAGTGAGATTGCACCGGGCGCGTTCGGCGCTGAAGACGCTGGTCGAGATGCCGAAGGCGGAGATCCGGATCTCGCGGGTGAGCGAAGTGTGCCGCTGGGTTCTGGGCGCGCCGGCCCGAGCTGTTCCCCTCGTGATCACCTGCCGGCAGTTCGAAGACTTCATCATGGACTTCCTGGAAGGCTCACTCGCCCCGGTCCACCGGCGGCGATTCGAGATGCACCTGCGAACCTGCCGCGAATGCCGACAGTACCTGATGCGCTATCGCGCGACTCTCGCGATGGCGCATGCGGCCGGGGCCGCCGATCCTACCGCCGCGGTCCCGCGCGCTCTTCTCCGGGCGATTGCGGGAGCTCTCGGCGACAAAAAGGCTGATCCGCTGGCTGGCGAACGATAGTCCCGGCGGACGGGCACCTGTTCCAAAATCCCCGTCGCTCGAGGTCCCCGCCGCCGGCGGAGCCGACAGAGAAAAAATGGGGGCAAGGGACATCTGGATTTCGCTGCCCCACGATTTTCGATAATTCGATAATTCGATAATTCGATAATCCGATAGTTCGATTGATCGCGAGATCATGAGACCGCGAGATCCGAACTTCCGATGACGGTCTCCCTTCTGCCGAGGGTGAGCCGGTACCGATCGCTCTCCCCAACGTCAGCGGGGGGAGAGGTGGCTAGTCGGGAATCCGGAACATCTTGGCGTTGACGGAAGCCGTGCCGTCGAGGCGCACGACTGCATTTTTCTGCACGTCGGCGTGGGAGGGGAGTGTGAACGTCACTTTGTAGACGCCCGGCCGCAGTCCGACGAATCGGAATCGTCCCTCTTTATCCGTCGTCGCCCCGCGCGTTCCGGCGTTCGGCTCCGACGCCTCGACCTTGACGCCCCCCAGCCCCTTTTCTTCTTCGTCGATCACCGTGCCGCGGATCTGTCCGCTGACCTGGGCATGGATGGCGGCCGCCGCCAGCATGACGAGACACACCGCGATCCCCGCACGCTTGAGTCCGCGCATAAACTGGAATCCTCCTGATTGGCGCGTATCCTATCGAAGGGACCGGCGCATTCGCCCGCGACCCGGGTGGCCGCCGCGACTCGAGTGACAAATGGATACAGTCGCCCGCGGTGAGGCTTCTCGCGATCCCATGGACGAAGAAGCGAAGCGGAGAACGGAGAGCGTTCGCCCGGCCCCCCCGTCGGACGGAACGGTCCGAGACTACCGCGGCCGTATCGCTTCGATTCTGCCCGCGGCAAGGAGCGCAGTTCCTCCTCGCTCCGCTCTGGCGCTCGATCCGCGGAGAGCGATCACGCCGTATGGCCACGGCGTCCCTCGCTCGAGAGTAACCGAGGTGACGGGCCATGAGGGACCGGCCGAATCAGGCGAGAGCGGCGGCGCCGGCGGCGGCGCACTGGCCGTCCTGCGCGCTCATCCCCCCGGAGAGCCCGATTGCGCCTACGATGCGGCCGTCCTGGAGGATCGGAATTCCTCCTTCGACCGGAACCGCGCCCTCGAGCCCCAGGATGCGCAGGCCTTCGCCGCCGGCCGCGAGAGCGTCCTGCAGCATCTTTGTCGGCCGCTTGAACAGGGCCGCCGACCGGGCTTTCTGCACGCAGATGACGGAGCTCGCGATCTGTGTCTCGTCCATGCGCTCCAAGTACACGAGCGCCCCACCGGCGTCCGTTACGGCGACGGCCATGGTCCACCCGTTCTGCCGCGCTTCCGCGATCGCGGCGGCGGCGGCGCGCTTTGCGTCTTCCAGTCGGATCGAAACGCCGTAAGGAGTCGACATGAGGAGGGATTCTAGGGGAGAAGGATGTCGGCGAGCTGCCGGGCGAGCCCGCCCATGTCGACGTGCTCGGTGTTCGCGAGGATGGACACCGCGAATCCGCGGGCGGGAATCATGAGAAGGGCCGTCGAAGTCCCCTGCTGTCCGCCGGTGTGGCTCAGGACTCTCTCCCCCCAGCGATCGCCGATGGTCCACCCGAAGTATGGCGATTCTTTCCCATCCCCCATCCGCATCGGAACCTGCATCTGCGCGAAGGTCTCCGGTTTCAGGAGGACGTGCTTGTCGAGCGCGATGGCGAAGCGGCCGAGGTCTTCGGCCGTCGAGACCATCCCGCCTCCCGGCACTTTGTTGCTCGTGTCCGCGAGGTCGGCGTTCCGGAGCTCGCCCGATGGAAGCACTGCGTACCCGCGCGCTCGGCGCGGAACGATCGCGTGCACGTCATCCGTCCGGGTGGCTTCCATGCCCGCCGGCTTCGTGACGTTCTCCCGAAGGTAGTCGTCGTACTTCGCACCCGACGCGCCCTCGATGACGCAGCCGAGGACGACGTATCCATAGGTGGAATAGGTATATATCCCCGGCGGGTGAAGCAGCGGTTCGTCCTTGAACGCGTCGAGAGAAGCGGTGATCCCGGCGTACCTTCGCGTGCTGTTGAAGTCTTCGTCTTCCCGATAGTGGCGAATGCCCGAGAGATGGCCGAGCAGGAGTCGCGCGGTGATCGGCTGAGGTTTCTGGGGAAACGCCGGACAGTACTTCTGGATCGGCGCATCGAGATCGAGGCGTCCTTTTTCGGCGAGCTGCATGGCGGCAACCGCGGTGATCGGCTTCGAGATCGATCCGAGCCTCCAGACGGTCGACGCCGTGAAGGGGACCTGGTTTTCGAGGTCCGCGTATCCGTAACCCTTCGACCAGCGGACCTGATCGCCCGCCACCACAGCGACGGACATCCCGGAGACGTGCTCCCGGGACATCGCCTCTCGAACCGCCTCTTCCACGCGCGCGATCCGGTCGTCGCCCGGGGCGCCGGCGCCCTCATCTGTTCGCGGTTTCGAGCCTGACGAACTCGAGGCCGACGCCTTCGGCGCTCCCGCGGTCGGGACGGGCGTCGGCGGGGGAGCAGCCGCCATGACGAGCAGTCCGAGGAGGACCGCCCCGATCGGTCCGAGAGGTCGGGGCGTCATCCGCGAGATCGGCCTGTCCGCGGGGACGGCGAGAGAAGTCGTCAGCTCGCGAGCCGCTTGGCCGCGGCGATCGCCACCTTCACGCCGGAGCTCTTGCGGATCTCCTTGATCTTCAGCCGGGCTTCCTTGGAAAGCCGGCGCACCGCCGACATGTACTGCCCCTGGGCGCGCTGCGCCGCTTTCGTTGCCGCCGATACGGCTTTCCGGCGATCCTTGCGCGTTGCTTTCTCCGCGCTGCGGATTCCGGCGGCCGCGGACTTGCCGAGCCGCTTTCCGACGCGCACGCCCTCGACTCCGAGCGCCGCCATGCGCTCGCGAATTTCGCGAATCAGGCGGTCGCGATTGGCGAGAGCCTTCTCGATCTCGCGAGCGCCGAGTCTCCCTTCATGAACGAGATACGTGAGCGCTTCGTGCGCCCGTTCCGCCGAGATGGCCATCACCGACCCGCGTCGCCGTTTCGCCATGATCCCCTCCTTCGAGTTGCGACGGATTCTCGCATGGTCCGAGCATGGGCGGGCGCGAGGAGTGGAGCTGTAGTCGAATCTCGTGATCTCGCGATCTCATGATCTCGCGATCAATCGAACTATCGAATTATCGGAGTATCGGCCGAATCATCGGAGTATCGGCGAAACACGGCCCTTCCGTCGGGGATCGGGTGATCGGGTGATCGATCACGGGAAATCGGGTGATCGGAGCATCGGGAATCGAAGGAGACTTCCGCTCCTTCGAATTGTTACTTTTGTATCGCTGGAGCCTGGTGCCGCAGGAGCCTCCGCACGAGGCAGAGTGAGGAGCACACCGAATCGGAACGAGAGCCTGTCTGCCCTGTCTGCCGCTACCGACCGAACGACGTGCGGGGGCCAGAGTCTCTCTCTTCACCCGACCCTGCGTGTCTCGCGGCCCGCCCGGCTTAGCGCAGGATCCATACGTTGGCGATGCGGCCGACGCGAATCTCGTAGACAACGAGAGAGCTCGTGCTGCCGCGCGTCTCGCGCTGGACGACGAACGATCCTTGCGTCTGGCGGTCGGCAACGGCGATCGGCACGCGTGGAGAGGCCGCGAGCTCCCGGGCCAGCGCGGCCCGGATTCCATCCGCGCCGGCGTCCCGGACCCTGTCCGGCGGATCGTAGATGCGCGCGTCGGACGCATACGCGGCCGCGAGCGCGCCGAGGTCGGCGCGGTTGAATGCTTCCGTCCGGTCCCGCACCACCCGCTCCATCGGACCGTCGGCGGTGATCGCGGCCGGCGCCGCCGGAGTCGTCCTGGCGATCGGGGCGGCCGGAGCGGCGGCAGGAATCGCGGCAGGCCCCGGGGTCACGGCGGCGGGCGTCGGAGTCTTCTTTGCACTGAGGTCAATCTCGATCGGCTCGATGCCCCCCGATGCGCAGGAGACCGCGAGCGGGAGGAGAAGAAACGGAAGCGACAGGGCGAATCCGGTGACGCGCTTTTTCATGGGGGGATTCTCCTACAGCGGGGAGTCTGGTGCTCCCAGATTGAATCTCCCGATCTCGCGATCTCATGATCTCGTGATCGATCGAGCTATCGAATCATCGGGAAATCGGAAACGGGAGTGACTGAGCGCGAGGGCGCTGCAGAAGGACGGGGAGATCGGAGCGGGCGCCGGGCGGCGCCTGGGCTATTCGATGCGCGGTGGCGGGGGGGGCGTCTCGGGCAGGCGCACGGCGGGCGGTTCCTCGGCTGTCTTGATCGAGTCCTTGAAACCGCGGATTGCCTCGCCGAGTCCCTTGCCGAGCTCAGGCAGCTTCTTGGGTCCGAAGATGAATACGGCGATCGCGAGGATCACCAGAAGATGCATCGGTTGAAGCAGGCCTTCGAACATCGGTCTCCCTCTCGTTGGACGAACTTCGACCCTCCGAGTTTACAGCCGCCCGGGGCCGAAATGGGCGAAAACCGTCGAAAATCGGCGCTTTCCGATGCCGGGAACGAAAAAGAGGGCGGCCCGAAGGCCGCCCGAACGCCCGAGAGGCGGGTCCGAGGAGGGAGGTTTACTGGATGAGCCGCTGAAAGCCCTGGACGTCCCGCGAGGTCTCGAAGAGCAGCTCGCCGGTGGCCACGGAAACAACCGAATACCGCGGTTCGGGTCCGGGGGTGTCGTTCCAGGCCTGGATCGAGAGCCCGAGCCGCTGCCCGTCCTTCGACCAGCCGGAGACGCTCGAAACCACGTGCACGAGTCCCTGGTCCCGAAGCGGCCGCCCGTTCGAGAGAATCGCAATTTCCCGGGCGGGCTCGTCGCGCTCGAGTGAGACCACGACGGGCACGAGCTTCGACGGGCTGACGACCTCGATCCACGCCGCGGTTTTTCCATCCGGAGCGAGGCGCAGGGAGCCCGGGACCGGGAGTATGGGAACGGCGCCCTTTTTCCGGGGACCGACGCGCGTCGCAGCGACCGTCGTTTCCTCCGAGAGCTCGAGCGCACCGAGCTTGCCGGCTATCCGGATCACGACTTCTTTCGGCCCGAGGCGGACGCGCGCCTCCTGCGGAAATGGGGGTGTCGCGTTGCCTCGCATCGACCGGAGGATCCGGGCGCGGGAGAGCAGGCGACCTCCGGATTTCTCCTTCGGCAGGAGACTCCGGACGCGGACGCCCGCGCCGCGGACGCGGCCCTCGAGCTTGTCGAGGTCTTCGAGGCGATCGGCGGCGAGCAGCAGACGGCCGAGAGCCAGCGAGGCGGTGCCCATCCGGTCCGCGCCGGGAGCGAGCGCGAAAGGATCCTCTGCCGTCTCGATGAGCTCGAGCCAGCCGGCCGTCTCCTGCCACAGCGTCGCGAATGTCGCCGCCGTTTCGGGGTAGAGCTGCCGGAGTGCGCCGGCCCGGGCCCGTTCCCGCCAGCGGGACGATGTCGGGCTCTCGGCCCGGGCCGTCATCAGAACGGCGCGCCGGAACGCTTCGCCCGTGTAGAGCCAGCCCGCGGCGGCGGCTCCGCCGGCTTCCGACGGCGGGAGCGGCCGCGATTCGACCTCGAGACCGGGAGGAAAGGGTCCGCCGGACCGGGCGAGCGACTCGGCCGTTTCCCCGAGCAGGACCTCGACAGCCGGGTCTCCCGCGCCGCGGCTCCGGAGCCGCTCGCTCGCCCGGAGCAGAAAAGCCGCGGCGAGGCGACGGAGCGCTTCGCTCGATCCGAGAGCGCGCCCCGCGGCGACGAGGTCTGCGTCTCCGGACTCCCCCGGTGCGAAGATCGAGACGACGTCTCGGGAGACGAATCCGACCGGCGCCGATGAAAGACGACCCGGCCGGCTCTCGCTCGCAGGCGGCGCGGCAGCCGCGGCCTCGACCCGCAGGTAGACCGATCCGGATTCGATCAGTCTGAGCCGGGAGCCTCCGGGAAGCTTCGCGACGAAGCGGCTCTCCTTCGACGGCTTGTCCCGGAGGAGCGCCTCACGAACCATCACGAAAACGTCGGATCCGGGAGGTTCTCCGCGCTCCGCCGGGATCTCGCCGGCCGCTGCGCGGAGATGGACGAGCGTGAGCAGGGTCATCGTGGCGAGCGCGACACGGAGCCGGAACGGGGAGGGATGGGGGCCGGGCATGGCTTTCTCCTTCTGGTTTGGGACGTCTTCAGTGGGACTGGCGAGCGGCCTGGACGGACGCGGATTTCGGCTCGACCGGACGATCGCCATTGGCGACCCGCTTCATGACCTCCCCCGTGAACGCTTCGCCGCCGATCGAGGGAGTGAGGATGACCTGGACCTTGTCCGAGAGCCGGTCGGCGAAGGTCTTCGGAATCAGAAGAGGGTGGGCAGTGACCAGCTCGGCCTCGCGCGACAGACCTTCAAACTGCGCGAGCGAGGTGGCGCGGATCGAGTACGCCTCGGCGTCGGCGATGCGCTTTCGTCTCTCGGCTTCCGCGTCTGCCTGGATCCGCGTGACTTCCGCTTCGGACCTCGCACGCTCGACCCGGGTCTGCCGTTCGCCCTCGGCTTCCAGTTTCTTCTGCTGGATCTCCTTCTCCTTGAGGACGAGGATGTATTTCATGGCGTCGGACTCCGCGCGCGCTCCGATCAGCCGCTGCGATGCCGCGGCCTCCGCCTGCTGGATGACCGCGACCTTCTGAGCCTCCGCCTCGAGCCTCGTCTTCTCGATCTCCTTCTCCTTCAGCCGGAGCGTCACGGTCATCCGGTCGGTGTTCTGCACCTCGTCGACGAGCGCGACGCGGCCGCGCTCGTACTCGGGCGGCAGAACGAGGTTTGCGACGAGCACCTCCTTGAGGACGATGCCGCTCTCCGCGAGCCGGCCGCGCGCGTTGCGGGACGCGATCTGCGCGATCTCTTCGCGGCCGTCCGTCACGAGCTTTCCCACCTCGTATCGCGGAGCCGCGGCGCGAAAGGCGGCGGCCAGCACGGGAGCGACGAGCTCGTGCTCCGGATCGGCGGGAAGCGCCGCCCACGCCGTGAGAAGCCGCTGACGGTCGATCGCCCAGCGCGCCTGGATCGACATCTGGATGACGACGCCTTCGCGCGTGGAAACCGAGAAGGTGCCGTCCGATCCGGAGAGCAGCCGGTCGGAGACGCGGACCTCGTGAATTTCCGAGAGAGGCCGGGGCCGGAAGTAAGCGCCGGGAGGGAGCGCCTCGAGGGATCCCGTGAACCGTCCGACGGCAATCCCGACGTGGCCCGGCGGGACCGATCGAAAGCTGCCGCGGAAGAAACCGTATCCACCGTAAACGGCGAGGAGGAGGGCGAGAAACAACAGGAGGCGTCCGGGCGGAATGCGCGGCCACGGGCCGCGGGGCATCGGCAGCCGGGAGAAAAACTGGCCGAGTGGCCGAGTGGCCGAGGGGCCGGGCGGACGGCCCGTCCCCGGGCCGGTAGCTCGTCGATTTACCCTGGGGATCCGGAGTGTCCGGCGTCGGCTTCGGCGAGGGTGCGTGGGTATCCATGAGGCGCCTCCTGTCGCGACGCGCACGCCCTGCCGGCGCGGCGGGATGCGGGTGTTCGTCCGCATCCACGCGGAGAAGATCAAGCGAGAAGGGCAGGCGCAGGGAGAAGGGGAGGAGATCGGAAGGCAGATTGTGGCGGGGGTGAGGCGCAGCGGAACAGGGACGTCGGTTCTGAGCTGTCAGCAATCCGCTGTCCGCGTCGCGCCTCGGGTGGCGTGGCGAGGCTCGGATCCAGCGCGGGCGAGCCGGCCCGAACGGAGAACTGAAAGTTCCGAAATGGAAACGGGAAAATTTCAGTGGAGCCGAGCGCTGAGTCTTGAGTCCTGGCAGCGATCCAAAACTCAGGGCTCAGGGCTCAGGACTCAGAACTCAGGGACTCAGAACTCAGGGACTCAGAACTCAACGGCGAGGTCCCAAGCGCCTTAGATGGGGATGGGCATGGTGACGTTCACGAAACCTCCTGAGGACCGAAAAAGTCCTGGCCGGACGCGGGTAAGGGGGGATTCCCTTCCGGCTCCAGAGGTAAAGTGCGCCGCCGTTTCCCGAATGAGGCACCTGTGGAAATCTTTTTTCGGCCCTCACCGCGAAGGGGAGATTCCTTCCGAATCGGATGACGGTCGGGAGCGTTCGCCGACAGTCATTGCCGGGAGGGTTGCCGTTGGGTGCCCGGCAGGCGCCCAAAATCGGCAATCAGGCGCGTAAAAGGTCGCGCGCCCCCCCGAGTGGCTTCGGAGAACGGATCCCGCTGTCAGCGAGGTCGAGTGGACGGGGGAGGTGAGATGCGGTGTCGGGGATGAAAAGCAGGGAGGCGATTCAGGGGCGGCGCACGACTCTCATCGAACGGAAAAGGGAAAACCGAAAATGGAGAACCCGTTACGCCGAATTCGAGGAGCGCATTCTCTCCTGCACGTCGCCTTCCGCACGCTTCCGAAGGTCCGACAGCATCTCGAGGTCCGGAGTGGTACCCGCGAGTGCTTCCTCGATGCCTCGGACGACGTTCGGATCGAGCGCGCCCGTCTGGGCGACGAGCGTCTGGAAGATCTCGAGACGGTGGCGCGCGCGGGACAAGTCGCCGCTGCGGGCCCAGGACTCGATCTCGAAAAGGGAGGCCATCAACGAGTTCGCGACGTTTCCATGATCGGCGGTCAACCGGGAGGCCTGCGAGAAGGACGCGGCGGCCTCTCGATAACGTCCCGCGCTGAACATCACTTCGGCGAGACCGTGGCGGATCGCCGCCACGTACAGTCCGCTGTTCTCCTGGGGAATCCGGCGCAGGGCTCTCGAGTAATCGCGTCGTGCTTCGTCGAGCCGTCCGAGCTTCTGGAGAACGGTCGCGAGGTTGCTGAGCGTGACGACGTAATTGCTCCAGATCTCGCGACGTTCAAACACCGCCAGCGCCGAATAGAACAACGGGATGGCTTCCTCGTCCCGGCCGAGCTTTCCGAGCGCAGTCGCGACGGCGACGTCCGCCTTCGCGGCGAGATCTTCGATTCCGAGCTCATCGAATGTCTTCTTCGCGCGCCGCGCCAGCACGAGCGACTCCGCGCCTCGCTCGAGGAGGAACCGCCGTTGCGCCTCGACATGCTCGACGATCGCGAGGCTGATCTCGTCGCCGCCGGCATTGCCGAATGAGCGATACGCCAGCCGGAGATGTGTCCTGGCCTGTTCGAACTGCGACGTCCAGAGACTGGACTGGCCGGCGAGGAGATGCGCCTGTCCGCGCAGCGTGAGAAGGGGCACGAGCACTTCGACGTCGTCGTCGCCGGGGGCGGCGGAGCCCCTCCGCAGCCGGATGAGGACCTGATCGGCGAAGCGGAGCGCCGCGGCGGGTCCGGAAGCGACCTCGCGACCCGCATCCTGCATCGAATAGAGGAGCGCGTAGCGGACCGCGGCGTCGGAGAGGGAGAGCTCATCGAGGAGCCGGGAAAGCATCTTCGGATCGGAAATCGCGTGCCGAATGTGATCCCGTACAGCGACCGCGCGGTCGGACGCCTCGCGGGCGAAAGCGGCAACCAGTGAGGCGCTTCGGGTCCGGATTCTCGGACGGGACGGAGAGTCCGGCCGCGTCCGAAACGGATCGTTCGCCGGAAGCTCGAAAGTCTCGGTCTCCTCCTGCGGAGCGGCGTCGTCGAATGCGCCTTTGAGCCCGGCGTCGAGCGCGAGCATCTGTTCGATCCGCCGCGTGCATGCGCGGCAGGACGTGGCGTGGTCCTCGATGGACCGCGTCTCGTCGGCATCGAGCTCCCGGACCGCGTAGCGGAGCAGGAGAAGCTCGTCGGGATGCACGGAGGTCAGCTCAGGCATCGGCGTAGCCTCTGGAGACAGCGGTTGAAGGTCTTGGAGACTCCGGTGGTGGCCATCTCGAGGCGGCGGGCGGTCTCGACGAGAGTCTTGCCTTCGACGTAGTAGGCCGCCAGGAGACGGCGGCAGGAAGAGGAAATCACCTGCAGCGCTTCCCGGAGAGCGAACTGTTGCTCGGAGTCGGCTCCCGGGGCCGGACATTCGTCTTCAAAATTGACTTGTTCGGCCGGCAAAGAGGCAAAAACCTCTCGCGTCCGGCGGCAGGCATCCAAAAAACGGCAGCAGCGCGAGCGAAATACGGCAAAAATAAATCCCCGGGGGCTCTCGACGACCGACTGCTGACGGAGCAATTCGAGAGCGGTCTCCTGAACGAGATCCCGGGCGTCGTCCACATCGATCCCGAATCGTTTCCGCGCATACGCCAGAAGCTTGCCCTGCTCGACAGGGTCGAGAAGGACCGATTCGGCGACTTGTCGGGAAGTTGGAGGGGCTTCGACATGCATCAGACAGGATTCTCCCGCACGCAGGGGTTGCACGATTCCAGCCGAGTTTAGCGAAGTTGCGCCGCCCGCGCTCCGAAGTGCTGCCGTCGGCGCTCCGAAGTGCTTAAGATGGACACCTTTTCATGAGCGATCCGACTCCTCCGCCAGACTCGGCGATCCCCGACAAGGGACCGGTGCGCGTCCTGATCGTCGGCACGGAAGCCTCGGCGGAGGAGCTCTGCGCGGAGCTCCTCCTCGGCGGGTATGAGCCCGCGGCGACCCGCGTCCACTCCGGGAGGTCCCTCGAGGACGCTCTTCAAGCCGGCGTCTTCGACGTGTCGGTCTGTCTCGATGGCGTCCCGGGGCTCGATGCCCCCGCCGCTTTGCGTCTGATCAAGCGCGTGTTGCCGGACCTGCCGGTGATCGTCGTGTCCTCACTCTTCGGGGAGAGCGTCGCGACTGCGGCGATGAAAGCCGGTGCGGCCGACTTCATCGGGGAAGGCTACATGGGGCGGCTGGTCCCCGCGGTCGAGCGGGAGATGCTCGCGCACGGCCTTCGCCGCGGGTGGCATCAAGCGGCGCTCTCGCTCCGGGAGGCGGAGGCGCGCAGCAATGCGTTCATGGACAACAGCCCGGCCGTTGCCTTCCTCAAGGACGATCAGGGTCGCTACGTCTACGTCAACCGGAAGTGGGAAGAAGTCTTCGGCCGTCGCCTCGACGAAATGCGCGGGCGGACCGGATCCGAGATTCTGTCGGACGAAGATCACATTCAGGCGCGAGCGAACGACGAAGCCGTTCTCGCTTCCAACCTGCCGATGCAGTTCGAGGAGCGCTCGCCGACCGGCGGAGAGGACCGGCTGTGGCACGTCTCGAAGTTTCCCTTCTCCGATGGAGTCGGGCGCCGTTTCGTCGGGGGCGTCGCGGTCGACATCACCGATCGCAAGCGCGCGGAGGAGGCCCTGCGGGAATCCGAGGATCAGTACCGGGACCTGATGGAGCACAGTCACGTGCTCGTCTGCGTCCACGACCTGAACGGAAAGATTCTTGCCGTCAACTCCGCCGTGGAGAGAAGCCTCGGGTACGACCGGAAGATTCTCCTCGGGCAAGACATCCGGGACGTGCAGGACATTCTCGCGCCGGAGAGCCGCAGCCGGTTCGGGCGGTACATCGAAACGCTGAAGCGGGAGGGAGTCGCTTCGGGGACTCTCGCCGTTCGGACCCTGGCCGGAGAGACGCGCTACTGGGACTATCGCAATACCGTCCGCCGGGACGGGGTGGTCACGCCGGTCGTTCGCGGAATTGCGTGGGACGTCACGGATCGAATCGCCGCCGAGACCGCCCTGACGGAGACGCGGCAATTCTCCGAGGCGATCATCTCGAGCGCCGGCGAAGGGATCATCGTTCACGGCATGGACCTGCGTTACCTGCTGTGGAACCCCTTCATGGAAGAACTCACCGGTCTCCTGCGCGAGGATGTGATCGGCCGGGATCCGAGAGACCTGTTTCCCGAGCTGATGGCGGGCGGGCTCTGGGATCTCCTCCAGAAGGCGCTTCAAGGAGAGAAAACTTCCGCGCGCGATTTCGAGTTCTCCGTTCCGTCGAGGAACAAGTCCGGCTGGGTCTCGGCGACGTTCAGCCCGCACCGGAGCCCGGATGGCGAGATCGTCGGCGTCATCGGAATCGTCGAAGACGCGTCCGCCCGCAAGGCGAGCGAAGAGACTTTGCGCGAGAGTCGCGAATCGCTCGAGCGCGCACAGGAGGTCGGTCAGATCGGAAGCTGGACCTCGGGTGTCGGGAAGGACGACTCGCTCGTCTGGTCGCGCGAATCGTGCCGGATCTTCGGCGTCGACCCCGACCGCTTCGACGGCAGGCTCGCGACGTTTCTCGAGAGGGTTCATCCGGAAGATCTCGATGCGCTCCAGTCTGCCGTACAGCAGGCGATCGAGAAGGACCACACGTACAGCATCGAGCACCGGATCGTGCGCCCCGACGGAACGTCTCGATGGGTGTACGAACGGGCGGATGTCGTACGCTCGGCGGAAGGGACGCCGCTCCGCATCGTGGGGATCGTGCAGGACATCACCGACCGTCGGCGGCTCGAGGAGCAATTTCTCCAGGCGCAGAAGATGGAAGCGATCGGGCGCCTCGCGGGAGGCATCGCTCACGACTTCAACAATCTTCTGACGGCGATCCTCGGCTACACGGATCTGCTGCTCTCGCAGGTCGGGGAAGATTCGATGCGCGGCGATCTCGAGGAAATTCAGAAAGCCGGCGAGCGCGCCGCGTCGCTGACCAAACAGCTGCTCGCTTTCAGCCGCCGCCAGATGCTCGAGCCGAAAATCGTCGACGTCAACGGGATCATCGCAAACCTCGAGAAGATGCTTCGCCGCGTGATCGGCGAGGACGTCGAGCTCGTGACCAGCCTCGCTTCCGACCTGGACGTGGTGCGCGCTGATCCCGGGCAGCTCGAGCAGGTCCTTTTGAATCTCGCCTTGAACTCGCGCGACGCGATGCCGTCAGGCGGCACGATCACGATCACGACGTCCGGCTTCGAGGTCCACTCCGCGCTGGAGCTCGGCAACTATGCCGTCGCGCCGGGCCGCTACGTGCTGATCGAGGTCCGCGACACGGGAACGGGAATGGATTCCGCAACTCTCGCCCGGGTCTTCGAGCCCTTCTTCACGACGAAGGAGCAGGGCAAGGGAACGGGCCTCGGGCTCGCAACGGCCTACGGCATCGTGAAGCAGAGCGGCGGCTACATCGTTTGCGAGAGCGAAGCCGGCCACGGCACGAGCTTCCGCGTGTTCCTTCCGCGCTCCCTCGAGGCAACGTCCGTGCTCGAAGCGCCTCCGCGGCGCGAGGCCCGGCACGGCCTGCGCGGCAGCGAGACGGTGCTCCTCGTCGAGGACGAAGAAGGCGTTCGCCGGCTCTCGCGCAAGCTCCTGGAGGCGCACGGGTATCACGTGCTCGAAGCGTCGGCAGGAGCCGAGGCGGTCAAGCTGGCGGAGGAGTATCCGGGACCGATCCACCTGATACTGACCGACATGGTCATGCCGGGACTCGACGGCCCCGAGGTCGCCGCGCGGGTCGGAGCGCTGCGCCCCGGGATCAAAATCCTCTACATGTCGGGCTACTCCGACGCGGCCCCCGAAAGGCTCGGCGCCGAAGCGCATCTTCTTCCGAAGCCGTTCACCCCCGACGCGCTCGCGCGCCGCGTCCGCGAACTGCTCACCGGGTAGCCGGGAAGCGGCTCGACCGCGATGACGTTCGCTCGGGAACGGGAAACGGGAAACGGGAAACGGAAAACGAACCGTCCTTCACCGATCCTCCGATCACCCGATTCTTGAAGATTGATCACCCGATCACCCGATCACCGGATCACCCGATTCTCTCTCGATCGCTCGAGACATGAGATCGTGAGATTCGTACTGAAATGAAGGGTCTTTCCCAAGGTCTTATGATCCTCCCGTGACGGCCCTCGCGCTCGAAGTCCACGATCTCCACAAATCCTTCGGCGGGATGAAGGCGCTCGATGGCGTCACGCTCGAGGTCGCGCCCGGCGAGATCCTCGGGCTGCTCGGGCCAAACGGTGCGGGGAAGACGACGCTCGTGCGCAGCATTGTCGGACGAGTCGTTCCGGAGTCCGGGACGCTTCTCGTCTTCGGGTCTCCGCCCGGGTCCGCCGCGGCGACGGCGGCGCGGGGATGGGTTCCCCAGGAAATCGCGCTGTACTCGCTCCTCACACCCGCGGAGAACCTCTGGACTTTCGGGCGCTACCAGGGGCTCTCGGGCCGCGCTCTCGATTCCGCGATCGCGCAGAGCCTCGAGTGGGCCGGTCTCACCGACCGCCGCAAGAGCTCGACTCGAACTCTGTCGGGGGGGATGCGGCGACGGCTCAACATCGCCGCCGGCACGATTCATCAACCGCGGCTGTTGCTTCTCGACGAGCCGACGGTCGGCGTGGATCCGCAGTCACGGGAGCGCATTTACGCGATGATCGAGGAGCTCAAGTCCCGCGGCGTTGCGCTCCTGTATACGACCCACTACATGGAGGAGGCCGAGAGGCTGTGTGACCGGATCGCGATCATCGACCATGGACGGATCATCGCGTCGGGCACTCGCGACGCTCTCGTTCGCTCGACCCTCGGCACGGACCAGGCGGTGACCATCGACGCCGAGGCTCCCGTGGAAGCGGCCCTGCGGGCGCGCCTCGAGGCCATGGGCGCGAAGGTCGATGGCGCTCGCGTGACGGTTGTCGCCGAGGATCCACCCGAACAGATCCGCCGCCTGCTCGAGGCCTTCCACACGGAGGGAGCGGACGTGCGGGACCTGACTCTCAAGCACGCATCGCTCGAGGAGGTCTTTCTGAATCTCACCGGCCGGGAGCTGCGCGAATGATCGGCGCGATTGCGAGAAACCGCCTCTGGAATCTGAGACACGACCGCGCGGCGCTCGTGTTGTCGTTCGTCGTGCCGATCGTTTTCTTCTCGATTTTTGCCGGAATCTTCGGAGGCGCGGGCCGGTCCTCCACGCCGCGCGTGAAGGTTGCCGTCGTGGACGAGGATGGGAGCGACGGCTCGCGGCGTTTCGTCGCGGCCCTGAAGGCCGATAGGGCGCTCGATGCGGTCGACACGAGCCCCTCGGTCGGATCGTTGCCGGGGGTGCGCTTCACGGCAACGGCGGCGGAGGCCGCGGTTCGGGGCGGAGCCTTTCCGGTCGCCCTCGTGATCCCGAAGGGTTTCGGCGCGCATCCCATCCGATTCGGCCCGGCGGCGGAGGGTCCGAAGATGACGGTGCTGTCCGACCCGAGTGATCCCATCGCACCCCAGGTCCTGGCCGGCCTGATCCAGAAGACGGCGATGGTCGCGATGCCGGACGCGATGGCCCGGGCGGGGATGGAGGAGATCGACCGCTGGGGAGGAGGTCTCACCGAGCAGCAGAAGTCGACGCTCGAAGGAAACCTGACGTCCATGCGCGGCCGGGCCGCCGTTGCGGCCGTCACCCCGCGGCCGGGCGAAGCGGCGGATGGCCTCGTGTCCGTCGAGCGGCGCGATGTGCTGGGCCGGAAGAAGGATCACGGCATGGTCGCGTTTTACGCGGCCGGACTCGGAGTTATGTTCCTGCTCTTCTCCGCCGCAGGCGCCGGCGCGGCCATCATCGAGGAAGCCGAGAGCGGGACCCTCGACCGCATCCTGTCGACGCGCGTGAACATGACGACGCTTCTCGCGGGCAAGCTTCTCTATCTGGCGGTCCTCGCCGCGACGCAGCTCCTCGTGATGTTCCTCTGGGGCTCGATCGCGTTCGGCCTGGAGATGCGCGGCCACTGGACGGGATTTCTCATCATGACCGTCGCAACCGCCCTGGCCGCGTCGACGTTCGGCCTCCTGCTCGCGTCCGTGAGCCGGTCCCGCATGCAACTCGTCGCGCTCTCGAACCTGACCGTCCTCGCGATGTCCGCGGTCGGCGGCAGCATGTTCCCGCGCTTCCTGATGCCGGAAGCGATTCAGAAGCTGGGCCTCCTGACGCTGAACGCGTGGGCGATCGACGGCTTCCAGAAAGTGTTCTGGCGCGAGGAGCCGGTGTCGCATCTCTGGCCGCAGGTCCTGGTGTTGCTCGGGATAGCCGCGGTGTTTTTCACGATCGCGCGCCGCGCCGCCCGGCGGTGGGAACAGACTTAGTCGCGCCAAGGTCGTCCATGGGGAGGGTGCGAGCCAGGCCTTCAGGACTGTGAGGCGACTCTACGAATCTCGCGATCTCGCGATCTCATGATCTCGCGATCAATCGTTGGATCGATTCAGGTGAAAATCTGGTGCAGCGGACGGCTCCTCAGCCGTTGCCCCCCACGACGAGCACCGGCCTGTCGCTTCCTTGCAGGACCTGCGCTGTGACGTCGTCGCGGGACCTTGCGCGGGCCGCGTTTTTTCCGATCACGATGAGGTCGTGCTCGCCCTGGCGCGCTTCGGCGAGGATGCCTTCCGCTGGCGTGGCGGCGGGACGCACCCGGTAATCGGCGGCGACGCTCTGGCCGTGGAGCGTCCGCACTCCGAGGTCGAGGTGCGAAAGGACCCATGCCGGCGGAGGCTGGCCCTCGCGATGCACGTGTAAAAGACGGACGCGGGCGCCGAGCCGCGTCGCGAGCCATCCGCCGAAACGGATCGCGGCGCGGCCGGGCTCGCCGATGGCCGTGCACAGAAGCAGGTTCTGGATCGGCCGCAGCGGCCCCCGGACGAAGAGCACGGGCGTTCCGGAACGTTCCATCGCTGCCGGCGAGACGAACGCTCCACGCCGGCGGTCGCGGGCGGCACGCGCGGCGGCGACACAGAGGTGGTAGTACGTCTCCGCGAGCTCGGTCGCGGCCTGTTCGTCGCGATCGCCCGTGCGAATGCGGACCTCGGCGTCCGGCGCGCCGGCTGCCGCCGCCCGTTCCGTCACGAGTGTGCGCAGGCGTTCCACCTGCGCGCCGTCGCGGGCGATCCCCAGGATTCGGAGCGAAGCTCCGAGGGTCCGTGCGACGACGGCCGCCCCGGCCAGCGCGTCGGTCGATCCGCCGCCCGTGTCGATCGCCAGGACGCGCCGTTGCGGCTGAGCGAGGATGCGCCAGCCCGTGAGGCAAATGAGAGCCTCCGGAGGGACAGGCTGGTCTGCCGGCAGGATTGCGTCGATCAGGATGCCTTCCTCGCCGTACGGCACGGCGGGAAAGATCTGTCGCAGGCCGGGGATCTCGGGCAGCCGCGCGCGGACCCTCCGCGTGCCTCCCGCGAAAGTCTGCTCCACCACCTTCGCCTTTCCCAGGGCGACGGTTCCATCCTCCAGTGGAGGCGCCTCCATGAGGCGCACCTGTTCCGGGCGCACGAGCATGCGAATAGGTCCGCCCTCTTCGTGCGGGAGCTCGGCGGGAATGGGAAGTGTTATCGGACCGAATCGCGCATTTCCGTCTTCGCACCGGCCGACGAGCACGGCGCCCGTTCCGATGAAGGTCGCCACGAAAAACGACTGGGGCCGCGCATACAGCGACTCGGGGGTTCCGACTTCGAGAAGCCTTCCGTGCTCGACGACGCCGATGCGATCGCCGAGCTCGAAGGCCTCCTCCTGATCGTGCGTGACGAGGATGGTGGTGACGTGGAGAGCCCGCTGGATGTCGCGCAGCGCGCGGCGCAGCTGAACGCGGATCTTCGCGTCGAGGGCCCCGAAGGGCTCGTCGAGCAGGAGCACGCGCGGCTCGTAGGCGAGAGCGCGCGCCAGCGCGACCCGTTGCTGCTGTCCGCCGGAAAGCTGGCTCGCGTAACGTCCGCCGAGCCCGCCGAGGCCGATCCGTTCGAGCAGCTCGGCGCTCCGCTTGCTTCGCTCGGCGCGGGGAACCCGCCGGAGCCGCAGCCCGAACTCGATGTTCTGGGCGACGGTCATGTGACGGAAGATCGAGTAGTTCTGAAAGACGAACCCGACGCCGCGCTCCTGGGCGGGAAGGTTCGTGACATCGCGGCCGAAGAGCGTGACCGATCCCTCGTTCTCCGGCGTCAGGCCCGCGATGATCCGGAGAACCGTGCTCTTCCCGCTCCCGCTCGATCCCAGCAGGACGAAGAGCTCGCCGTCCCCGACCTCGAGCGAAAAGCGATCGACGACGCGCCTTCCCGCGAAGACCTTCGTCAGGTTCTCGAGCACGATCGACATGCCGCTAACCCGCCCTCTTCGTCCGGCCCGTGTACCGGAAGAGGAAGAAAAAGATCAGGAACGAGAGGGCCGCGAGGACGGCGGCGATCGCATTCGCCTGCGCTATGTCGCCGGCTTCGAAGCGCGCGAAGATGTAGAGGGGCGCGGTCTGCGTCCGAAGCCTCAGGTTTCCGGAAACCATCACCGTGGCCCCGAACTCGCCGAGCGAGTGCGCGAACGTGAGCAGCGCTCCCGTCACGAGCCCGCCGCGCAGGGCCGGGAGCAGAACGAGGCGGAAAGTCGTCCAGCGTCCGGCGCCCATCGTGTAAGCCGCCTCCTCGTACGTCCCCTCGATCTCGTCGAGGAGCGGCTTGACCGTTCCAAGCATGTAGGGAAACGTGACGAAGAGATGGGCGAGCAGGACTCCTGCGGGCCGGAACATCGGCTGCAGGCCGATCGGACCGAGGAGTTTTCCGAGCACGCCGATGGGTCCCCAGAGAAGCAGGAGGGATGTTCCGACGACGACGGTCGGAATCGCGACCGGGAGGTTGACGACGATGCCGAGCGTCCGCTCGCCGCGAAATCGGTGCTTCGAGAGGACATATGCAGCGAAGGTGCCGAGCACCGCGTTGATCGCAGCGGTGACGAACGCGATCAGAAGGCTGAACCGCAGCGCGAACTGCGCTTCCGGAGTTCGGATGGCTTTCCAGAACGCCGCCACGCCTCCTTTGAACGCGAAGACGAACACCGCGCCGAGCGGCATGAGGAGGAGGGGCAGGAGGATCAGCAGGAGGAAACCAACCGGCGCAAAAGGAAGCCGCGTGCGGCGGCGCCTCGTCGGAGAGGGGGAGGTCGAATACGGGATTTCGGGTTGCGCGGCGCTCATCGCGATTCCTTCATGATCTCCTTCTTCCAGACCGCGTCGACGATCTCCTTTTTCGCGCGCTTCCAGCCCCCGAAGTCCGAGATGAGAAACGGATCCTCGATTCGCGTGAATGCTCCGTTGCGCTCCTCCCGGACGCTCCGGAAACCATAGCGCGCGAATTCATCCTGTGCCTCGTCCGTCCACAGAAAGTTCGCGAACGCTTCCACGAGCTTCCGATCCGCCGCGGGGATGTTGCGGCCGATCTCGACGAGCGTGTGCTCGGAGAGGATGGTGCGCCGCGGATACACGATGTCGGCAAGCAGTCTGCCGCTCTCGCGGTCGCGCAGGACATCCTGTTCGTAGGTGATGAGGGCGTCGCCGAATCCATTCTCGAACTGCGTCCGCGCGGCGCGGGCCGACGCGGCCTGCGCGACGACGTTGCGCCAGACTCCCGAGAGAATCCGGCGTCCGGCGTCCGCGCCGCCGGAACGAAATCCGGCGCCCCACTCTGCGACGATGGCCCAGTTCGCGCCGCCGGAGGTCAGGGGATCGGGATGGACGATGCGGATTCCCGAGGCTCCGAGATCCTCGAAATCGCGGATACCCCTGGGATTTCCGGGCCGGACCAGGATCACGAACGGCGTGCGGTTGACGATGCCGTTCTTCGGGAGGCTTCGCCAGGATGCGGCAGGCACGATCCCCGCGTCCGCCAGCTTCATCGCGTCGAGCTCCAGGGAGAGCAGAGCGAGCTCCGCCGGAACGCCGAGGAGGATCTGGTTCGTAACGGTCCCCGATCCCCCGTACGAGCTCACGAGCTCGACGTGCTCACCCGTCTCGGCCTTCCAGCGGCGCTGAAATGCGGGAAAGACTCCTTCGTTGAGAGCCTCTCCGAGGATGCTGAATCCGTACAGCACGATCGTGCGCGCCGGCGCGGCCTTCGAGCCGGGAAGCCACGGCCACACGGCATAAAGAAAAAGGGTCGCGACGACCACGAGGAAGGGGAATCCGCGCGCCCACCGGGGAAACGAGGTGTCCCGCGCCGGAGAATCGCCCTCCCGGCGGGTTCGGATCCGAGAGCCCTCTCCCATGATCCCGCGGACCTTAACATCGCGGCCCGCGGAGCGCGGCTCTGAGACTGACGAAAGCCGCTCGAGGCGGACGAGAACACCTCGCGGAAGACGAGCCTGCGCTGAGACGAGCCTGCGCTAAGACGAGCCTGCGCCGCCAAGACCATCCTGCGCTATCTCGTCGATCGGAAGCGCGCGGGCGGCGTCCGGACAAAGCGGCTCGTCGAGCGTCTCGAGGCGCCGAACGCTGCTTCCGATCGCGTCCTTTTGCCGAAAGGAGAAAGCCTCGGAGAGATCGGCGCGCCTCAGCCCCCCACGAATGCCCGCGCGAGAGCGAGCCCCGCGACGCCGGCCGCGAGGCACAGGAAGACCGTCGACGAGATGTTGAGGAGGGCGAAACCCCACGCTCCATCGCGCAGGTACGCGAGCGTCTCCGCGTTGAAGGTCGAGTAAGTCGTGAACCCGCCCATCACTCCCGTCGTCAGAACGAGGCGGAGCGTGGGCGCGATCCAGGCCGTCGTCAACGCGACGTGAAGGATCATGCTCAGGAGGAACGAGCCGATGACGTTCACCGCCAGCGTCCCCCACGGAAACGCGGACCCGAACGCGAGAAACGCTCCGAGGGTGAGCAGATAGCGGGCGCCTGTCCCGACCGCGCCTCCCAGACAGATCCAGAGGAATCGGCTCATTCCGAAAGTGTACCGGTTGAGTGGACGCCGGTAATATGGAGTCACGAAGGAGGAGCTCCATGTTCCAAAAAATCCGGGTCGCAGCCGCGCTCGTCGCGGTCGTTCTCGGCGCCGCTCCGATGTTCGGCGCGTCCGCCAAGGCGTATCAGGTCACGGGCCCCGTCGTCGAGGTCAGCGCGGACATGATCGTCGTCATGAAGGGCAAGGACCGGTGGGAAATCGCCCGCGACGCCTCGTCGAAAGTCCCCGCGGACGTCAAGGTCGGCGACAAGGTGACCGTGTACTACAAGATGACCGCGACGGAAGTCGAAGCGAAGAGTGCCGCCAAACCGGCGAAGGCGAAGAAAGCCGCCTAAGGGGCTTTCCCGCCGGAACATCGGGCCGCGCCCTTCGGGAGCGCGGCTTTTTTTACGTCACTTTTGGGAATCGCGACTGCCAATTCTCGTCCGTACCCCTCGTTCGATGTCCTGCAAGTCTTTACACGTCAAGGTTTGAGACGTTGGCTTCCCGGGAACGCGCCTTGCAATTCATAGGGCAAACGCGAGATGCGGGAAGGACCATCCATGAGCAACAACCCCCTGGCCCTGGCGCTTCAGCAGGCGGATCGGGACTATCGGCCGTCCCGCTTCGAAGCGGATCGGGACGAGACGACCCGGCCTGTCGCGATGAGCGTGATCCTCCAGTTCGTCCAGCAGGCCGAAGCGACGGAGAGGGTCCGCCTTCACGCGCCGGCGCCCGAGCCTCTCGGACTCCAGGTAGACGATGAGCTCGAACTGCCGCGTCCCGGCGAAGGCCGCGAATAACTCGGTAACCCCTTGCGCCTCCTTCCGGTGAAGGAGCGCCTTCCCCCTCTCCCGGCGGGAGAGGGCCGGGGTGAGGGGCGTCTTTCGTTGTTCCTCCGAACACCCGATTCTTTCTGATGGATCACCCGATCACCCGATCACCCGATCACCCGATCACCCGATCATCCGACCACCCGATTCTGACAATCGGAGCGCTCTCCCGATTCCCGATAGTTCGTTAGTTCGCTAGTTCGATTGATCGCGAGATCACGAGATCGCGAGATCGCCGAGATCCAAACAACAGCCTCCCCCTCTCCCCCTGTAGTACCGGTCGATCTACAATCGCCCCGATGGGCGGCGGGACCTACTGTGATTTTGCGCCGGGGCATCCCGAGCACGGTCCGTACCACGATCACGAATACGGGTTTCCGATCACGGACGATGACGGGCTCTTCGAGCGGCTGAGCCTCGAGATCAATCAGGCCGGCCTCTCGTGGCTCACGATCCTCAAGAAGCGGGCGGCTTTTCGGAAGGCTTTCTCCGGATTCGATCCGACCCGCGTCGCGCGGTTCGGTGCGAAGGAGAAGAAGCGCCTGATGGCCGACGCGGGCATCGTGCGCAACCGGCTCAAGATCGATGCCGTGATCGAGAATGCGCGGCGGCTCGTCGCGCTCCGGCGCACCTATGGCTCGTTCTCCGGTTGGCTCGACGCGCACCACCCACTCTCGAAAGAGGAGTGGGTGCGTCTTTTTCGGGAGACGTTCCGGTTCACGGGAGGCGAGATCGTCGGAGAATTTCTGATGAGCACGGGTTACCTGCCCGGAGCCCACGGGACCGGTTGTCCGGTCGGGGACCGCCTGGCTCATCGCCGCCCGAAGCCGGCGTGGCTGCGCGCTGTGCCGAAGCGGCGGCCGGGCTAGAGCGAGGGAGTCAGAACCGGGCGCGGTGGCACGACGATCGGGTGCGGTCTCCGCCGGACCGGCGCGTGCTTCGGAAGTGGCGTGACCGTCGGCGCGGGGATCGTCGGAGCGGGCGTAGGAGTGGGTGTGGGTGTCGGCGACGGCGGCGAAGCTCCCTGATACCCGAGCGCGATCACCTCGAAATCCGAAGCGGTGAGCGAATCGAACGCGGGATTCAGTACGTCGTTGTCCCATCGCGTGTCGTAGGTTCCACCGATGAACATGTCGCTGCCGTTGTCGGCAACGATCAGGCCGTGCGTCTGCATTGCGCGGAACATCTTCTGCGCCTGCGGCGGAAAACCCGAGATGTCTTTCGTGGCCTTCAGCCGCAGGCGGGCTCCCATCGGGAGAGCTCCCGGCGTCGATCCGGCCGAGTGGGACGCGGGATAGACGTAGTCGTTCGTGCTCCGCAGCGTGACGCGGAACGCGTGGCCGATCTCGGCGCTGGCGGAGGCCTCGTCGTAACGCACGAGCCCGGGGAGAATCGCGAGCCCCGCTGCGTCGGCCGAAGTCCAGGTATCCGGCCGCCGATCGCTGGCGTTCATGTCGAAGAACGCTCCCGAGCCGGCCTGCCAGGCGGTTCCGTCCCAGAACACGTTGTAGAGCTCGTAGAGAAAGCGATGATCGCGGTCCACGATCAGGAGATGCCGGTCGCTCTCCGAACGGTGGTCGATATTTCCGGGATAGCCGTCCTCGATCCATTTCGGCTGCGCGATCGCCTCGTCGGGGATCGGGTAGAAGGGAAAGCTCTGGTTTGTCGAGTGGTCGACCCCGTCGCTCTCGTCCGAGTACACGAACTGCACGGCTTTCTTCGGCTGCGTTCCATCGACCACCGCGTACGGCATCCCGTAGATGTCGGGCCCGCTGCTCGAAGCGTCGCCGCCGAAGTCCGGATGGAGCCGCCGTGTCGCGCCGATGAAAGAGATGTACGCCGCAGAACCGGGGTCGACGGGCGCGGAGCGTATGTCGAGGTTCCACCAGTTGCCCGGCGGGAAGAGCGGGAAGGGACCGGGGAGAGTTCCGTTGGCGACGGGGCCGGTGGATTGCGGAAAGACGAGCGCCGCCGTGAAGAAGAGGGCGGCGATGAGGATGCGGCGTTGGCGCAGGGGCCTAGGGGTCATGGGTTAAGAGTTAAGAGTTGGAAGTTGTGAGTTGTGAGTATGGACCATGAGTCCTTTGAATTGGGGGTTCTCGGACCGGGAGCCGAGGGTTGAGAGCTCCCTGCTTCAATGCCACATCGGTCTCGCGGGGCCTTTGCCCGCTCCGGTCTTTGCGATCGCGGCTTCGATCTCGTCGAGGTCGTGGGGCGAGAGAGCGAGGGTCGCGGCTGGAATCCAGCCGTCCACCTGCTCGGGAGAGCGGGCTCCCACGATCGCCGCGGTGACTCCCGGCCACGCGAGAGTCCAGCCGACTGCGACCGCGGCGACCGGAACTCCGTGCCGCCGCGCGATCGGAACGAGCGCGTCGCGCAAGGCGAGGTTGCGCGCCAGGTTCGGTTCCTGGAACTCGGCTCCCCGCCGCCGCCAGTCGTCGGAGGGAAGCGCGGCGACGCGCTCGGCCCGGAATTCATCCGTCAGGATTCCCGACTGCATCGGGCTGTAGCAGAGCACGCCGGTATTTCGAGCCGCGCACCACCGAAGCTCCATTCGCGCGAGCTCGCGGTGAATCAGCGAAAAGGGTGACTGCAGCGATGAGCGTGACCGACGCTCTCGCATCGTGACAGGAGATCGACTCCGAAATTCGAGACTCCGCCGATCCGGACTTTTCCTTCCTGGATCAGACGGAGCATCTCCGCCCACGAATCCTCGACGGCCGCGCCCGTTTCGTCCGGCCAGTGGAACTGGTAGAGGTCGATGCGGTCGACGCAGAGCCGCTTCAACGAGGCCTCGCACTCCCGTCGGATCGAGTCAGGCCGGAGGATGCGCCTTGGCGTCGCCGAGCGATCCGCGGGATCCCAGACGACGCCGCACTTCGTGAAGACGAGAGGCCGCCGGTCCGCCGGAGTCTCCGCCAGGAACCTTCCGACGACCTCTTCGGAGTGACCGAGGCCGTATACCGCGGCGGTGTCGATCCAGTTCACCCCGAGCTCGACCGCTCGGTGCATCGCCGCGATCGAGTCATGGTCGTTCTGCGGACCCCATCCGTACGCCCAGCCTCCGCCCCCGATGGCCCAGGCGCCGAAGCCGACGGCCGAGATCTGGAGCTCGCTCGATCCCAGCAGACGGCCCGGCAGCGGCATGCGCTTCCTCCCGTTCCTCGCGCCCTCACGAGCGGCAGATTCGGGTCTCGAGACCTCGAACGTCGCCGCGGGCACGAAAGACTCGGAAGAGGTCACCGGATCGGAGGCGGGCCGCCCCGGATTTTCACGAAAACCAGCTTCTCGCCGAGGTACTGGTCGTGCGCGTAGGTCCCGAGCCGACCCGTTCTCCCGACTCGACCTCTTACTTCGGAGCCGGTCCTCCCGCTGGCGCCGCGTACGGAGCGAGCTGGTCCGTGATCACCTTCTGATCTCCCGCGACGACGATCGTGATCTGTCCGCTGCGGATGTACTTCGCCGCGACGCGCTGGATGTCGGCGGGTGTGACAGCGTTGACGCGCTGCACGTACGTGTTGAGATAGTCGTCCGGCAGGCCGTGGAGGTCCATGAACTCCACCTGTCCGATGATGCCTTGCCGCACGGAATTCCGGAGGATGAAGAGCCCGCCCAGGTAGTTCTGGATTCCGCGAAGCTCCTTCTCGGACGGAGCCTCTGCGCCGAGGCGGTCGATTTCCGCGAAGATCTCCTTGAGGGATGCGCCGGTGTCCTTCGTGGTGACGTCGGCGTTCTCCACCCAGTAGGCGTCGCGGAACCGCGAGGAGAGCTGGCTGTTCGGCGAATAGGTGTATCCCTTCTGCTCGCGGATGTTGCTCGTGATGCGGGAGCCGAAGGAGCCGCCCAGGAGCGAATCCATGACAGCCATGGTCAGATAATCCGGGCTCGACGGATCGACGACGGGAAGCGCGAGGCTGATCGTCGACTGCACCGCTCCCGGCCGGTCGATGACTTCGAGCCGCCGGCCGGGAGCGGGCTTCGGAACGTGCGCGGACGGCGCCGGTCCCTTCTTCCATCCGTCGAAAGCCTCGCGGATCGCCTTCTCCATAGCAGGCTCGTCGAAGCGGCCGACGACGTAGAGCCGCGTTCGCGCCGCACCGAAGTTCGCGTCGAAAAAGGCCTTCGCTTGCGCGATCGTGAATCCCTGGAGCATTTCGTTTGTCGGAAAGAGCCGGCCGTACGGATGGCCGGGATAGAGCGTCGCGCGGAGCCTCTCGGCGACGAGCTGCTGAGGCTGGGTCTTCGCGATCGAGAGCTGGCGCAGCCGGTCGCCCTTCAGCCGGGCGAGCTCGCCCTCCGGAAACTTCGGATTGCGGGCGATGTCCGCCAGAAGCCGCACGGCGGCCGGGCCGGACTCGGAGAGGACGTCCGTCGTGACGTCGGTGCGGTCGGGGCCGGCGTTCACGGTGATCTCCCCGCCCATCTCCGCGGCCTGCTGCGCGATCTGAGAGGCGGAGCGCGTCGCGGTTCCCTGCGTGAGGAAATCACCGACGATGTTCGCAAGCCACACCTGGTCCGCGGTCTCATCGATGGCGCCCGTCCGGACGGTGAGCGCGAGCGTCACCTTCGGCACCGTGCCGTAGGGGACGAGAATCGCCACCATGCCGTTCCCGAGAGCGATCTTGCGGGGTTTAGGAACCTGGAAGTTCCGGGCCTTGCCCGGAACAGGAGGCGCCTGTTTCTCCGCGGATGCGGGACGGGGAGAAGTCACCACGAGCGACGCCGCGAGCGTCAGGGCGAGAGAGATCGAGATCGGGGCGCACCGCGTCGTACGGGATTTCGTCGAGGTCATCGCGCACCTCCCGTCGTACCGGCCGCCGGCTTGGGGGCGTCCGGTTTCGTTTCGGCTTTCGGCTCGATCAGGAGAATCGTCCGGTTCGACGGGGCCAGGTACTTCTGCGCCGTCTTCTGCAGAAACTCCGGCGTGATCTTCCGGAACTGTTCCTCGACGTGGTTGATCATGCCCGGATCGTCGTAGAAGAGCGCGAAGCAGGCGAGCAGATCTGCGCGCCCGAACCCGAAGGTCCCCTCGAGAATGTCGTAATAGTCGGAGCGCTGCTTGACGAGAGCGCGGTTGAGGGTCGCCTTGTCCACCGGCGCGGACCGCAGCTTCTCGATCTCTTCGTCGATAACCTTCAGGATCTGATCGGCCGACTTGTCCTTGTCGTAGAAGAGCGAGCCGACGAGCAGGGTCGGCCCGTGGACGTTGAACATGGTGCCGAGGCCCGGGTTGATGCCGCCCTCGACGCCGCCCGTCAGTCCGTTCTTCTGCACGAGCGCCTGGTAGAGCCGGCTGTCCTGGCCGGAGAGGAGGATTTCCCCGAGAAGCCCCATCGCGTAGTACTCCGGCGTGTTGGACGGGGGGGCGTGGTATCCGAATGCGAGGGCGGGCTTGCTCGCGAGCTTGTCTTCCTTCGTCGTCCGCTTCTCCTTTTCCTGCGGAGGCTCGGAGATGTCGGGCAGCGTGGGCTTCGGGGACGAGGGGATTTTCCCGAACAGCTCCCGGATCCTGGCGAGCGTGGGCGCGGATTCGAAGTCACCGGTCACGACGAGGACGGCGTTACTCGGGAGGTAGTACGTCTTGAAGAAAGCGTCGACGTCGGCGAGCGTCGCCGCATCCAGGTCCTTCAGATCGCCGTAGAAGTTGTGGGCGTTGTGCCAGTTGGTGTTCGCATACTGCGGCATGTCGAGCCACGGGAACCCGCCGTACGGGCGATTCAGGACGTTGACCCGGACCTCGCTCTTGACGACGCCCTGCTGGTTCGTGAGGTTGTCCTGGTTGATCGCGAGGCCGCGCATGCGGTCGGCTTCGGCCCAGAGCGCCGTCTCGAGCGCGTTCGACGGCACGATCTCGAAGTAGTCGGTGAAGTCGAACCGCGTGGAGCCATTCAAGACGCCGCCATTGCTCTGGACGAGCTTGATGAACTCCATCTTTCCGAGGTTCTCGGAGCCCTGGAACATCATGTGCTCGAAGAGGTGCGCGAAGCCGGTGCGGTCGCGGGGCTCGATGCGGAAACCGATGTTGTAGTAAACGGCGACGACGGCTTTCGGAGAGGTCGTGTCACGGGACAGCACAACCCGCAGTCCGTTGTCGAGCGTGTGGTATTCCACGGGCACGGTGAACGCGGCCGGTTTGCCACCGGATGGTTCGGGGGCCGGAGGAGACGCGGGAGCGGCAAGAGCGGATGCCGCGGCCGCGAGCAGCAGCAGAGTCCTGAGGGCGGCCTTCCGGGCGAAACCGGCGGAAGCAGCGGACGACCCGGAGAGAGGGAAGCGCTTCATGTCGACCTCCGGAAAACAATCGGACTCGAACCCGAGTCAGGAACGGGCGGAGTCTACGGCGCCCCTCTCCCGCGACGGAAACTCTTTTCGGCCGATCGCCTGGATTCCCGGAGCCCACCTGCAGACCACGTGGGGCAATTTGACACGGTCGCGGCGGCTCGAGCCTTTCCGCCGTGAGTCGGTGACGATGCCGGACGGGGACGAGATTCTGCTCGACCACGTCGATACCGCCGCGCCCGGCGCGCCCCGCCTCCTGATCTTTCACGGCCTGGAGGGCAGCTCGTTCTCCGTGTACGTCCAGGGGTTTCTCGGCCTTGCGCGGCGGCGAGCATGGAACGCGACCGCGATGAATTTTCGTTCTTGTGCGCGGCGGCCGGAGAAGCGAAGCGCGTGGATCCCGAATCGGCGTCCGCGGCTTTACCACTCGGGCGAGACGTCGGATCCCGGATTCGTGATCTCGCTTCTCGCGGCGCGCCAGCCGGAGGCTCCTCTCGTGGCGGTGGGCGCTTCGCTCGGCGGGAACATCCTCCTGAAATGGCTCGGGGAGAACCCGGACCAGAAGCTCGTCGCGGCCGCGGGAACGATTTCCGTGCCCTTCGACCTCGGCGCGGGCGGCCGCTACATGGAGACGGGGCTCGGGCGTTACTACGTCGAGCATCTCCTCCGGACGCTCCGCCGGAAGGCCGTGGACGCGGCGGCCCAATTTCCAGAAGCCGCGCGGCTCATCGACGTCGAGGGGGCGCGGCGAGCGAAGACCTTCTTCGATTTCGACGAAGCCGCGAACGCGCCGCTCCACGGATTCACCGGCGCCGCGGACTACTACGCGCGCTCGAGCTCACTCGGGTACATCGCCCGCATCCGGACTCCGACGCTCTGCATCTCGGCGGAGGACGATCCATTCCTCCCCGCGAGCGTTCTCGGGGAAGTGGAGCGGGAGGCGCGCCGCTCCGGCACGGTGTCTGTGATGCGGACCCGTCACGGAGGCCACGTGGGCTTCATCGCCGGCACGGTGCGGCCGCGTTACTGGGCGGAGGAGAAGGTGGTGGGGTGGTTGGGGGAGAGGATGGCGCGAGAGAAAATCGGATGATCGGACGGCCGCCTTCCCCTCTCCCCCGCACTCGGGGGAGAGGGCAGGGTGAGGGGGAAGACTCTTGAGAGTCGGATCTCGCGATCTCGCGATCTCGCGATCTCATGATCTC
>JBBSEW010000018.1:0-57359 GCA_038239305.1 Thermoanaerobaculia bacterium | reverse complement strand
TCCCCTAGCAACTGTTTCCCTGGAGCCCGCCGCCGGCGGAGCCTCCCGTACGAGGCCATGAGAGGGGGAGCACACCGAGCTCGAGCTTTACTTCCCGGCGGCTGCGACCGAACGACGAGCGGCGGCCAGGGTTTCCCCCGAGGAACGAGGCCGCCGCGTGCCTCGGGAGGGAGGCGCAGCCGGCGGCGGGCGGATTTTCACCACGCTGACCTCGACTGCGATGAGAAATGCTCCCGGCTGTCGGATATCAGCTCTGACGAAAGAAACGCGCCTCGTCGGGAGTCTTGGGCTTCCGGATACGAAACCGAGCCCTAGTCCGTCCCCTCTATCTGCTGCGTGAGCGCGGGCGTCTTTCCGATCATCCGGGCGTAGAGAGCGAGCTGGCCGCGGTGATACTCCTCGTGGCCGATGCCGTGCTGCATCCAGGCGAGCCGCGTTCCGAGCTTTCCGTCGAACCGGCGGATGTGCTGCAACATGTGGAGCTCGCCGGCCTTGTCGATCTTCTTCGCGACGTCCCGGTGCATTTTCCGGAGCGCCGCGAGCAACTGCGAACGCGTCTTCCGGGAAGCGACCCCGCGGCGATACTCCCGCATGAAAGCGTCGTAGCTCTGGCGCCGGAAGTCCCCGCCCTCGCGGGACAGCTCACCGGACATCATCGCGCCGGATTCGAGGATGTGACGGACGAGGTCCCCCACGTTCCGGCTCTCGGGACGGGGACGGAAGCGGACGTCGATCTCCTCGAGGTTCTCGAGCTCGTTCAGCACTCCCTGGCGGGCGAACCCCCACGATTCCAGGGCCTCGTCGAGCAAAGATGTCATGGCGTCATGTCTCCTCCTGGCGTTCCTGCCGCGTCAGGAGAGAATGACAGACACTCGACCGAATCGAAAAGGAGCGCTCATGGCATTTCCGATCTCTCGCCGACAGCTCGCCGGGGCCCTCGGCGCCACCGTCGGAGCCGCGGTGCTCGGCCCGCTCGCGGACCACGTCGCCGAAGCGAGCCTTTCGCGCGGCCAGTCGACCGACCTGATCCAGCTGAACTCGAACGAAAATCCGTATGGCGCGTCCCCGCGCGCTCTCGAGGCGCTCGCGCGGTCGGGCGGCGCAGCGTCCCGATACCCCGACGCCAATGAAGAAGAAGCGCGCGACGCGATCGCCCGCCACCATGGCGTCGCGATCGACCAGGTCGTCCTCGGCGCGGGATCGAGCGACATCCTCCGCATGGCAGACTCCGCGTTCCTGACGGCCGGCAAGACCGTCGTCGCGGCCGGAGCCACGTTCGAGGCCGTCCTCGCGTATGCCCGCGTCACGAAAGCGGAGGCCGTCAAGGTTCCGCTCACGGCCGACCACCGCCACGACCTTCCCGCCATGGCGGCCCGGTGCGACTCCCGGACCGGTCTCGTCTACGTCTGCAACCCCAACAATCCGACGGGGACGGTCGTCCATGGAGACGAGCTCGACGCGTTCTACCCGCGCGTGCCGCGGTCCGCTGTGATTCTCGTGGACGAGGCGTATCACCACTTCGTCGAAAGCCCGAAGTACCGCACCGCGGTCGACGCGATCGGCAAATTCCCGAACGTGATCGTGGCGCGGACGTTCTCGAAGATCTACGGAGTCGCCGGCATGCGTCTCGGCTACTCCATTTCGTCTACGGAAAACGCGGAGACGCTGCGCTCCCACGCTTCCTTCAGCAACGTCAACGCCTCCGCGCTCGCGATCGCCGTTGCGAGCCTCGCGGACACCGGCCACGTGCCCCAGGAGCGCAAGCGCCTGAACGACACGCGCCGTTGGCTCTGCGCGGAGCTCGATCGCGACGGCCGCACGCACATGCCCTCCGAGACGAACTTCGTGATGATCCACGTCGGCCGCGACGTCGCGCCGCTCATCGCGCAATTCCGGGAGAGGAAGATCCTCGTGGGCCGGAGGTTCGCGCCCCTGCCGGAATGGCTGCGGATCTCGATCGGAACGCGCGAGGAGACGGCGGCGTTTCTGACGGCTCTGCGGACACTCGTCCCGGCGTAATTTCAGCTGACGGATGACAGCTGACGGCTGACGGTCCGTCAGCTGCCCGCTGCCGGCTTCCCCTCTCCCGGCGCGGACACGCGAACCGGGGCCCCGCGGGCGAGCCGGGCCGCGATCGCCTTCCAGCGCGGCTCCGAACGCAGCGGGTCGAACTGCGGGAGATGGATCCGGAACCAGCACAGGGCGTTGCGCTCGTCGTAGGCCCGCTCGAGCAGCGTGAGCGCGCGTTCCCGGTCCCCGAGCGCGACGAGCGCGAGGGAGAGATCGAGAGGGGGAACGTAGGAAGTCCGGCCCTTCTCCTCGAGCTCCGCGACGATCTTTCGCGCCTGCTCCGGCCGTCCGCTGACTGCGAGGGCGTCGGCGAGGAGCGCGAGCTCGTAGGAATGCTCCCGGTCCGTCATCGCGACGACGCGCTCCAGGATCTCGACCGCCTCGTCCGGGGCGCCGAGAACGAGCCGGGCGATCGCGAGCGACCAGACGGGGAACACGGCTTCCGGGTCGAGCGCCACCGCCTTCGCGAACTCCCGGTTCGCCTCTTCGAAACGCCGGGAGCCCGCGTATCCCCAGCCGAGCGCTGCCTGGAGGTTCGCGGAGTGAGGCTCGACAGCGAGCCCCCGCCGGGCGGCCTCGATCGCCTGGTCCGCCCGGCCGAGCCCGCCGAAGCAGATCGCCAGCCAGGTATAGCCCTCCACGCCGCGAGGATCCCGCTCGATCGCGAGATTGAGCTCCCGCTGCTCGCGCTCCGTATCCCAGCCGTAGTAGTGCTCGATGATTCCGAATGCGACGTGCACGTGAGCCGACTGGGGCGCAATCTCCCGCGCGCGCTCGGCGGCGGTCCGGGCGCGGCCGTATGCCTCCCACGTCGGTATGCCCCCATAGAAGCCCCACACCGAATAGGAGTCCGCGAGGCCGGTGTGGGCGGCGGCATAGTCGGGATCGCGGGCGATCGCGGCCTCGAACTCGACGATGGCCGGCCGGATCCGCCGGCGGCTCCAGTAGTAGCGCCCCTTCAGGTAGTGGTTGTACGCCTCGACGTCGGCGGTCGCCGGGCTCACCAGGGGAGCGTCCTCTGACCCGAGAAGCCGCACCTTGAGAGTCGCCGCAATGGCGCGCGCGATCTCGTCCTGAACGGCGAACACGTCGCGAATCTCCCGATCGAAGCGCTCCGACCAGAGGTGGTATCCGGTGGCGACGTCGATCAGCTGCGCCGTGATGCGGATCCTCTGGCCGGAGGGGCGAACGCTGCCCTCGAGGACCGTCTTCACGCCGAGCTCCCGGCCGATCTGCCGCACATCCTCATCCCGGTTCTTGAACGCGAACGCCGATGTACGGGCCGCGACGCGGAGGTTCTCGATCCCGGTCAGCGCGTTGATGATCTCTTCCGTCATCCCGTCGCTGAAATATTCGGCGTCGCGCTCCGAGCTCATGTTGCGGAACGGAAGGACCGCGATCGAAGGAATCGAGGAAACGCCGGAGCCGGAGGAAGCCGGCGAGCCGAAGCCGGCCGGCGCGGTCTCTTCCGGAAGACCGCCGCGCTGCGCGACCTCGAGCGCGAACCCGAGGTCACGGGCCGTCTGAAACCGGTCCGCCGCGCTCTTCTCGAGGCAGTGCGCGACGATTTCGGACAACGCGGCAGGCATCTCGCGAGCGGAACCGGAGAGGCCCGGCGGATCGTCCTGGAGAATCGCCATCATCGTCTCGACCGGCGTTTCGCAGAGAAACGCCCGGTGTCCCGAGAGCATCTCGTAGAGAATCGCTCCGAAGGAAAAGATGTCGGAGCGGTGGTCGGCTGGCCGGCCGCGGGCCTGCTCCGGCGACATGTATCCCACGGTGCCCAGGATGACCCCGTCTCGAGTCGCCGCCGTTGGTGAGCTCGAGGAGTCGGAGTCGCTCAGGATCGCCGCGGCCTGGCGCGCGAGGCCGAAGTCCAGGATCTTGACCAGCCCGTCGCGGGTCAGGAAGATGTTCTCCGGCTTCAGGTCGCGGTGGACGATCCCCCGGTCATGGGCGGCGGCGAGCCCGCGCGCGATCTGGAGCCCGAGCTCGATCGCCTTGCGAGGCGCCAGCGCGGATTCGGAGAGCCGGTCGCGCAGCGTCATTCCCTCCAGGAGCTCCATCACGGCATAGGGCGTCCCGTCGTGGACGCCGAAGTCGTGGATCGCCAGGATGTTCGGGTGCGAGAGAGAAGCGACGGACTTCGCTTCCCGCTCGAAACGGGCGAGCAATTCGGGACTCGCGAGATGCGCTGGAAGAGCCTTGAGAGCGACGGTACGCTCGAGACGGGTATCCCGCGCGCGGTAAACCTCGCCCATTCCGCCGGCTCCGAGGGCGGAGACGATCTCGTAAGGGCCGAGGCGCGCTCCGGGGGCGAGGGTCAAGGTGCTGAAGGGTATACCGCGGAAACACAAACCGGTTGGACTGTCGGCTTTGGGCTGTCGGACGTCGAACGTCCCTCGTTAGCGTCGGTTGGCGCTTGTCGGTTGTCGGTTCTCGGTTCTCGGTTGTCTTGACTTATCTTGTCTTCGTCCGTAACCAGCGCTATCCGTTGTCCGGCGTCTCCGGTCAGCGGGCGGGGACTTCCGTCTCGAGGCCTGCCTTCGACCACGCCGCCATCCCTCCCACGACGTTGGCGATCCGGAGAAACCCGGCCCTCTCGAGAACGCTCGTTGCGATCGCCGACCGGTATCCGCCAGCGCATACGGCGGCGATGGGATTTTCCCGGTCGAGAGCGGCGAGGGAGGAGGCCGACGCGAGCTCGTGGAGGGGTACGGTGCGGGACCGGGCGATGCGGCCCGTCTCGACTTCGCCGGGGCGACGGACGTCGAGAATACCGACGGCCACTCCGCAAGAAACGCGTCGGGCGAGCTCTTCCGGCGCAATCTGCTCGACCGAAGCCAACGGCCGGCCCGAACCGGCCCACGCTTCGACTCCACCGGCCAGAACGCCCGAGACATTCTCGACGCCGACGCGTGCCAGTCGCATACGGGCCTGCACCGCCGTATCGACGTCTTCCGCGACCAGGACGATCTCGGCGTCGGCGGGAATCAGGGTCGCCGCCCAGCTCGCGAACTGTCCCGAGAGCCCGACGTGCAGAGAACCCGGGATGTGCCCCTCTCCATACTGCTCCGGCGGACGGACGTCGAGAGGCACCGCCCCGCGATGCACGAGATCGGCCACCGCCGCGGGATCGAGGACGGCGAGAGGCGGGAGATCCGCAAGGGAGCCTGCGCCCATCCGGTTCATCTCGACGTCGCGGCCGAAATAGGCGGGCGCCGGCGGGAGGTCGGAGGTCATCATCGCCACGAACTCCTCTCGCGGCATCGGGCGAAGCGCGTAGTTGAGCCGGCGCTGAGCCCCGATCGTCGAGCTCGTCTCGGAGGAGATGTTCTTTCCGCACAAGGATCCGGCGCCGTGGCCGGGATATACCGTCACGGAATCCGCGAGTGCGAGGAGCTCTCCGTGGAGGGAGTCGTAGAGCATCCCCGCCAGCTCCGAGGCCGGCATCGCGGAGCCGAGCAGGTCGGGCCGGCCGACGTCTCCAATGAAGAGCGTGTCCCCCGTGAGAACGGCGGAGGGTTCCGGAGCCACCGCCCGATCCGTGACGAGGATGCATATCGACTCGGGCGTATGCCCGGGAGTCTCGAGAAAACCCAGGATGACTGCGCCGATGGAGATCTCCATGCCTTCGCGGACCGCCTCGTGCTCGAAGGACGCGCGGGCGCCGGCACCGATCCAGATGCGCGCGCCCGTGCGGCGAGCGAGCTCGCGATGGCCGGAGACGAAGTCCGCATGGAGATGCGTCTCGACGATGTGCCGGATCGAGAATCCCAGCCGCGCGGCGTCCTCGATGTATTCGTCCACGTCGCGGCGCGGATCGACGACGACGGCCTCGCCGCCGGAACCGATCATGTAGGACGCCTGCGCGAGGCAACCCAGGTAGTACTGGCGGAAGAACATCGGTGGCACGTTCGGCGGCCGGCTCGCTGACCGCTCTGTCGTCATTCCTCGATCTCCACCGAAAAGTCAGGCGCGAGCGTGAGCCGGAGGCGGGCCAGCCGGCACTTCCAGCCCTCGACGCGAATGCGCTGAGAGACCCGCTTCCAGATCCATAGCGCGACGCGCTCGGCCGTCGGCGACTCGTTCGCGAAATCCGGCACATCGAGATTGAGATTGCGGTGGTCGAGCGGCCGGTCGACTTCCTCCTTCAGGATGAGATCGAGATCGGTCAGGTTCACGATCATGGAGGTCTCGGGATCGACATCTCCTTCGACCGCGACCTCGAGCCCGTAGTTGTGACCGTACCCGTGAGGCCCCTCGTCGCCATAGACGGACCGGTTCCTCTCCTCGCTCCAGTCCGCCCGCCAGAGATGGCGCCCGGCGTTGAAATGGACGGTGCGGGAGAGAAAAACCATGGGTGAAGATAGATCGGGAGGGTCATGGAAGCCAGATCTTCTGAGGAGAACGTCGGAGGCGATCCGAGGGAAATCGGAGGATCGGGTGATCGGGTGATCGGGTGATCGGGTGATCAATCCGGGGGATCGGGTGATCCGTGAATCGAAGAAAGAGAGCGAGCCCGCCCCTCACCCCGGCCCTCTCCCGCCGGGAGAGGGGGAAAGGCTCGCCCTCCTGTTCGAATCTCGCGATCTCGCGATCTCATGATCTCGCGATCAATCGAACTATCAGGAGGGATCGGGCGATCGGCGATCGGGTGATCAGGGCTCAACGAGCCCGACAGACGCAACCGCTCGCAACGGGAGGAGTCTCCTGACCGGAGGGAAGGAGGAGCCTCCCGTTGCGGGAGCCGGAGCAAACCACTCTCTGCCCGGTCGAGGCCGCATCCGGCCGAGCCGGGCAACATCCGCCCGCACATCCCCTTCGCGCAGAACGCCCCGACCCCACGCCCCGATTCCCATCGCGGCGCAGGCGACGTATAGAATCCCCCGCGCCCCATGGAACTCTTTCTCACCCCCCGAGAGCTCGCCGATTTCCTCGAGAAATCGGAGACGGTCGGCCGTGGAAGCCCCCTCCGGATCATCGACGCGCCTCGTTTCCGCGAGGGCGTGCTCGACAGCCTCGTCTGGACGGCCGTTTTCGGCAAGGGCGAGTCGCGGGACGAATGCCGCCGAACCATCCGCGAGGCCGCCCGCGAGCTCGGGATCCTCCCCGCCTCGATCCTTCCCCTCTACGAGGCCCGCGGCCGGGGAGAAATCTCGGGTTTCTCCGTTCCGGCGATCAACATCCGGATCCTCTCCTACGACACCGCTCGAGCCGCCTTCCGGGCCGCGAAGAGCCTCGACGCGGGAGCGCTCATCTTCGAGATCGCGCGCAGCGAGATCGGATACACGGACCAGCGGCCCGCGGAATATGCCACCGTCGTGCTGGCCGCGGCGATCCGGGAAGAATGGAGCGGCCCGGTGTTCCTCCAGGGCGACCACTATCAGACCAACCCGAAGAAGATGGCCGAGGCCCCGGAGAAGGAGATCGCCGCGATCGAGGCGCTGATCGACGAAGCGATCCCCGCGGGTTTTTTCCAGATCGACATCGACACCTCCACGCTCGTCGATCTCTCGAAGAAGACACTCGCCGACCAGCAGGAGCTCAATTGCCGCTATTCGGCGCTCCTGACGCAATACATCCGGGGGAAAGAACCGAAGGACATGCCGATCTCGATCGGCGGAGAGATCGGCGAAGTCGGCAAGGAGAATTCGACCCCGGAGGAGTTTCGCGCCTACATCAACGGGTACCGGAACCGGATCGGCGACTTGCGCGGTCTCGCGAAGGTTTCGATCCAGACGGGCTCCTCGCACGGGGGAACCGTCGGGCCGGACGGAACCGTGCAGCGCGTCGCGATCGACTTCGGGACGCTCGAGCGCATTTCGAAGATAGCGCGGGAGGAGTACGGGCTCGCGGGCGCCGTTCAACACGGAGCTTCGACGCTCCAGCCGGAGCTTTTCGGCCAGTTCCCGGACCACGACTGCGCCGAAATACACCTCGCGACCGAATTCCAGAACATGGTGTACGACCACCCGGCTCTTCCCCAGCCGCTGCGGCGCGCGGTCGAGCGCTGGGTGTTCCTCCACACGCTCGATCAGAAGAAGCCCGGAGAGACACCGGAGCAGTTCCTCTACAAGAACCGTAAACAGGCGATCGGGCCGTTCAAGGAACAATTCTGGAACCTTCCCGTCGGCACGCGAGACTCGATCGCCGCCGCGCTCGAGGAGAAGTTCCGATTCCTCTTTCGCAAGCTGAAGATCGGCGGGACGCGGGCTATCGTCGACCGTTACGTCCGGCCGGTCGACGTCTTCCATCCGGTCGAAAGCATCGCCGGCGCGCGGGCCGGCTACGTCCGCGACGACGAAGCAGGAGATTGAGTTGGAGGGAAAGCGGAAAATCGCAAACAAGAAAGGTTCGCGAGCGGCGACTTCCTCCCGTGATTCACGCGTTTCCCGTTTCCCGTTTCCCGTTTCCCGAACAATGACCGCCGTGGTCAAGACCAAACCGCTGGCAGGCCGCGCCGGAACGGAAATCATCCCGGTACCGGTTCCGGTTCCCGGACAGGCCGAGGTTCTGATCCGCGTGCTCGCGACCGCGATCTGCGGGTCCGACAAGCACATCTACCAGTGGGATCCCTCAATGGCCGGCATGGTGCAGCCGCCCCGCATCTACGGCCACGAGTTCTGCGGCGAGATCGTGTCGTTCGGCCCCGGCGGCAAGAGGCCTCATCTCTCCGAGGGCCAGTACGTCTCGGCCGAAATGCACGTGTCGTGCGGGCATTGCCGCCCGTGCCTCAAGGGACAGCTGCACATCTGCGAGAACACCCGGATCCTCGGAGTCCACGGCGACGGCTGCTTCGCGCAATACGTCGTCGTGCCCGCCTATAACGTCGTGCCGCTCGACCCCGAGATCGTGCCCGTCCGTGTGGGGGCTTTTCTCGACGCGCTCGGCAACGCGGTCCACACGACCCAGGTCGCGGACCTGTCCGGAAAAGCGGTCGCGGTCCTGGGTTACGGACCGATCGGAGCGATGTGCGCCGAGATCGCCCGGATCTCCGGCGCGTCCCACATCGCGATCACGGACGTCAACGGCCACGCGGCCGCACCCGCGCGCAAGTGGGCGGCCAGCCGCCGGCTCGCCCATGTCTCGGTCATCGACCTCACGAAGACGAAGGATCCGGTCGGAAGCCTGCGGGACGCGACGGGGGGCGGTGCGGACGTCGTGCTCGAGCTCTCGGGAGCGGAGGCGTCCGTGAATCTCGGCCTCGCGGCCGCCCGGCGCGGAGGAGTTCTGTCGCTCCTCGGGCTGCCGCGCGAGAAGAGCCTGACGATCCGCGACTACACCAATGACTTCATCTTCAAGGGCCTGACCCTGTACGGCATCATCGGACGCCGCGTGTTCGAAACCTGGATCAAAATGCTCGACCTCCTGCGCGCGGGGCTCGACGTCGAGCACCTCGTCACGAACGAATTCGAAGGCCTCGACCACTTTCACGAAGCCATGGCGCTGCTCGAAGACCGGCGGGCCATGAAAGTCGTTTTCTATCCGAACGGCAAGCCCGGCGGCGCCTCCCCGGCCGGCCCTGCTCGTCGCGCGACCAGCTGAGGAGCACGCATGCCCACACGAAAGCCCCCGACACCGGACTCGACGCAGGAGCTGACCGACCGCCGGATCGCCGAGTTCGCGCTCGAGGAATCCCGCCTGTCGAATCTCGCCTACCGCTTCGAGATGCGCCCGCGCGAGCGCGTCTGGAAGAACTGGGACCGGACCGAATTCGAGCCGAACCAGTTCCGAGTCGTGGGTATCGCCGGGGTCTGCCTGAACCGGGAAGAGAAGGAACGCGCGCATCGGACCGCCTCCCGCGCGCTCGAGGACATCGACGACATCCTCTTCGTCGTCGAGGAGCCGGCGCAGGCCGTCATCGTCCGAAATCCGACGGGAACGTCCGAAATCGTCAACCGCCCGACCATCTGCGCCGAGGTTGTGGCGTTGGACAAAGCGGGCTTCGATCGCGCTCTCTCGGCGCTCGACGCGGCGTTTCCCGGACAGCGCGTGGCCGGAAAAATCGTATCCGAAGGCTGACGCCCGATAGAGCCGCCCGGGACCGATGGACGAATCTCGCGATCTCGCGATCGGGCAATCTCGCGATCAATCGAATCATCGAGTGATCGGACATCTCCCAGGGTTCGGGTCCCGATAACCGATAGTTCGATCATCCGATCGATCGCGAGATCATGAGATCGCGAGATCGCGAGATCGCGAGATTTCCTCAAGGAGCAGCCATGCCGCAGTTACCCCTCATCTCCCACCTCGCCGAACAGGTCTCGCAGCTCAAAGCCCTGGGTACTTTCAAGGAAGAGCTGGTCCTGGAGACCCCGCAGGGACCTCGCGTGACGGTTGCCGGTCGCGAAGTCATCATGCTGACTTCCAACAACTATCTCGGGTTCGCGAACCATCCGCGCATCCGGGAAGCCCAGAAGAAGGCGGTCGACCGCTGGGGCGCCGGTCTCGGTTCCGTGCGGTTCATCTGCGGCACCCAGGAGCTGCACAAGGAGCTGGAGGCCGAGATCGCTTCGTTCTTCGGAACCGAGGACGCGATCCTGTACATGACGTGCTGGAGCGCGAATGAAGGTCTCTTCGCGGCGGTCCTGGAGGAGCCGGACGGTCTCTTCTCGGACGAGCTCAACCATGCGTCGATCATCGACGGCGTGCGGCTCTGCAAGGCGAAGAGGTTCCGCGTCCCCCACAACGATCCGAAAGCGCTCGAGGCGATGATCCACGAAGACTCCGCATCGCGGTTCCGGCTCATGATGACCGACGGCGTGTTCTCGATGGAAGGGGAAGAGGCGGACCTCCCGGCCCTCGTGGAGATCTGCGAGCGCACCGGCACTCTCCTCGTGGTCGACGACTCGCACGCGACGGGCGTCCTCGGAAAAACCGGCCGGGGGACCGGGGAGGCGCAGGGCGTGTTCGAGCGCATACCCGTGACGACCGGGACGCTCGGCAAGGCCATGGGCTCGGCGGCCGGCGGGTTCGTGACGGGCCCGAAGCCGCTCGTCGACCTGCTCCGGCAACGCAGCCGCACCTACCTCTTCTCGAATTCGCTCCCCCCGGCCGTCGCGGCGGGCTCGCTCGAGGCGTTCCGCATGCTCCGCGAGGATCCCTCGCCCGTGGCGAGGCTGCAGGCGAATGCGGAGTACTTCCGCAAGGCCATATCGGAGGCCGGTTTTCGGATCCCCCACGGAACCCATCCGATCGTGCCCGTGATCGTCGGCGAAACGGCGAAAGCCCTCGCGATGGGCCGGGCCCTGCTCGAAGAAGGCGTCTACGTCTCCGGCTTCGGATTTCCGGTCGTCCCCCAGGGCCAAGCCCGACTGCGCTGCCAGGTTTCGGCAGCCCATGAGACGCAAGATCTCGATCGGGCGGTGGAAGCGTTTGTGAAGGTGGGACGGAAGTTCGGGGCGATCGAGTGAGAATCGGGTGATCGGATGATCGAGTGATCGGATGATCGGATGATCGGATGATCAATCCGACGATCGGGTGAAGTGGTTATCGGGAACCCCAGATTCACCTGATTCGATAGAAAGATTGATCGCGAGATCACGAGATCGTGAGATCGCGAGATTCTCCCTGGAGCCTATCGAGAACCTTCGCCGCTAAGCCTCCAGCTTTTTGCGCGCGTTCGCCAACAGCAGCAAACACAGTCCCGCGAAGACGAGCGCGCCGAGGACGTTGCCGCCGACGCCGTTCTTGAAGGCGGGATAGAACCTCTGGCCGATGTCGAGCTTCTCGATCAGCGTCGGTTTCTCCATGTGCAGCACGGCGTCTCCGATGAACGCCACGAGCGCTATGAGAACCCCGCCGAGAGATCCGCCCGCGACGAGGCCCGTCGAGTAAAGCATGCCCGAGGAGAGCTCCGACTCTTCTCCGGCGGCTCCTTCCTTCTTCTTGCGCATGGCATCCGCGAAGGCCTTCATCTGGCCGCCGATCCAGATGGGGAACGTCGTCGAGAGGGGCAGATACGCCCCGACCGCCCAGGACAGGGCGTGCGCGCCCGCCATCTGCGCCATGAAGGCGAGGAAGACGCCGACGAGGACAGGCGCCCAGGGCAGGTTGTTGGCGAGAAGGCCCTTGATGATCGTCGCCATCAGCGTTGCCTGAGGGGCCGCGAGCTTCGGTCCGCCGATGCCGTGCGCCTCGCCCATCGCGTAGGTCTTGTCGAGCAGGAAGAGCGTGCCGCCGATCACGACCGTCGAGGTGAGAACCCCGATGATGAATCCGATCTGCTGCCTTCGCGGCGTGGCGCCGACCAGGTATCCGGTTTTCAGGTCCTGCGAAGTCGCTCCGGCGTTGGCGGACGCGACGCAGACGATGGCGCCGACGCACAGCGCGACGGCCTGGTAGACGTCGCCCGTCCGGCCGAGGGCGACGAATACGACGCACGTCGCCATGATGGTCGCGATCGTCATTCCCGAGATGGGATTGGAAGACGTCCCGATGATGCCGACGATTCGCGAGGAGACGGTCACGAAGAAGAAACCGAAGACGACCACGAGAAGCCCCATCAGGAGCGAGCCGGGAAAAGGCCCGTGCGGGAACCCCGGGAGGATCGTGACGATCAGCGCGAGCACGACCGAGCCGATGACCACAATGCCGATCCCGAGATCGCTCTCGGTCCGCTTTGTGCTCCGCGCCGCGGCGCCGGCTCCGAAGGACTTCACGGACTCCGTGAACGCGGAGACGATGGTGGGAAGCGTCTTGATGAGAGTCATGACGCCCGCGCAGGCCACGGCACCGGCTCCGATGTAGCGCACGTAGGCGCGATAGATCCACTCCGCGTGGGAGTGGCCGGCCATCCACGCGTCCGAGAACCCGAGAGTGTGCAGGTCGGCGACGATCCGGCTCTCCGCCACGAAGATCGAGATGAGGGGAATCAGGGCGAGCCAGGAGAGCACGCCGCCGGACGCGAGCTCCCCGGCGATGCGCGGCCCGATGATGTAACCGAGTCCCAGGTACTCGGGGGTCACGTCGCAGGACAGGGTCGCATCGGGAATCGTCCCCGTCTTGCCGGTCTTGAACCACGTGGCGGTCTCGTTCCAGAGGCCGATGATCCCGTACAGGAACTTGTAGAGCATCGCCGCGCCGACACCCTTGAACACCATCTTGGCGAGGTCGCCTCCGCGCTCGCCCGCGATCAGGACGTCCGCGCAGGCCACGCCCTCCGGGTACTTCAGGATGCCGTGCTCTTTCACGATGAGGGCGCGGCGCAACGGGATCATGAAGAGAACCCCGAGCGTTCCGCCGACCGCGGCGAGCACGAAGATCGTGATGTATTTGAAGTAGTCGGTCCCTCCCGAAAGAAAGAGAAGGGCCGGCATCGTGAAGACCACCCCGGCGGCGACCGACTCGCCCGCGGAGCCGATCGTCTGGACCATGTTGTTCTCGAGGATCGTCGACTTACCGAGCTTCTTGAAAACTGCAATCGAGAGGACCGCGATCGGGACGGACGCCGAGACGGTCAGTCCGGCGCGAAGCGCCAGGTAGACGGTCGCCGCGCCGAAGATGACTCCGAAGAAGATCCCGAGAAGGACCGCTTTCGGCGTGAACTCGGGTATGTCCTGCTCCGCGGGAACGTAGGGCCGAAATTCCTTCCCGGCTTCCGAGGGACTCGCCATGCGACCTCCGTTTTTCACGCCGCAGCTTTTGGTGCGCGGGGATTATACGTAGATGCGCGGGCGCGGGGAGGCGAAGTCGCAACCGGAGCGGACTTCCGGCGCGACGACGGGCATGGACCGCATTCCCCGCGTCGAAATCGAGCGGAAGAGGCTCAAAATGCTATGATTTCGCCCAATTTCGATGACTCCTCTTACGACCATCGCGCTCGTGCTGGCGGTTTCGGCGGCCGCGCCCGCACCGACCCCTGCCGCGGCCCCCGGAACGGTGTCGGGCAGGGTGGCGATCGTCCAGAAAGGAACGCCGCTCGAGGACGCCTCCAACTGTGTCGTGTGGCTCGAGGGCGTGCGCTCCCCGCGAACCCCCTCCCGACCGGCGCACGTCGAGATGAAGAGCCAGGGCAAGAAGTTCGTGCCGCGCGTCGTGGCGGTCGAGAAGGACGCCGAAGTCGATTTCCCGAACGTCGATCCCATCTACCACAACGTCTTTTCCGTTTCTCCGGCGAACCGGTTCGATCTCGGGCTCTACCGAAGCGGTGGATCGAAGGCGAAGAAGTTCGAGGAGCCCGGAGTGGTGCGCGTTTATTGCAACATCCATCCCCAGATGGTCGGGTTCGTCCTGGTGGCCAACTCCGACTTCATCCGCGTCACGGGCGCCGACGGCGCGTTTCGCTTCGAGAACGTTCCGGCCGGAACGTGGGAAATCCGCGCCTGGAACGAAGAGGGTGGCGAGAATCGCGCTCCTGTCACCGTCCGGTCGAGAATCGACACCCCGATCGCTCTTCGCCTCGACACGTCCGCGTTCCAGCGCGAGACTCACAAGAACAAGTACGGCAAGGACTATCCGCCGCAGGCGGCCACCGATGACGAACGATATTGAGCCGTCGTTCCGCCTGACGGCGGGCACGGGGATCAACATCCCGATCCGGGGCCTGAAGCTGCCGCCCCCGAAGCCGCCGCGTTTTTCGCTCACGCTCAAGATCTTCGTCGCGGCCGCTCTTCTCATCCTCACTGCCGTCGGAGGCGCGATCGCGATCTCCGCGTACCGCGCCCGGAGCGTTGCGGACGCGAAGATCGACGAGGATCTCCGCAAGGCCGGTCCCGCCTGGGAGTCTTTCCAGCAGAACCGCTACGTCAGCCTCGAGCGCGCCCTGGCCGTCGTCGTCAACAACGCGGGAATCATCTCGATGATGACGAGCGACGTGGATCCGGCCACGGCGTTCGACACGCTGAAGAACGAGCAGGCCTCCAGCACGCGGGCGGACTTCCTCGTTGCCGTCAACCCGCAGGGGCTCGCTTTCCTGCGCACGGACAAGCCCCTCCCCTATTCCGCGGACCTCTCGAGGGTTCCGACGATCGCCGGCGCGCTCGCGGGCGACAAGACGCAGGGCATCTGGCTCTCGGGCGGCAAGCTCTACAACGTCGTCGCCTCGCCGGTCCTCGAAGGGGGAACGAAGATCGTGGGCGTCATCGCCGCCGCGTTCCAGATCAACAACGACGTCGCCATCGCGTTCAAGTCGCTCATGAACGCCGAGGTCGTGTTCCTGGCGGATGAGGCCAAACCCTCCGAGGCCGCGCGTCCGGCTCTTGCCGGCTCGACGCTCCAGGACCGGAGCGGGATCGTCCTGGACGCGATCCGGAAACGCCCGGATGTCGTCACGGCCGTTGTCCGAAAGGGAAAGACGATCGGTCCGCTCCCCCTCGACATCGGCGGAGAGACCTACCTCGCGTACTTTCTGCCGCTGCGTTCGTCGACGGATTCCCTCGTGGGCGCCGCCGTCGCGCTCCGCAGCCGGGAAAAGGAGCTCGCGGCGTTCCGAACGATTCAGAACACGCAGATCCTCGTCGGCCTCGCGGCGCTTCTCTTCGCGTTCATTCTCTCGTTCGTGTTCGCGCGGCGGATCACCGAACCGCTCGCGCGGCTGCTGCGCGCGACCGAGGAGGTGCGCGTCGGAAACCTCGACACTCCCGACCTTCCGATCGAATCGAAGGACGAAATCGGGATTCTCGCGCGGTCGTTCCGCGCCATGCTGGAGGAGCTGAGGGAGAAGGAGGCCCTCGAGAAATACGTGGGCGCCATGACGATGAACCTCGGGGAGGACCTCGGAACCGTGGTCTCGGCGGCGCGCGCGCGGATTTCGTCCGACATTACGCTCGGGGGCGTCGCCTCCACCGCAACGGGATCGCGCGGCGGCGCGGAGCCGCAGATCGGGACCGTATTTGCGAGCCGCTACGAGATCCAATCCGTACTCGGCAAGGGCGGAATGGGAATCGTCTACAAGGCCCTCGACCGCGACCTCGAGGACATGGTCGCGATCAAGACGCTGCGGAGCGAAGCGCTTTCGGCGGACCCGACGCTGCTCGACCGATTCAAACAGGAGATCCGCCTCGCTCGCAAGATCACGCATCCGAACATCCTTCGCACCCACGATCTCGGCGAGACGGGAGGACTGCGGTACCTTTCGATGGAGTTCGTCAAGGGCATCACGCTGAAGCACCTGGTCGAGCAGGACCAGCTGCTCCCAACACCCGTGGCTCTCCGCATCGCCAAACAGATGTGCGCCGGCCTGGCCGCCGCTCACGAGGTCGGCGTCATCCACCGCGACATCAAGCCGCAGAACATCATCATCGAGCCGACGGGCGGCCTCAAGATCATGGATTTCGGCATCGCCCGGCTCACGCAGGACCGCGGAATGACGGCCACCGGGACGGTCGTCGGAACTCCCGACTACATGTCCCCCGAGCAGGCGCGAGGCGTGGCGCTCGACTTCCGGTCCGACATCTATTCGATGGGCGTGGTGCTGTACGAGATCTTCACCGGTTCGCTGCCCTTTGAAGGCGACACGCCGATCGCGGTCGTTCTCAAGCACGTGCAGGAGAAGCCCCCCGCGCCTCAGTCCAAGAACCCCAAGGTCGATCCTCGGATCGCCGTGATCATCCTGCGCTGCATGGAGAAAAATCCGGCGGATCGGTACCAGTCCGTCAACGACCTGTACGAGGCGCTGACCTCCGTAACGGCCGCCGCCGCTTGAGACCGTTCCGATCGCGGCGGCCAGCCCCAGACGACACGAAGGCGGGGAGCACGAGACCGATGAAATACCCGGCTTTCCTGGTCGTTGGTCTCCTCGAAGCCGTGGCGCTGGCCGCGTCGGTCTTCGCCCAATCCCCGACGCCGGCGCCTTCCCCCTCACCCTTGCCGGCGTCCACCTCCCCCGCGAGCGTCGTCGCGCCGGCGGCCCCGGAAAAGGAAGAGTTCTTCGCTCCGGAGGAGCAGAAGGCGCACTTCGATTTCCGCTGGGATTTTCTCGGCCGGTACGACCGCATCGAGAATCTCGTCGCGAGGCCCAACATCTACCGCGCCCGATTCGAGGTCCGCCCGGAGCTCGACTACGTCGTGTCCGATCGGTTCCGGATTGGCGCGCGCGCGGTCGGCGACTGGGGAACCGACCGCAACACCACCAACGATCCGAACTTCGACAACTACCGGTCCCGGGGAGCGTCCCTCGACCGCTACTTCGTCGAGGGCAGGCCCGGCGATTTCGACCTCCGCCTGGGAAGCTTCGGAACGCCGATCATCGCTTCCGAGATGCTGTGGGATCACGATCTTCAGACGCTGGGGGCGGCCGCGTCGTGGCAGATCCATGCGGGCTCGTCCACATTCACGATCGCGGGGACGGGCTTTCGCGGGCCCCAGCGAGAGGGAGATCGAACGCGCGTCGAGGCCGGCCAGCTCGTCTGGCGCGCCGGGGATGCCGGGCGTTTCTCTGTGGAGGTCGCCGGAGCCTTCTGGAACTTCGACCTCGATCACCTCAAGAACGCATTCATCCGTCAGAACTACTCGGCTTCCATTGTCGAAGGCGGGCCTGGATTCGTGTCGCGGTTCGAGATCGCCGACGCCCTGGTGCGATTCCGTTTTCCCATCGGAACCGCTCCCGTTCTTCTCTCGTTCGACGGGCTGAAGAACTTCGGCTCCCGCGAGGAGGCGAAGGGCGACGATCGCGCGTTCGAAGGAAGCGTCACGATCGGCTCTGTCGGGACTCCGGGCCAGGTTCGCGGCTTCTACACGTATCAGTACGTCCAGCGCGAGGCCGTGCTGGGCGCCTACAACACCGACGACTGGTGGCTCCACTCTTGGTACCGCGGCCACCGTATCGGCCTCGCGATCACGGTCCTGCCGCAGGTGTACGTCCAGGGAACGGCGATGTACCAGGAGCGGCTCGATCGGAACTTCTATCTCCGGCGGTTCACGGCGGAGCTCGTGAAGGTGTTTTGAGCGCGGTTCTCCATCATCGGGTTTGAGCCGCGGTTTCTGACGCCGGCCTCCATTCGCTTCGGGTTCGATCTGTACTCCCGGTCGACATTTCTCGCGAAAATGAATCAGGCGCAGAACACGGAGAACCGATCACGGATCGCTGGCAGCGGATAGCAGACGGCTGAAAGCTGTAAGATCCCCCCGCCCATGTCGAAATCTATTGTCGCGTGCCTGGACGACCTGTTCTTTCGATCCAAGATCGATGCGACGGCGCGGCATCTGAACATCCCCGTCGTCTACACGACTCCCGCCGGGCTGGCGGCGGCCTCCGCCGGCGAGGGCGTCGCCGCGGCTCTCGTCGAGCTGTCGCCCGATGCCCTGAAAGCGGTCGCCACCATCCGGACGGGCGCCCGCAAGGACCTCCCCATCGTGGGATTTCTCTCGCACGTCGACAAAGAGCTGGCCCGCCAGTCCGAAGCGGCGGGAGTGACGAAGGTCATGGCTCGAAGTCAGTTCTCCGAAACGCTTCCGGATCTCCTGATGGATCTCGTGGCGCCGGGCACGCACCGCGAAGTGCAGGAAGAGCCCGAGCTTCCGGACGAGTAGGGGTACCCGGGAAACGGGAAACGGGAAACGGGAAACGAAGCGGACAGCGGAACGGACTATGGAAGGAGATCACATGAGTGGTACGAGCCGCCGGGACCTCCTCAAAAGCGCGGTTCTTCTGCCGATCGCCGCGCAGATCCGGGCGACACCGGCCCGGGCCGCCTCCTCCCGCCCCGTTGTGGTCTCCTCCGCGAACGGGCTCGAGGCAGTCCGCAAGGCCTACTCCATGATCGCCGCAGGCAGCGATCCTCTGGACGCCGTCATCGCGGGAGTCAACATTGTCGAGGACGATCCGGACGACGTCACGGTCGGATACGGCGGCATCCCGAACGAGGAGGGCGTCGTGCAGCTCGACGCCTCGGTCATGGATGGCCGGACGATGAAATCCGGCGCGGTCGGAGCACTCGAGCGGATCAAGAATCCGTCGAAGGTTGCCCGTCTGGTCATGGATCAGACCAATCGCGCCTTTCTGGTCGGAGAGGGTGCGCTCAAATTCGCCCGCGCGCACGGAGTCCCCGAGCAGAACCTGTTGACGGAGCGCTCGCGGAAGGTGTGGCTCTACTGGAAAGAGAAGCTCTCCAAGATCGACGACTGGATCGAGCGCGGCAACGAGGAGCAGACCGACCCGGACATCCGCTGGTACATCGAGAAGTTCGGCGTCGAGGATTTTCGGCCGCAGGGAACCATCAATTGCAACGCCGTTACCGCCAGCGGGGATCTCGTCGGCACGACCACGACGTCCGGCCTCTTCTTCAAGCTCCCCGGCCGGCTCGGGGACTCGCCGTGCATAGGCGCCGGCCTCTACGTCGATAACGAAGTCGGTGCCTGCGGGTCCACGGGCTGGGGCGAGGGCAACATCCGGTTCTGCGGATCGCACACGGTCGTCGAGCTGATGCGGCAGGGCAAGTCGCCCGAGGAAGCCGCGCTCTCGACTCTCCGCCGGGTGGTGGACTCGACGAAATACAGCCGCGACAAGTCCGGACAGCCCGACTTCAACATCAACTACTACGTGGTCAACAAACGGGGCGAGTACGCAGGCGCGTCGATCTGGAACGGCTCGTACGGCTCGACGAAGACGTTTCATCCCGCCCGGTTCGCCGTGGCGGACGCGTCCGGCGCGAGGCTGCAGGAGTCCGCGTACCTTCTGAAGAAGGCGGCGCCGTAGTCGATGTACTTTCGCCCGCCGGCATTCACTGCGCGAACGGCGGCCGAGAGGTCTCCCGGGAGAGTAACGACGCTCGATCGTTCGGATTCACTGTCCTGGAGTCGTTCTGGCCGGCAGGGTGCGTCGCGCCTGCCGCCGAGGGAAACCTCGGGGATGGTCGCTGGCCACGCCGCGCGACGTCCTGTTTCCGTACCCGGTTAGCGGGAAGAGTGCGCTCCCCGCGTCGCGCGCTCGCCGCCTGGTTCCTGTCCCAGATCACACGCCCGCGCCGCCACTATCGGCGATTCGTTTATAACGACTTCGCGAAGCTGAAGGCCACGATCGCGCCGGGTGACGTGCTCCTGGTCGACGGCGATCAACGCGTCTCGCAGGCGGTCAAGTACCTGACGCAGTCCTCCTGGTCCCACAGCGCTCTCTACGTCGGAGACGCCCTGTTGAACCGCGATCCCGAAACCCGGGCCCGGATACAGAAGCGGTTCGGCCGCGAGGCGCGGCACCTGATCGCCGAGGCCCTCGTGGCGGAAGGCGTCGTCGTGTCGCCGCTCTCCAAATACCTCGACTTCAACATCCGGATCTGCCGGCCGGTGCGGCTTCGGCCCGAGGACCGCGACGAGATCATCGACTTCGTCCTGCGTCGGGTCGGGAACCGGTACGACCGCCGCAATTTCCTCGACCTGACGCGCTATCTCCTCCCCTTCCACCTGATTCCGGCGAGGCTCCAGGAGGATGCGCTCCACTTCGGAAGCGGCGTCGCGACCGAGACGATCTGCTCGACCATGCTGGCCGAGGCTTTCGGCCGGGTGCGCTTCCCGATCCTTCCTCAACAGGGGCGCCAGTCGGCCAGGACCACGACGGAGAGACTGCGGCAGCAGATCCTGGGCCGTCCGACACGGCGGGCCTACAGCGGGCTGCTCCGGGCGCGCCATCCCACTCTTTGTGTCCCGAGGGACTTCGATCTATCGCCCTATTTCGAGATCGTGAAGTTCAACGCGAGAGACGAGGCGTCATTCGACTACCGCAAGCTCGAGTGGGAAGCTCCGCCCACGCCGGAAGCGACTCCGACCGGAAAAGCCATCGCCGGGGAAGGGGCTGCAGGCGAGGGCGAAGCGTTGAAGTGAAGAGGACGCTCCGCGCCCCTCTCGTTTTTCCAGGAAGACGACGCCAGGAAAACGACGTCAGGAAGAAGACGGCCCGCGGCCGCCGGAGAGAATCGAGTTCACGGCCTCGAGCCTGCGCTCGAGGACTTTGCGCACCCGCCCGACTTCGTTCTCGGCCGCCGGGAACCGGACGCTGTCCCCCTGGAACTCGAACTTCAGGACGATGTCGCGGTCTTCCGGCAGAAGCCCGAGCATTCCGGCACGATAGGCGCGCATCCACTCGGGTGAGGGCTCGGAGTCGAGTCGCGCCCGAAAGAAATTTTTCCCGTCCGGACTGGCGCCATCCGGCGTGGGCGCCTCGTTGGACATGTACACACGGTGAGTCGGCGCGGCCTCGCCGGGCCGGCGACGAATGGGCTTGCGGTACTGCGGTCTGCGCGGAATGGGAGCCTCCTGCTGTTGGGGGGCGATTCTGTCACGGAAGGAGGGCGGGGGGCTACTGGGCCCGTATGTCCTGAAGTTTCGATCTCGCGATCTCATGATCTCGCGATCAATCGAACGATCGATAGGAAATCGGGTGATCGGGTGATCGGGTGATCCATCAGGGGAATCGGGTGAGGTGGAGATCGGAGACGAAGAGAATTCGCCCCTCACCCCGACCCTCTCCCGCCGGGAGAGGGGGGACGCTTGTTCGAATCTCGTGATCTCGAGATCTCATGATTCGCGATCAATCGATTCATCGAATGAAGTGGGAATCGGAAGGCGAGGGAGCGGCCCTGACGCGACGCCGGACGCGCGAGCGAACGCTTCGGTCTGACTCTCGCCTCCCTCAACCGACACCCCTCGACGAGCTCCGCCATAGCCTCCGCTCGCAACGGGAGGAGTCTCCTGACCGGAGGGAAGGAGGAGCCTCCCGTTGCGGGAGCCGGAGCCAGCCGCACCCCGCTCGGTCGAGGCCGCATCCGGCCGAGCCGAGCGACTGGCGCCACGCCATGCGCTCCGCGCAAGAGACACGTTCTGCCGCCCCAATGATCAACGCGGCGCAGGCGACGTTGACGCCCCTCACCCCGCCCTCTCCCGCCGGGAGCGGGGGAAGGCGCTCCCATCGACGAGCCCGCCCGATGCAACCGCTCGCAACGGGAGGAGTCTCCTGACCGGAGGGAAGGAGGAGCCTCCCGTTGCGGGAGCCGGAGCAAACCTCACTCCGCTCGGTCGAGGCCGCATCCGGCCGAGCCGAGCAACTGGCGCCACGCCATGCGCTCCGCGCAGGAGAAACGCCCTCAAGCCGCAAAGGTCAACGCGGCGGAGGCGACGAAAATGTCCCCGCCGAAACGATCGAAAACGCGTCCGGGTCGACGAGACGGGCGAAAGTCTCGTCGGCCTGTTCCTTTGTGATCGCGTTGACGCGATTCGCGAAGTCGTCCAGGTATTCGATTCCGAACCCGTAGTAGATCGCCGTGTCGACCGCCTGCGCGATCCCGGCGTTGCTCGCGAGGTCGACCTTGAACTTGCCGATGCGAGAGCTCTTTTCGTCGGCGAGCTCCTGCGGCGTCATCCCGTCCCGCACGAAACGGCGGATCTCGTCGAGAGTCGACGCGACCGCCGCGTCCCGGCTCTCCGGTTTCACGGTGACGGTAACGAGAAAGGGCCCGGCCAGATGCGTGGCGTGGAAGCTCGAGTGGATCCCGTACGTGAGCCCTTCGGTGTCGCGCACACGCACGCCGAGGCGCGACGTGAGCGACGACTGTCCGAGCGCCGAATTGGCCAGCGCAGCGGCCAGGTAGTTCGGGTCGGGCCGGGCCAGGGTCGAAGGAAGGGCGAGCACGACGTCGGCGTTCGCCTTGTCGGGCATCCGGACCGTCTCGGAGCCTGGCGCGGGCGGCGGGACCGGCAACGTCGCGAATCCGGGCGCAGGCCCGCTCCGCCAGTCTGCGAGCCGACGGTCGAGACCGTCCAAGATCTGATCGGTGTCCACGTCGCCGACGACGACGAGACGGAGCGTCCCGGCGCCATATCGGGCCTCGTAGAAAGAGGTCAGGTCGTTGCGCGTGAGCGACTCGACGCGCGCGATCCGCTCCTCGGCTGTGCGCCGGTGAAACGGGTGCCCGACCGGATAGATCCGTCGGGCCGCCGCCTCGTTCGCGCGGGCGGACGTCTGATCCTGCTGCTGGCGAACGGCTCCGACCAGCCGCTTCTTTTCCTTGTCCAGCTCATCCTCCGGAAAGGAGGGGGTGCGCAGGATCTCCGTGAGGCGATCGAGGAGCAGGTCGATGTCCCGCGAAAGCGCGGAGCCGGCGACATCCGTGCCGACCGGATCCGAGGAGTCGGACGAAAACGAGAGCGACGCGCCACGGCTCTCGAGGTCCTCCGCGATCTCGAGCTTGCTCCGCGTCTCCGTCCCTTTCGTGAGCTCTCCGGCGGTCATGGAGGCGATGACCCTCCGGTCGGCCGGCGCGAAGAGCGGGCCGGCATGCAGCGAACCGGCGAGCGCAACCGTCGGATTGAAATGGTTCTCGAGAACGAAGATCTCGGCGCCGTTGCCGAGGCGCCGGCTGCGAATCTGTTCGGCGAACGTGGGACGGCGCGCCTTCACGCTGGCTCCTCGCTCCCGTCTTCTTCGGCCGCGTTGCCGTCCTCGGGACCCGCCGCATCTTCCTCGCCGGGACCTGAGGCGGGGACTCCTTTCGGCAGGAACGTTCCGGCCGTCAACAGGTCGTCCTGGAAATAGGCGAGAGCGACCCTCTGGACGTCCTCCCGGGAGACGCGGCGGATGGCGTGCGGATATTCGGCGTACCACTTCCAGTCGGCGACCGCGATCGCCTCCGAGAGCGACGCGGCGATCTGGTCCGTCGAATCGCGATCGAAGATGACTTCCGCTTCGATCTGGACGCGAGCCTTCTCCACCTCGGCCTCCGTCACCCCGTCCCGGACGACGCGCGACGCCTCCTCCCGGAAGACTCGCTCCACTTCCGCGGGCTCGACGCCCGGACGCGCCGGCGCGAACACCGAGAAAAGGCCGGGATCGTGCAGCTGCCACGCGACGACGGTGACCGAGAGCGCGAGATTGGTCTCGACCAGTGCCTGATAGAGGCGTCCCGTGACGCCGCCGCCGAGGATGTTTCCGAGCACCGCCAGGGCATGGGTGTCCGGATGCCGCGCCTCGACCGCGCGCCACGACAGCGCGCACCAGGCGACCTGCCCGGCGCGCCGCACGACGAACCGGCGCTCCCCTTCCTGCGGCGGCTCCACCGTGTACACCTTCGGAATCGGCGAAGGCGAGGAGGGGATCACGCCGAAGTGGCGGCCGATCGTCGCGAGGGCCTCCGGCTCATCGAAGTCTCCGATCAGCATCGCCGTGGCATTGTTCGGCTGGTAGAAGACGTCGTAGAACTCTTTCAGCCGCTCGGTGGTCACGTTCTCGATGTCGCTGCGCCACCCGATCGTCGGATGGTGGTACGGGTGCTCGCGAAACGCCGTGGCAAACGTGTCCTTGTAGAGGACCTGGAACGGCGAATTTTCTCCGCGCTCGAACTCGTTGCGGACGACGGTCATCTCGGGAATGCGATCCGCGTCGCGCAGCAGGGCTCCGCGCATCCGCGATGCCTCGAGACGCACGGCCACTTCGAGGCGGTCCGACGGAATCGTCTCGTAGTAGTTGGTGCGGTCGAACCACGTCGTCGCGTTGAATCGCGCGCCGAGCGCTTCGAGAACGGCCGCAATGGCGGTGCCCTTCTCCCGCTGGTACTCCGGGGTCCCCTTGAACATCAGGTGCTCGAGCAAATGCGTGGCGCCCGTGTAACCGACGGCCTCGTTGCGGCTTCCGACGTGGTACACGATCGCGAAGGTCACGACCGGGGCGACCCGGTTCTCGATCAGGAGAACTTTCAGGCCGTTCGCGCGCAGTCGGAATTCGCGGATCCCCGCCTCTTCCGTGACGAAATCGAAATCGGCCGGGCCGGCGGCCGGCGTTGTGGGAGGAGAGCTCAAACGGGCGAAATTACCTTCCGCCCGCGATATCTTCGGCCCCGTCGACTCCGATGACGTTGCCGCTCACCCATCCGGATCCGGCCGAGCAGAGAGAGACGAGCGCCCCCGCCACGTCTTCGGGCCGTGTCAGCCGCCCGGCAGGATGCATCCGCCCGACGCGCTCGATCATTTCTTCGTTGCCGGGTATCTTGCGGAGCGCCGGAGTATCGGTCACACCCGCACGGAGAGCGTTGACCGCCACGCGATGCGGCGCGAGCTCGACGGCGAGCTGCCGCACGTGGGACTCGAGCGCGGCCTTCGCGGCCGACACGGCCCCGTAGGCGGGCCACACGATGTGATCGCCGGCGGAAGTCATGGCGAAAATGCGCGCGCCCGGCGCGAGGAGTCCCGCGTAGAAGAGATCCTGCGTCCAGTACACGAGCGAGTGAGCCATCACGTCCAGCGTCATCTCGATCTGCGCCTTCGAGATCGATCCCCCGCGCTCGGCCGCGAAGAAGGGCTTCAGCGTCCCGAACGCGAGGGAGTGCAGGAGCACTCCGACACGCGACTCGGCCGGGGATTCCCCGCACGCCGTCCGGATGGCGGCGACGACCTCTGAGCGCCTGGTCTCATCCGCGGCGTTGACGTTGAAAAACTCGGCTTTCCGGCCCATCGCGGCGATCTCCGCGACGATCCGGTCCGCGTTTGCCTGCGTGGCCTTGCGATCGAGGTGAACACCAAAGACGTTCCACCCCGCGCGCGCGAGCGCCAGGGAACAGGCCTCGCCGAAGCCCGACGAGGCGCCGAGGACGAGGGCCCATGCGGGTTTGGATTCGGGTGAGCTCAAGGCCCGGAATCGTATCGCAAGTGCCGGTCCGTCACGGCCGCTACGCGACGGGAATGGTCAGGACGAACGCGCTGCCGGAAGACCGCTCCTCGCAGCGGAGATCCCCACCGTGAAGGCGGGCGATGTGGCGGGCGAGCGAGAGCCCGAGCCCGTGCCCGGAGTGGAGGGCGCGGGCGGGCTCTCCGCGAAAGAAACGCTCGAAGAGGCGCTCCCGAATGCCGCTCGAGATCTCGCCCTCCGAGACGATCGTGAACTGGATGACGCTTTCGGCGTCGGTCCGCATCGTGGCGTGATACCCGCCGGGAGAGTATTTCCGGGCGTTGTCGACCAGGTTTTCGATCGCGATCGACAACAGGTCCTCGTCGCCCCGCACGATGGCTTCATCCGGCGCCGTGAGCTCGCATCCCGCCGCCGGGCTGCCGAAACGAAGATGGCACTCGCGGGCGATGTCGGCCAGGTTGACGGGCTCGCCGATCGGGAGGCCGGACTCCACGTCACGCGCCAGAACGAGAAGGCTGTCCACGAGACGGACCATCTGGTCGAGCTCCGCGATCTGGCTGCGCAGCTCCTCCGACGCCGCCGGTCCCGCGTCCTGCAGCGCCCGCTCGGCGCGGAGCCGGATCCGCGTCAACGGCGTCCGCAGCTCGTGCGACGCGTTCGCCGCGAACTCGATTTCGCGCCGGAGCGACCGGGAGAGGCGCGCGAGGAGCTCCCGAAAGGAGCGGTCCAGCTCGCGGACTTCCCGCGGCGCGTCCCGCGAGTCGGGATACGGCGGGTTTTCGAGCCGCGTGATGGCGGCGATCTGACGGGTAAAGGTCACGACGGGCAGCGTGGCACGCCGGCCGAAAGCCACTCCGACGGCGACGGCAAAAAGGGCACAGACCGGCGAGGCCAGGAGAAGCGAGCGATAGAACACGCTCCGGCTCCGCGCCGAAACGCCTCTCGGCTCAGCGACCGCGACGAGGACGTCCCCGGGCGACTCGCGCGTCGCGACGAGCCATTTCTTCTCGATGTCGCCTCGGTTCGCGGCATCGAACGGTCCGAGGGGGGCCGACGCCATATTGCCGGCGACGAGAACGGGTCCACGCCAGACCTCGAGCCGATATCCGTGAGCCGGAAGCTCGGAGATCGCCTCCTCGGCCGCCTGCCGCAAATCGAGATGATTCTCCGCCGCTTCTCGCGGTATCGCCCGGGCGAGAGTGTCCGCTGTCTCCCGAAGAGACCGAAGATCGGCGTCTCTCCAGAGAATTCCCGCCGTCACGGCGGCCGCTGCCGCCAGCGTGAGCGCGGAGACCAGGGCGGCGAGCAGGCTGGCGAGCACGACGCGCGAGACGATCGAGTCGCGCATCATGGTCGACCGGCGTCGTCCCGATCGAGCGCATAGCCGATGCCGCGCAGGGTCCGGATCACCGGCCGCCCCTCCGGTCCACCCAGCTTGCGGCGCAGGCGCCCGACGATCACCTCGAGACTCGCCTCGGCGTCCTTCGCCGCATCTCCCCATACGTCCGCTATGAGCTCGCGGCGGGAAACGACGTTACCGCCCGCCTGCATCAGCCGCTCGAGCAGCTCGAACTCGCGGCGCGTCAGGAGAACTTCCTGGTCGCGGCGTGTCACGCGCCGGCGGCCGAGATCGACGACGACTTCGCCGAGGCGGACAGGACCGACGCGCGAGGGATCCGACCGGCGCCGGAGGATCGCACGCAGCCGCGCGCGCAGCTCCGCCACGGCGAACGGCTTGCCGAGATAGTCGTCCGCTCCGGAATTCAGTCCCTCGATGCGCGAGGCGACGTCGGTCCGGGCCGTGAGGATCAGGATCGGAATGCCGATGCCGGCTTCCCGCCACTTCCGGCAGAGCGCAATACCGTCGGCATCGGGAAGGCGGACGTCCAGGACGATGGCATCGAACGCCCCCGCCGAGATCTCCCGCGTCGCCGCCGCTCCCGTGGAGACCACGGTCGGGGAATATCCCGCCTCTCCGAGCGCCGCGGCGACGAGCCGGCTCGTCTCGCGGTCATCCTCGATGAGCAGAACGCGTGCGGCCCCGGCGAAGTCATCCACGAGAAGGCGATTCTGCGTCAAGAGAGGCCCCGGAAGTAGCGCGGTAGAACGAGGCGGGCGTCCGGTCGCCGGGACGCGCCCCGGAACCAAACGAACGCCGAACGGAAATCGATCCCAGGATAGTCCCGCCGTGTAGCCTCCGGCGATGGGCTTCGTTCGGCGCCTCACGGATCGGCCGCAGGGCCTCTACCTCCTGATCCTGGTGCTGTGCGCGGCCGGCGTCGCCACGGCGGTTCGGCTTCCCTCGGCCATCTTCCCGACCGTCACGTTTCCGCGCATCAAGGTGATCGCGGATGGCGCCGAGGAGCCGGCGGCTCAGATGATTCCGGCCGTCACACGGCCCCTCGAGGAAGCGATCATCCGGGTCCCGGGAATCGAGCGCGTCGTCTCGACGACGAGCCGGGGCAGCGTCGAGATCGGAGCGGAATTCTCGTGGGGCACCGACATGCAGATCGCGCTCCAGCGCGTTCAGGGCGAGATCCAGCGGATCCGGCCGGATCTTCCCGCGGACACACGCATCGAGGCGGAGTGGATGAACACCGCCATCTTCCCCGTGCTCGGCTACGCGCTCACGTCGGATACGCGGTCGGCGGCCGATCTGCGGGAGTTTGCGGACTTCGAGTTGCGTCCTGCGCTCGTGCAGATCGCCGGCGTCTCCCAGGTGCAGGTGCAGGGCGGGGCGCTGCGTGAATTCCAGGTGCGGCTCGATCCGGAGAAGCTGACGGCTCGCCGGATAGCGGCTTCCGACGTCGTCGACGCGATCCGCAAGAACGACGTGCTGAAGTCCGCCGGGCTGGTGGAATCGAACCATGAGCTCTATCTGTCGCTCGTGACGGGAAAGCCTGCCAGCCTGGAGGAGCTCGCGCGAATCGCCGTGCCTCCCCCCCGAGGCGGAATCGCTCCCGCGCTCGGTCAGCTCGGGGAAATCGTGCCCTCCGAGGCCGTTTCGTTCGTCCGGACCACGGCGGACCGGCGTCCCGCGGTGCTCGTCAACATCGTGCGGCAACCCGCCGCGAGCACCGTCGCGATCGAACGGCAGATCGGCGAGCTTCGAAAGAACCGGCGAGACCTCACGCCCCCGGACATCCGCTGGTCGACCTTCTACGATCAGGCGGAGTTCATCCGCGACTCTGTGAACGGGGTTCGCGACGCGATCTTGATCGGCGTGGCGCTCGCGGCCATCGTCCTCTTTTTCTATCTCCGCGACGTACGTATCACGCTGATTGCCGTGGCGACGATTCCGGTGACGGTCGCCATCGTTCTGCTCGGGCTGGCCGCCTTCGGTCAGACGATCAATCTGATGACCCTCGGCGGGATCGCGGCGGCCATCGGCCTCGTCGTCGACGACGCCATCGTGGTGGTCGAGAACATCGCCCGCCACGCCGAAGACAAAACGTCGGAGCACCCCGCTCGATCGGGCCTGGCGGAGGTCCTGCCCGGTCTGACCGGGTCGAGCCTGTCGACGATCGCCATATTTTTCCCCTTCGCTCTCCTGTCCGGCATCGCGGGAGCGTTCTTCCGCCCCCTCGCCCTCACGATGGCGATGGCGCTTGCCGTGTCGTACGCGTTGTCGGCACTCGTCGTGCCGGCGGCGGCGCAGGGGCTTCGCATCGGTTCGAAGGCGCGGGCGGCACCCCGGCGACGCGATCCGCGAATCGCTCGATTCTTCGTCGATCATCCGGCGGTCGCTGTAATTCTGACGGCCGTTTTCCTGGCGGGCGGATGGGTTCTGTACTCGGGAATCGGGTCGGACTTCCTTCCCGAGATGGACGAGGGCTCCATCATCCTCGACTACTGGACGCCCGCCGGCACGTCGCTGACGGACACGAACCGGACGCTCGACTCGGTCGAAGCCGTCATCGCGGCCAACCCGGACGTCGCCACCTATTCGCGCCGGACGGGGACTCAGCTCGGCTTCTTCATCACGGAGCCGAACCGGGGCGACTACGTGATCCGTCTGAAGCCGCGTCGCGAGCGCCGGCCCATGGATGCGATCGTCGACGAGCTGAGAACGAAGATTGCCGCGAAGGAGCCCTCGGTCCATACGGATTTCGGGCAGATCCTGGAAGACAACATCGGCGATCTGGCCGGCGGCGTTCCCCAGCCCGTGGACGTCAAAATCTATGGCGAGAATCAGGCTCTGCTGCAGGAAAAGGCGCGAGCCGCCGCCCGCGTCGTCGCGAAAATCCCGGGGATCGAGGACGTGTTCGACGGGATCACGGTGGCGGGGCCCCAGGTCACCGTGCGCGCGATTCCCGAGTCGCTTCCCCGATTCGGAATGACGGCCGAGAGCCTGCACGCCGAGGTCGAGCCCGCGGTCGCCGGCACGGTCGCCGGCAATCTACGGATCGGCGAGCGGCTGTATGACGTCCGCGTGTTCTCTCATCGCGCCCAGGATGTTTTCTCGCTTCCGGAGACCCGCATCCTGACGCCATCCGGGGCGCTCGTTCCCCTGTCGCTCCTGGCGACCGTCTCGACGGGAGCTCCCGAGGCCGAGATCCAGCGGGAAAATCTCCGCACGTACGTCGGGGTCACCGCGCGCCTCTCCGGTCGCAGCCTCGGCGGAGCGGTCGGCGAGATCCGCAGCCGGCTCGCCCGCGAGCTCGCGCTTCCGGCCGGGATGTCGATGTCGTTCGGGGGTCTGTACGAGCAGCAGCAGAGCTCGTTCAAAGGGCTCCTGGGCGTCCTGTTCGGAGGACTCCTGCTGGTCGCGGTCATTCTCTCCTTCGAATTCGGCGACTGGCGCGCGCCGCTGTTGACGACGGTCGTGGCTCTTGCGGTTCTGACGAGCGTGCTCGGTTCGCTCGTCATCACCGGAATGACTCTCAACATCTCGAGCTTCGTCGGCGCGATCATGATGGTCGGCATCGTCGGCGAGAAGGCGATTTTCCTGATCCAGGACGCCCGGGAAGAGCTCCGGCGCGGGATGCCCGTGCGGGAGGCCTGGATCGAGGCGTCGCGCAAGCGGCTCCGCGCCGTGATGATGACCGTCTTTTCGACGGCTTTTGCCCTCGCTCCCCTGGCGCTCGCGCTCGGACAGGGCTCCCAGCTTCAGCAACCGCTCGCGATTGCCGTCATCGGAGGATTCATTCTTTCGACCCCGCTCGTGCTCCTGCTCCTGCCCTCGTTGTACTGCTGGCTCGATCCGAACGGCCGGCTCGCGGGAATCCCGCTCGTGCGCCGAACCGGGGAGAGCGCATGAAGCGGGTCGCGCGCTTTCTCGCCGCCGCCGCGGGAGCATTCCTCGCGGGGAACACCCTCGTCGCGCAGACGGCTGTCTCCCTCGAGGACGCGCTCGCGGCCGCCCGCACCTCGAACGCGCGGTTGCCGATCTCCGTATCGGAGATGACGATCGCCCGCGAGAGGGTGAGTGAAGCGCGCGCGGAACGCTGGCTCAAGGTCGCCGTCGAAGGGGACTTCATCTACGCGCCGCCCAACGGCTACGATCCGGCAATCACGAACGCGGGAGAAGAGCGCCTCCAGATCGTCGGACGGCAGACCCTCTACGACGGTGGGGCCCGGCGCGCCGCGATTACCCGAGCCGAGGCGGACGTCGAGGCGGCTGCCGCGCGCTACCGCATCGCGGAGAAGGATCTCGAGCTCGAGGTCCGCAGCCGCTATGCCGATCTCCTGCAGGCCGCGGGAGAGCTCGACGCGCGAAAGGAAGGAGTCGAACGGCTCCAGGGCTACCGCACGTCTCTCCAGAGCCGCCGGGCTTCGGGACAGGGAGTCGCGGCGGATCTCCTGCGGATCGACGTGCGGCTCGCGACGGAACAGGCGAGCATCGTCGACGCGGAGGGCCGGCGCGACGCCGCCCGCATTTCTCTGAACGACCTGATGGGACGCGATCCCGCGGCGCCTCTCGCCATCCTGCCGCTCCCCGCGCCCGACGTACCGTCCCGCGAGGCGACGCCTGCGGATGTTCCGCCGGAAGTGGCCGATGCGGTTTCCCGCGAACAGGGGGCCGCGGCCGACGTGGACGCGGCGCGCGCCGAGAGAAAGCCTCGCCTCTTCCTGACCGCCGACGCGGGTTTTCTCGGTTCCGACACGTCCCGCCTCGTTCCTTCGGATCTGCTGGCGAGAGACCCTCACGCGACGTTCGGGGACCGGTTCCGCCGCGACGCCGGTTATTCGGCGGGTGTCTCTCTCTCGTGGCCCGTCTGGGACTTCGGCGCGATCCGGTCGCGCATCCGCGCCGCCGAGCGGCGCCTCGAGAGCGCGCGGCAAAATACGGCGCTCCAGCGCCGGGAGGTCCGCCGCCAGTGGATCCAGGCGCAGTCGACGATCGGGAGCCTTTCGAACCAGATCGCGATCCTCTCCCGGGCCGCGCCGGCGGCTCGCGACTCCTACCTCGACGCCGAGAGCCGATACCGGGGTGGCGCCGCGACGTCGCTCGAAGTGCTGGAGGCCCACGCCGCGGCCGTCGATGCGGCCGTCCGACTCTCGGACGCGCTGTCGCGATATCGCATCGCCGAGGCGGTGGTTCTCCGCTGGAGCCGTCCATGAAGCGCGCGGCTCTCTGCCTCGCCATGCTCCTCTCGCTCTCTTACGGCGGCTCCGGTTGCCGGGGCCGCGAAACGGCCGGAAACGCCGAAAAAGCCGGAGAAGAGCGGCCCGCCGGGAAAGCCGAATCCTCCGCGGACATCCCCACTCCGGTCCGGATCGCGACGATCGACGCGATCGATCTCGCGGACGTGGTCGCCGGGCCCGGACACACGGCGGCGCTCTCGCAGCAGAAAGTCCGCGCTCCGTTTGCCGGGACGATCGTCGCGCTCACGGTCTCCGACGGCGACTTCCTCCGCCGCGGCCAGGTGGTCGGCGCCATCGTCTCGCGCGAAAGCGAAGCGGCGCTTTCGGGCGCGCGCGAGATGGTGCACGAGGCGCAGACTCCGGCTCAGAAATCCGACGCCGAGCGCGCTCTCGTCCTCGCGGAAAGCGGTCTCGTCCGCAAGCCCCTCGCGGCCTCCGCCGACGGGCCGGTGCTGTCTCACGCCGCGGCGAGCGGGGATCGAGTCGCCGAGGATCAGGAGATCCTGACCATCGCGGACGCCTCGTCGATCGTCTTTCTCGCCGACGTGTCGCAGAGCGACCTTCCCCGCATCCGTCCGGGGGAGCCCGTTCGGGTCGAGCTCGCCGGTCGGGCGGCCGCCGTCGCGGGTCGGGTACACGGGATCCTGCCGGGAGCGAATCCGGCCGATTTCTCGGGATCCGTTCGAGTGGATCTGCCGGCCGCGGCGGAGAGACTGGCTACCGGGCTTTTCGGTACGGCGCGGATCACGGTCGGAACGCGGCCGGGCGTCTTCGTCGCGCCCGCCTCCGCCGTCATGCGGGATGACGTCCGAAGCACGTCGCAGATGGCCGCCGTCGTCCAGGGCCGCGCGCACTGGATCCCGGTTCGGACCGGGGCGCGTCAGGGCGATCTCGTGGAAGTGTCCGGCCCGGATGTGAAGCGGGGTCTCGGCGTCGTCGTGTCCGGGATGGTCGGGCTTCCGGAAGGCAAATCTGTCGCCGCCTCCCCTTCGGGGACGGCGAGTGAAGAGAAGTGAGAGAAAACAGGGAGCATCGCTCCCGAGGAGGCATCATGGGATCTCGACGCGCTCTCCGTGTATCCGCTTTTCTTTTCCTGGTGGCGCTCGCCGGCCTCGCGGCCGGACCGCCGTCCTACAAAGTCGCGAAGAAAATCGAAGCCGGCGGAGACGGAGGCTGGGACTACCTGACGGTCGATAGCGCCGCCCGGCGTCTTTACGTGAGTCGCGGCACGCGGGTCATGGTGTTCGACGCCGACACCGGCGCTTCCGTCGGTGAAATCCCGGGCACGGAGGGCGTGCACGGAATCGCGATCGCGCCCGAACTCGACCGGGGATTCACGAGCAACGGCCGCGCGAATACGATCACGATTTTCGACCGCAAGACGCTCAAGACGATCGGCGAGGTCAAGAGCACCGGGCAGAATCCGGACGCGATCCTCTACGATCCGGCGTCGAAGCGCGTGTTTGCGTTCAACGGGCGTTCCGGCAACGCAACGGCGATCGACGCGGCGACCGGGGAGGTCGCGGGTACGATTCCCCTCGATGGTAAGCCCGAGTTCGCGCAGGCAGACGGAGAGGGGCGCGTCTTCGTGAACCTCGAGGACAAGAGCTCCATGGCGGTGATCGATTCGAAGAAGCTCGCCGTCCTCAGCACGTGGCCGCTCGCGCCCTGCGAGGAACCGTCCGGGATGGCAGTCGACCGGGCGCACCACCGTCTCTTCGTCGGATGCGGAAACAGGATGATGGCGGCCGTGGACATGCGCACGGGAAAAGTCGTCGCGACCGTCCCGATCGGCGAGGGAGTCGACGCCAACGGTTTCGACTCCGGCACGGGGCTGGCGTTCGCGTCGAGCGGAGACGGAACGCTGACGGCGGCGCGCCTGGATGGCGCCGACAAGTTCACGGACATCCAGACCATTTCGACCGAGCCGCGCGCGCGGACGATGGCGCTCGACGAGAAGACCCACCGCATCTTCCTGCCCACGGCCCGTTTCGGCCCGCCGCCTCCCGCGACGACGGCCACGCCGCGGCCGCGGCCATCGATGCTTCCCGGCTCGTTTGCCATACTGGTCGTGGAGCGTTGAAAGAAATCTCGTGGCATCGCCTGAATCCTTGCGGTCTTCTTCCGGACTTCCATCTCTGATGCCGCCCGCGGAGCTCACCGTCTCGCCGCACGATCGGAAACTTCTTTTCCTCGCGTGTCTTGCGCTCGCGATAGCGGTCTGGGTCGAGCCCTCCGGGTCCTGGCTGGCGGAACCGGACGAGCCGCGATACGCCGAGATCCCCCGGGAAATGCTCGCGACCGGCGACTTCGTCGTGCCGCGTTTGAACGGGGTGCCGTATTTCGAGAAACCGCCGCTGCTGTACTGGGCGAATGCGGGAGCGATATCGGTCTTCGGGGAGACTTCCTTCGCGGCGCGGCTGCCGACCCGGCTGGCCGGGCTCGGAACCTCTCTCCTTCTCCTCCTCGCCGTGTCCCGGATGTGGGGCCGCCGCGCCGGCATGATCGCGTTCGCGTTTTTCCTGATGTCGCCGCTCGCGTTCACGTTTTCGCGGCTCAACCTCACCGATGGGATCCTCACGTTCTTCTTCACGGCGACCCTGTTCGCGGGGTACGGAGCGGTTCGCGAACGGATGCAGGGTCGGTCCGCGCTCGTTCTTTCGGCGCTCGCGGGAGCGATGGGAGCCGGCGCTTTCCTTTCGAAGGGGTTGATCGGAATCGTCCTGCCGGGCGGGATTCTCTTCTTCTGGTGCCTCGCGACACGCCAGATGCGCGGCCTGGTGCCGCTCGTGCTCGGTCCATCGGTGCCGGTTTTCGCTGTGCTCGCCGCTCCCTGGCTCTGGCTGGCGGAGCATCGGAACCCGGGGTTTCTCCACTTCTTCTTCATCCACGAGCACTTCCAGCGGTTCGCCACGTCGGAGGCGAACCGGCCCGGGGCGATCTACTACTTTGTCCCCGTCTTCATCGGCGGATTCCTGCCCGGGCTCGCCTTCTTCGCGCGGGGGGTTCGCCCGATCGGGCGCGATCATCCCCGTTCCGTTTTCTTCCTGATCTGGTTCGCCCTCGTTTTCGTGTTCTTCTCGCTGTCGCACAGCAAGCTCACTCCCTATCTCTTTCCGGCTTTTCCGGCGGCCGCCGCTCTCGCGGCGCGAGGGCTTCTCGCTTCCGACGGGAGGAGCCGACGACGGAGCTTCGGGATCGCCGCGTTTTCCTCCGCGCTCCTGGCGCTCGCCGCGCTCGCCATTCCGAGCGTGCGCGCGGCGGTCGCCCAGGCCGGAGTCTGGCCGATGGCCATCGCGGCCCTCGTGATCATCTGCGGCGGCGCCGGCGCGTGCTTCCTCCAGAGAGAAAGGGACGAGCGGGCACTCGCCTCGCTCTGTCTGGGCTGGGCCGGTCTCTACGCGGTCCTCGCCCTCCTCTGGCCTCACACCAGCCTTGCCCGCGACGTGCGGGCGCTTGCGCTCGAGGCGCGCTCCGCCGCCGCGTCGGAGCCCGGTCTTTCCGTTTCTCCCGCGACGATCGTCGGATACCGCACGTATCTGCAGGGGTTCCCCTGGGTGCTGCGGACGACGATCCCGGTCGCGGATTACACGGGCGAGCTCGAGCCCCAGTGGCTGTCGGACGAGCAACGCCGCGCCATCTTCTGGTCTCGCGACGATTTCTGGCGCCGTTGGAAATCCGGCGAGCACCTCGTGGCGGTGATGCGAAAGCGCGACGCCGACGACTTTCGATCCGCCGTCCCGGCGCCCGTTCTCATCTCGGAGAGGGGTAAGAATCGGGTGGTGGCGAATTTTGAGCCGGCCAGGTAGCGGTTCTTACTTTCCCGTTTCCCGTTTCCCGTTTTCCGAGCTCTGGTGAGAATCCCGGGCTCGGAACCGACAGCGGATAGCGATAACCGGTCAATCTTCGATCACCCCGGTATATAGCCCCGAATCGTCCTCAGACTCACCGCTGGATTGGTCGGCGTCACCGAAACCGCACGGTAGTCGCCGGGAGCTTTCGGCGAGTTGCTCCGGAAGGCGACGATGTACTGCGACCGAAGCTCCTCCTCGATCCTCTTCGTGACCTCCCCCATCTTCGAGGCGTTGCCGATCGCAAAGACCTCGCCTCCCGACTCCGCGGCGATCTCCCGGGTGATCCGGCGGGATTTGAAGTCGGTGATCGGTATGTTCACCGCGATGAAGTAGATCGGAGCGCCCGCCGAGCGCGCGTACCGCAGCAGCGTGTCGTACTCCACGTGGGATCGGTTGTCGTCTCCATCGGTGACCACGATCAGGGCCTTGCGGCCCTGGAGCGTCCGGAACTGATAGAGGCCGAGAACCATCGCGTCGTAGAGCGCGGTCGCGCCCTCCGCCCGGATGTCCCGGGCCGCGCGCTGCAGAGCGGTCGAGTCCGAAGTGAGCTCCTGCAGAAACCGCGGCCGGTCGCGGAACTCGATGACGAAGCCATGGTCCTTGTCGCGCATGAGTGTCTTGAAGAGCTCCGCGGAGGCGTCGTGAACGAACGGCATGCCCTTCTCCATCGAGCCGGAGGCGTCCACGACGAGTCCGATGTTCAGGGGCAGGTTCTCCGCCACCTCGAATCCCGTGACCGCCTGGGGAGTGCCGTCCTCGCGGATCGTGAAGTCGTCCTTGCCGAGTCCCTTGACGAAATGCCCGGCCTTGTCGAGCGCGGACACGTGGAGCTGCACGATGTCGACTCGCACGCTCTCGACGGTCGTGCTCGGGCCGTGGAGCATCCGAATGTCATTCGCTTCCTTGTCGTCCTCGGAGATGGCCGTCGCACGGAGATAATTGGCCGCGGTGTACTGGGTGAACGGAATCGTCGCTTCGTACGGCGGCGACGTCCAGCTGCCGATCTTCTTCTCGTCCAGGAAGAGCTCGACCTTCTTCGCCGTGCCGCCCGAGATCGACTGGACGGCGACCTTGACCCGCACCTTGTTCTCGCCCGGCAGCGGCTGCGGCAGCACGCGCACGGCGATCCGAGCATTTCCCTCGTTCAACGCCCACGCGTCCTCGTCCAGGACGGCGCCCGTCTCGTCGTATCCCACCGCGCGCAGCGTCTGGCGCCGGGGAACGTTGCCGAGGTCGATCTCGACGGAGAAGGGAGGACGGGTGCGGGAGACGATCAGCTTGTCGTCGAGATAGAACTCGACCTTCCTGATGGAGGGCGCGGCTTCCGTGTCGAGCCGAAGGAGCCCGATCGGGGTCTCGCGATTGGGAGGCAGGATCCGCAGGAGGGATTCGCCGCCGCGAGCCGGGGCAGCCGCATTCTCGTCGGCGATCACGATCGCTTCGGCGTCGGGAAGCGTGGAAGCGTCGGACGGCGCCATCTGGGGACGGAATGCCGTCGAGACCTCGAGCACCGTGATCTCGACCTCGCCGTCCGCCAGAACGTGGCCGCCGCCCGGATCCGTGAAAACGAGCCTCACGCGATACGTGCCCGGCTTGACCGCGCGAAGAAAAGAATAGGAAAAACCCGCCCCGTCGGCGAGGCTGGCGGTCACCGGATAGTGGAAAGACTGCACCGCCTCGCCGCCCTGGAGAAGCTTGCCGTTCAGCTCTCCCGAGAAGCCGCGGACGCCTTTCGCCGACAGCGCCTTCGTGAGCTCGGAGGAAGAGAGCCGGAGCCGGACGACGGTCTTGCCGTTCGTCATCCCGAGGAACTCGGACGTGATCTCCAGAGGAAACTTGCCCCCGGGCGTCTGCACGTCACCCTTGTCGGTGCGTTTTTTCTGGGCGAAAGCGGCCGTGGAAAGAGATGCCAGCAGGACGAGGGCAGCGACCCCGGCGATCAGAAGTCTTTTCATGCTGGACAAACGAACCCGCGCCGCCCTGCCCTCCATTCCCGCCCGGAGCGAAGTTTCGCGGGGCCTCCGGAGGCCCCCGAACGGCTCGGACCGGACGATTCGCCCCCGGCGGGGGCTCCTCATGCCGTGGCGAGCTGGCCGGACGGGAGGGGGAGGTCGGCCGGAGCCGTTTCCGGTTCCGCCAGGCGGGCCTCGAAGAACTCGCGCACCGCGTTGCGGAAGTCGGAGGGGGTCGCGAGCTCCGAGATGCGGATCCGCAGGGCTCGCCCGTTCGGGAGCCCGTGTGTGTACCAGCCGGTCATGGTCCGGAGCTTGTGGAGAGCCTCGATGGGATCGAAAGCCATCCGCTCGATCGCGTCGAAGTGCCCGATCATCAGATCGCGCCTCTCGATCAGCGTCGCTTCGCGGGGCGCCCGGCCGGCGAAGAGATCCGCGGTCTGCCGGAAGATCCACGGGTTCTTCATCGTGGCCCTCCCGATCATGACCGCGTCGCATCCCGTCGCCTCGCGCATCGCCAGCGCGTCCTCCGGACGCTCGATGTCGCCGTTGCCGACGACCGGGATTCCGACGTGCCGCTTGAGCGCCGCGATCCGGGACCAGTCCGCCTTCCCCGTGTACATCTGCCGCGCCGTGCGCGCGTGCATGGCGACGGCCGCGACGCCCTCGTCCTCGCACATCTTTCCCAGATCCAGGAAGTTGATCCGCTCGCCGTCCAGGCCGAGCCGGAACTTGACCGTGAGGGGAATCGTCAGCCGGCCCCGCACTTCCCGCACGATCTCGCGGGCGAGCGGCAGGTCGCCCATCAGCGCGGCGCCGGCGCAGCCCTTGAGAACCTTGTTGGCGGGACAGCCCATGTTGATGTCGCAGACGTCCGGATGGAGCTCCTCCACGAACTCCGCCGCGGCCGCCATGCGCGTCGCGTCGGACCCGTAAATCTGGATGGAGATCGGCCGCTCCTCCTCAGAAAAGACCATCTTCCGGATCTGACGGGCGTTGCCCCGGGTAATGGCCTCCGAGGAGATGAACTCCATCGTCACGAGACCCACGCCGCCGATCCGGCGCAGCATCAGGCGATAGACGTGGTCCGTAATCCCGGCCATCGGGGCCAGGACGAGGGGAGGATCGACGAGGACATTCCCGAAAAGAGTCATCGAACCCGCAATTCTAAACGCGAACGGAGTGCGGCGGCGGACCGCGGTTGGCTCGATTATTGGTTAAGATCCTGTTTGGGAAAAGGAGAGGGTCTATGTCATCAATGGCCCCCAGCACCGAACCGTTCCCGTCCGCGGAAGGCCCCTGGATCCGCAGCCGGAAGTTCGACCTTCTCTTCCTGACCGCGTCCGGGGTTCTCGTCTTCCTCCCCTATCTTTCGTACGGCTTCCTCCAGCGCGTCGGCGCCTCTCAGGAAACCGCCAGCCTCATCATCGGCCTCGCCGTGACGCTCCTCGTGGGAGGGCCGCACATGTACTCGACGTACCTGCGAACCGCCCTCGAGCCCCGGTTCCGGCGGCGGTTCGGATGGGTCACGTACCTGCCTCTGATCGTCATCCCCGCGCTCGTGATCCTCGGTTCGATGTTCTCGTTTCTGCTCCTGCTGACGGCGTTCTTTTTCTGGGCCTCTCTCCACGTCACCCATCAGGCCCAGTACATCTCGGAGACCTATCGCCGGAAGGCGGCGCGCCGGATCTCGGCGCTCGACCGCGCCCTCGACGGCGCGGTCATCCTCGGCGCGCTCTACACCGTCGCCATGTACAAATTCGTCCAGGGAAAGTTCGCCCTCGGCTCCTCGCCGCTTCTGTTCCCCGACTTTCTGAAACACCTCTGGGTGGCACGGGCGTTCACGGCCGGATTCGCGTCGCTCTTCCTGTTCTACGTGCTCCGCACCGCGCGGGAGATCCGCCGGGGCGAGTCCAGCTGGCCGCGCCTCGCGTTCATGGCCGCCACGGTCGCGCTCGCCTTCATCATCCCGCTGTTCGACAACCTCGACATCGCGTTCCAGGGATTCAACACGTGGCACTCGCTGCAGTACCTGGCGTTGACGTGGTTCGTGCTGACGCGCAAGGCGGAGCGGGGCGAGATCGGAAGCGACCTGGTGCAGGGGCTCGCGGGGGAGAAACACACCGGGAAGTTCTACGGGGCCATGATCGGAGCGACGGTCTTCGCAGGCGCCATCTACCTCATCCTCTGGAAGGGTCTCGGAATGCCGCAGGACCGGAGCTACTACGTGGTCGTCCTCTCGTTTCTCCTCATCCACTATTTCTACGACCACATTCTGTTTCGCGAGTTCGCGCCCTTGGACACGGGGTCGGCGAGGGCCTGACTCGAATCTCGCGATCTCGCGATCTATCGGGTGAAGTGAAAATCGCCAGGGCTGGACGCTGACTGCCCGGAAAAAATCGGGTGATCAATCAGCGGACACGGTGATGGGAGGATCGGGAGACTCCCTTCTCCGTTTCCCGTTTCCCGTTTTACTTCCCGTTTCCCGTTTCCCGACTCCCCTACCTGGTCGTCACGAGCTTCTCGTACGACATCACCGCGGTATAGCCCTTCGGCTTTTCGAACAGCTCCGCGTCGGCCCCCACGCGGAGGTCCTTCAGCTGGACGTCCAGAAGCGGCTGGTACTCGTCTTCCCCGCTCTTCTTCTCGTGCTCGACGCGGATTGGCAGCCGTTCGAGATCGCGAGCGGTCCACACGATGACGCGGTCGGTGGACGGGAGAGTCAGCTCGTATCGGTCGCACGGATGCCCGCCGAACCCGGCGTCCGCGATTTTCCGGACCGAGGCATGGAAGCGGCTTCCGTAGGCCTCGGCGTCGAACCGCGGCTCGAGAGGATATCCGGGGACGATCTCGTCTGTGGGCGACCATGTCTCCTCGAGGATTCGCTTCGTGCGCGGCCGGTACTGCCAGGTCTTGCGCAGATCGGGGCGCATGATCTTGACGAGCGGGCTCCCGTCGATGACGCCGTTCACCCGCCGCCACTCCCCGCGCACGGCAATCTGGTACGACTCGCCGGGCGAGAACACGAGCGTCGCGCGGTAACCGTCCTTCGAGACCACACGGATGCCGCCACACGCGATCGACAGAGAGATCGCCGCAAAACCGAGAGCGGTCGCGAGCCATGGAGCGCCGGCCGCCCGCCGCCCGTCCGCCACGACTCGTACTTGTCGGAGATGCTTCGGCATCACGGGCCCTCCTCGGGAATCGTCGAGAAAAAATGGGAGAGTGTCGCCTCGAAGGCCGCCTCGAGCGGCGGCGGCGCTCCCGTGAATGGATGCACAGCCCCCAGGGTGTGACCGGCTCCGAGGATCTCTCGCAGCGTCGAGAGCGGGCCCGGCACAGCCCGCGCGATGGCGCGCCCTTCCTGGGGGGAAACCGACGTGTCGTCCGGTCCGACGACCGTGAGCACGGGGACTTCGACCCGCGCGGCGTTGCGCTCGGGATCGAGCGGCTCTCCGTTGGCCTCCGCGTCGTCGAGTAGGTCGATGCCCATGCGGAAGAGCTGGCCGGTGCGGGCGTTGGCGGTCTCCCAGAATCCGTCGGCGCGCCATTGCTCCCGCGCCACGGCGTCCCACCGCATGACGCGACCGATCGGATTCCAGAGCACGACGGACCGGATCCCGAGCTTCGGGGATGCCGCTGCGGCCATGGCGGAGACGCTCCCCCGGCTGTGCGCGAGAAGGCCCAGGCGCCGCGCATCGACGCGCCCCCCTCCCGGGGGACGCGGTCCTCCGAACGCGAGGAGAACCCTCCGCAAATCGTCGGCCTCCTGCGTGAACGTGCCCGACTCGAAGAGAGCCGTCTCCGTGAAGCTCGACCCGTCCTCTCCGATGCCCGCGTGCGAGAAATCGAAACGAATGGCGTGAAAGCCCGCGCGCGCGAGGCGAAGGGCCGCATCCGGCCAGAACCCCCACCGCGAGAACCCTTTGAAGCCGTGGACGCAAACGACGGCGCGCCCGCGCGAGCGGGGCGAGAGCGACAGGCGGCCCCGGATCGGAAACCCTTCGGAAGACGGCAGTTCGAACCCGATCTCCGGCACGCGCGTAGGTTACAGGTGTCGGGCCTCCGGCGTCAGGGGAGGAGGTGGCGTGCATCGTCCTCGAGCCTCGATTTCACTCGTCATCGCCCCCGGCGGGGCGGCCCCTGTCAGAATCCCCGCATGGCGTGGTGGGAATCGTGGTTCGGCGAGGAGTACCTCGAGCTCTACCCTCACCGCGATCTCGCCTCCGCGCGGCGCGAGGTCGCTTTCGCGCTGGAGCGGCTCGGACCGAATCCGAGCCCCCTTCTCGATCTCTGTTGCGGTTCCGGCCGCCACTCGCTTCGATTCGTTGAACGGGGAGCCACCCCGATCGGCCTCGACTACTCGGCTCCTCTCCTCGAGCTCGCGCAGGCACGCAACCACGCCCTGCGCCTCGTGCGGGGCGACATGCGGGAGCTTCCCTTCGCGGACCGGAGCTTCCGGTCCATCGTCAACTTTTTCACCAGCTTCGGTTACTTCCCCGCGGAAGAGGACAACTTCGCCGTCGTCGCAGAGATCGCCCGCACGCTCGCACCGGGCGGACGCGTCCTCTGCGATACCTTCGGCCTCGAGCACGCGCTCGCGCGTCTCGTCCCGGAGGAGAGCCGGTCGAGCGAGGGGCGCGAATATCGCATCCGCCGGTGGTGGAATGCGGATTCGAAGCGAATCGAAAAGCAGATCGAGGTGCGACGGGGCGCCTCGACAGAAATGTTCCACGAGAGCGTGCGCGCCTACACGGCGGAGGAGCTGACGCGGATGTTCGAGCGAGCGGGACTTCGAATCGAATCGACGTGGGGAGACTTCGAAGGACGGCCGGTCGGTCCGGACTGCCCGCGCCTGATCGTCCTCGCGCAGAAGCCATGAACGACAAACAGACTTCCGATGCGGCCATCGTTCCCTTCGACCGGTATCCGGGCCTCCCGGAGCTCTTCCGCCGATTCCTCGCGGGACTTCCCGAGTTCTATCCGGACCCGCCCACGCAGGACGCCGCCGAGAGGCGCGGGCGCGAGCTGCTCGGGACCCCCGCGCGCGCGCCGGCCGACGCGTTTCGATGTCGAGGGGATGCGTCGAAGGACGCGGCTCGCGAGCTCGCGGCGGGCCGCGCAGTTGCCGTCGTGGCCGGCCACCAGGTCGGGCTCTTCACCGGCCCTCTCTTCACTCTGACCAAGGCATTCGACATCCTGCGAGTCGCCCGCGACCTTCGCGCTCGCGGCGTCCCCGCGGTCCCGGTCTTCTGGGCCCTGACCGACGACCACGACCTCGAAGAGATCGCGCGCACGGCCCGGCCCGGCAAAGAGGGTCCCGAGCCGTTCGTGCTCGAAGGTGCGGACCGAAGCAACCGCCGGCCGGTCGGAATGCTGCCGGTTCCGGATCGCGTGGGCGAGGTGCTGGACGCCTTCGCGGCCGACGCCCGGGCTCCGGAGTCGGCCGAGTTTCTCGAGCGCCTGCGGCGTCGCTACGCGCCGGGGGTCTCCTACGGCGAAGCGTTCATCGAGTCGCTCCTCGACATGGCCGGGGACGAGTTGATCATCCTGGATCCGTCCTCGGAGACACTCCGGGCTCCCACGGCGGCCTTTTTCCGCGCGGCCCTCGAGCGTCGCGAGCGGGTCCAGGACGCGCTGAAAGACGCCACCCGCCGGCTCGAGTCGGCGGGGCTCCCCGTGCCCGTGCCGTTTCGTCCGGAAGTATTTCCCTTCTTCGTCATCGCGGACGGCGAGCGGCGGCGGCCCGACGACCCCGCGGCGGCTCTCGCGCGCATCGAGGCGGGGCAGGCGTGGGCCTCGACGGACGTCCTCACGCGGCCTGTCCTGAAAGCCTGGCTCATGCCCGCCGCCGCCACCGTTCTCGGCCCGTCGGAGATCGCGTACCACGCCCAGTCGCTCGCGCTGTATCCGGTGTTCGACTTGAAGCCGCCGGTGCTTCTGCCCCGCTCGTTCCTGATCCCACTCGGTCCGCCCGAGCGGCGCGCCATGGAGTCGCTCGGCATCACGCGAGAGACGCTCCTGACGCCGTCCGAACAAGCGGCGCCGGCCGTCGTGCCCGGCTCCGAGAAGCTCGCGAACGCCGCCCGCGACGCCGACCGCGAGCTCGAAACCCTCGAGCGGGATCTGCGAGAGCTCGACCCGACGCTGCTCGGAGCACTCGAAACCACGCGCCGCAAGATCGCGTATCAGATCGAGCAGCTCGGCGAACGCATGAAGAAAGCCGTCGAGAGAAAGAGCGAAGTGGCGAATTCCCGGCGCCGCCGGCTGGACGCAATGCTCCTGCCTCAGGGCGCTCCCGCCGAGCGGCTGTATCCGCCCCTCGTGCACGTCCTCGCCTACGGCCCCCCGGCCCTCGACGCGATGCGGCGGGCGGCGCAGGGCTCGACCGCCGGCGCCGCGATCGTCGAGCTCGGAACGGAGACCTCTCGACCGCCTGCATCTCCTGCGGGCGACGAGGTCAATGCCGTCGCCGGAATTCCCGATGGCCGTTGACGTCCTCGCGATCGCCGCGCATCCCGACGACATCGAGCTCGGGTGCGCCGGCACCCTCGTGCGCACGAAGGCGCGCGGCGGCCGCTTCGGCATCGTCGATCTGACCCGAGGCGAGATGGGAACGCGGGGTGACGTGGAGACGCGGCGGCGCGAGGCGGGCCGCGCGGCGGAGATCCTCGGGGCCGAGTTCCGCGAGACTCTCGACTTCGGGGACGGCGGGCTCTCGAAGTCCCGGGACAACGAGCTCGTCCTGATCGACGTGATCCGCCGCGAGAAACCCCGGCTCATCCTGACCTCTTTTCCCGAGGACCGGCATCCCGACCATCGCCGCGCCGGCGAGCTCGTCACGGACGCCGCGTTCTACGCCGGGCTTCGCAAGATCGAGACGAAGCACCCGGCGCATCGTCCCCAGCAGACTCTCTACTTCTCCACGGCGTACACGCACCCGCCCACCTTCGTCGTCGATGTCACCGACGCCATGGAAACGCGGCGGGCCGCCATTCGCGCCTTCTCGAGCCAGTTCCATGACCCGGCGTCGTCGGAGCCGCAGACCGTCCTGTCGCAGTCCGGATTTCTCGCGTCGATCGAGGCCCGGGCCCGCCATTTCGGGTTCATGGTCGGAGTCGAGTTCGGTGAAGGCTTCGTTTCCCGGCGGCCTCCGCGCGTCGACGACCCCGTGTCCGCCTTCGAGGGCTTCGAGCCCGGATTCTGAAGCGATGAAGATCGGCATCACCTGCTATCCCACCGTCGGCGGCAGCGGCGTCGTTGCGACGGAGCTCGGCATCGCCCTCGCCGATCGCGGCGATGAGGTGCACTTCATCTCGTACGCCCTGCCGACGCGTCTCGATCTGCCGCGCCGGGGCGTGTTCTTCCACGAGGTGGTCGCGCCCACGTATCCGCTCTTCGTTTCGCCTCCCTACACGCTGGCGCTCGCCACGAAGATGGCGGAGGTCGCGCTCCATACGAACCTGGATCTCCTTCACGTCCACTACGCGCTGCCCCACGCCATCTCGGCAATCCTCGCCCGCGAGATGACGGCGGACGCCGGCGTTCCGCTGCGCGTCGTGACCACGCTGCACGGCACGGACATCACGATCGTGGGACAGGACCGCTCGTACCTTCCGATCACGCGATTCGGGATCGAGAGGAGCGACGGTGTGACAGCGGTCTCCGAGTACCTGTCCGACGTGACGGCGCGCGAGCTCGGCGTTCGCCGGCCCATCGAGGTGATCCCGAATTTCGTGGATGCCGCCGTCTATCGTCCCGGCGGCGCTTCGGACTACGCGAAGGCGATCCCGCGCGAGGGAGAAGCCATCCTCATGCACGTCTCGAACTTCCGGCCGGTCAAAAGAATCGCGGACGTCATCGCGGTGTTCGACCGGGTCCGGAGAAAGCGCGCCGCGCGGCTCGTGCTCGTGGGAGACGGACCGGACCGCTCGCTCGCGGAGCGACTCGTTCTCGCCGGAGGATTCGAGGATCAGACCACGTTCGTCGGCAACGTGGCCCTGATCGAAACGATCCTGCCGATCGCGGACGTCTTCCTGCTTCCTTCCGACTCGGAGTCGTTCGGGCTCGCCGCGCTCGAGGCCATGGCATGCGGTGTGCCGGTCGTCGGAACGCGCGCCGGCGGACTGCCCGAGGTCGTCGAGGATGGGGTCAACGGCTTCCTGCTGCCGGTGGGCGACGTCGACGGGATGGCGGAAGCCGCCCTCTCGCTCTTAAACGACAAGGATCGCTGGCGCGCCTTCTCGGAGTCGGCCCGGGCGCGCGCGGTCTCCGCCTTCCCCACCGACCAGGTCGTGGCGCGTTACCGCGCGTTCTACGATTCGGTCCCCGCCGCCAGCCGCTCGTAGCGGCGGTGGCGGATGAACGATCGGTTCCCGCGCGGACAGGCCGCTCTGAGACCCGCGAGAAAGCGTCGCGGTTCCTCGCCTTCGCCGCTCCCTGCGAGAGTCCCGAGGCGGCCGGCCAGACCCTCGCCGGCTGGAAGCGCGAGTTCCATGACGCGACGCATATCGCTTTCGCCTGGCGCCTCGGTCCGCCGGAGTCCGCGCAGACCCGCGCCTCGGACGCGGGAGAGCCCTCCGGCACAGCGGGAAAGCCGATCGCGTCGGCGATCGAATCCGCGGATCTGACGGACGTGATCGTCGGCGTAGTCCGCTACTTCGGAGGAACGAAGCTCGGAACGGGAGGCCTCGCGCGCGCATATCGGGCGGCCGCGGCGGGAGCCGTGGCGGACGCGGGCCGGACGACGCGCGTCGATACCCGTGTCGTGACCGTCGCGTGCGGATACGACCGGGTCGGCGAGCTGCGGCGGTTCGCCTCGCCTCCCGGGATCGTCCTCGCGGGCGAGACGTTCGGAGAGTCCGTTCGTGCGCGGCTCGCCGTCTATCCCTCCCGCCTGCCGGCGCTCCTCGGCGCGCTCGACGAGGCTCGTTTCGCCTACGAGGTCGAGCCCGCCGGTTGAGCCGGCCATCCGAGGAGCTCGAGGGCCTCGACGCCGACGGTCTTCTCCGCGTCCGACAAGCCGAAGCTCGCGAGCCACGCCCGTCCGGCCATCCCCCGCAGCACGGCCGACGAGAGCCCGAACGCCGCGGCCGCCGCCTCGTACTCGCCCCCCGTCGTCGTCGCGAACAGGAGCGGATCGTCCGCCGATAGCGTCACGGCGACTCCCGCTTCGAGAAGACGGGGCAGGGGGTGGGCGGAAAGCGAGGGAACCGCTCCCGTGACGACGTTGCCGACGGGCGCGACGCACAGGGGTGTTCCTTCGGCCGCCAGCCGCGAGAGAAGATCCGGATCCGACGCGGCGGCGATCCCGTGGTCGATCCGATCCGGCCGCAGGGCGTCGAGCGCGTCGCGCACGGACTCGGGACCGAGCCATTCTCCCGCGTGGACGGACGTCTTGAGCCCGAGACTCCTCGCCCGGGCGTACGCGCCGGAGAACGCCGCGGCGGGGAACGACCCCTCATCCCCACCCATCCCGAATCCCACGACGCGGGAGCCGGGCCGGAGCTCGTAGGCATCGAGCACCCGGTCCGCCGCTTCGGGGCCCCAGTGGCGGACCGTGTCGAGAAGGATCCGGCAGTCGGCGCCACCAGAGGCCGCGGCGGCGTCGAACCCCGAGCCGATCGCCTCGAGGCATGCGAGGACGTCGAGGCCCATCCGGGCGAAGATTTCCGGCGAGACGTAGACCTCGGCATACCCGAGGCCGTCTGCCTCCGCGGCGAGGCCGTTCGCGAGATGGATGGCCGCTTCCCGATACTGATCCGGCGTCCGAAAGAGACGGCAGACGTCGGCATAGAACGCGAGGAACGCGGCCGGATCGTGGACGGATGCGCGGCGGCTCGCGATCTCCCCCGGACGGCCGAGCGGATGAGCCGCCGCCTCGCCGAGCGCCCGCACCACATCGTCGGGCAGCGAGCCCTCGAAGTGGAGATGGCAATCCGCCAGGAGACGTCTCATCGGAAGCCGGGGATTGTAGATTGGGACCCGTGAAGAACGCGCGCGCGATCGCCTTTTTCCTCGATCTGCTCCTCTGTGCGGGCTGCGCGGACGTTCTCGCCCTGGCCGCGACGGCCCTCGCCTGGAGGGTCCTTCACCGGGGAGGAAACACCATCGCGGGGATCTGGTTGGCCGCGGCCGCCGCCGCCGTCGCGGCATTTCTGCTGCGGGACGCGAGCGGGGGCCGGGCCCGGCGGTGGTTCGGCCTGGAGGCAGTCCGTCCGGACGACCGTCCGCCCGGAGCCGCCGCGTCGATCCGCCGCAACCTGCCGCTCCTCATACCCGGCTGGAACCTGATCGAAGCCTGGCCCGTCCTGCGCGATGGAGCCGCCGCCCGGCCGGCCGACCGGCGGACGGGAATTCGAGTCCGGCGAATCAGCGGAGACGGATAGGATGAGTGCGACGAGAACCTTTGTATGGGCCTTCCGTTTAAGGAAGGCGGAGACACGATGCGCAAAAGCCTGATCGCGACCTTTCTGCTGCTCGCCGCCACCTCGGGTTTCGCCGCGGGCCCGGAAGAGGTTTTCGACAAAACCTATTCGATGGAAGGCGTTACGCGCATTTCCGTCGAGAACGTCAATGGCAAGGTCGACGCCTTTGGGTGGGACAAGCCGTCGTTGAAGGTCCGGGCCGTCAAGACGGCGTCGGGGGGCCGTTCGGAAGAGACCCTCCGTCTCACGGAAATCCGCGTCCGCAAGGTCGGCGACGAGCTCCGGGTCGAGACCATCAATCCGAATCGCCACAAGCTCTTCGGCATTCTCGACTTCGGCGGCTCCAACGCCCGCGTCGACTACGAGTTGTACTTTCCCTCGACGGCCGAGTCCCGCCTCCAGACCTGCAACGGCGCGGTGCAGGCGAGCGGCTTCGGCGCGGCGGTTTCGGCCGACGCGGTCAACGGGTCGATCGAGCTGAAGGACGTGCACGGGCCCGTCAAGGCGACGACCGTCAACGGCTCTCTCCGGATCGCATTCCGGGGTCCCCTGCGACGCACACAGCTCGAGACGGTCAACGGATCGGTCGAAGTCGCCTTCGACCGGGCGTCGTCGATCCGGTACGACCTCGAGACGGTGAACGGCCGGATCGAAGGGGATATCGAGCTCGCGGTCGAAGGAAAGCACGGCCCGAAGGAGGCAAGGGGCTCCTATAACGGGGGAACCGAGACGCTTCGCTGCGAGACGGTGAACGGGTCGATTCGCCTCAAGACGAACTAGCGGGCGGGCTTCCATTGCCGGCCGGCCGGTCGGAAACGGATAGCTGATAGCTTTTCCCCGTGACCGATCCCCTGCAAAAGCCCTCCTGGCTTCTGGTCGTCTGCTACCTCCCGCTGCTCGGAGTTTTCCCTCTCTTCGGTTCCGGTTCGCGGGAGGCCCGCTGGCATGCGCGCAACGGCCTGCTTCTCTTCGGCGGGGTCGTGCTGGTCGGCATCGCGGCGACCGTCCTCTCGATGCTCTTCCAGTCGCTCGCGTGTCTCTACTCCGTCGCCATGTTCTTCGTCGGCGTCATCTACGTCATCCTGGTCGTCCTGGCGGTCGTCAAGGCCCTTCAGGGGGAGCGGCTGATCTTCCCGCTCCTCTCGCGGTATGCCGACCGCGGCTGACAAGGCGGGGGCGATCCGGCGAACGAGCCTGCTCCCGGTCGTCCTGGCGGCCTGTCTCGGATTCGGCGCGGGAGACGCGCTGCGACCGCCGGAGAGCCAGGCGGGAGCCCGGGTCGCCCTGGCGGTCATCGGCGGATATCGCGCGGCCCTTTCGCCGCTTCTGCAGAAGACCCACCTCGTCCGCTGCCGCTTCCACCCGACCTGCTCAGGCTACGGGCGTGAAGCCATCACGCGGTTCGGCTGGGTCAAGGGGGGAGTATTGACAGCCGGAAGGATCCTGCGATGCCAGCCGTTTGCCAAGGGCGGAGAGGATCCGGTGCCGGAGCAGTAGATCGGGCGACGCTGCCGAGATCCGATCTCGCGATCTCGCGATCGAGCGATCTCGCGATCAATCTCCTCACGCGATCAATCTCCTCATCTGTCCATCTCCGAGAACTGGAAAAGCGATAACCGATGAACCGATAGTTCGATGGATCGCGAGATCAAGAGATCGCGAGATCGTGAGATACATCTTCAGGGACAGCTCGCGAAAGCGCCCGTGTCCTGAATCGGCTGGAACGCGGTGTTCAACGGATTCGTGTACGTCCTGATGGACCCGTCGCTCATGTCCGTCACGGTCAGCGTGACCTGCACGTTCGTGAGGCCACCCGCGAACACCCAGTAGCGCTGGTTGAGAGCGCAGCCGTTTAAGACCTTCACGACCATCTCGACGTTCTGCGACGTGAAAAACCAGAACTGGCCCGTATCGCTCGTCCCCGGAATCGCGGTCCCGTTGCCGTTGCCCGCTCCGCTCTGGTAGCTCGCCGTCACGCGGAAGCGGCCGTTGTTCAGGCAAAGGCTGTTGGCATCGGGAGTACACAGACCGTTTCCCAGAAAGCCCGCGCTCTGCCGCTGTCCGACGACCACGTTCGAGTCGTTCGTCCGAAGGTCGGTCACCGTCGCCGTCGCGAGCGCGCCGCCCGACGAGATGGGCGTGTTCTCCTTCACCGCCACCGTCACGCGGAGGTCGTCGTCCAGCGGAAGGCCGAGAAAGGGATTCCCGACGCGCAGAAGAGAGCGCGCAGCGACGCTGTAGGAGGTCGTGGCGAGCACCGTCGCGTCCGGCGCCACCACCTTCACGTCGATCGGGAGAGCCGTCGTCGACGTGTTCGCGACGTCGAGCTGCGTCGAGAAGCTCGCGTCTCCCGCGTGGAGCCCGAACATCTGGAGAACGTTCACGGCGTCCGTCGCGGAGGCGCGGGCACCCATCGACTCGGAGGCGGGCGTACCGCCGTAATACCCCCCGACGGTTCCCGAGACGCTCGACACGTACTTGTGAAGGGTCCCCATGACCGGCAGATCGGAGGTCCACTCGAGCGCTCCAAAGACTCCGTCCGCCGCAGCGACGGTGGCGGAGGTCACGTCCGGAAAGAACCGGGTCTCCCGCGGGAAGAGGACGATCGGGGAGGAGCTCACCGTGGTGCCCGCGGGCGCGCCGCTCGCGACCGACGGGTGGAACAGGAGCGTGACGGTGGCCGAGGAGCTCGAATCGGGATTGAAGATCCATACGTCCGAACGGATCCGCGTGTTCGGCGCGGGCGCCGGGCCCCGGCCGACGATTGGAAACCAGCCATTGGTCGAGGAAGGCGAGTAGGCGGCTCGAGCCGCAGCCGGGACGAGGCAGGTTACGACCAGAGCGGCAGCAACGGTTCGGAAAGTTCGGAAGTTCATACACCGCAAGACGCGTGGGGGGCGGTGGGGGTTTACGTGGCGGAAGAACGAATCTCGCGATCTCGCGATCTCATGATCTCGCGATCAATCGAATTATCGAATTATCGGATCGATCGGGGGCCCGGAGATTTCCACTTCCTTCAGATAGACAGATTGATCGCGAGATCGCTCGATCGCGAGATCGCGAGATTCCGGCTGAGGGCCGGAGCGGAGCAATCAGGAGGGCGGGACTGGAGAACAGGCGGAAGCGATCTGTCTATCAAGTGGTGCCGTCGGCCGGACTCGAACCGGCATGGGTTACCCCATACGCCCCTCAAACGTACGTGTCTACCAATTCCACCACGACGGCACGAGAGCTATTTTCCCGCCGGTCTGGCGGGAGCGGGGGCGGCGGACGAGGGAGCGGCCGGTGCGGGGGCCGCGGGGTTCGCCTTCCCGGGAACGGGAGCCTTCTGCGAGGACGTCTTCACGGGGACGCTCGACATCACGGATGAGCGCTGATGGCGCTCGAGAATCGTCAGGACGAGCGAGAGGACGATAAAGCCGATGAAGGCTCCGGTCGTCAGCTTGTGCAGGAGCGTGGTCGCTCCGCGCGCGCCGAACGCCGTCTGCGTGCCGCCTCCCCCGAACGCTCCCGCGATATCCGCTCCCTTCCCCTGCTGGACGAGCACGACCAGGATGAGAAAGAAGCAGATGAAGATGTAAACGACGACCGCAGCGACGTAAGCGAATCCCACGTAGTGCCTCCCGGCGAAAAGGGGACGAATCTTACGTGCCGAACCCGCGAAGGTCAAGGCGCCCACCCCCCCGGCCCGCGAAGAAAGCCCCTGCCAGAGGCTCGCGCGCCCCATCACGGGCTCCCGCCATTTCCCCCACACCCACCGAAGAGCCGGGCTGCGAGGCCGGACGGGTGGCGCCGGGGGAGGCCCCCGGCGTCAGGGCCCGTCCGGCCGGCTCCGCAACAACACTCGTCCTCCGCGAACACTCGCGAGCCTCTCTCGGATCAAACCCTCTTCACACCCACCGAAGAGCCGGGCTGCGAGGCCGGACGGGTGGCGCCGGGGGAGGCCCCCGTTGGCGCCAGCAGGGCCGCCCGAAATACCCTCAACGCGCCCGCCATACCGATGCGGCCCGATGCCGCCAACGGGTCCCCCGGCGTCAGGACCCGTCCGGCCGGCTCCGCAACCCCTCAGAGGCCCGCAATGGTGGCGAATCCGTCGGGATCGAGGCTCGCTCCCCCGATCAGGAATCCATCCATTCCGGACCCGTCGAGCAGCTCCTCCGCGTTCTTCGGGCTCACCGAGCCGCCGTAGAGAAGGCGCACGCTGGCGCGCGCCACGAGGAGGCCCTCGAGGATGGCCCGCGCCTTCGCCGCGTCGGCCGCTGTCGCAGCCTGTCCGGTGCCGATCGCCCAGATCGGCTCATACGCGACCACGAGCGGCTCCCCGGCCGGGTCTGCCGCCAGCGTCTCGACCTGAACCGCGAGGATCTCTTCCTCGCGGCCGGCGGCCCGCTCTTCCTGCGTCTCGCCCAGGCAGTAAATCGGGATCAGCCCGGACTCCCGCGTGCGCGCGAGCTTCGCCGCGAGAACCGCGGGCGTCTCGCCGAAGAGACGCCGGCGCTCGGAGTGACCGACGAGCACGTACCGGCAGCCCGCCTCCGCGACCATGCCGGCCGAGACCTCGCCCGTGTAGGCCCCTTCGGAGAACGCGGCCACGTTCTGGGCGGCGAGCGACCATCGGGATTCCGCATCGCGGGCGTCCTGAAGAGCCGTGAAGGGAGGAGCCACGACGAGCTCGGAGATCCGTCGCGACGCCCCGATCCGCTCCGCGAGGCGCTTCGCGTAGGCGCGCGCCGCCGGTCGCGTCAGGTTCATCTTCCAGTTCGCGACGAAGAGACGCGGACCACTCACCCTTCGAGCGCCTCGATCCCCGGAAGCGTTCCGTTCGTCAGGAACTCGAGCGACGCGCCGCCCCCCGTCGAGACGTGCCCGAACTTCTCCGCGAGGCCGACCGAATTCACCGCCGCCACGCTCTCGCCGCCTCCGACCACCGTGAAGGCTTCCGATTCCGCGAGCAACATCGCCAGCGCTTTCGTGCCACGGTCGAACGGCGGCTTCTCGAAAACGCCCATGGGTCCATTCCAGAAGATCGTCTTCACCGGACCCAGGAGGCGGTCGAACTGCTCGATGGTCTTCTGCCCGACGTCGAGCGCCATCGCATCCGCGGGAATCACCGAGATTCCGACGGTACGGGCGCCCGCCGCGTCGTCCGGAGACTTCGCGACGACGAAATCCGACGGCAGCGCGACCGTTCTTCCCTCCGCCTTGCACGTGTCGAGGATCTCGCGAGCGAGCGGCACCTTGTCCGCCTCGAGAAGCGACCGGCCGACACCGAGCCCGATCGCCTTCACGAAGTGATTCGCCATCCCTCCGCCGACGAGAAGCGCGTCGGCGCTGTGGGCGAGGACTCGCAGCGTGTCGATCTTCCCGGAGATCTTCGCGCCCCCGAGAATGGCCGCGAACGGGCGTTCCGGATTCCGGAGCCGCGACAACGCCTTCACCTCCCGCTCGAGCAGAAGACCCGCGGCCCGCTCCCGGAGGATCGCGGGGACGCCGACGACCGACGCGTGCGCGCGGTGAGCCGCGCCGAAGGCGTCATCCACGTAGACGTCGGCGAGGCGCGCAAGCGCTTTCGCGAATTCGGGCTCGTTGGCTTCCTCGCCGGCATGAAACCGGAGATTCTCGAGCAGCACGACCTCGCCGTCCCGCAGCGCCGAAGCGAGCTGCTCGACCTCGGCCCCGACACAGTCGTCGGCAAAGCGAACGGGCCGGCCGAGAAGGGCGGCGAACTCCGCGGCAACCGGAGCCAGAGACAACTTCGGATCTCGGCGGCCCTTCGGCTTGCCGAGATGAGACGCGCAGAGGACGCGGCCACCGGCATCGAGAATGGCCCGCACCGTCGGAATCGTCTCGGCGATCCGCGTCGCGTCGCCGACTCGCCCCTCGTCGACCGGGACATTGAAATCCACCCGAAGAAACACCCGGCGGCCGGAGAGGGCCAGATCTCGGATTCCCTTCATGCCCCGCGATCTTAACCGCGAGGAGGCGAGCGTCCTCATAGAATGTCCCCATGCGAACGGTTCGATTCGGCCGGGCCCTCGTCGCGCTTCTCCTCTTCCTCACGGGCGCCGTCGCGGCAACCGCCGAGGATTTCCACGTCTCCCGCGGACGGGGAGGCGCCGTCGCGGCGGAGGAGGAGAACGCGGCCCGCGTCGGCATCGAGATCCTGCACAAGGGGGGCAACGCGACCGATGCCGCCGTCGCGGTGGCGTTCGCCCTCGCCGTGACGTGGCCGGAGGCCGGCAACCTCGGCGGCGGAGGGTTCTGGATCTCGCGCGATGCAGCCGGACGCGTGCTCGTCGTCGACTTTCGGGAAACCGCTCCCCGCGAAGCGCGCGCCGACCTCTACACGCGCCCGGACGCGCATGGCGCTCTCCTCTCCTCGACCGTCGGCCCGGCGGCATCCGGAGTTCCGGGCAGCGTCGCGGGCCTCGCGCTGGCGCACCGGCGAAGCGGCCACCTGAAGTGGGCGGAGGTCCTCGAACCGGCGATCCGGCTGGCGAAGCAGGGCTTCGTGATGACCGAATCCATCTCGAGCTCGATCGCGGGCGAGCAGGACAGGCTCGCTCGCGATCCCGAGACCGCGCGGACATTTCTTCCCGGAGGCGCCCCGCCCTTGCCGGGCGCGCGCTTCGTCCAGCCGGAGCTCGCCGCCACTCTCGAGGCGATCCGCGATCGCGGAGAAGACGGCTTCTATCGCGGCCGCATCGCCCGCGTCATCGAAGAGGGCCAGAGGCGGCAGGGCGGGCTCATCAACCGCGGAGACCTCGCCCGATACGAAGCGAAGGTCCGCCCGCCCCTGCGGTTCCGCTTCGGCAACGCCGATGTCCTGACGACTCCCGCTCCCTCCTCCGGACCCGTGCTCGCCGAAATGGCGCTCCTCTCCCAGATTGTCGGCACGCCGAAAGTGTCCGCACGCGATGTGGCGGCGTCCCACTGGATCGCGGAGATCGAAAAACGCGCCTTCCGCGACCGCAACCGCTACCTGGCCGATCCCGCATTCGCCCGTGTGCGGCAGGATCTCTTCACCGACATGGTCCGCCTGAAGAGGGTCGCGGCGGCGATCGACCCGAACCGGTCGACTCCCACCGACTCGCTCCGCTTTCCCGAGGCCGAGAAGCCGACGACGACGCACTTCTCCGTCATCGACGCCGCCGGAGAGGCCGTCGGCATGACGACCACGCTGAACGACTCGTTCGGCAACGGGCGGATCGCGCCCGGTCTCGGATTTCTCTGGAACAACGAGATGGACGATTTTGCGACGCGGCCCGGGCAGAAGAACATGTACGGGCTCGTGCAGGGCCGCATCAACGAGGTGGCTCCCGGGAAACGCATGGTCTCCTCGATGTGCCCCACGATCGCCGTCGTCGGCGGCCGCAATGCTTTCGTGTGGGGAACGCCCGGCGGGGCGACGATCCCGACGACGAACTTCCAGATCCTTCTCGGGATACTCCTGCGGCACGAAACTCTCGAAGCGGCGGTCGCCGCTCCGCGCTTCCACCAGCAGGATCTACCCGACCGCATCGTGGTGGAGATCGGAAAGTTCGACACCGAGTGGATAGAGGGTCTCCGCCGCCTCGGCCATTCCGTCGTGGATCGCGAGAAGACCGAGCCTCGGATCGGGCGGGTGAACGCCATCGCGCGGGCGGCGGACGGCACGCTCGAAGCGGTTTCCGATCCGCGACGCCCGGGCGGCGGGTTCGTCGTCCAGCCCAGGCCGTGAAACAGGAAGGCGGCGACCTCTTTCGCCCCCTGTTCCGGGAGGGACGGGCGCTCCGTCTCCTCGATCAGCGGCTGCTGCCCGCCGAGGAGGTGTGGCTCACGCTCGACGATCCGGAAAGCGTCGCCCGCGCCATCCGGGACATGGCCGTGCGAGGCGCGCCCGCGATCGGCGTCGCGGCGGCCTACGGCGCCGCGCTCTCCCTCCGGGGCGCCGATCCCGTTTCTCCGCGCGACCGCTTCACGGCGGCGTGCACCGTGCTCGCGAAGAGCCGTCCGACGGCCGTCAACCTGTTCGCCGCGCTCGCCCGCATGGCCCGCCGGTTCGAACAGTGCGCGGAGCAGGACGCGGCCTCGATCGAGCGCGCGCTGATGGCGGAGGCGGACGCCATTGCTTCGGAGGACATCGCCTCGTGCCGCCGGATCGGAATCGCGGGGGCGGCGCTGCTCGAAAGCGGGACCACGGTTCTCACGCACTGCAACGCGGGCGCACTCGCGACGGCGGGATACGGCACCGCCCTCGGCGTCATCCGCGGCGCGATCGCGGCCGGCAAGTCGATCCGCGTCCTCGCGGACGAAACGCGGCCGTATCTCCAGGGAGCGCGCCTGACGGCGTGGGAGCTCGCCCGCGACGGAATCCCGGTCGAGATCCTGACCGACAGCATGGCCGGACACTTCCTTTCCCGCGGGGCGGTCGCGGCGATCGTCGTCGGCGCTGACCGCATCGCGGCCAACGGCGACACCGCGAACAAGATCGGCACTTACACGCTCGGCGTCCTCGCGAAGGAGAACGGCGTCCCCTTCTACGTCGCGGCGCCCGCGACCACGATCGACCTCGACTGTCCCGACGGCTCCGGGATTCCCATCGAGGAGCGGGCGTCGTCTGAGGTGCTGTCCATCGGCGGACGCGCCATCGCGCCGGACGGCGTGACGGCCCGGCATCCCGCTTTCGACGTCACGCCGGCGCGATACATCACGGCCATCGTCACGGACGAGGGAATCTGCCGGGCTCCCTACGAGACCAGCCTCGCCGACGCGGTCGCGCGCGCCGGCGAGCGGATGAACAGCCGAGACCTGACCGCTGACAGCTGACAGCCGACGGCTGACAGCTGACAGCCCTTCCCCCTTCCTGTACCGTTCCCGCGTGAGCACAGTCGTCCTCGGCATCGAAACCTCCTGCGACGAAACGTCCGTGGCGCTCCTC
>JBBSEW010000017.1:0-59307 GCA_038239305.1 Thermoanaerobaculia bacterium | reverse complement strand
GCCGGACGCGCGCGTACGCCACGACTTCCCGGACCAGAATCTCGGGCGCCGAAGCGCTCGCCGTCAGGCCGAGAACCCGGACCCCGGCGAGCCACTCGGGTCGGATGTCGTCGGCGCGCTCGATGAGGTACCCAGGCACTCCGACCGCCCGCGCGACCTCGCAGAGCCGCAGCGAGTTCGAGCTGTTGGGCGCGCCGAGAACGAGCAGGGCATCGACGAGAGGCGCCATCTCCTTCACCGCATCCTGGCGATTCTGCGTCGCATAGCAGATATCCCCCTTCGCGGGATTCACGAGGTTCGGAAAACGGCGCTTGAGGATCCCGGCGATCTCCCGCGTGTCATCGAGCGAGAGGGTGGTCTGCGTCAGGTAGGCGACGCGGTCGGCGTCCGGCACCTGCACCGTTTCCGCTTCTTCTCGAGTTCCCACGAGCCGGATCGACCCCGGGGCCTCGCCGAGCGTCCCGATCGTCTCGTCGTGATCCTGATGCCCGATGAAGATGATCGTGTAGCCGCTGCGGGCGAACTGGATCGCTTCGAGATGGACCTTCGTCACGAGGGGGCAGGTGGCGTCGATCGTCTTGAGGCGCTTCTGCCGGGCGGACTCGCGCACCGCCGGCGCGACGCCGTGCGCCGAGTAGATGAGCCACGCGCCGTCCGGAACTTCTTCGACTTCCTCGACGAAGACCGCGCCTTTTCCGCGCAGCTCGTCCACGACATAGCGGTTGTGGATGATTTCCTTGCGAACGTAGACCGGGCCCTCGCAGACCTCCAGTGCGCGTTCGACGACGTCGATGGCACGCACAACGCCCGCGCAGAAGCCCCGCAGGCCCGCGACGAGGAGCGTCTGCACGGAGGATGGCGTGGCGGTGCTCACCAGGAAACGATTTCCACGGCTTTTTCCGCTTTTTCCGCTCTCTCCGCTTCCTCGGATTTCCTCGCGGGGCCTCGAGGGCCGGATGCCGTCGCGAGATCCGGATACAGCTCCAGCACCCGCGAAACGACGCCGTCCACGTCCAGCCGGAAATTCTTCCGCTGGAGAGCCTGCGGCGAGTGCTCGATGAACTGATCGGGAATCGCGTGCACGCTCACACCGGACGCGTCCAGGCCGTTCGCGTGACAGGCCTCGAGGACCGCGCTGCCGAATCCTCCCGACGCGAGGTGCTCCTCGAGGGTCACGACGCGAGGCGCCATGCGCAGCAACCGTGAGAGTAGATCGAGATCGAGCGGCTTGGCGAATCGCGCGTTCGCGACCGCGCAGGAAATCCCGTGCGTCGCGAGGACTGCCGCCGCTTCCGAAGCGATGGGAACCATCGAGCCGTACGCGAGGAGGGCCACGTCTTTGCCCTCGGAGAGGAGCTCGCCCTGGCCGTGCGCCATCGTCCGGAGATCCGCATCGAGCGGCACGCCGAGACCGAGGCCGCGCGGGTAGCGCACGACCCACGGCCGGCCGGAGGAGATCGCGGTCGAGAGCAGATGCTGGAGTTCGTTCTCGTCTTTCGGGGCCGAAACCGTCAGGTTCGGAACGCAGCGCGTGAACGAGATGTCGAACACGCCCTGATGCGTCTTTCCGTCGTCGCCGACGAGCCCCGCCCGATCGACACAGACGGTCACGGGCAGGTTCTGGATCGCGACATCGTGGATCAGCTGATCGAACGAGCGCTGGAGAAAGGTCGAGTAGATCGAGACGACGGGCTTCCAGCCTTCCTTCGCCATTCCCGCGGCCATGATCACCGCGTGCTCTTCGGCGATCCCGACGTCGTAGACCCGATCGGGGAACCGCTTCTTGACCTCCGCGAGACCCGTGCCCTCGAGCATTGCCGCGCTGATCCCGACGATCTTCGGGTCTTTCTCCATCATCGTGAGGAGCGTGCGGGCGAAGACCTGCGAGTACGTGTAGCGCGCACCCGGACCGGAGGTCGGGGACGGGCTTCCCGGCTGGTGGAACTTCAGCGGATTGTCTTCGGCGAGCTTGTAGCCGCGACCCTTGTGCGTCAGGGCGTGCAGCACGACGGGCGTCCCGTCGCGCGAGATGTCGCGCACGCTGCGCAGCGCCTCTTCGAGCTCGGGAAGGTTATGGCCGTCGATCGGACCGATGTACTGAATTCCCATTTCTTCCCAGATCACGTTGGGAAGAAAAAGGCCCTCGACAGATGTCTTGATCTTGCGCGCTATCTCCCACGCCTCTTCGCCGAGCGGCAGCTTCGCGAGCAGCTTCTGACCCGCTTCCGTCAGCTTCTGATATTTCGGGTGGAGGATCAGGCGGTTGCGCCAGTGCGAGAGCCATCCGATGTTCTCGGAGATGGACCAGCCGTTGTCGTTGAAAACGACCACGAGCCGTTTCGGCTTCAGGTGGACGATGTTGTTCAGGGCCTCGTAGCTGGTTCCGGAAGTCAGAGCGCCATCGCCGACGACGGCGACGACCCATGGCTCCGCGGGATCGTCCTGGAGCGCGGCCGACATCCCGAGCGCGTACGACAGGCCCGTGCCGGCGTGACCCGCCGCAAGAGTGTCGTGCGGGCTCTCCGAGGGCTCCGCGAATCCCGAGAGACCTCCCGGAGTCCGGATCGTCGCGAACCCGTCGCGACGGCCGGTCACGAGCTTGTGCGTGTAGCACTGGTTCGACGTGTCCCACACGATCCGATCCTTCGGGCTCTCGAACACCCGATGGATCGCGAGGGTCAACTCGACGATTCCGAGGTTGGATGCCAGATGGCCGCCGGTGCGGGTGATCGTCTCGACGATCACTTCGCGGCACTCCGCGGCGAGGACGGGCAGCTCCTCCGCGGATAGCCGCTTCACGTCGGCGGGCGAATCCACACGGTCGAGCACGCGGGCCTTCCGGTCCGAGCCCGATCCGGATCCCGCCGAAGACTTTCCCCTTTTACTCATATGGCGAACTCTCTCGATATACGACGCTACGCAGGCGCGGGATGCAGGGCCGTAAGAAGGCCGCCGTCCCGCGGGACGTCGAAATATATCAACCTGCGGGCCTTCCGAACGTCGGGGAGCGTACGGTGGCTCGCCGGGCCCGCGCGACCTCCGGCGCCCCCGCGGGCGCCCGGGTCCGTACTGCGGGCCGTGACCTGCCGACTGACGACAGCCGACTATGCCTTTCGCCACGACCATGCCATCGCGGCCCGCCTCTGCTGCGTGGCTGGTACTGCCGGCTGCCGGGCTGCTGGGCTCCAGCGCTACTGCGCTACTGCGCTGCTGGTTTCTGCTGCCGGCTACTCCTGATAGCGTCCCGCCTTTCGAAAGGGTTTGCGGCATGGATTCGATCCGCCTCGGCTCGGACGCACACCGCCGGCTTTACTGCCGCGTGTTCGTCGAGACTCACGAACCCTACCTCCCGGAGGCGATCGCCTGGCCCGATCTCGACCCGGAGGCGCTCGCCCGCCTGAAGAGCCTCCCCGTGTGGAGCGAGGCCGTCCGCACCGAGGCCGCGACGGCCGTCAAGGTCCAGGCCCTCGGGAACACCGAGCCGGACCCGATCCTCGCCGAAGCGATCTCCCTGCAGGGCTACGAGGAGGGCCGCCACGCCGCCGTCATCCGGCTCCTGACAGAGCGCTACGACATCGCCGTCCCGACCTTCGACCCCTTTCGTCCGCCGGCGGATCCAACCTGGGCCTTCCTCCGGACCGGTTACGGCGAGTGTCTCGACTCATTTTTCGCATTCGGCCTCTTCGCGATCGGGCGGCGGACGCAGTTCTTTCCGGCCGCGCTGATCGACGTCTTCGACCGCATCATGCAGGAGGAAGCCCGGCACATCCTCTTTCTCGTCAACTGGGCCGCGGACGTCCGCGCGCGACGTTTCTTTCTCGCCCGTCCCGCCTTCGACCTGCGTCGCGCCTGGAACATCGCGGCGCAGGCCTTCGACCGCCTGCGCGGCGCCATGGCCATGGGAGGCGGCGGCAACCAGGACGGCTTCACCATGAAGACGCACGCCGAGCTCGGAGACTTCTCGCTGCGGTCGTTCCTCGAGCTCTGTCTCGCGGAAAACGAGCGCCGGCTCTCTTCGTACGACCCTCGCCTCCCGCGCCCGACCTTGACGCCGGGGATGGTCCGGCTCGTGCTGCGATTCCTGCCGCGCTCCGCTCGGGCTGCCTGACCGTGGGCGACCTCGTCAGCGCGTGTGTTTTCTGCGCCGGGCTCCTGCTCGGAATGGACGCGCCCGTCTGGTCCGGCGTCTCGGCGGACGTCGGCGTCTCGTATGCGACGGCGGCCCGCAGCATTCGCACGGAAGGGGGCCACGATCTTTCCGACGTGACGCCCAAGTTTCTCTTCGTGAGCGCGGGCGGCGCGCGGCCCCCTCGCGGAGACCTCGGCGCGGGGACGCCGGAGGCAGAGTGGCGGCTGCGGATCGCCCTCGCGCCGTCCCACGACGAGCAGGAGCAGACGCCGTTCTCGACACAGAACACGACCGCCACGGGAACGGGCCGGTACGAGAATTTCGGGATCCTCCTCCGGCAGCCTCTCGGATCGCGGGATTCGATTGAAGCCGGCGGGAACCGCCGCACGCACAAGGGCACCGATCTCGTCGACCTGGGCGGCGAGAGATTCGTCCTCGGGGAAGAGCGCACGCTCTCGGCGGAGCGGATAGACCTCGGGCTCGGCTGGCGACACCGCTGGGACGGGCTCGAAGCCGCGGTGTCGGTGCGGTACGTGAAACCCTCCGGCAGCATCAACACGCAGAACCTCTTCACCCTGGCGGGCAGCGGCATCTGGGGCGGGGGGGTAGAGCTGCGGGCGCGGCGCGGGTGCTGGACGATCTGGGGAAGCGGCGAGCTCGCGTCCGGCTCGATTGCCGTTCACGAGGAAAACGCTCCGGATTTCCGAAGTCGCGTTTTTTCCGCTCCGGCGCGTGTCGAAGCCTATCGGGTTGGCGGCGTGTACTCGTCCGGTAAGACCGATGCGCTCGCGACGCTCACGTGGGACCGTTCGCGTCTTCCCTTCGTCTCGCTCGCGCCCCTCGGCACCGAGACTGTCGCCTTCGAAGAAGGACTCCACCCGGATTCGACGACGCGGCAGTTCTTCGGAGAAGCGACGCTCCGGTACGCCCTGCGCCCGGCGGTCCGGGTGCGCGCGTTCCTGCGGCTTGGATACGGCGACGAGACCGTCGTCCTCACGGATTCCGCGGGGGCCCGCCCGACCCAGCGGCTCGACGTCGATCGCTCCGGCGTCTTCGGAAGCGGCCTCTCGAGGGCTCTCGGCTCGCCGCAGGTGACGCTCGGGCTGGGGTTGGATTTCAAGCTGGATACGGCGAAGTAAAATTTTGTGCTGTCGGCTGTCGGCTGTCGGCTGTCAGCTGCCGGCTCCAAGAGGCGCTCGGCCAGATCGATCGAAGTTCGTGATCGTTGCCGGAAAGTGGCAACGCCTTGTCCTCCCCTCCTCACGCTCGCCGCTGCTCTCGGTTCTACTTCCGGTTGACCGAAGGCGGCTGACAGCGGACGTCTCCTTCTCCGTTCCCGCGCTGATGACACAACAGCCAGCGGACAGCTCTTCTATTTCCTCACCCGCGCCGCCGGCTTACCCCGCTCCAGCGCGCGATTCAACCGCGTGACGATCGACGCGACCTGCAGGCGCGAGATCTTCGATCCGGGGCCGCCCTTCTCGACTTTCTCGAGGGTCGCCCAGGCGAGCTCGACCGGCAGCGCGGTGAACGCGAGGATTCCGCGCGGTGCTCGGGCCGCCTGGAGCGACAGGATGTACTCGGCCGCGGAGTCGAGGTCCTTCCGCGCGAGCTCGAACACGTCGCTTCGCGCGAGCTCCGCACCGATGTAGCGGCGGCCCTCCGCGGCGTCTTCGTCCGTGTCCTTGAGGATGTTGACGAGCTGCAGAGCTTCTCCGAAAAAGCTCGCGCGGTCGCGCAGGGAGAGCGCCACGGTCGCAAGCTCCGGGCGATCGAGGAGGAAAAGCTCCGTGAGCATCTCGCCCACGATCCCGGCAACGGCGTAGCAGTAGTCTCGGAGGTCCTTCAGGCCGCCGAGGGTGAGTGCCCCGGAATCGCCCGTGCGCGCAACGAACCCCGCCATTCCCTCCGCGGAGCGGATCACGTGCTCGCGGATCGGCGGGATCGCGGCGGGCGACAGCCCGTGAAACGCCTCCAGGACGGCGGGAGTTTCCGCGACGAGGCGGACGTATCCGGCGTGCGGGGAGGGCCCCGCGGCCGCCCAGGCAGCCGCAAGACGGTGCGCCTCTGCGGAGGCGGAAGAGCCCGCGGGAGTTCGAAGCAGGTCCGAGAAACGCGCGAGGGCTTCGGTCCTCGCCGAGGCGGGCCACGCCGCCGCGTCCTCGAACGTGTCCGCGATGCGAAACAGCAGATACGCGATCATCACTTCGCGCCGCGTCGGCTCGGGCAGGAGCGGGATCGAGAGCGCGAAGGTACGGCTCGTCTCCTCGAGAAGCCGGTCGAGATTCTCGGAGGGAGGGAATCCGGGCGTCATCCGGGCGGCCGCTCGCGGGACAGGAGGGCTTCGAGAAATCCGGCGAGCCGTTCCGCGCAAGACCGAGTGCGGCGCCGCATCGAGAGGAGCTTACCAACGCAGGACGGATGCCGCAGCGCGTGCCGCGCGATCCGGCCGCGATCGATCGAGCCGTCCTCCCTCTGCGCCTGCGTGACGAACGTGGGAATCTCTTCCTCCGACGTGTCGAGCACGATGCGAACGAGCACGACCGGCGTCCGCGGGGAGCTCGATGCCCGCAGCCAGGCCGCCGATTCCAGGTCGACCGCGAGCGCGCGCGGGAGCGCACCGGCCGCGTCCGGGAGAATCGGGCCACGGTCGCGAGTCCGATCTTTTTCCTCCCGTGTTGCCGCGATCTTCGCGACGGAAACAAAGCGGGCCGGGAACGCGCCGCCGGCAAGCAGAATCCGCTCCGTCCACGCTTCGTCCGGAAAAGACGCTGCGCCCCCTTCGTCGATCACGCTACGCGCGACGAGGACCGTGCCGGAGGGTATGCCTGGCGTGAGCGCTCCGGCCAGACCGGCACCGACGACGCGGGCAATGGACGAGCGCCTCAGGATCGCGGACAGGCCCCTCTCCGCGCGAACCGGGCCGTCGCCGGCCGAAGCGAGAAGGACCGGCCATCCAGAAAGAGTCCCGCGATACGCCCTCGCCTCCGGCATCGGGACGCGGACGAGGGAGCGCGCGCGGGCGAGCAACGGAGCAAGCTCCTCCTGGATCGCCGTGATGACGGCGATCTCAGCGGGACCGGACATAGCCGTTCTCGCGAAACCAGGACACGGAGCGGGCGAGCGCTTCGAGGACATCGGTTTGCGGCAGCCCGAGCTCCCGGACCGCCCGCGAGGAATCGAAGAACATACGGTGGCGGGCGAGCCGGACGCCTTCGAGCGGAATCGAAGGCTCCCGACCCGTGACGCGGGATATCGCGAGGTCCACCACCGCCGCCGCCCACGGGATCCCGTGGGGTAATTTCCAGCGCGGCGAGGGAAGGCCCGCGATCGCGGCGAGCGCGTCCAGGATCTCCTTCAGAGTCATGTTCCGGTTTCCGAGGATGTATCGCTCCCCAGTCCGGCCACGCTCCGCCGCGAGCAGGTGTCCCGCCGCGACGTCCCGGACGTCGACGACGTTCAAGCCCGTATCGACGTACGCGGGCATCCGGCCGTTTAAGAAATCGACGACCAACTTCCCGGTCGGGGTCGGCTTGACGTCGCGCTCTCCTACCGGAGTCGAGGGATTCACGATCACGACGGGCAGGCCGCGCGCGGCCCAGTCGAGCGCGACTCTTTCCGCGGCGTGCTTGCTTTTCTTGTACGCCCCGATGAGCGTCGAGGGCAGAACGGGCGTCTCTTCATTGGCCGGAGAACCGTCCGCCGTGAGGCCCAGGGCGCCCACCGAGCTCGTATACACGACGCGCTCGGCTCCGGCTTCCGCGGCGGCGCGCAGAACGTTGTCCGTTCCCCCGACGTTCGCGTCGAAGATCTCCGCGGGCCGGCGGGCGCCGAGGCGATAGTCGGCTGCGCAGTGATACACGACGCGGCAGCCCCGGACGGCCGAGTGAACCGATGCGAGGTCTGTCAGGTCTCCGGTCGAGAGCTCGACGTCGAGGCCTTCCAGGTTGGTTCGAGCGCTTTTCGCCCGGACGAGGCAGCGTACGGAACGGCCGCGGGCGAGGAGAGCTCGCACGACGTGAGAGCCCACGAATCCAGTCCCGCCGGTAACGAGGTCCATCGGGCGTGAGGACGCGCTGGCCTGAGATCGCGAGGAGATCTGTCGTCCGCGTTCCGGCAGCAGGTCGGACGGTTGAGATCTGTCGATCTGTCGATCCGTCGGCCCGCCGCCGCAGACGTCAGCGCGCCACTACCCCAGCAGGTTCCACGCCGCAAGCCGCAGCATGTCGCCCGGACGCTTCGGCAGATCGCGGACGACCGAAGCCTCGAAACCGGAGTGCATGGCGCAGTTGCGGCAGAGCGCGTCCTGGCGCGACTCCCAGTAGTCCCAGTCCGTCCCGTTCCAGAATTCGTCGAAGGTTTCCGAGTGCGTTTTCCCGATCAGGTAGCACGGGCCCTTCCACCCTCGCGGCGTGTAGGTCACCGTGCTCCAGGGTGAGCAGTCGTACTCGCGCAGGCCCGCCGCGAACTCGAGAAACATCGGCGTCGAGGTCAGGCGGTAACTTTTCGAGATTTCGAGCACGCGGCGGAACTTCTTCTGGATCTCGTCGCGCGTCAGGAACATGTCCCGTTCGACGGACTCGTACTGATAACCGGGCGACACGAGCATGCCCTCGACGCCCATGCCGGTCAGGAGATGGCAGAGCTCTTCCACTTCCTCGACGTCCGTCTCCTTGAAAACCGTCATGTTGGCCATCACGTGGTGCCCGAGCTCGACGCCCTGCCGGATCATCGCGATCGCCTTGTCGAACACGCCTTCCTTCGCGCACACGCGGTCATGGGTCTCCCGCATCCCGTCCAGGTGGACATTGATCATGAGCCGCTTGTCGGGAGGGATGATTCCGTAGACCTTCGTGTCGAGGAGCAGGCCGTTCGTGCAGAGGTAGATGTGCTTCTTGCGCCGGATGAGCTCCGCGACGAGCTGCGGAAGCTCCGGGTAGATCGTCGGCTCGCCGCCGCAGAGGGACACGATGGGCGCTCCCGACACCTCGACCGCTTCGAGGCACTTCTCGAGAGGAACCCGGTCTGCGAGCTTGCCCGTGTGCCGCTCGACCGCGCATCCGAGGCAGGCGAGATTACAGGTGTAGAGCGGCTCCAGCATGAGCACGAAGGGATAGCGCTTCCTGCCGGCGATCGCATTGCGGGTCTGGTGAGCGATCGTGCCCGTGGTCAGGTGCAGGGGAAATCTCATGGGGCACCGGCCTCCTCGGGTCCGGGTCGCATATCGGCCGGAATGGAGGACGCGGATGGCTCCGGCTCCCCCTCCGCAATCCCACGCGCATTCACGTTCCCCTCTGCCACCGCTACCGCCGGCCGGGACTCGCGGCACGCGAGGGACTCGCGGCGGGTGTCCTCATACAGGCCGAGGGCCCAGAGCGGGAAATAAGTCGCGTACAGGTGGTAGCGCAAATAGAACACTTTCGGAAAACCCGTGCCCGTCCAATGCGAGTCCTGCCAGGACCCGTCGTAGAGCTGGTTCTCGAGAAGATAGCGCACGCCCCGCCGGAGGCTCGAAGAATCGACGTCGCCGGTCGAAAGAAGCCCCATCAGAGCCCAGGCCGTCTGCGAGGGCGTGCTCGGGCCGATTCCTTTCCGAGAAGGGTCCTCGTACGACCGGGGAAGCTCTCCCCACCCTCCGTCGTCGTTCTGGTGGCGCCGCAGCCAGCTCGCGGCCCGCTGCCAACGCTCCTCCGACAGGTCGACGCCCGCCGCCTGCAGGCCCCGGAGGGCGAGCCAGGTCCCGTAGATGTAGTTGCAGCCCCAGCGCCCGTACCAGGTCCCGTCCGACTCTTGCCGGGTCGCCAGGAACCGGACGCCGTTTGCGACCGCCGGATGAGCGCGGTCGAAGCCCATGCGCTCGAATGCATCGAGCGTGCGTCCCGTGATGTCCTCGCAGCTCGGATCGATCATCGCGTTGTGGTCCGCAAACGGGATCCACGTCAGGATCTCGTTGTCACAACCGCGATCGAACGCGCCCCATCCCCCGTCGGCGTTCTGCATCCCGAGCTGCCAGCCGGCCCCTCGCGCGACCGCCGCCCGGCGCCTGTCCTCCCCGCGCGCGTCCGCAAACCGGACTGTCGAGAGCGCCGCCAGGACCTCCGCTGTATCGTCCGTGTCGGGATAGAACTCGTTCTCGTACTCGAAGAACCAGCCGCCGGGCTCGACGTCCGGCATCTGCCGCTGCCAGTCGCCCGGGCTGCGCACTTCCCGGTCGACGAGCCAGCCGGCCGCCCGCAGGAGGTCCGGGTGATCCTCGGGCAATCCGGACCCCCTCAATGCGACGACCGCGAGAGCCGTGTCCCACACGGCGGAGAAGCACGGCTGAATGCGAAGCGTCTCGTCGTCCTCGAGCTCCAGGCGCTCGAGCTCATCCACCTGGGACAGCAGCGTGGGATGGTCCAGCGGATATCCGAGCCCTCGCAGGGCGATGATCGTGTTGACGATCGGCGGAAAGATCGCGCCGAGTCCGCCGCTCTTCTGGAGGCGCGCCAGGATCCAGGCCTCCGCTTTCCGGAGCGCGGTGCGGCGGATCGGATTCGCGGGCAGCCGCTCCGCCGCCTTCAGGGCCCGGTCGATGGTGAAGAAGATCGCCCGCCAGAAATGCTCGCGGCCGCTGCGCACGGGCTTCGGAGCGACCCGGGTCTCACCACCCCGCAGCTCCGCGATCGCCAGCTCGGGCGGCACGGCGACCGATGGCTTCGTCGCCCAGAGGATGGAGAGCGGCACGACGATCGCCCGCGACCACGAGGACATCTTGTAGATATGAAAGGGAAACCACTCCGGCAGAAGCACGAGCTCCGGAGGAACGGCGGGGCAATCCGACCAGGAGGTCTGCCCGAAGATCGCAAGGTAGATTCGCGTGAACGAGTTGCACGCGTCGATGCCGCCCTGCGCGAGGATGACGGTCCGGGCACGCGCCATGTGCGGGGCATCCGGAAGGTCGCCCGCGAGCTTCAGCGCGAAGTACGCCTTCACGGAAGCGCTCACTTCCGGAGGGCCACCCGGGTAGATCGCCCAGCCTCCCTCGGGAAGCTGCTTCCGCCTCAGGTACTCGGCGGCCTTTCCGACCTTGGGATCGTTCTGGCGCCCCAGGAAGTAGAGCGTAAGGATGTACTCGGACTCGAGGATCGTGTCGCCCTCGAGCTCGCCGCACCAGTGCCCGTCCTCCCTCTGGATGGAGAGCAGGTATCGGCGGGTCGCGTCGAGCGCCGCGAGGACTTCGGCCGAGGCGCCTGTGTCGGCGCCGGAGTCGGTGGCATCGCTTCTCATCGGATCACGTCGGTGCCCGGCTCGAACCGGATGTGTTCCCCCTCCGAAAATGAATCTCTGCCATTCGAGTATACGTGCGGAAGACCGGGGAAGATTCGGCGGAACAGACGGTTCCGGGAGTTCGGCACCGTACCGGCGGGCCCCGTCGAACCGGCCTCCCCGAGCCCCATGGAGATGTTTCCGCGCTCCGGTCGTTCGCGTTCCTCTGCCTGTGCGGCTCCCGGCCTACGCGGGGTGCGAGCCTCGTCCCCGTGAGGCGCGGGATGCGCCGCCGGAGCCGCCGGGCTCCCGCTTGAGGCGGTCCGCCGCCGCAAGTGCCGCGCCGAGCATTCCCGCGTCGTCACCCAGCCGGGACAGGCTGATCCGGACGGGAGAAAGCTCCGTCGAAAAGGCGAGCTCGGCCGCCACGCCGCGCACGAGGTCGAGGTAGGCCTTGCCGAGCGCCGTCGCGACCCCGCCGCCGAGCACGAAGAGGTCCGGCGCGAGCACGTCGAACAGGTTCGCGACGGCGATGCCCACGTATCGCGCGGAGCGCTCGACCGCTTCGACGGTCGGCCGATCACCCGCGACAAACGCCTTCGCGAGGTCGCTGCTGTGCAGCCTCTCGGCCGCGAGCTTGCCCTTCCCCCCGCTCCGCACGTGCCGGGCAAGCTTCGACTTCGCGCCGCGCTTGACCTTCTTCCGGATGTGCCGCGCGATCCCCGTCTTCGAGGCTTCCCATTCGAGCGTTCCGTTCGACCTTCCGGCCTTGGCGCGCCGCGCGTCGAGGATCATGTGGCCGAGCTCTCCCGCGTTCCGGTTGGCCCCGTGCACGATCGACCCGTTGCGCAGAATCGCCCCTCCGACGCCGGTGCCGATCCAGATGCCGACGACGGAATCGCGTCCGCGAGCGGCGCCCGCCCGCGCTTCGCCGTACACAGCCATATGCACGTCGTTGTCGAGCGTCACGGGAGCTCCGAGCTCTCCGGTGAGCCAGGGCCCGATGGCGAGGTGCGCCACCGCGATGTTCGGCGTACGCAGGATCACGCCTCGCTCCGGATCGAGAGGGCCGGGGGAACCCATGCCGATGCCCGCGATCCGCTCCGTGCCCGTTCCGGCCGATTTCAGCGCCTCGAGCGAGGTGTCGCGCAGGGCGATCCGCAAGGCATCCGGCCCGTCGGCGAAAGGCGTGGGCGCCTTGGCGCGCGACAGGATCTTCCCCTCCGCGGTAACGACGCCCGCCAGGATTTTGCTGCCTCCCAGGTCGATCCCGAGGAAGAGATTGCGGCCGCTCATCGCGAGACCTTCCCGCGATCCGACGCGACCGGCAGACGGTTCTTCGGGATCTTCACCAGGACCGTGTACTGCGGATCCACCATCTGAACGATCGGCGCACGTGCGTTCTGGGATACGAACTCGTATGCGTCCATCTCGGAAAGCCCCGACTTCTCGCGCACCCAGCTGACCATGTCCTTGAAAGCAACGCGGGCGGCGTCTTCGAGCGGACGGCCGGCGCCGACGGACATCATCCACTCCGCGTTCTCGATCCGCGGCCATGCCGTCGCATGCTTCTTGAGCAGATCGACGGTCAGGGTGACGTGCATCGCCCCTTCCACGGCCGTGCCGATGATCTCCCCATCCCCCATCGCGTAGTGCCCATCCCCGAAGGAGAGAAGCGCCCCCGGCATCTTCACGCCGAGATAGATCGTGTTCCCCGCGCGCACCTCCGGACAATCCATGTTGCCGCCGAAGTCATCCGGAACGACAGTCGAGCGGACCTCGCCGCCGGACGGAGCGACGCCGAGGCAACCGAGGAACGGGGCGAGCGGCACTTCCCAGGTGAGCTTGCCGTCCTGCGAGCGCGTCCGGGCCACGCCGCGCGTGCGGTCGACGTCGTAGAACCACACAGTCTCGGGAAGCTCGGCGCCGAGAAGCGCCGTGCGATCGGTTCCGTTCAAAGCCCCGAAGGCCGGAAAGGACGAAGAGATGCCGTAGTCGCGCGCCGGCTCGAGCTTCTCGATGCGGATCACGAGGGTGTCGCCGGGCTCCGCTCCCTCGACCCAGAAGGGGCCCGTCTGGGGATTGTCGTGGCCGGGCAGAATCACCCTGGTCGGCATCTGACCGGCGGCGGTTACCGCTCCGTCGTAGCAGTCTTCCGTCCAGGTCACGATCCGCGTGCCCGGACGCACGCGCCGAATGGCGGCGGACCCGCCGAACGTGTAACGGAGCTCCTCGTGAGAAGGGCGGTACGACAGGGTTGCGGGCGCGGGCGGCTCGGATGGAGCTGTGGACTGCCCCCGGGCCGGCGCCGCCATGGCCGCTACAACCGAAACTGCGAGAGCCCCGATGCAACGCCGGATCCCGCCGGGTCGGTGGCGATCGATCATGGGGGGAAGTCTAACGGCTCCGGCATCCGGCCTGTATCTGCCGCCCGCCGTCCCGGACGGGAAACGATAGGATCGCTGGCCGGAACGAAATGCCATGACAACACGCGCAAAAAAGACCCACGCCGCGCCCCGCCGGGCATCTTCCGACCGTTCCCGTTCCGGCAAGGGTCGGGGCAAGATCTCGGGGGGATTCGCGGCTGTCATCGTCTTCAAAATCCTGAAGGGTCTCGCCTTTGTCGTTTTCGGTATCGCGGCCCTGAGGCTCTCCCGGGCCCCGGCCATGCCGTCGGCGATCGAGATCGCGAATTTCCTCTCCGTATCGAAGGAAAACGAGCTCGTCCATCGGGTCGCCGACGTCATCGCGACGGTGACCCCCCGCCAGGCGACGGCCGCCGGGCTCGCCTCGCTCGTCGTCGCCCTCGTCTTCTTCCTGGAAGGCATCCTTCTCGCCGCGCGCATCTGGTGGTCGACATATTTCACGATCGCGATCACGGCGATGGGAATCCCTCTCGAGCTCTACGAGATCGTCCACCGCCCCGAGTCTGTGCGGCGCTGGATTCTTCTCGCCGTCAACGCCGCGATCCTGCTCTTCCTCTGGACCCGCCGCAACGAGTTCCGCGAGCAGATGTCCGCGGCACAACCGCGAGTGAAAAAACGCGCCACCGGCTGAAAGGCGGCGTCCGGGCCCTCGGAGGCGGTGGGAATCGGATCTCCTTGAAAAGCGGAACGGCGGGCTACTGTCCCGGCATACCGCCCCGGCGGCCGCCCCTCTTGTGACGCCCGTGACGCGAACGAAGAGGCGGCAGGCGGTGCTCCTGAAGCGGCTTCTGGCTTCCGTCCGGTTCGAACGGAACGACCGAGATCGAGCCGTCGATCTCCTCGATGACCGAGCGGCACTGCCGCACGTCGTCGAACCCGTGCTCCCGGATAGCTGCCTCGAGCTCCTGCGGGCGGATGCCCTCCCGCGCGAGGTGGTCGTCCAGGATCTGACCGTTCCGCACGAGAAGGCTCGGCTCCCCCTCGACGAAGGTGCCGACTTTCGCGTTCTTCAAGACGATCCGAGTCAGGAACAGGTTCACGAGAATCAGGGTGACGGCCGCGACCAGTCCTCCCGCGAGCGACGTGTCCGGCCCGACCATCGAGTTCTGGACCGCGTTGCTCACGAGCAGCACCAGGACGAAATCCACGATCGAAAGCTGCCCGACATGCCGTTTCCCCGCGAGCCGCAGTGCGATCACGACCGCCGCGTACACGACGATGCTGCGGAGAAGCGTGTTCACGAGAACCGCCAGATGAATTCCGCCGAAATCGAACATGCGCCTCCTTGGGGAATGCGGGAGAGATCGTACATGCGAGGCACGGCAGGGTGCGAGAGGCGCCCAGCCGGCTCGAGTCGGAAATCTCGCGATCTCTCGATCTCATGATCTCGCGATCAATCGAACCATCGAGGCATCGCGGCATCGCGGCATCGAGGCATCGAGGTCGTGAAATCCGGGATGACCGCGCGTGCAGTCTGCCGTGTCGAAGAGGGGTGTCCGCCGCAGGAGCCTTTCCGAATCCCCCGAATACGAGGATTGATGTATACACGGTATTCGTGTATGCTCCTCGAGTGATCCAGTCGTTCCGTGGCGCGGCGACCGAGGACTTCTTCCAGGGACGAAAGACGGCGGCGTCGCGAAGAGTGCCGACAGAAATTCATGATCGGCTCGCGCGGAAGCTGGACGCTTTGAACGCGGCGCAGGACTTGCGGGATCTGACGGCGATGCCCGGGAACAGGCTGGAAGAGTTGTCCGGGAAACTCGCCGGAAAGCACAGCATCCGACTCAATCATCAGTGGAGAGTGGTTTTTCGATGGACGGAGAGGGGCCCGGAGGAAGTCGAATGGACCGATTACCACTGAGAAGCGCAAGCGCGCGGACGAGCAAGAAAGGGAGTTGGCGATGATTCCAGAGAGTCGGATCCCGACGCATCCGGGAGAGATGCTGGTCGAGGAGTTTCTGAAGCCAAAGAGGATTTCGCAGGCCGCTTTTGCGCGCAAGCTGGGAATTCCCTTGAATCGGGTGAACGAGATCGTGAAGGGAAAGAGGGGGGTGACGGCAGATACAGCCTGGAAGTTTTCGCTGGCGTTGGGGACAACACCGGAGTTCTGGATGATGTTGCAGTCCAACCGGGACCTGGCGTTGGCGCGGCCGAAGCGAATCGGCCCGAGGCGGGCGGCTCGCCCGATGGCGGCGGGACGGTCCGCCGCGGCGAAGTCTCACCCGTGATTCACCTTCGGCGTTGTTTGCTTGCCCGGCACTCGAGCATGAGAGTCCTCGAAGAAGTCATCGGGCGACTACCTCACGGACTGCGCAGAATCGCGCGGCGAACGGCACTCTTCCCCGCCGATGTCTTCGATCGGATACGCGGCCATGATCCCCTCCTGCCTCCCCGGGGCATGCGTGCGTCGGCGCCGGTGGAACGTGGAGCGGCGGAACGTCACTGAGCTTTCAGGATGTGATCGTTTGCTCCCGCGCCCTCGTTCGTTGATCCGCTCTTCGCCGCGCCGCCGCTCCCCCGGCGCGCGACATCCGATTCCGCGGAACCCACGAGAAACCAAGGGAAACGGCGCCCCCGGCTAGAATCGCCTTGTGAATCGAGTCCGTCGGTGAGGGCGCTCGTGCTCGAGGATGATGTCCGGCTCCGGTCGCTCGTCGTCCGGACTCTGACCCGCACCGGGCTCGCGTGCGACGAGGCGTCCCGGCTCGACGAGGCGGACGAGCTCATGTCGCTCCACGAGTACGACCTGCTCGTCCTCGACCGGCGGCTTCCCGACGGCGACGGGCTCGACATCTGCCGGCGGGCGCGGGCACGCGGCTTCACCCGATCGATCCTCATGCTGACCGCGCGGGACGACGCGGAAGCGACCGTGGAAGGCCTGTCGGAGGGCGCGGACGACTACCTCGGAAAGCCGTTCGATCTCGATGTGCTCGCGGCGCGCGCGCGCGCGCTGCTGCGCCGCAACGCCGTGCGCCCCATGCAGGACATCGTGGTGGGAAACCTCCGCCTCGATCCCGGCCGCCGCGCCGCCACGTGCGACGGCGAAACGCTGTCGCTCACTGCCCGCGAGTTCACGATCCTCGAAAGCCTCATGCGCCGTCCGGGAGGCGTCCTCTCCCGCGAGGAGATCCTCGAGCAGGCCTGGGGCGAGAGGGAGGAGCCCATGAGCAACACGATCGACGTGCTGATCGGGCGACTCCGCAAGAAGATCGACGCCTCCGGAAAAGGACCGCGGATCGAGACAGTGCGGGGTATGGGTTACCGGCTGCAATGAGGCTGATCCCGCGCTTCGAGCTTTCCCGCACGAGGCTCGCGATCTCCGGCGCCCTGCTCTCGGCGCTCTTCCTCACCCTCCTCGCCTGGGGCACCCGCAGCTCCGTGCGCAGCACGACGTTCGCCGACATCGACGAGGAGCTCTACACCCTCTCCGTGGCGCTCGGCTCGAGCTTCGAGCTCGAAGGGCTGGAAGAATCGAAGCGCGACACCCTGAAGGCCGGCCTCGAGGTGAACGCGTTCGAGTTCCGCCTGGCGAACCACTCCGCGATCCTCTTCCGCGGCGACGAGCCGGTCGCGGCGTCCGGCAACCTTCTGAAGACGAGACTCCCGGGCGGCATCAGTCCCTACCGCGACCGTCCCGAGGTGCCGTTCACCGCAATCGAGCCTTACACCGGCCAGAACCGCACGTGCCGCTTCCTGGTCACGCACCTCCAGGGCAAAGCGCGCGGAGCGACCCTGGTCATCTTCCGGTGGATCGGTCCGAGCCTTCGCGGGCTGAATCGCCTCGACCGCGCTCTCGCCGGATTCGTGGTGATCGGATTTCTCGGCACCGCCGCCATCCTCGCGGGGGTCGTGACGCGGGCCCTCAAGACCGTGGAAGAAGTCACGGCGATCGCCGAGAAGGTGGAGGCGACCGATCTCACGGGGCGCGTGCGCGTGCTCGCGGGCGGGCAGGAATTCCGCCGGCTCGCCGCCGTGATCAACTCCCTGCTGGAGCGGCTCGACCTCGCGTTCCGCGCCCAGAAGCGCCTCATCGCGGACGCCGCGCACGAGCTCAAGACTCCGACCGCCGTGCTGGTCGGCGAGGCGCAGGAGGCCCTCCGCGCCGACGCCACCGAGGAAGAGAGGCGCGACTCCCTCGAGACCGTGCAACGCGTCGCCCGCGCTCTGGCCCGGGAGGTCGACAGCCTCCTCCTGCTCGCGAGAGGCGATTCGGCCTCGCCGTCGAAACGGACCGTCTTCGATTTCACGGAGCTCGTGGAAGAGGCAGTCGAGGCGACCGAACCGCTCGGCGTGCCGCGCTCCGTGCGCTGCCATTACCGCCGGGCCGGCCGGGCCTTCGTGCTCGGAGAACGGGCGGGCCTCTCCCGCGTCGCGTCCAATCTGATCTCCAACGCCGTCCTCTACACGGCCCCCGGCACCGTCGTCGAGATCACCGCCGGCTCCGATCGGAGCGAGGTGTTCCTCGAGGTCGCAGACCGCGGCCCGGGCGTGAGGCCCGAGGAGCGGCGGCGGATTTTCGAACGATTCGCCCGGCTCGACACGGCGCGGGCCCAGAATCCGGAAGGTTCGGGCCTCGGCCTCGCGATCGTCGACCAGGTCGTTCTCGCGCACCAGGGACGCGTCGAGATCGAGGACCGGCCGGAAGGAGGGGCGATTTTCCGGGTCGTCCTCCCGGGCAGCTCCGAGGAAGTTCGAACCGATGACATCCATCCCAGGGTGCCGCCGTTATCCGCCACCGCCTGATTCCGTGAGTCCGGGAGGCCCGGACCGGACATCCGCTCTCGGACAGTCGACTCGAAAGCCGACAGCGGCCAGCCGATCGATTCTCAGCTTTTCGCGCCAGGCACTCCGGCCGCGGCGGGAGTCGTCGCCGTGACCGGCGGAACCTCCCCCACCCGGATCGTCGCGGCAATGTGCTTGGAATCCTTGTCGAAGTAGCGCAGCGTCACCACCTCGCCGACCTTCAGCGGGGTGCCCGTGATCTTCGTGGCGTGTGTCCAGGACAGCGTCACCTCGCGCCCCGTCGCGTCGCGAACCCACAGGGTCATCTTCGCGGGTTCGAGCCGCGAGATCGTTCCGGAGACCGCGATGCCGTGGACCTTCGCCTTGCTCGGAGCAGCCGCGGCCCGAAGGTCGGGCGTGCGGACGGACAGGAGAAGGCCGCACACTCCGAAGAGAAGAAAGGGAAATCGGACAGCGGCTGATCGAACCATGTTGTTGCGGACCCCTCCTTCCGGGGCGGAGCTTACGGAGAGGCGAGTGAACCCAAAGTGAACCGTCCGGCCGGCTGGCCGGCTGGCGGGCTATGGCAACCCGCCGTCCTGCCCGGGACGGACTCCCTGGCCGGCGGGACCCCGGGACTGCGGCGGTTCCAGGCTCTCCTCTCCGCGCGCGAGCAGCTCGCGGGCCAGCTCGCGATAGATCCCGACGCCCTGCTCGACCTGGGCCAGATCGATCTTTTCCGCCGCCGCATGGGCATCCCCGATCGAGCCGGGACCGATCAGGATCGGTTCTCCCCACCGGGAAAGAAGCGGCAGGTCGCAGGCGAACGAGACGATCCCCGCCCGTCCGGCGATCCCGCGGGGGAGCCGGAAAGTGATCGGGTCGGATCGATAAGGCACGGAAATCTCCGCCCGGTGCCCGACCGCGCTTCGGACGGCGGCGAGAACCTCCTCGACCGGCCGGCCCGTCCGGAAGAGAAGCTCCGCGCGCCCGCGTTCCGCGATCACGTTCGGGGCCGTTCCCGCCTCGAGCACGCCGATGTTCATGGTCGTCTTCCCGAAGACCGGGTCGTCCGGAAAATCCATCCGGCGACACTCGCCGAGGACGTCCAGTAGCGGATCCACCGCGGACCGCGATCCGTCGGCGCCTGAGCGCGAGGAGTGCCCGGCGATGCCGCGGGTCTCGAGCGCGACGCGGATACAGCCCTTCGAGCCGGCGACGAAGAGGTTGTCCGTGGGTTCGCCGCCGACGAGAAAGGAGACGCCCTCCGACGCCGGATGCGCATTCGCCGCGACCGCCCCGTCCGAGCCGCGCTCCTCCCCCACCACGACGAGAAGTCCCGCGTCCGCCCTCTCGGACGCCAGCGACTCGAGCGCCACGATCATCGCCGCCAGGGTTCCTTTCGCGTCGCAGGCTCCGCGCGCCACGAGGGTTGAGCCATCGCGGCGCGGAGCGAAATGGGGCGGCACGGTGTCCGCGTGCGTCGAGAAGACGACGCGCGGCCGCCCCCGGTGCGCGAAGAGGTTGCGGCGTCCCGGCGATACCGGCATCGAAAGACAGGTCCAGCCTCCCGCGGTCAACCGGGCCTCCACCGCGCGGACCAGATCCTCCTCGGCGCCCGTCACGGACGGGATCGCGACGAGGCGCTCCAGCAGACCGGAAGCGCCCGGCGAATCCTCCGTCCTGCTGCGGCCGTCGCTCACCGACATCCTTCGATCATAGACTTGCCCCATGAAAAAGATCCTGACGCGTGCCACCACCGGTGCCTTCGCCGCCGCCGGTTTCCTTGCCGCCGCTCTCGCCCTCGCCGCTCCGGCGCCGAAGAGCGCGCCCCCGGCACCGGCAGATTCTTCGATGGACGATTTCGTCCTGGAGAACGGCCGCGTGGCCGACGGCACGGGCGCGCCCCTTTTTGCGGCCGACGTCGCCGTGCGAAACGGCCGCGTCGTGGCGATTGGAAAGCTCGCGCGACGGCCGGCGAAACGGCGCATCGACGCGAAGGGCCTAGTCATCGCGCCCGGGTTCATCGACCTGCTCGGACAGTCCGAATACAACGTGCTCGTCGACTCGCGCGCCGCCTCCAAGATCACGCAGGGAATCACGACAGAGGTGACGGGCGAAGGCGATTCGATCGCCCCGGTCGACGACGCCGCGCTCGCCGAAGGAAGCGACACGTGGAAGAAATATGGCGTGACCCCCGACTGGAGGTCGCTCGACGGCTATTTCCGGACTCTCGAACGGCGCGGCACCGCGATCAATCTCGGCACGTTCGTGGGCTCCGGAAGCGTCCGCGCGATGGTCGTCGGAAGAGAGAACCGTCCGGCCACTCCCGCCGAGATGGCGCGCATGGAGAAGATCGTGGACGAGGCGATGCGCGAGGGCGCCCTCGGCGTTTCGTCTTCCCTCCAGTACATCCCCAACATTTACTCTTCGACCGAGGAGCTCGTCGCCCTCGCGAAGGTCGCGGCCACTTACGGCGGCGCCTATTTCACCCATCAGCGCTCCGAGTCCGGCCGGATCGACGCGTCGCTCGACGAGGTCTTTCGCATCGCGCGCGAGGCAGGCATCCGGACGCAGATCTGGCATCTGAAGACTGCCTACAGCCCGAATTTCGGGCGCATGCCGGCGGTCCTCAAACGCATCGAAGAGGCCCGCGCCCGGGGGCTCGACGTCTCCGCGAATCAATATCCGTACACGCGCGCCTCGAACGGACTCGACGCCTGCCTGCCCCCGTGGGTCCGCGAGGGCGGGCGCGACGCTCTCCTGAAGCGCCTGCAGGATCCGTCCGTGCGGGCGCGCGTGAAGGCCGACATGGATCGCGCGACGACAGACTGGGAAAACCAGTACGCAGGCTCCGGCGGCGCCGAAGGCATCATGATCGCAACGGTCCTCGCTCCGGAGCTGAAGGCGCTCGAGGGCAAGACGATCGCCGAGATCGCGAAGGCCAGGAATCAGGATCCCCGGGACGTCGTGATCGACACGGTCGTCGCGGACCGCGCGAACACCGCCTGCATCATCTCGATCATGGACGAAACCGACGTCCGAGCAGCCCTCGCCCATCCACTCGTCTCTTTCGGCACGGACTCCGGCGCGCACGCGACCGACGGAATCCTGTCGAAGGAGGGCTCCCACCCGCGAGGCTGGGGCTCCGCGGCGCGCATCCTCGGCCACTACGTTCGAGACGAAAAGGTCCTTCGCCTCGAAGAAGCCGTCCGCAAGATGACCTCCTTCGCGGCCGAAGCGGCGGGCCTCCCCGATCGCGGCCTGGTCAAGATCGGATTCCCGGCCGACCTCGCCGTGTTCGACCCCGAGCACGTCCGCGACCGTTCCACCTTCACCGAACCGAACCAGTACAGCGAAGGGTTTCCCTACGTCGCCGTCAACGGCGTCCTGGTGGTCGACAACGGCAAGCTCACGGGCAAGACCCCGGGGCGGGCGCTGCGAGGGCCGGGATATCAGATGCGCTGATCGTCAGATCCGCGGATGGTGGCCGAAGTTCGAATCTATCGAGTATCGAGAGAGAACGGCGAATAGTCAGAATCGGGTGATCGGGTGATCAATCAGGGGAATCGGGTGATCGGGTAATCGGAGAATCGGAATGAGGGCGGCGTCTTCTCATTCGTTTCTCGTTTCTCGTTTCTCGTTTCCCCTTTTCTCGTTTCCCCTTTTCTCGTTTCCCGTTTCCCGTTTCTCGTTTCCCGCTTCCCGTTTCCCGCTTCCTGGCTCGAACACCGGATGAACGCCCTCACCCCGGCCCTCTCCCGCCGGGAGAGGGAGGAAGGCGCGCCTTTTCCGTGTGACGGAAGTCCGCTGGAGCCCGCCGGCGGCGGAGCCTCCCGGCCGCGGCCATGAGTGAGGGAGCACACCCCGCCGGTGCCATGGCCACTCCGCGGCTGCGACCGAACGACGAGCGGCGGCCAGGATTTCCCCCTCGGAATCAAGGCCGCCGCGTGCCTCGGTCGGGTGGCGTAGCCGGCGGGCGGATCGAATGCCGAGAAACAGCGGATCGCCCCGCATCCTGGACTCTTGCTCCACGGACGTGGGAGAGCCGATTTCGTCATCGATGCCGGTGGAGCCTGTGCTCTCCGAGGAAGCGCTGGCTTTGAGGGAGCTTGTGGCGGATCAGACCGAACTGTTCGACGGCATGCTTTTCGATGTGCGTCATCGCCTCGTCGACGGAGTCGGTGAAGAGCAGGAGGTTGAGGTCTTCGGGGCCGATCGTTCCGACGTCCACCATCTCGCGGAGGAGGACGACGAGCGGCTGCCAGTACTCCTGGCCGATGAGGACGACGGGAAATCCATCGATCTTCTTCGTCTGGATCAGCGTCACCGCTTCGAAGAGCTCGTCCATGGTACCGGCGCCTCCCGGCATCACGACGAACGCATAGGAATACTTCACGAGCATGACCTTGCGCACGAAGAAGTAGCGAAACGTCACCGTGCGGTCGAGATACGGATTGATCTTCTGCTCGGCGGGCAGAAGGATGTTGCAGCCGACCGACATTCCGCCCGCTTCCCGCGCGCCTCGGTTGGCCGCCTCCATGATTCCGGGGCCGCCGCCCGTCATCACGGTGAAGCCCATTTTCGCGAGCCTCTGACCCACCGTGCGGGCGAGCGCGTAGTAGGGGTGGTCCTCCTTGAAACGCGCCGATCCGAAGACGGTCACGCAGGGTCCGACGAAGTGGAGCGCGCGAAACCCTTTCACGAGCTCCCACACGATCGAGAGGACCGAGTGGAGCTCGCGGTGGCGCGAGCGCGGCCCTTCCAGAAAGAAACGCTCCTCGGGAGCGGACTCCGCCTTCTGGATCTTCCCGGAGCCGGTCTCGAGGTCTCTGCCGGCGGGCTCGGTCGCGCTCATGGGCGAGAGGGTATCGCGGCGCCCGAAGAAGAGCCGGGGGACCGGATCAGCTCGGCCGTCGCGCGACTTCGAGACGCGCCAGGGCGAGCTCGAGACGCCCCCGAATCGTTTCCATCGTCTCCACGCCGGCCGACTTCTGCGCTTCCTCGGCCTGCGCGCGATCCCGCTCCGCCGACGCCGGATCGATCTCGGAGGGCTCTTCCGCGAGATCCGCGAGAACCGACACCGTGTCGTTCGCGACCTCCGCGAACCCGGACGACAGCGCGAGCGCCTTTGCTTTCCCGCCATCGCGAAAAGACAGGATGCCTGTTTTTAAAAGAGTGACGAGCGTGGCGTGTCCGGGAAGGATCCCGAGGTAGCCGAGCTCTCCCGGCAGCTGCACCTCGTCGGCGGGCGCGTCCACGACCTGCCGTTCCGGCGTCACCACGATCAATTTGAGTTTTCCTGCCATGAGGCCTCCGTCCACGGATCCTATTCGTTCCCGTTTCCCGTTTCCCGTTTCCCGGCTAGAACGTACTCTGGATCAGGCCGCCGTCGATCTGCAGGCTGATGCCGGTGATGTAGCTCGCCCGCTCGCTGCAGAGAAAAGCGACGACGTCGCCGATCTCGCGCGCTTCCGCATAGCGGCCGATCGGAATCGAGCGGCGGACGCGGCCGGCGTATTCGTCGATCGAAACGCCCTCCTCCTTCGACCGGATCTTGTTCAAATGGATCTGACGGTCGGTGAGGACGTGGCCCGGAAGAACGGCGTTGATGAGGATCTGGTCCCGCGCGAACTCGGTCGACATCGTCCTGGTCAGCGCCGAGATCCCGGCGCGCAGCGTGCTCGATACCGTCAGCAGGTCGTTCGGCTGCTTCGCGACAAACGACGTGATGTGGACGATCCGGCCCCATCGCCGCTCCCGCATAGCCGGTATCACGAGCCGCGAGAGCCGCAGGACGTTGAAGAGCGTCGAGTCGATGCCGCTTCGCCACTGGTCGTCCGTGAGCGAGAGAAACCGTGCCGCCGGCGGGCCGCCGGAGTTCGTCACGAGGATGTCGACCGGTCCCCACTGCTCGACCGTCGCCAGGTGCCAGGCATCGAGATCCTCGCCCCGCGTCACATCACAAGGCGAGGCGAGGACCTGCGCCTCCGGAACCGACGAGGCGAGATCCCGCCACGCCTTCTGGAGGCGCTCCGGGTCCCGGCCGCAGATCGAAACGCGGCATCCCTGCCGCGCAAGGGAAAGGGCGATCGCCTTCCCGATCCCGTTCGAGGAGGCCGCCACCATGGCCACCCGGTTGCTGATCTTCAAATCCATCGCGAACGGCGGAGAGCAGGCAGCCGAGGGCTGACGGCCCTCCCTCTTTCTTTCCTACGCCGCGCTCTTCGTCATCTGCTCGGCGCGCTGGCGGGCTTCATCCATCGTCCCGACCATGTAGAACGCCTGCTCCGGCATGTCGTCGCACTTGCCCTCGACGATCTGCTGGAAGCCCTGGATCGTGTCCTTGATTTTGACGAACCGGCCCTCGAGACCGGTGAACTGCTGCGCGACGAAGAACGGCTGCGAGAGGAACCGCTGGATCTTGCGCGCGCGCGCGACCGCCAGCTTGTCTTCCTCCGAAAGCTCGTCGATTCCGAGGATCGCGATGATGTCCTGCAGATCCTTGTACTTCTGCAGCACCTGCTGCACGGAACGCGCGACCGCGTAGTGCTCGTCGCCGACGACGCGCGGCGACAGGATCTTGGAAGTCGAGTCGAGAGGATCGACGGCGGGGTAGATGCCGAGCTCGGAGATCGCCCGCGAGAGAACCGTCGTCGCGTCGAGGTGGGCGAACGCCGTCGCCGGCGCGGGGTCCGTGAGGTCGTCGGCGGGAACGTAGATCGCCTGGACGGACGTGATCGATCCCTTGTTCGTCGACGTGATCCGCTCCTGGAGCTCTCCCATTTCCGTCGCGAGATTCGGCTGATATCCGACGGCCGACGGCATGCGCCCGAGAAGAGCGGAGACCTCTGAGCCGGCCTGCGTGAATCGGAAAATATTGTCGACGAAGAGCAGCACGTCCTGGCCCTCGACGTCGCGGAAATATTCGGCGACCGTCAGGGCGGAGAGGCCGACGCGCAGGCGTGCGCCCGGCGGCTCCGTCATCTGCCCGTAGATCAGGGCGGCCTTCGATTTCGACGGATCACCGGGCGTCACGACGCCGGACTCCGTCATCTCGAGATAGAGGTCGTTGCCTTCGCGCGTCCGCTCGCCCACGCCCGCAAACACGGAGTAGCCGCCGTGCTGCATCGCGACGTTGTTGATGAGCTCCTGGATGAGAACCGTCTTTCCGACGCCCGCGCCGCCGAACAGTCCGACCTTGCCGCCCTTGGTGTAGGGCTCCAGCAGGTCGATGACCTTGATGCCCGTTTCGAACATCTCGACGGTGGTCGACTGGTCTTCGTATCGCGGCGGATCGCGATGGATGGACCAGCGCTCCTTGGAGTTGATCGGTCCGCGCTCGTCGACGGGGTCCCCGATCACGTTCATGATGCGGCCGAGCGTCTCGTTTCCCACCGGCACCGTGATCGGCCCGCCGGTGTCGATCGCCTTCATCCCGCGCACCATTCCGTCGGTGGGCTTCATCGCGATGCATCGGACCCGGTTCTCGCCGAGGTGCTGCGCCACTTCCGTGACGACGTGGATCGGAAAGCCCGTCGACTTCCCGTCATCCTCGATGATGACGGCGTTGTAGATCGCCGGCGCTTTTCCGGTCGGGAACTCGACGTCCAGAACGGGTCCGATGACCTGGACGATCTTGCCGATGTTCTGCGGGCTCTCGGGCATGGGTCTTCTCCTCGGTTGGCCGATTCGTCAGAGCGCCGCGGCGCCCGAAACGATCTCGATCAGCTCTTTCGTGATCCGGGCCTGACGTGCCCGGTTATAGGTGAGCGTGAGTGAATCGATCATGTCGCCCGCGTTCTTGGACGCGGAGTCCATCGCGGTCATGCGTGCGGCGTGCTCGGCGGCCGCCGACTCGAGCAGGATCCGGAAGATCGAGAACTCGAGATACCGCGGCAGGATGCGGGCGAGGATCGTCGCCGGGTCCGGCTCGAAAATCGGCTCGACGCCGCTCTCGGCCGCCGGCGCCATCGTCGCCTGCCCGCGGGAGATCGGCAGGAGCTTCTCGACCCGCACGACCTGCGAGATGACGGACTTGAATTCGTTCGAGACGACGTAGACCGCGTCCAGCTCGCCCGCCGCGAAAGCCGCGGAAAGGCCGTTGGCGATTTCCTGGGCCGTCGCGTACTCGATCTTCGAAAAAATACCCGGGTAGGTCTTCTCGGTCAGCGGCGTCTTGCGGCGCCGCCAGAAATCGAGCGCTTTCTTCCCGATGGGGAGGATCGTGACCGATTCCCAGGCCTTGCCGGTCAGGAGCTGCTGCACCGCGCGATTGACGTTTGTGTTGAACGCGCCCGCGAGCCCGCGGTCTCCGGCGACGACGACGATCGCGACACGCTTCTCCTCGCGCTCGGCCAGAAGCGGATGCTCGAGCTCCTTTACGCGGCTCGACACCGAGGCCATGACCTCGCGCAGCAAGCGCGCATAGGGCCGCGCCGCAACGGCACGGTCCTGCGCCCGGCGCAGGCGCGCCGCGGAGATCATTTTCATCGCCTTGGTGATCTGCTGCGAGTTCTTGATGGAACGCAGCCGGCGGCGGATGTCGATCAGGGATGCCATGAAGTATCGAGCGCGCGCTACGCTGCCGCGGCGCCCGTGTTCTCCTTCAGGAACCGCTCTCGGAAAGCCTGGATCGCGGCGCCGAGCGCCTCCTCCGTGTCCTTCTCGAGCTTGCCCGTGCCGAGGATCGCCGAGAGGATCTCGGGCTTCGACTCCCGGATGTACTGGTGAAGTCCCGCTTCGAACTCCGGTACCACCTCGACCCGCAAGGCGTCGAGATGGCCTCGGGTGCCGGCGTAAATCGACACGACCTGCAACTCGACCGGAAGCGGCGAGTACTGCGACTGCTTCAGCAGCTCGACGAGACGCCGGCCGCGATTGAGCTGCGCCTGCGACGTCTTGTCGAGGTCGGAGCCGAACTGCGCGAACGCCGCGAGGTTGCGATACTGGGCGAGGTCGAGACGCAGCGTCCCCGCGACCTGCTTCATCGCCTTGATCTGCGCGTTGCCGCCGACTCGGGAGACCGAGATGCCGACGTTGACCGCCGGGCGCACGCCCGAATAGAACAGGTCGGTCTCGAGGTAGATCTGACCGTCCGTAATCGAGATCACGTTGGTCGGGATGTAAGCCGATACGTCGCCGGCCTGGGTCTCGATGATCGGCAGCGACGTCAGGGATCCGCCGCCATTTTTCTCGGACAGCTTCGATGCGCGCTCCAGAAGGCGCGAGTGCAGGTAGAAGACGTCGCCGGGATACGCCTCGCGGCCGGGCGGCCGCCGGAGAAGCAGGGAGATCTCGCGGTACGCCGCGGCGTGCTTCGAGAGGTCGTCGTAAATCGTCAGCGCATGCTGACCATTGAACATGAAGTACTCGCCCATCGCGCAGCCGGTGTAGGGCGCGACGAACTGCAGGGGAGCCGGGTCGGACGCCGTCGCCGAGACGACGATCGTGTGTCCCATCGCGCCCTGCTCCTCGAGGGTCTTGACGACCTGCGCGACCGTGGACTTCTTCTGGCCGATGACGACGTAGATGCAGATGACTCCGGCGCCCTTCTGGTTGATGACGGCGTCGAGCGCGACGGCAGTCTTGCCGGTCTGCCGGTCCCCGATGATGAGCTCCCGCTGCCCGCGGCCGATGGGGATCATGGCGTCGATCGCCTTCAAACCCGTCTGCATCGGCTCTCGCACGGGCTGGCGGTCGATGACGCCGGGAGCAACGCGCTCCAGCGGATAGAACTCCTTCGTCGCGATCGGTCCCTTGCCGTCGATAGGCCGCCCGATTCCGTCGACCACGCGGCCGATCAGGGCCGGGCCCACGGGAACCTGGACGATTTTGCCGGTCCGGCGGACCTCCTGGCCCTCCTTGATCCCCGAGGTTTCCCCGAGGAGAACGACGCCGACGTTGTCCTCTTCGAGATTCAGCGCCAGGCCGAAGATGTCGTGGCCGAAGTCCACGAGTTCGCCCGCCATCACGTTGTCGAGGCCGTGGATCCGGGCGATCCCGTCCCCGACCGAGAGGACGGTTCCGACCTCGGCAACGTCGATCGATTTCTCAAATCCCGAAAGCTGCTGCTTCAGGATCTCCGTGATTTCGTCGGCCTTGATGTCCATCGCTCACGCCCCCGCGGTTTCTTTGCTTCGTTCCTGAAAACGCTCGATCGCATGCTCGACCGAAGCGTCGATGACTTTGCTTCCCACCCGGGCCACGAACCCTCCGAGAATGCCCCCGTCGACCGCCACCGCGAGCCGCACCGACCCGCCGAGCGACCGGCTGAGAGCCTCGGCAATCTTTTTCTCCTCGTCCGGACCGATCGGGGCGGCCACGGTCACGTGTGCCTGCACGATTCCGCCGGAGCGATCGAGCTCGTCGCGGGCCGCGGCGAGGATCACTCCGAGGCTCGTCAGCCGCCCGTGCGCCAGAACCACCCGCAGGAAACGGCGGCCGAACTCGTCCATCCCGGTCTTGCCCGCGAGCGCTTCGAGCGCCTTCTCCTTGGGGCCCTTCGGGATCGACGGCGCCGCGAAGAATTCCTTGAGTCGGGCGTTGCCGCCAAGCGCGCGTGCGATCGCTTCCGCGCGCTCGAGGAGACCCGCGAGGTCGTATCCGGCCGGAGCCGATTCGACGAGAGCGCGCGCGTAGCTGTTTGCGAAAACGCTCATGACCCTTCCCCGAGCCGCGCGAGACTTTCGTCGAGAATGCGCCGGCGATCTTCCGGTGTGATCTCCCTCGTCACGAGCTCCCGCGCCGATGCGGCAGTCAGGTCGGCGGCGGTCTGCCGCAGCTCATCCTTCGCCGCGTTCAACCGGCGCTCGATCTCGGCCAGAGCATCGCGGCGGACGCGATCGGCTTCCTGGTCCGCGAGAGCCAGCAGCTCGACGCGGGCGGCCTCGCCGTCGGCGGCGCCGCGCGCGCGGATCTCGGCCAGGTCCTGATCGAGCCGCGCCATGCGGTCGTGGATTTCGGTTTCGAGGCGGGCGGCGTGCGCCCGCCGCTCCCGCGCTTCCTGCGCGCGTTCCTCGACCTCGATCTGCTTCTTGCGAAACATCGCCGTGACGGGGCGCGCCACGAAATACAGCAGAAGGGCAAAGAACCCGACGAGGTTAGCGAGCTGCCAGATCCACAGCGGAATCCCGAGAGGACCGGTCGCCGCGTGCTCGGCCTGCGCACCGAGCAGCAGAAGAATGGATACCCTCACGCGGCGAGCTTTCGTCCGAGAATTTTTTCCGCGAGCGAACGGGCGAGGTCACGCACGGACCGAGGCAGCTCGGCGGAAGCGCGCGTCGCGGCCGCTCCCACCTCATCGCTGGCGGCGGCGATGGACGTTTCCGCGGCCGCGCGCGCTTCGGAGAGCTTGCGCTCCAGATGAGCGCGTCCGTCGGCGCGGAGCTTTTCGCGGATCCCGAGCGCTTCCCCGCGCGCCCGCCCGAGCTCCTGTTCCCCGTGCGCGACGGCCTTCGCCAGCTCCGCAAGACTCTCCTCGTGAACCCGAGCCGCCGTCGATGCCTCCCGCTCCCGCGCATCCAGGATGGCGGAGAGGGGCGTGAAGAGATAGCGCTTCAGAATCGCGAGCGACGCGATGAACGCGATGACGACATAGAGAAATGTAACGTCAGGAGCTTTGATCATGAGTCCAAGGGTTCGCCGGGATTGCAAACCGGCGGGTCAGTTGATGGTGTCCGACGAAACCGCGGATGAATAACACATCGGCGCGCCGAGAGTCGAGCCGAGCATCGCCGCAGGAGCGTATCCGGAAGGGAGTCGGACGGCGGGGCGCTCTCTCCGATTTCCGGGAGAAGCCAGGCCGTTCGGCCTTTCGCGAAAAGTGTATAAACTATTGATAGCAAACGAGTTAATCTTTCATTGGTGCGATTTCGACGACTTTCGGTCCCGACCGTTCCGACATCTGGCAGGCGCCCTGAAAGAACGCGCCCTCCTCGACCTTGAGGATCGGCGACTCGAGGGTGGCGAAGACCCTCGACCGCGCGAGGAGCTCGATCCGCTCGGTGGCGTGAACCGACCCCTGCAGCTTTCCGTTGACCGACAGCCGACCGACCTGAATGTCGGCGTCGACGTCCGCCGAGTCGCCGAGGATGAGCTCCGCCCCCGACCGGATCTTTCCTTCGAAGCGGCCGTCGATCCGAAACGTTTCCTCGAACGTCAGCTCCCCCTTGAAGTGGCTGCCGCGATCGAGAAACCCGTTCAGAGTGGATCCCTCGTTTCGCTTCATGCGTCGCTCCTCTCACGGTTTTCGCGGTTTCCTTTGCCGCCTCCCGCGAGACGCTCGAAGAGCCCGATGAGCTCATCCTCGGTGGCAAAAAGGACCTCGATGCGTCCGCCCCGCCGGTTCCGAACGATGCGGACACGGGTCCCGAACCGACGGCTCAGGCGTTCCTCGGCGTCCCGGGTGAAGGGGTCCCGCCGCGGTTCCCGCTGGAGCTTCCCCCCCTTGGCGAGATCCGCGATCCTTTTCTCGGTCTGGCGCACGGAGAGAGCCCTGCGGACGATTTCCTGCGCCACGCGCTCCTGGTCGTCCGGCGAAGCCAGCGCGAGGAGGGCGCGGGCGTGGCCGGCGGAGATCTCACCCGAGATGATCCGGTCGCGCACGGTGCCCGGCAGTTTCAGGAGCCGCATCGCATTGGCGATCGTCGCCCGATCCTTTCCCACGCGTTTCGCGATCTCCTCCTGGGTGAGGTGGAACTCGTCCTTGAGGCGCAGGTATGCGGCCGCCGCCTCGAGGGGGTTCAGGTCCTCCCGCTGCAGGTTCTCGATGAGGGCGATCTCGAGGAGGTCGCGGTCGCTTGCGCCCTCCCGGACGATGATCGGGACGCGGGCGAGCCCGGCTTCCCGGGCAGCGCGCCAACGCCGCTCCCCCGCCACGATCTCGAATCGTTCCCCGCGCGCGACAACGACGATCGGCTGCACGATCCCCTGCTCCCGGACCGACAGCGCCAGCTCCGTCAGAGACTCTTTGCGGAAGTCGCGCCGCGGCTGAAAGCGCCCCGCGCTCAAGCGGTCGATCTCGACATCGCGGACCGTTCCACGTGGAACACTCTCGTCGCGGCCCGGCAGGAGAGATGCCAGACCCCGGCCGAGAGCCGGTTTCCGCGGAGGAGACGCCGTCATTTCGCCCCCCGTCTCTTCAGAAACTCCCGCGCCAGCGAAAGGTACGCCTGCGCGCCTCGCGACTTGATGTCGTACGCCAGGGCGGGCTTTCCGAACGAAGGTGCCTCCCCCAGGCGGACGTTGCGCGGAATGATCGTGTCGTACACCTTGTCTCCCAGATGAGCCCTAATATCGTCCGTAACCTGACGCGCGAGGTTAGTGCGGTCGTCGTACATCGTCAACACGATCCCCTCCACCGCCAGCTCCGGATTGAACGACTCGCGGACCCGGCCGATGGTTTCGAGGAGCTCGGAAACCCCTTCCAGGGCGAAATACTCGGTCTGAATCGGAATGAGGACGGAGTCCGCAGCCGAGAGGGCATTGACGGTCAGAAGCGAGAGCGAAGGGGGGCAGTCGATGAAAACGAAGTCGAACTGGTCCTTGACGGGATCGAGGACGCTCCGAAGACGCTGCTCGCGGCCGGGTTCGCCGACGAGCTCGATCTCCGCGCCGACGAGGTCGCGTCCCGACGGCAGCAGCCACAGGTTGGGAAATGGCGTCGCCCGGATCGCGTCGGAGGCGGGCACCCCCGAAATAACGTCGTAGGAGTTCGGCCCCTCCTCATTGCGCGAGAACCCCAGCCCGGACGTCGCGTTCGATTGGGGGTCGAGGTCCCAGACGAGGACTTTCCGATCGAGAGCAGCAATCGACGCGGAGAGATTGATCGCCGTCGTCGTCTTTCCCACTCCCCCCTTCTGGTTGGAAATCGCGATCGTTCGACTCATCGCGTCCGTTCGCGGAGCGCCGCCCGCGGCTTTTCAATCCCTTCGAACGACTTCTTCACGGGACGAACACGGTAGCACTCGGCGGTGAGAAACGTCCGGGAGTTCGCTGTTCCACGTGGAACGGTGGAACGGTGGAAAGACAACGGGTCCAGGAGATGAGCGGTTTCGGGACTTGGGGTTCTGCCTCAACCGCGTATCGCTGCCGACGAACGGGGACGCCCGTCCCGTTTCGGGCTTTCCGTTTCCGTTTTCGGTTGAGGTGTAAATGGACGCTAAGGGCGGCCGTTGCTTCCGGTATCCACGCACGAAGCGTGAATCGGACTGATCCGATGACGGGTTAACTACCTTCCTCTAAGCTCTTCTTCGAAACCGCGCGATCCGTTTTCGCTCTGTATGAGGAACGGCTTCGGATGCTTCGAGGACGAAGAGGTGCGCGAGGCCCTTCGCCACCGCGTCGGGATCGGTGGTCCAGACGAGAAGGATCCCGCCCGAAGAGAGCGCGGGCGCGGCGGCGAGCGTCTTGCCGAGCCCTCCCACGGCGCGGACGACGATCGCCTGCACGCTTCGGGGAGCGAGCGCCGGCAAGGCCGGTGCGGCCGCCTCCCAGTTGCGCAGTCCGACCTCGGAAGCGCAGCCGTCCAGGAATTCGCGACGCTTCCGGCGCAGCTCGACGGGGACCACGGTGACGTCCGGCCGGACGATCGCGAGCGGGATTCCCGGGAAGCCCGCACCGGATCCGACGTCGGCGACGCGGGCTCCGCGGGGAATGTGCGGCGCCCCGAGCGCCGACTCCAGTGCGTGGGTGACGAGCTCCGCGGCCGGGAAGGGGCCCGTGAGGTTCGTGCGGCGGCGCTCCCGGTCGAGCCGCGCCAGGTAACGGGAGAGGGCCTCGATGGAGCCCGGAGGGAGCGCCATGCCCCAGGCCGCGCTCGCCTCGGGGAGGAGGCGGGCGAAGACCTCAGGCGCTGACTCGCTCCCGGCGGGCAACATACGCCGAGATTATCGCGACCGCCGCCGGCGTGACGCCCGGGATCCGGGACGCTTCTCCGAGCGTCCGCGGCTGCTTTCGGGAGCACTTCTCGACGATCTCGCGGGAGAGTCCGGGAAGGGCCTCGTAGACGAAGCCCTCCGGGATCCGCCTGCCGGAGATTTTCTTCTGGCGCTCGACGTGCTCACGCTCGCGCCGGACGTACCCCTCGTACCGCACCCGATGCTCCAGGATCTGGCCTTCTTCCGGCGAGAGACCGGCATAAACCTCGGGAAGAAAAAGCGCGAGCGACGCCGATGATAAGTCGTTTCTTTTCAGCAGATTACGGGCTGGCGTCGGGCTTTCGATCTCGATTCCGAGCGCTGCATGCAGCTTCTCCCGCGTCGGCCGGTCGGGCAGAAAGGTGCGCCGTTCGAGAGCCGCGTCGGCGCGGGACAGGCGTTCCTCGGCGCGCATGGCGCGGGCGTAATCCGCTTCGCCCACGAGCCCGAGCCGCTTCGCATGCGGGAGGAGCCGGGGGATCACGGTATCGACTCCGAGGAGGAGCCGATGCTCCGCTCGCGACGTAAAAAGCCGGTACGGTTCCTCGAGTCCCTTGCTCGTGAGGTCGTCCACAAGGACCGCTGCGTAGGCCTCCGAGCGGTCGAGCACGAACGGCTCTTCTCCGCGCACGGAAAGCGCCGCGTTGATGCCCGCCCAGATACCCTGGGCCGCGGCCTCCTCGTATCCCGACGTCCCGTTGATCTGTCCCGCGAGAAAAAGGCCGGGCACCGCGAGCACCTCGAGCGTCGAGCGCAGCTGGTCCGGATGCGAGTAGTCGTACTCGACCGCGTAACCCGGTCGGATCATGCGGGCGCCGGAGAGCCCGGGAATCTCCGCGAGAATTCTGCGCTGGACGTCCTCCGGAAGCGATGTCGAGAGTCCGTTGATGTAGATCTCGGGGGCGTCGATGCCCTCCGGCTCCAGGAAAAGGGTGTGCGAGGTCTTCTCCGCGAAGCGCACGACTTTGTCCTCGACGGACGGGCAGTAACGCGGACCAAGGCCCGAGATCGCGCCCGAGTACATCGGGCTCGCGTGGAGATTTTCCCGGATGATCGCGTGCGCCTTCTCGTTCGTCTTCGTCGTCCAGCAGAGCGCCTGCTCGCGCCGGAGGGACGCCGTCCGAAACGAGAAGGGAACCGGTGGGTCGTCGCCGCGCTGCGGCGTGCATGCCGAAAAGTCGACCGAGTCGCGATGCACGCGAGGCGGCGTGCCCGTCTTGAACCGGCCGAGCTTCAGGCCGAGCCGGGCGAGCGCGGATGACAGGCCGTGCGCTGCGGGCTCGCCCACGCGGCCGCCGTCTGTCTGGCGCGCACCCGTGTGCATGAGCCCCCGGAGAAAAGTTCCGGTCGTGACGACGACCGCCGCCGCTTCAATGCGGCGGCCATCGGCCAGGATCGCGCCGGTGACGCGTCCGCTTTCGTCCGAGAGGTCTTCGGCCATGCCTTCGAAGATCGTCAGGCCGTCGCGGCCGGCGAGCGTCCTCTGCGCCAGGCTCGCGTAGAGACCGCGGTCGCACTGCGCGCGCGGGCCCCACACAGCGGGACCGCGGGAACGGTTCAGTATCTTGAACTGAATGCCGGCGCCATCGGCGAGTGTCCCCATCACACCGCCGAGCGCGTCGATCTCGCGGACGAGCTGCCCTTTCGCCAGACCTCCGATCGCCGGATTGCAGGACATGCGCCCGATCGCTTCGGCCGACGAGGTCAGAAGCGCCGTGCGGCGTCCCATGGCGGCCGCGGCGTGCGCGGCCTCGATGCCGGCATGGCCGCCGCCGATGACGAGGATGTCGAAGGGAGCGGAAGGCATGACAGGTCTATTGTGCATGGGAGTGGAGAATCTTCCGTCTTGAGTCTCGAGTTTTGAGTTTCGAAGTCTCGGAGCCCTCGGCTGTAAGCATCGGCTCTCGGCTCTCGGCTCTCGGAACCCCAAACCTGAAACCCTAAATCGAAAAATGCGCCTCCACCTTTCCCGGAGCCCTCAGCGGACAGAAGTCGCTGCTGCTCGCCCGCCGTCACTTCCCAATACAGAACGTCGCAAAAATCCGCTCGAGAACGTCATCCGCGGTCGTCTCGCCCACGAGATCGGCCAGGGCGTCGAGCGCATCGTGAACGTGAGCGGCGGCGTATTCAGGCGAATCGCCGCTCGCCAGGGCGATCTGGGCCGCCTGCGCGGACTCGAAGGCCCGACGCACGGCGTCCCGTTGACGCGCGGATCCGAGCATCGCCGAATGCGCCTCCGCGGGCGGCGCGCCCGCGATCTCGAGCCGAGCCGCCAGCTCCGAGCGCAGGATCGCGCCCGCGTCTCGGGCGACTCCGCAGACGGAAAAGAGCCGGCGGTCGGGCGGCACGGGAGCCAGATCAGGCGGTTCTCCGCCGCGCGAAGGGACACGGTCGATCTTGTTCGCCGCGACGAGCAGGCGCTCCGGATCGAGCCCCGCGATTTCCCGGTCGTTTTCGGCGGTCCATCCCTCCGATGCGTCGAAAACATAAAGGATCACGTCCGCCGACGCTCCCGCTGCCCGGGCCCGACCGACGCCGATCCGCTCGACGGCGTCTTCGGTCGCCCGCAGGCCCGCGGTATCGACGATCGAGACCGGAACGCCCGCGATGTCGAGCGCTATCTCGAGCGTGTCGCGCGTCGTGCCCGGGACGTCGGTGACGATGGCTCGTTCGACTCCCGCGAGAGCGTTGAAGAGCGTCGACTTGCCCGCGTTCGGCAACCCGAGGAGTACGACCCGCGCGCCCTCCGAGAGAAGCCTCCCGCGGTCCGATGTCGAAGCGAGGCGCGCGAGTCCGGCCGCCGCGGAGGCAATGTCCCGAGTGGTCCCCGGAGCGACGGCCTCGCCGACATCCTCGGAAAAGTCGATGGTCGCGGCCAGCTCCGCGGCCGCCCGGGTGAGGTCTTCGCGTATCGAGGCGAGGCTGAGCGAGAGCTCGCCCGAGACACGGCGAGCGGAGGCGCTCGCGGCGGCGGGCGTGCGCGCCTCGATCAACTCGCGAACCGCTTCGGCCTCCACGAGATCGAGCTTCCCGAGCAGAAAAGCGCGCTCCGTGAATTCCCCCGGCCGGGCCGGACGTCCGCCGGCGGCCGCGAGCGCGTCGAGAACCGAGCCGACGATGACCGGCGACCCGTGAAGAGTGATTTCGAAAACGTCCTCGCCCGTCGCCGAGCCCGGCCCGGGAAAGAAGGTCACGAGGGCGCGGTCTACCGGCACGCGAACGTCGCTTTCGGCGCTCCTTCCTCCATCGCTCCCTACCCCTGCGACGCTTCCGAAAATTTCGCAGAGAGTCGGGCGGCGGTCCGGCGGCGGAGACGGAAACCCGGGCGCCACTCGAGCAAGGATCGCGCGCGCGCGGGAACCGGACACCCGGACGAGCGCGAGGGCGGAGCGGCCGGGGGGCGTCGCCAGGGCGACGATCGTGTCTTCGAGAGAAAAACGGTCCGCGTGCATCGTTCGGAGCCGGCCCGCAACCCCCACCGGCGGCCGTCGGGATCTGGCCCGGCGCCGGACGGGACGTCTAGCTCGCTTTGACCCGGACCGCCACGCGCTTCAGGAACCCCTCGCCCTCGCTCTCCGTCTCGACCTCCGGATCCTTCGCGAGCGCCAGATGCACGAGGCGCCGTTCGCCCGGCGAGAGGGGCGGCAGAAGCTGCGGGCTTCGCGTTCTTTTTGCCTCGTTGGCGGAGCGCAGGGCAAGCTCCTCCAGCGACTCGCGCTGCTGCGCCCGGAATCCCTCCGCGTCGAGCCGCGGGTAGACCGGACGTCCCACCCGCTTCGAGGCGATACGTCCGGTCAGGACTTCCAGGCCGTTCAATCCTTCGCCGCGGTTGGCGAGCAGGGGCTCGACGTCGTCGCCGATCAGCTCGAAGAGCATCTCGTCCGCGGCCGGACGGCGCCTCGTCTCGACGAGAAACCCGGCCGCGCCCAGAAGCTCGGTGAGCGTGGCCTCGACGGAGACGAACGCTTCCTCGTCCATCGCTCCGGGGCCTGCGCCGCTGCCGCCGCGAGCCGCGCCCATGGAGTCCGGGGGCGCGCCCTCTCCGTCCGCGTTACTCGGAGCGGCTTTCTCCGGGGCGGGCTTCGGCTTCGACTTCCGAGAGACGGGTTCTTCCTGCGCCTGCGCCGGAGGGGGAGGGGAAGGCGCCACGGACGGGATCGGCGCGGCGATGGGCTCCGCCATCTTCACCGGTTTCTCCATTTTCGGGGCGGACGCCGTCTCGCGCGCGGCCACGCCGGCCTCGACGTCGATCTCGATCTCGACCACGCGCCCGCCCCAGAACGATTTCTCGTCGCGGACGACGCGATACTGAAGATCCGAGGCGGGCCGCTTCAATTCCTTGAGCGCCGTCTCGATCGCTTCCTGCTCGGATTTGCCTTCGAATCGCATTTTGACCTCGATCCGCGATCAGGCCCGCGCCTGCCGCAGTTTCTTGGGTTGCTTGGCCGGACCCGCCGGCTCGTCGGTCCTCGACATCCGGTTGATCAGCATCTGCTGGAAAACCGTCAGGACGTTCGAGAACAGCCAGTACAGGACGAGCCCGGAGGGCATGTCCTTCAGGAAGAATCCCCAGAGAAGGGGCATCGCCATGAAAATCTTCTTCTGGGCAGGATCCGCCGTGGTCGGCGTCATCGCCTGCTGCACGTACATCGACACGATCATCAGGATCAGCAGCACGTACGAGTGATCGACGGCGGAAAGGTCTTTGATCCAGAGAATGAACGGCGCGTGCCGCAGCTCGATCGAGCGCGACAGAACGTTATAGAACGCGACGAGAATCGGAAGCTGCAGAAGGATCGGGAAGCACCCGCTCATCGGGTTGTAGCCCTCCGACTGGTAGAGCTTCATGATCTCTTCGTTCATCTTCTGGCGCTGCGCCGCGTCGGTCTTGGCCTTCTTGTACTTGTCCTTGATCGCATTCATCCGCGGCGCGAGCTTCTGCATCTTCTTCATCGACGAATAGCTCTTGTGCATCAGCGGGAAGAGCAGGAGGCGGATCGCGAACGTGACGAGAAGAATCGACAGCCCGAAGTTGTGGACGTACGAATACGTGCGCTTCAGGAGCCAGAGCAGCGGGCGGGCGAGGATTCCGAACCAGCCGAAATCCACCGTGCGCTCGAGGCCGAGATGCGCGCTCTCGAGAACTTCCACGTCCTTCGGGCCGAAGTAGGCGCGGGTGTCGAGTACGCCTGAGCCGCTGACTCCGGCCGTGATCGAAGGCGTCGGCTTGTTCGCGGCATCCTTCACCGCAACCGGAAGCGCCACCGCCGTCGAGGTCTGTCGGGGCAGGAGAACCGCCAGGAAGTAATTGTCCTCGAGCCCGGCGAAGCCCTTCGCGTCGAGAGGCCAGGCCTGCGGCTTTTCGATTTTCTCGGGCCGGGCGCGGGACAACCCGCCGCCGCTCGTCGCGAGGGCGGCGGCGGGAGGCGCGTAGCGGGAAACCTGTTCCTCGCCCGACGCGTTGCGCAAACCGGTGCCGACGAGAAGCGTGTACGGGGCGGCGCCCGTGACTTCCGTGTGTACGTCGAACAGGTATCCGCCAACGAGCCGGATCTGTTTCGTGACCGCGATGGCCCCGTCGGCGTATCGGAAGTCGACGCCGTCTTTCCCGACCGGCTCCGACGAGAACAGGGCTTGCGCGACGTGCTCGGTCGTTTCGGGCCGGCTGGGAAAGTCGAGCGCCAGGGGTTTCGGGGCGGGCGCCGGCAGCTGTCGCACGAGCTCGAGCGGCTGCTTCTGCTCGTCGGTGTGGTGCAGCAGAACGTAGGAGACGAGGACTGCGCCGCGATTCGAGAAGGTCGCCCGGACGACGTCGTTGGTCAGGACGGTGGTCTGCTCGGTGGCGGCGGACACGGGGGCGATGGAAGAAGCCGAGGCCAGCGGGGAGGCCGGGTCGGACGCCGCCGCGGAAGTAGCGGAAGAAGCGGGAGAAGAGGCCGCCGGTGCTCCGGAAGCGCCCGTGACGCTACCCGGGCTGACGGTGGACCGGGCCGATGTCGTACCCGCCAGACGTCCCGTCGCTGCCGCCGTCGTCGCCGCCGCGGGGTGCGGCGCGTTCTTCGCCGCAATCGCTTCCCAGAGGAAGAGAACGCCGAGCGACAACACCGCCGCGAGAAGCAGCCTTTTTTCCATGAACTAGTTTTTCATCGGGTCAGGGGACCGGATCGAATCCGCCCCGGTGGAAGGGTTGGCATCGGAGCAACCGGCCCGCGGAGAGGCGCGCGCCGCGGAGAAATCCGTGACGCGCGAACGCCTCGCGGGCATAAACGGAGCAGGTGGGCTCGAAGCGGCACGCACGGGGCAGCCACGGCGAGATCGCGGACTTGTAGAAGCCGAGCACGGCCACGGCGGCCCGGGCGGCGAGACTCACGCCGGGCGAGCACGCCGGGCGAGAGCCCGTCGGACGAGATCCGCGTACTCCAGCTGCAGCTCGGAGAAGGACGCTTGCGCCGCGGAGGGACGCGCGTTCACGACGACGTCCACCGCCTCGGAGGGTCTTTCCTTCCGAAAGATGTCGCGCAGACGCCGCTTTACCCGATTGCGCGTAACGGCGTCGCCGACCCGCCGCGAGACCGAGATCCCGAAGCGCGGTCTTCCGGACACGGGTGGGCGAAGCAGGAAGAGAAGAAAATGGCGTCCGGATACGCGGACTCCCGAGGAGTAGCACTCTTCGAATTCCGATCGTTTGCGAAGCCGGTCGTCTCGGGAGAATGTCTCCCGGACGGCCCTGCCCGAGTTCACACCGCGAGTCTTTGACGGCCTTTGCGGCGACGGGCCGAGAGGACGGCGCGCCCGGAACGAGTGCGCATCCGCACGAGGAAGCCGTGGGTGCGCTTGCGGCGACGGTTGTTCGGCTGAAAGGTCCGTTTCATAAGGAACGCGGAACTCTAGGGATTGGGAGGGGGGAAGTCAAGGAGGATCGGGCTGCCCGAGGACTTTTTGAGCGAGGAGGAAGGCCTCGTCGGGCCCGGGAACGGCTAGGGAAACGGAAAACGGGAAACGGGAAACGCCGCTCGACCGAAGGGGCCGAAGACCTTTTCGGTCGATTTTCCCACCTTTAGGCCCGAAATGGGTCCTCCGACGCTCCGGAGCCCCTGTTTCCTCTCATCGTTTCCCCGCTTTCACTCGTTTCCCGTTTTCCGTTTCCCGACTTCCCTTCCCTGTTTCCCGCTTCGGCTCCCCGCGCGGCGTATACTTCGCCCCCTTTCGTTCCAAAAGCTTTCCACAGGTGTGGAAATCGCTGCGGAAAACCGGGCGGTTTCGCATGAATGAGGTCTGGGACTCGCTCCTCAAGCAACTCGAAGGAAAGCTCGATCCCAAGGAGCTGAAGACCTGGTTTGCCCCGACCCGGCAGATCGGATTCGACGACGCCTCGGGCGCTCCGACGCTCACGGTCCAGGTCCCGAGCCGCGTGTTCGTCGACTGGATCGAGTCCCGGCACGGGCAGGCTCTCGCCGATGCCGCCCGCGCGGCCGGACATCCCGAGCTCACGATCCGCTTCGAGCCCTCGCTTGCCTTCGTGTCTTCCCACGCCTCGCATTCGGGCCATTCGGCGGACGGGACATCGCCGGAGCCATCCCGCGAGCCCGCTCCCCTTCCCGCGCCAGCCAGCCGTGGAATCGTCCTCAATCCGCGCTTCACATTCGACACCTTCGTCGTGGGCTCCTCGAATCAGTTCGCCCACGCCGCCGCTCGCGCGGTCGCTGAGACCCCGTCACGCTCGTACAACCCGCTTTTCCTCTATGGCGGCGTCGGCCTCGGCAAGACGCACCTGATGCACGCGATCGCCCACGACGTCCTGCGGCGCTCGCCCGACACGAAGGTGCTGTACCTCTCGGCGGAGCGTTTCCTCAACGAGCTCATCAATGCGCTCCGCTTCGAGAAGATGCACGAGTTCAAGCGGCGCTATCGCGAGCTCGACGTTCTTCTCATGGACGACATCCAGTTCATCGCCGGCAAGGACTCGACCCAGGAGGAGTTTTTCCACACCTTCAACGCGCTGCACGACGCGCAGAAACAGATCGTGGTCACGTCCGACGCGTTGCCGAAAGAGATCCCGACCCTCGAGGAGCGTCTGCGCTCGCGGTTCGAGTGGGGCTTGATCGCGGACATCCAGCCGCCGGATCTCGAGATGAAAGTGGCGATCATCCGGAAGAAGGGGTCCGCCGAAAAAGTCGAGATCCCGAACGACGTCGCGCTCTTCATCGCGGGAACCGTCAAGTCGAACGTCCGCGAGCTCGAGGGCCGGTTGAACCGCGTGCTCGCCTTTTCGTCCCTGACGGGAAAGCCCCTGTCGGTCGAGCTCGCGAGGGAGACGCTCAAGGACATCGTCGGGACCGAAGAACGGGTCGTCCCCTCGGAGCTTTTGAAGCTCGTCGCCGCGCACTACGGCCTGAGGGTTTCGGACATGAAGGCAAAATCCAACGCGAAACCGATCGCCTTTCCCCGCCAGGTGGCGATGTACCTCTGTCGCAAACTGACCGGCCTCTCGTATCCCGAGATCGGCCGGCTCTTCAACGACAAGCATCATTCGACGGTCATGCACTCGGTTGAAAAGATCGAAAGGCTGATCGAGGATGACGCGAATTTCCGCAAGGTCATCGAGGGTTTTCTCCAGCCCTACCGTTGACGTTCCCGCGTTCGCGCCGCGATATCCGCCGGAGCGATTTCCACACGCGCGCACGACACGACGAAACTCTCCCGGCGGCCCCCGACTCGCGGAGGAAAGGAACAGGGCGAGTATCGATTTTGAGCCCGTTCCATCGATGTTTTCCGCGCGTCGATCGTGTTGTCCACATCCCTACGAATGCGATTCCATGTGATAGACTTTTTACTCTCTTCGGAGGTGGATAAATCCCATGGAATTGACTGTTCGACGGGGCGATTTCTTGAATGAGCTCACGCTCATGCAGGGAGTCGTCGAGCGAAAAAACACCATACCGATCCTGTCGAACATCCTCCTGAAGGCCGCCGACGGACAGCTTCATTTCACGTCGACCGATCTGGACCTGACGCTCCTTTCGGCAGCCGAGGCGAAAGTGACGCGTCCCGGCAGTGTCACGGTTCCCGCACGCAAACTGTTCGACCTGATCCGGAACCTTCCGGAGGCGGACGTCGCGCTGAAGCTCATGGACAATCACTACCTGGGCGTCACATGCGAACGCTCGAGCTTCCGCCTCGTCGCGCAGCCGGCCGAGGATTTCCCGACCGTTCCGAAAGTCGAAGGCAAGGGCGAGATCACTTTTCCGCTCGACTTGTGGAAGCGCGTGAGCCGCAAGGTTCTCTATGCAGTCTCCGCCGAGGAGACGCGTTTTCAGCTGATGGGTGCCCTTCTGAAAGATAAGGGCAAAGAGTACGAGCTCGTCGCCACGGACGGCCACCGGCTGGCGCTGATCGACTTTGCAAAGGGAACGGCCAAGGGCAGTCTGCCGAATGTCCTGATCCCGAAGAAGGCGCTGGCGGAGATCCTGAAGATGGACGGAGGCGGAGAGCTGACGATCCGTCACTCGGAGAACCACCTTCTGTTTTCCGTGGGGTCGAGACAATTGATCGCCCGTCTTCTGGACGTCAATTTTCCGGACTACGAAAAAATTCTGTCCAAGGGAAACGACCGTGTGGCGATCGTGCCTCGCGCGGTCTGCCAGTCGGCGATCCGGCGCGTGGCGCTCTTTTCCTCGGAAAGGGCGCGCGGCGTGAAACTTTCTTTCGAAAAGAACCTTCTGACGGTTGCGTCGGCGAGCCAGGAGCTCGGAGAAGGCACCGAGACTCTCGATATCGAGTATGACGCCGAGCCGCTTTCGATCGGTTTGAACGCGCAGTACCTGCTGGACTTCCTGGATGAAGCGGAGACCGAAAAGGTCAAGCTCGAGCTGAAAGACGAGAACACGCAGTGCCTCTGCCAGCCGGAAGGGGGCATCGAGGGCGCATCGCGCTACGCGTACGTCGTGATGCCCATGCGCCTCTGAAAAAGGAACCATTGCGACTCCTCGAAATCACCGCGCACTCCTTCCGAAATCTCTCTCCCGACCCCGTTTTCTTCGGCGCCGGCGTCACCTTGATCGCCGGAGAGAACGCGCAGGGAAAGACGAACCTCCTCGAGGCCGTCGCGGTCCTGTGCGGGCAGCGCTCCTTCCGGAGGGCCCGGCCGGCCGAGCTCGCGGCGGACGGCGAGAGGTTTTCGGTTTCCGGACGTGTCCGGCAGGAAAACGACGATGAGGACGTGCGGGTCACCTGGTCGCGGACCGAAGGTCGGGCGTTCTTCCGCGGGGAAAAGTCCGTCACCTTTGCCGGGCTCGCACGGCTGGCTCCGGCCGTTTTTCTCGCCCCGGAGCACCGCGAGCTTCTGAGCGGCGGGCCGGCTCTGCGCCGGCGCTTTCTGGACCGGCTGGTGCTCGGATCGCGACCGGCGGCCGGGGACGATCTCGTGCGCTACGAGCGGGCGCTCAAGGAGCGCAACGCTCTCCTGGCCCGCGCGTCCTTTTCCTCCGGGAGCGGTTCGGCCGCCGCGGGAGAGCTCGAGGCGTGGACGGACGAGCTCGTCCGGACGGGCGCCGCCGTGAGGCGCCACCGCGTCGAAGCCCTCGCGGGGTGGCTGACCCATTTCGAGCCGTTGGCGCATCAGGCCGGGCCAGAATACCGTGACGTATCAGTGAGTTATCCCGATGGCGGATCGGAGGCCGCGGGCCTCGCCGGACTTCCGGAGAGCTCTGCCGCTGCCGCCGCCGCTGCCGAATCCGACATGCGCCGCCAGCTCTCGCGGGTCGCGGCAGTCGAGCGGCGCCGGGGTCACACCCTGGCGGGACCGCACCGCGACGACGTCCTGTTCGCTCGCCGGGGCCGCCCGCTCGCCACTTCGGCCTCCGCCGGGGAGATTCACCGAATGGTCTCGCTGATCAAGCTGGCCGAGTGGCAGGCCGTTCGGAAGGCCACCGGTCAGATGCCGCTGCTCGGTGTGGACGAATTCGAGGCCGGCCTTTCGCCCGCATGGGCGGAGGCGTTTCTCGACTCTCTGCCGGAAGGGGCGACCGTCCTGCTGTCGAGCGCCGGGGACCCGGGGCGATGGAAGCGGCGGATCGCCAATGTGCTCGAAATGCGGGGAGGCCGCGTCATCGAGCGGCTTCGTGCGGTCAACGAGGGTTAACAGGCGGACGAACCATGAGCACTGCCTACACAACCGACTCGATCAAGCTTCTGAAGGGCCTCGAGGCCGTCCGCAAGCGCCCCGGCATGTACATCGGGGACACGGACGACATCTCCGGCCTCCACCACATGGTGTTCGAGCTCGTCGACAACTCGATCGACGAAGCGCAGGTCGGGCACGCAGACCACGTGTCTGTCGTCATCCATGCGGACAACTCCGTGACGGTCGAGGACAACGGGCGCGGCATCCCGGTCGGCATGCACAAGGAGCACAAGCGCGAGACCCTCGAGATCATCATGACGGACCTGCACTCCGGCGGAAAGTTCGACGACAACTCCTACAAGGTGTCGGGCGGTCTCCATGGCGTCGGCGTCTCGGTCGTCAACGCGCTCAGTAAGCGGCTCGAGGTCGAGGTGCGGCGCGAGGGCAAGGTGTGGGTCCAGACATACGAAAAGGGTATCCCCGTGTCCCCGATCAAGACGACGGGGGTCTCCAAGAAGACCGGGACGAAGGTGACGTTCTGGCCGGACCCCGAGATTTTCTCCGTGTTGGAGTTTCATTTCGACAGCCTCTCGCAGCGGTTGCGGGAGCTGTCCTTCCTGAACCCCGGCGTCGCGATCTCGATCCAGGACGATAGAAGCGACAAGCGCCACGACTTTGCATACGAGGGCGGAATCCGCACCTTCGTCGAGCACTTGAACAAGACGAAGCAACCGATCCACGACAAGGTCATCTTTTTTCAGGACATCCGCGGCGGCGTCGGCGACGTGAAGAAGGACGCCGAAAAGGAGCGCGTCGAGATCGCGCTGCAGTGGAACGACGGCTATTCCGAGACGCTCTACACGTTCACCAACACGATCAACAACCGGGATGGCGGAACGCATCTCGAGGGCTTCAAGACCGCGTTGACGCGCGCGCTCCAGAAATACGCGGACCAGAACGGCCTCACCAAGGCGCTCAAGGAAACGAGCCTCTCGGGCGACGACTGCCGCGAGGGGCTGACGGCCGTCGTGTCCGTGAAAGTGCGCGATCCCAAGTTCTCATCCCAGACGAAGGACAAGCTCGTCTCGTCCGAGGTCAAGACGTGGGTCCAGCAGATCGTCTACGAAAAACTCGGCTCCTACCTCGAAGAGAACCCGAAGGTCGCCCGTAAGATCGTCGAAAAGATCGTCGAGTCGGCGCGCGCCCGGGAAGCGGCGCGCAAGGCTCGCGAGCTCGTCCGCCGCAAGGGAGCTCTCGACTCGTCTTCCCTCCCGGGCAAGCTGGCCGACTGCCAGGAAAAAGACCCCGCGTTCTCCGAGCTCTTCATCGTCGAAGGCGACAGCGCCGGCGGCAGCGCGAAGCAGGGGCGGGACCGGAAGTTCCAGGCGATCCTGCCGCTTCGCGGAAAGATCCTGAACGTCGAGAAGGCGCGGCTCGACCGGATGCTCGCGTCCGCCGAAATCCGGACGCTCATCACGGCGCTCGGCACCGGCATCGCGCAGGACTTCGACTCGGGCAAGGTCCGGTACCACAAGGTCATCGTCATGACGGACGCCGACGTCGACGGATCGCACATCCGGACGCTGCTTCTTACGTTCTTCTACCGGCACATGCAGTCGGTAATCGACAAGGGTTTCCTCTACATCGCGCAGCCGCCGCTCTTCAAGGTCGCGGAGGGCAAGAAGGAGACTTATCTCAAGGACGAGAAGGAAATGTCGAAATTTCTTCTCGCCCGGATCGGCGACGATCGCTCGCTGACCTCGGAGATGACCGGAGCCTCCGCGTCCGGAGCGAAGCTCGTGGCGCTGCTCGAGAAGATGGAGGAATACCGGGGCCACATCGCGAAGCTCGCGAGCCGCGGGATTCCCGAAGGGCTGGTCCGCGCGCTGCTCGATCGCGGAATGCTCTCGAAGGGCGACTTCGCCGACCAGAAGAAGGTGGAGGATCTGGCGAAGGCCATTCGCGTCTTCGATTTCGAAAAAGTCGAAGTCGTGGCCGACGAGGAGCACTCGGCGTGGGCGCTCGAGGTTTCCCGCCGCGTGAACGGCGTGCCCCGCGCGGCGCGCATCGACGCCAATTTCATCGCCACGTTCGAGGTCAAGCGCATCCGCGAGGCGGTCAAATCGATCGGTGCGTTCCTCGATGGACCGTACGTGGTCGCGCGCGCGGCCGAGTCGGAGCGCCATCAGACGCTGCCCGCGGTCGTCGACGCGATTTACGAGTCGGCGAAAAAGGGCCTCGTGATCAACCGGTACAAGGGCCTCGGAGAAATGAACCCCGAGCAGCTCTGGCAGACCACGATGAACCCCGAGACGCGCCGCCTCCTGCAGGTCGCGATCGAGGACGGCGTCGAAGCAAACGAAGTGTTTTCGATCCTGATGGGCGACGCCGTCGAACCGCGCCGCGAATTCATCGAGAAGAACGCCCTGAACGTGAGAAATCTGGACATTTGAGGATCCTTCACCGGGACCGTTTTCGGTTCACAGTTTTCCGTTTTCGGTTCCAGGCCGGGGCCCCCAACGGATGGCTAAGGGCTAATGGCTGATACCGGTTCAAACCCGAAACCAAACCCGAAAACTGACAACTGAAAACTGACAACTAAAAACTGATAACGATCCATGACCAACCTCTTGAGCACCGAAGAAAAATTTCCCGTCACGATCGAGGACGAGGTCCGCCGCTCGTACCTCGACTACGCGATGTCCGTCATCATCGGACGCGCGCTTCCGGATGTCCGGGACGGGCTGAAGCCGGTCCATCGGCGCTCGCTCTTCGGCATGTGGGAGCAGAGCAACTTCCACAATCGGCCGTACAAGAAGTCCGCCCGCATCGTCGGAGACGTGCTCGGCAAATACCACCCGCACGGCGAAGGCTCGGTCTACGACTCGGTGGTCCGGATGGCGCAGGAATTCTCGATGCGCTACCCGCTCGTCGACGGCCAGGGAAACTTCGGTTCAGTCGACGGCGACAACGCGGCCGCGATGCGTTACACGGAAGTCCGCCTCACAAAGCTGGCCGCGGAGCTCATCGGCGACGACATCGAGAAGGAGACCGTCGACTGGACGCCGAACTACGACGGTTCCCTGGTCGAGCCCACGGTCTTTCCAGCGAAGTTTCCGAACCTCCTCGTCAACGGCTCGTCGGGGATCGCCGTCGGCATGGCGACCAATATCCCGCCGCACAACCTGGGCGAGGTCATCGACGCGACGATCGAGCTCATCCGGAAGCCGGACTCGAACGTGTCGCAGCTGATGAAGAAGATCCAGGGGCCGGACTTCCCCACCGCCGCATTCATCCATGGCTCGACGGGGATTCGCGACGCCTACACGACGGGCCGCGGCATCATCCAGGTCCGAGCCAAGGCGATGATCGAGAAGGCGGCCCGCGGCGACAAGGAGTCGATCGTCGTCACCGAGATCCCCTACCAGGTCAACAAGGCGAAGCTCGTGGAACGGATCGCCGAGCTCGTCAACGACAAGAAGATCGACGGGATCTCGGATTTGCGCGACGAGTCGGACCGGGACGGGATCCGGGTAGTCGTCGAATTGAAGCGCGGCGAAAACGCGCAGGTGGTTCTGAACCAGCTGTACACGATGACTCCCATGCAATCGACCTTCGGGATCATCTTCCTCGCGATCGTCGACAACCAGCCGCGCGTGCTGCCGCTCGTGGACCTTCTCCGGCACTTCATCGATCACCGCAAGACGGTGGTCATCCGCCGCACGCAGTTCGATCTCAAGAAGGCGGAGGAGCGGGCCCACCTTCTGCGCGGACTCGCGCTGGCGCTCGCGAATATCGACAAGGTGATCGCGATCATCCGCGCGTCGAAGGATCCGAAGGAAGCCAAGGAGCGCCTCGTCGCGGAAATCTCCATGACGCGCGGAGGGCTCGAGAAGTTCATCGGCGAACCGCTCGGAGACTCGTCGTCGAAGAAGGCGGACAAGGACGTCATCCGCCTCGACGATCTGCAGGCGCAGGCCATTCTCGACATGCGCCTCCAGCGGCTGACGGGGCTCGAGCGCGACAAGATCGTCACGGAATTCAAGGAAGTCCTGGCACTCATCGCGCGCCTGCGCGAGATCCTGGGCTCCGAGCAGCTCGTCCTCGAAATCATCGTCGCGGAGCTCACGGAAGTGAAGAAGCAGTTCGGCGACGAACGGCGAACGCAGATCGTCGGAGAAGCCTCCGACATCAACATCGAAGACCTCATCGTGGAAGAGGACATGGTGATCACCGTGTCCCGCGGCGGCTACATCAAGCGCTCTCCCCTCTCCCTCTATCGAGCGCAGCGGCGCGGCGGAAAGGGGCGGATCGGCGCGACGACCAAGGAAGAGGATGTCGTCGAGCACCTGTTCGTGGCGTCGACGCACGCCTTCATCCTGGCGTTCACCAACCGCGGGCGGATGCACTGGATCAAGGTTTATGACCTTCCGTCTCTCGGGCCGGCGACGCGCGGCAAGGCGATCGTGAACCTGCTGAATCTGGAGCCGAACGAGCGGATCGTGGCGCTCGCCTCCACCAAGGACTTCCCCGAGGATCGGTTTCTCGTGTTCGCGACCAAGCAGGGGCTGATCAAGAAGACTCCCCTGTCGGCCTACTCGAACGTGCGTTCGGGCGGGATCATCGCGATCAACATCGAGGATGGCGACGAGCTTCTCTCGGTCCGCATCACCGACGGGAACCGCCAGATTTTCATCGGCACGCACCTCGGCCAGGGAATCCGGTTCTCCGAGAAGGACGTTCGGTCCATGGGCCGCGACACGACCGGCGTCTGGGGTATCTCGTTGCGCAAGAACGCGGACTACGTCGTCGAGATGGACATCGTCGAGGAGACGGGCCATCTCCTGACCGTGACCGAGCACGGATATGGCAAGCGCTCCGAAGCCTCCGAGTACCGCTTCCAGGGGCGAGGCGGATCCGGCGTGATCAACATCAAGGTGACGGAGAAGAACGGCCCCGTCAGCGGAATCAAGTCCGTCACGGATGCCGATCAGCTCCTGCTCATCACCCAGAGCGGGATGCTCATCCGGATCAAGGTCAGGGACATCCGGGAAACGGGCCGTGCCGCCCAGGGCGTGCGGTTGATCAACCTCGACGCGGGAGACCGCGTCGTCGCCGTCGCCAAGCTTGCCGAGCCGGAAGACATAGAGGAAGAAGCGCAGCCCGTGTTGCCGGTCGAGCCGGCACAGGGAAAGAAGAGCAAGGATTCGGCCGATTTCCTGAAGGATGAAGAAGACGAAGAGTAGAAGTCAGGCCGGCACCACAGGGCCGATAGTGCCGATCTCGCGATCTCGCGATCTCGCGATCTCATGATCTCGCGATCAATCTTCTGATCGATTCAGCGGGAAATCGGGAATCGGGATCGGGAATCGGTCGGGAGATCGGGGAGTCTCGCGTCCGAAATCGCTCGAGCCTGTCGACTCCACACAATCTGGCAAATCCAATAACCCGCAGAAGTTGCCCGTTTGCCCGATTCCGCAATAACCCGATAGTTCGAGATTTCCCCAACAGCGCCGCTGCCCCATCTCCCCGCTCTCATCTGCAATAGAATCTGCGGCCCATGCGATTTTTTCTGGACAGCGCGAGCGTCGACGAGGCGAAGAAGGTCCGCGACTGGGGTCTCCTCGACGGCGTGTGGATCTCGACGGCGTCCGCCGAAGCCCTCGGGGTCGACTACCGGCGCGCCGTCCGCGACATGGCGGGTCTGACGGATGGCCCTGTGTGCGCCGAGCCCGGTTCGGTCGATCCGAAAGGCATGTACAAGGACGCGCGCGAGCTGGCCAAGCTCGGAAAAGACATCATTCTGCGGCTCCCGCTCGATCCGCAGGGCATGCGCGTCGCCCGGCTGCTCGCCGACGACCAGGTGGCGATCTGTGCCGCCGGGTGCTATTCCGCCTCGCAGGCCATTCTGGCTGCGAAGGCCAACGTGGCCTACGTCGCACCGGCGGTCGGCCCTCTGGACGCCATCGGGGTCATCGGGATGGACCTCGTGGAGCAGATCATCCGGATCTATGACAACTACGGGTTCCAGACCTCGATTCTCGTAGCCGACGTCCGCAGCACGGTCCACGTGCTGGACGCTGCGTTGATGGGGGCCGATGTCGCGGCGATGCCGGCCGGCGTGCTCGAGCAGCTCTACCGGCACCCCCTGACCGACGAGATGCTCGCCGGACGCGAGAAACCGTCATGAAGGTCTCGGCAGACCGGATCCTGTACCTCTCCCGTGTCCTCGCGCGCAAGCTCAAGGACAACATGAACCTGGTTCAGAAGAGCGACGATGAGACCGTGCGCCGCGCGATCGTCCGGGTGCTGACAGAGACCTACAAGGAGCTCGAGGCGATCGAGGCAAAGGTCGAAGCGTCGCTCGCCAAACGCAAGAACGTGCCGCTCAAGGACCAGGAATACCTGTTCGCCCGAAGCCTCGAGGAAGAGCTTCGGAAGCACGGAGCCTGATCGTCGCCCGAGCCGCGGTGTCGATCGCGGCCGGAGTTGCGGGGCGGTGCGCGGAGCTGATTTGAAGCGAGGGTCGCCCGGCTCGGCCGGATGCGGCCTCGACCGGGCGGATTGAGGCTGGCTCCGGCTCCCGCAACGGAAGGCTCCTCCTTCCCTCCGGTCAGGAGACTCCTCCCGTTGCGAGCGGTTGGATCAGCCGAGCTCGTCGATGGGCGCGCCTTCCTCCCTCTCCCGGCGGGAGAGGGCGGGGTGAGGGCGCCTCACGTCGCCTGGGCCGCGTTCTTCAACCGGGCTCATGAACGAGCGCGTTGCGCGGAGGAACTTGATTGATGAGAGTTGCCCGGCCCGGCCGGATGCGGCCACCTCGTCGCCTGCGCCGCGCACTCTCAGACAGGCTCATTGTTGAGCGCGTTGCGCGAAGAGTCTTCGTGGCGATAGTTGCCCGGCTCGGCCGGATGCGGCCTCGACCGGGCGCCTCGTGGCTGGCTCCGGCTCCCGCAACGGGAGGCTCCGTCGCCTGCGCCGCGATCGATCTCGGTGCGTTACTGGCGTTCCGGTGCGCGGATCGACAACGTGGCGAGGGTCGCCCGCCTCGGCCGGATGTGGCCTCGACGGGGCGGAGCGTGGCTGGCTCCGGCTCCCGCAACGGGAGGCTCCTCCTTCCCTCCGGTCAGGAGACTCCTCCCGTTGCGAGCAGCTGCGACCGTTTGGGCTCGTCGAGCCGATACCGCCGCGCGGGTGATGGGGGAAACGAACGACCTACGACCTGAAGCCATCGGTCTCTGCCTTCCCCCTCTCCCGGCGGGAGAGGGCCGGGGTGAGGGGCGTCCCCTGTTTCCTTGCGGAGTGCGGGGCTGTTCGGAGACGTGGCGGACGGGTGTTCGAAGACATGGTGGACGTCTTGAGTGGCACCGGAGTCTCCTTTCCCTCTCTCCCGGCGGGAGAGGGCCGGGGGTGAGGGCGTCCCAAGGGAGGGCTGTTCGGAGACATGGTGAACGGGTGTTCGGAGACATGGTGGACGGGTGTTCGGAGACATCCTGGACGGGAGACTCCTGCTTCCCTTCGGTCAGGAGGCTCCTCGCGCGCATAGCGATTGCCCCCACTTTTCGTCCATCCGATATCGCCGCGCCGGTGATGGGAAACGAAGACGACGGACTCCGAAGCCCTCGGTCTCGAGTGGGGCGGGAGAGTCCCGTCCCCCCTCTGCCGGCGGGAGAGGGCCGGGTGAGGGGTCCCGGGGACGGGGTTTCGGTTCCAGGATCTCCAGGTTGAATCATCCAATTCCGGATGGACGTTGGTTCGACTCTCGGAGAGTCCCTCAAGGCAGGCCGCTCAGGCTCTCGTGTCAAAAGCGTAATTTCGAAACACAAGTTACATACTCTCAACAGATACGGAAAATCTAATGTAGTTTTCATCGATCTTCGAGGATTCAGTATTTCCTCCCTTGACCCGGCACACAAGTTCGATACAATTGGTCTATTGATGAGCCAATTGGACTGGACCAATTCTGTTGCGCTGGAGCGAGGGGGGCGGGAGCCGATCGGCGATCAGCTCGCCGCGGCGATCGAAGCGCGGATTGCCACCGGACTGATTGCTGCCGGTGACCGGCTTCCGACCACGCGGGACCTCGCCGCTTCCCTCCAGATCAATCGGGGGACCGTCCAGGCGGCCTACCGGCGCCTGTCCGATCGCGGGCTCGTGGAGGGGCGTGTCGGCAGTGGAACGGTCGTCGTCGGACGCCCGGCCGGCGCGGCGCCCCCCGCGTTCGACGCCCTGAGCCTGCTGTCCCGCCGGGCGGCGGCGATCGCGTCGGAGCCGGCTCGGCCCGCCTCCTCCCTGTCCGTCGCGGACTTCTCCCGGCTGACTCCGGACGAGCGGTTTTTCCCTCTCGAGGAGTTCACGGTCACGCTCGCCGCTGCCTGGAGCCGGCGGCACGACCTCTGGCAGTACGCTCCGCCGCTTGGCCTGCCCGAGCTGCGCACGGAGATATCCCGCCGGCTTGCGGAATCCGGGATCGAGCGGAGCGCCGATGAGATCCTGGTCACGAGCGGAGCTCAGCAGGGCCTCGACCTCCTGTTTCGGACGTTCACCGATCCGGGGGACGCGATCGGGATCGAATCCCCTACCTATTCGGGGGCGCTCGCGCTCGCCCGCTTCGCCGGGGTGGAAACGATCCCGCTTCCCGTCGGTCCGGACGGAGCCTCCGCGGCTCCCCTTCTCGGCCGACGCGCGAAACTCGTCTACGTGATGCCGGAACGGCAGAATCCGACGGGCGTGACGGCGACGAGCGCGGCGCGCGAAGCCCTTCTCGACGCCGCCGCCGAAGCGGGCGCGCTCGTGATCGAAGATGGCTACGAAGAGCCCGAATCGTGCGAGCCCCCGATGGCCGTGCGGCGGCCGGACCGTGTCGTGTGGCTCGGAACGCTCTCGAAGGATCTCGTCCCGGGGCTGCGCCTCGGCTGGATCGCCGGGCCGGGAGCGATCATCGAGCGCCTCGCGCGCGTGAAGAAGATCGCGGATTTCCAGACGCCGCTCCCCATCCAGGCGGGCGTCGCCGATTTTCTGCGCGCCGGCGCGGATCGCCTCGCCCGCCGCCGGCGGCGGCTCGAGGTCGAAACGCGTCGGCTCGCCGGCGCCCGTGCGCTGCGCCAGCACCTGCCGGACATTCCCTGGTGGGGCGGCGAGGTCGGCTCCGCGTTGTTCTGGCTGCACCTTCCGACTGGCACCTCCGGTCGTGCCGTCGCGGAGGCCGCCGCGGCGCGCGGCGTCGGCGTGGCGCCCGGGGCGGATTTCGATCCGCGAGGGGAGGACCGCCCGAACCTGCGCCTGTCCGTCTCCCGCGTCGACAAGAGGGATGTCGATCGTGGGATCGCGATACTCGCCGAAGCCGTCCAGTCGGTCCTGGGACGTTCGGCCCATTCGGCCCCGGTCGTTTGATTCAGGGAAAACAGAAAACAGAAAACGGAAAACTGGACAGCCGACAGCCGAGAGCTCGAAACGAAAGGAAGCATTCGCCATGACAGAACCCGACTCGTATCGCGTCAAGGTGGGCCTCGCGGAGATGCTGAAGGGCGGCGTCATCATGGACGTCGTCAACGCGGACCAGGCAAAGATCGCGGAATCCGCCGGCGCGGCCGCCGTGATGGCGCTCGAGCGGGTGCCGGCGGACATCCGGCGCGATGGGGGAGTCGCGCGCATGTCCCCGGTCTCGAAGATCCGGGAGATCCAGGCCGCGGTCTCGATTCCGGTCATGGCGAAATGCCGTATCGGTCACATTGCCGAGGCGCGCATCCTCGAGGCGCTCAAGGTGGACTTCATCGACGAGTCCGAGGTCCTGACGCCGGCGGATGAAGAGAACCACGTCTACAAGCGCGACTTCCGCGTGCCGTTCGTGTGCGGCTGCCGGAATCTCGGCGAAGCGCTGCGCCGCATCGGCGAAGGCGCCGCCATGATCCGGACGAAAGGGGAGGCGGGGACCGGCGACGTGGTCCACGCCGTCAAGCATCTGCGCGAGATCCATCGCGAGATGCGCAACCTGACCCTCATGTCGAAGGACGAGCTCATGCGCGAAGCCAAACGCCTGCAGGCGCCCTACGAGCTCGTCGTCGGCGTGGCCGAGACGGGCAGGCTGCCGGTCCCGAACTTCGCAGCGGGCGGCATTGCGACGCCCGCGGACGCAGCGCTCTGCATGGGCCTCGGGGCGGAAGCGATCTTCGTCGGATCCGGAATCTTCAAGTCGAACGATCCCGAAGCCCGGGCGCGCGCCATCGTGAAGGCGACGACGCACTGGCAGGACGCGGACGCGCTGATCGAAGCGGAAGAGTCTCTCGGGATCGGGATGAAGGGCATTGACGCCGCGAGCCTTCCCGAGGAAGCACAGATGCAGACGCGCGGATGGTGAGCAGGCCGGAAGTCAGGAAACGGGAAACGAGAAACGAGAAATGACGAGCCCGCGATGGCTCTCGATTCACGAGGGTCCAGGATCGTGACAGCGGACGACGAGAGGAACGAATCGGGAAAACCGACGGGTGCGCCGCCTCACGGTCCGTTTCCCGTTTCCCGTTTCCCGTCTCCCGGCCCCGGGAGCCCCGGTTCCTCCGGCGTCGCCGTCCTCGCCCTGCAGGGCGGGTTCGCCGCGCATCGCCGGGCGCTCGACAGGATCGGCGTGCGGTCCTTCGAGGCGCGCAAGCCGGAGGAGCTCGCGCAGGCCGGAGGGCTCGTGATTCCGGGAGGGGAGTCGACAACTCTCTGGAAGTTCTTCGAGTTCGCTCCCTGGGAGGACGCGATCCGGGCATTCGTCCGCAGCGGCCGCCCGGTTCTGGGGACGTGCGCCGGAGCGATTCTTCTTGCGAGCGAGGTCACGAATCCGCCGCAGAAGGCGCTTCGGCTCATCGATATCTCCGTCGAGCGCAACGCCTTCGGCCGGCAGGTCGACTCGTTCACCGGAGACGTCGAATCGCCGGAGCTCGGCGGGCGCCTGCCGGCCGTTTTCATCCGCGCGCCGCGCATTCGCCGGGTCGGTCCGGGCGTGGACGTCGTGGCGACGCTCGGCGGCCCGCCCGCCGAACCGGTCCTCGTCCGCCAGGAAAATGTCGTGGCGGCAACCTTCCATCCCGAGCTGACGGAGGACTCGAGGGTCCACCGGCTCGCGTTTGCAGAGGCGGCGGCCGCTGCCGTGCCGTCCGCATGAGGAAACAACGATGACTCTCGTCCGCGTGGAGCGCCGCGAAAGCGTCGCGGTCCTGACTCTCGACCGGCCGCGCGCGAACGCGTTCAGCCCGGAGCTCGTCGCCGACTTGCGCTCGGCGATTCGCGACCGCGGCGACGCGCGCGCGGCCGTGCTCGCGTCCTCGCAGAAGATCTTCTCGGGCGGATGGGATCTTCCGACGATCGTCTCGTTCGATCGCACGGAGATGACGGGCTTCGTCGATGACTACACGGGCCTCGTGCGCGACATTTTCTCGCTCGACGTTCCGGTCGTCGCGGCCCTTCCGGGTCACGCGATCGCGGGCGGTCTCATCCTCGCCGCGGCCGCCGACGAGCGCATCGCCGCGGAAGGGGAGCCGCTTTTCGGACTGTCCGAGGTCGCTCTCGGGGTCCCGCTGCCGCGGTCGCTCTTCGAAGTATTTCGGTTTCTTCTGGGCGAGAGGCCCGCGGAACGGCTCGCCGCGACCGCCGTCAACCTTCCGATCGAGCGAGCGCTGGCCATGGGCCTCGTAGACGAAGCCGTCCCGCCCGGGGATCTTCTGGACCGGGCCTGCGAGAGGGCGGCCGCGCTGGGCGAGCCCCTCGGGAGCGCAACCGCCGGCGTGAAGCGTTGGGCGAGGCGAGAGGCGCTTGCGCGGTTCGACGCGGCCCGTTCCGAAGATCCGTTCCTCGACTCCTGGTTCGGCGAACCGGCGCGCTCCCGGATCGCCGCGCTCGTCGAGAAGCTCACTCGAAAACGGTGACACTTCCCGTCGACGAAATCCTCGAGGATCTCGGAGCGTCGCGAGCGGAGCCGGGACGGGGGCTTCTCGAGCGCCTCTTTCTCCGATTCGTCGAGCGCGTTCCATTCGAGTCTGCCTCGAAAATCCGGAGGAACGCCCGGGTCGCGGAGACCTCCGATAAGCCGCGCATGCCCGACGTGTTCTGGAAGGATCGGCTCGAGCAAGGCGCGGGGGGCACGTGCTTCGCTCGGGTGGCGGCATTCGACGCGCTCCTGAAGGAGCTCGGATTTTCGACGAGGCGGATCCTCGGCCGGGTGCGCCATGATTTCGACCATGCAGCGCTCCTCGTTTCGATCGGGGGCCGGGATTGGATCGCAGACGTGGGCTTTCCTCTCCCCGCGCTGCTCCCCGCCGCCGCGGGCTCGACGGATACGGGCATGGGCGGGATCTCCGTGAAGGAATCGGCGCGTGGATGGTCCGTCGCGCTCGAGGATGGCGTCCCCGCCGCCACGCGGGCACTCGAGCTCTTCCGGGCGGAGGTCGACGAGGCACAATACGGGGCCTGCTGGGAGAACACGTTCCGGCCGGGCGCGCTCTTTCTCCAGAAGGTGATTCTGCGCAGACAGCTCGAGGCGCGGGTCGTCGCGTTTGCGGACGGGGACATCCAGATCGACGACCGCCATTCGCGCACTCGCATCCCGCTCGCGGCGAACCGGGCGCCTGTCCTGTCGGAGCTCTTCGGGATCGACGCCGTCCTGCTCCAGGAAGCGTTTGCGATCGCGGGAGATCCGGATCCGGCGGCCGGCTCCGCCGAGATCCTGGTGGCGCTCGAGCCGGGCGCCGGCGCCGAACGCGCGTGGGACCTCGTCCGGTCTCCCGAGGGCTGGGGCCGGATGTTCGACGGCGTGGGGGAGGCGGCGACGCGCCGTACGGGTCCCTCGACCTGGACGGCGCAGATCGCGGGGCCTCCCGGCGGGAGCGCGGTCTCCGAAGAGGTGGAAGCCGACGACGAGAAACGCTCCATCCGCGTGCGTCGCGCCTCCGGGGCCTCCTACTGGGAGGTGGCGGAGCTCGGCGGGAAGACCTGGCTCCTGCGCCGCATGGAGCTCGACGGGCCGCGGCTCGATCTCCTGCGCAACGACTCGATGCGCGGGCGCCTGGCGGGAATCCTGGCGCTCGATCTCCTGGCGTGGTCCCGGCGCGCGGCCGGGATGGAGCCCCTCTGAACGAGAAGCGTGAAAAGCGCTAGAAACGAAAACTGCGCTCGGACTCGAGCAGCCTCAGGCGAGGATCATTCGCCGCGTCGATCTCGCGCCGGATCCGCGCGAGAGACGGGGGTTTCATGTGGTACAGAAAAACCGGGATCCGCGGCGGCGCCTTCCGGAGCTCGGCCCGGACGAGCCCCGGCGTCATATGACGCGAGGCCTGCGCGACGGCCAGCTGCGCGTCCGAAAACGAGAGCTCCAGGAAAATGGCCTTGAGATGGCGAGCGCGCCGCGCCGCGTCCCAGAGAGCATCCGTCGGCTCCGTGTCTCCGGAGAACAGGACGGAACGGCCGGGCTTGGAGACGACGTATCCGAAGGTCGGAACGACGTGGCTGACCGCGAAGGGCGTAAAGCTCACGCGTCCGGCGCGAAACGGTTTTCCCTCGAAGAGCCGGATCAGCCGGACGGTCGGATGAGCGCGGGAGGGGAGCTTCGTGAAATCCGGCCACACCCGGTCGTTCAGCACGTCCCGTGCAATCGTCGCGATCACCGCCTCCGGTGCCAGGATTTCGAGCGGCTCCGCCTGCCCGTAGAGGTTCTCCATCAGGAAGGGGAGAGACGCGATGTGATCGAAGTGTGCGTGCGTCAGAAAAACGCGGCGGATGCGGCGCTGAGCCGACAGCGGAAGAGCATCCGTGAGCGATCCGGCGTCGACCGCCGATTCGCCGTCCACGAGAAAGGTCGTGAGCCGATACCCCGGCGCGGAGCCCCCGTATGGGCCGAGAGCCCGGATCGCCAGTGTTGTTCCGGATGACACGGTGTCCGAATTCTACACGTCGCCTGCGCCGCGATGGGGCTCGGGGCATGAGGTCGACCCTGCTGCGCGGAGATTCTTTATTGTCAAGGGTCGCCCGGCTCGGCCGGATGCGGCCTCGACCGGGCGGAGTGGGGCTGGCTCCGGCTCCCGCAACGGGAGGCTCCTTCCGTCGCCTGCGCCGCGTTGATCATCGGGGCGGCAGAACGTGTCTCTTGCGCGGAGCGCATGGGGTGGCGCCAGTTGCTCGGCTCGGCCGGATGCGGCCCTCGACCGAGCAGGGTGTTACTCGCTTCGGCTCCCGCAACGGGAGGCTCCTCCTTCCCTCCGGTCAGGAGACTCCTCCCGTTGCGAGCGTAAGTAATGGCGGAGCTCGTCGAGGGGGTGGGGGTTGAGGGTTGAGGGTTGAGGAGGCGAGAATCAGACCGGAGCGCTCGGTCGCGAGCGCGTCCGGCGTCGCGGCAGGGCCGATCCTTCGTCTTCAGATTTCCAATTCATTCGATAAACCGATTGATCGCGAGATTCGAACAATCGTCCCCGTCTCCCGGCGGGAGAGGGGCGGGGGGGGCGAGCTCTCTTCATCCGATTTCGCCCTCACCCGATTCCTGATGGAACGCCCGATCACCCGATCCTGACTACCTAGAACTCCGTCCCGATATAGAAAGACGTCTTCAGGCCCGAATAGGTCTTGCGGAAGTCCGTCAGGTGGGCGAAGTCCCAGTGGAGCGTCAGGCCGAAGAACCCGAGCTGGATCCCGTAGCCGTAGCTGCCCACGCCATCGACCAGCCGGTGCTCGCTGGCATCCCAGAAACGGAAGGCCTGATCTTTGAGAGCCGCGCCG
>JBBSEW010000016.1:0-59361 GCA_038239305.1 Thermoanaerobaculia bacterium | reverse complement strand
GGCCGGAACCTGTGGAGCAATCCGTGGGGGTTCGAGTCCCCCCTTTCGCACCAAACGTTCCCCCTCCTGGTTTCACTAGCCCACCGCGCTGCGGAACTGGTAGACGTGCAGGCGGGGGGTGCGGGGGTTTCCCCCGCCGCAGATCAGCCGAACCTGTGTCCACAGGTTCCAGGACGGCAGAACCAGAGAGCCTCGTCTCTCCCTGAGAGCCGTTCCACGCAACGAAGCGAAGGCCGGAACCTGTGGAGCAATCCGTGGGGGTTCGAGTCCCCCCTTTCGCACCAAGAGACTTCAAGGCACCGACCCTTTCGTCACCGCGCTGCGGAACTGGTAGACGCGCAGGGGGCGGGTGCGGGGGTCTCCCCCGCCGCAGATCAGCCGAACATGTCCCCAGGTTCCAGGACGGTAGAACCTGGGCGCCTCGGATGACTCGGGAGCGCCTTCGGAAGAGCGCCCCGGGAAGAATCGGCCCGCTCTATCGAGTCGCACGCCTCATCACGGAAGCTCGTGCGAGTGTCATTCCGAGAGGGCGCGCTTTTGTATTTCGCTCCCGACTCCCCTCGTCTCACTGCCGGGCCTTCGACCTGAGTATTCTCGGACCGACTCTTCGCGATCCGCGGCCTCGTCCCGCTGGCGTCGGTTCTCCCGTTACCAGGCCGCCGGTTTTCTCGTGGCCGGCCGCGACGGACGCCGGTCTTCGACCCGGTGCCAGGCATTGGCGAGGGAACGCCGGAAGCGAAGCACGTGTCCTTCGGAACAGACGACTCGGACGAATCCCGTCTCGGTCAGGACGCCGAGAGCCGGATCGACGGTCGAGACTATGCCGGTCTTGGCGCAGCCGGGGCAGTCGTCCCATTTCGGCAGGCGGGTGGCCATAAGGATCCTCCAGATCGGATGCTACAGGTTCTCGGGAGCCCGTATGGTACGCGATCTGACAACCGCCGTGTGGCCGAACACATTTTTGTATTTCCTCTGTGCACTCCGACCGACTCGGCCCGTTCCATGCGGTAGCCTTCCGGGAAGGAGGATCGCATGGGAAATGCCTTTGTCCACGTGGAACTGAACACGAGCGACGTCGCCAAGGCCAAGAGCTTCTACGGCCAGCTGTTCGACTGGAAGATGGAAGACGTCCCGATGGGACCCGGCTACAACTACACGACGATCAGCCCCGGCAAGGGGACGGGCGGCGGAATCACCGACAAGGGGCCGGGCGGAGACGCCTCGGCCTGGATCGCCTACGTCGAAGTCGAAGACGTGCCGGCGATGGTGAAGAAGGCCCGAACGCTCGGCGGCACCATCAAGAAGGACACCACGGAAATTCCGAACATCGGAACGTTTGCAATCATCACGGACCCGACGGGAGCGACGCTCGCGTTCTGGAAACCGAAACCGAAATCGAGCTGAAGCTCCGGCCGACAACCGAGAGCCGACGCCCACGGATGTCCAGGGGGCTCGCCGCCCGTTAGACGGGCGCGAGCCCCAGCTCGATTTCGGCCTTCGGCAGAGCGATTGCCTTTTCCTTGATCCCCATATCCACGCAGACGAAACAGGCCTTGATGACGTCGTCGTACCCCATCTTCATCTCCCGGTTCGTGATGAAGATCTCGCGCTCCGGGTAGGGCGCATCGACCCTCTGGACGGTCACGAGAATTCCGTTTCCGTTGCGAACCCGCCCGGTGATCGCGAACCGGTGCGGCGGCTCCCGCGTGCACTCAAATGTCGTGATGGTTTCGGTCGCCAAAAGGCAGCCCTCCGGGTTCCGGTCGCCGATGCTGGGCGGCGATGGCGTCGGCCACCGTCGCATAGATGGGAAACATCGCGTCGAGCTGCGTGAGCTGCAGGAGAAGGAGCACGCGCGGGCCCGGCTTCACGAGGCTGATCTCGCGGGCCTGGGAGTGAAGGCGCCGCATGGAGCCGACCAGGACGCCGAGCGCCGTCGAATCGAGGTGCAGGAGGTCGGTGGCATCGATCACGACGGCGCCCGGACGGTCGGCTTCCGCGCGGTCCAACGCCTGCGCCAGAGCAGTCGACGCGTCGCCGGCCGCGATCATGCCGGACAGCCGGACCACGGAGTGATTTCCCTGAGGTTCGATATCGACTCGCATGCCGCGTCCTCTCGCTTTCCTGCCCGGCGCGTCAGGCGGCGCCCGCGCTCTCCGGCGCGGCCGCTTTTCGCACGAGCACCGCGCCGCGCGCGAGCGTTTCGCCCGCACAGTGCACGTGCCCCTCGAATTTCACCATGGAGCCGAACCGCGCCGCCAGGCGCACATCGATCTCGAGCGACTCGCCGGGACGCGGCGCGCGGACGAGCTCGAGCGCGTCGAGCCCCGCCAGAAAACCACTCCGTCCGAGATCCGCGTCGCCGCCCTCGAGAAGCAAAGCGGCCTGCGCAATCGCCTCGGCGAGCAGCAGCGGCGAAGTCCAGCTTTCGCCCATCGAGGCGCGGCCGTTGCCCGTCACCTGCACGGAGACACGACCTTGCGAGAAGTCGGCGTTCTTCTCGATGAGAATCGCATCCACGAATCGAAAGGGATAGCCGTGCGGGAGAGGGGCGAGCGGAACGGCTCTGCTCAACCTTTCACCTCTTGACCTTTTCGGCGTTCCGACGGGCTCAGGCCGTCTTTTTCTTCTCGATGAAGTCGCAGAGCGCGTCCACCGAGGCGAAGGCCTTTACGCCGACCTCTTCGTCTTCGACCTTGATGCCGAACTCCTGCTCGAGGCCGAGAACGAGCTCCAGGGCATCGATCGAGTCGAGCCCGAGACCCTCGCCGAAAAGCGGCGCCTCGTTGTCGATCGTCGTCGGGTCGATGTCGAGCTTCAGGCGGCGCACGATCAGGTCCTTGACGCGCGGCCTGAGGTCTTCCTTGGTCATTGAGGCTCCTTCACGCGGATTATACGGGGCCGGGAAACGAAAACGGGAAACGGGAGACGAACCGGTAAGAAAACGGGAATGGGTCAGGCAGGAGACTGCAAAGGAACCAGGCATGGCCGGCTGCCGTTGCCTCCGTTTCCCTCATTCTTCGTTTCCCGTTTCCCGTTTCCCGTTCCCTACGCCGTTCTCTACGCCATTCCGCCGTCCACGCGCCAGACCTGACCCGTGATGTAGGAGGCGCGGTCCGATGCGAAAAAGGTGACGAGAGCGGCGATGTCCTCGGGAGCTCCGAATCGCGCCATCGGAATGCGGCCCAGGAACTCCTGGCGGGCGGACTCCTTGAGATGCGCGACGATCTCCGTATCGATCAGACCGGGGGCGACCGCGTTGACCGTGATTCCGTGGGTGGCCATCTCGAGGGCGAGAGCCTTCGTGAACGCGATCAGTCCGCCCTTGGCCGCCGAGTAATTGGTCTGCCCCGCGTGACCCGCGATCCCCGAGACGGAAACGATGTTGACGATCCGGCCCCACTTCTTGTGCAGCATCCCGCGGATGAAGGCCTTCGTCGTGCGAAACGAGCCTTTGAGGTCGATGTCGATGACGGAATCCCAGTCTTCCTCCTTGAGAAAGGGGAAGAGGCCGTCCTTGATGATCCCGGCGTTGTTGACGAGGACGTCCGCCCCGCCGAAGTCCTTGACGACGCGCTCGGCCATGGCCTTGACCTGCTCCGTGCTGCGGACGTCCGCCACCACAGCCAGGGACTCCCCGCCGGCGTCGCGGATCATCCGGGCCGTTTCCTCCGCGCGCTCGATGTCCGTGCGGCACGTCACGACGACGCGATGCCCGGCGGCGGCGAGATCGAGGGCGATCGCCCTTCCGATTCCACGCGATCCGCCCGTCACGACCGCCGTCCGTCCGTGTCCGCTCATGAGCCCGGTTCGCCTCCCCTTCCCGCTTCCGGCTGCAATATACCGGCCGCACGAACGCGGGCGATCGCCTCGCGGCTTCCGGCGGGCAGGCACGTCGCGGTGCGATCGATCCAGCGCGTCATCTTCGTCAGCATCTCGCCGGGCCCGACCTCGAGAAAGGCCCGGAACCCGTCGGCCACCATCGCTTCAAAGGTCGCGTTCCAGAGAGTCGGGTGGATGAACTCGGTCGCCAGAAGGTCCGCCACGTCCTCCGCGCTCTTTTTCACGCGGCCGTCGGGTCCGTAGTACGGCACACGGGGTTCGCGGATCGACGGAAGGGCGCGCACGATGGGCGCGACGAGCTCGGCCACGGGGGCCATCAGCTCGCTGTGGATCGGCCACCGCATCGAGAGGGGTAAAACGGACAGCGAGCGCGGCGCGAGCGCCTCGAGGGCGGCCTTCACCGCGTCCGGCCGGCCCGTCAGCACGAACTGCGTCGCCGCATTGACGTTCCCGATCCATACCGGAAGGCCTGCCCCTCGGAGCTCGGCGAGCGTGGCGTCCGCGACGTCCCGCCGGCAGCCGATCACGGCCGCCATAGAGCCCCGGATCCCGAGCCGCTCCGACTCGCGCCAGACCGCAACCAGCACGTCCAGTCCGTCCTCGAAGGAGATAGCCCCGGCGGCGACCAGTGCCGCGTAGTTGCCGAGGCTGTATCCGGCGGTGGCGGGGGGGTCGATCCCGTTCCGTGCGAGCTCGCGAACCGCGAGCGTCGAGACGAGATAAACGGAGGCCTGGGCGGCGAGGTTCTCGCCGAGCTCTTCCTTCGTCCCCGAGAAGACGATGCGCTCGAGATCGCGGCCGCACCGCTCCGACGTCTCGGCGAAAAGCCGTCGCGCTTCCGGATCAGCGTCGAAGAAATCGCGGCCCATTCCCGCCGTTTCCGACAGCTGGCCGGGAAAGAGGAACGCGGGCGCGGCCCTCACGCGGCGAGCTCCGCCAGGACGTCTTCCAGCGCCACGCACCGGTCGTTCGCGAGCCAGGCCTCGAACCGCGAGAGGGTCGCTCCGAGGTTGTAAAAGTGAACGAGCCGCGTCAGGGGCATGAGACCTTCCATCGGCGGATGCGCGGGGTCGAGCTCCCACGGATGGAACGTGAACACGGCAGGCCACCCGGACTCGCGGAACATCTCTTCCGCCGCCGACAGCCGCCCGGGCGAGAACATGCGAAACGGCCAACCGCCTCCCATGGGAAGGGTGCGTCCGAAGCCGCGGCCAGTCAGGGGCGGGATCTCGACGATGGTGCCGCCTTCGAGACGGATCGAGTGGGCGCCTCGTGCGTTGTCCGCGCGGCCGAGCGGAGGGATGGGTGTGATCGACGCGTCGCACGCGAACCCCTCGTCGACCAGCACGCGGACCGCCGGGTCGTTCGGAGCGCGGATCGACCACTCGGCCGCCCGATGGGACCCGGCTCGGCCTCCGCCGGCCCGTTCGACGGCTTCCCGGGACCGGCGCAGGTCGTCGCGAAAGAGCGCGGGAGTTCCTTCGTCGGCGCGCCGGTGGAAAAATCCGTGGACCCCCGCTTCATGGCCCCGCGCCACGGCCTCGCGCACCAGGTCCGGAAATCGTTCGGCCACCCACCCGAGGAAGAAGAACGTCGCGCGGTGCCCGCCCGGGGAGAGCAGATCGAAGAGCCGCCGCAGATTCGCCTCGACGTGGGAAACCATCCCGTCCCAGCGACGCGGATCGGAGAAGTAGTCGTCGCCGCAGACATGGAACCAGTCCTCGACGTCGACGGTCAGGACGCGCGGCGCGCGGCCCGAAGTGCGGAGCGGGGTCACCTGCGGAAAGGGCATGGATGGTGGATTCTAAGGCTCCATCGGGCTTCGGCCCCGGCCACGAGCCCGCCGGACACCGTACTACGACCCGCCTCACTCGACCTCGAACACCTTGTAGTAGACGGCGCCCCACGAAATGATCCACGTGTCGCGGAACGGCCGGAAGTGTGACGGGCCTCCGTACACCGCGCGGATCGGGACGCTCCGGATCCGGTCAAGGAGCGGCGCCGCTTTCAGGAGAATCTCCGTCTCGATCATGTAGCCCTTCGAAGAGAGCTCGAGCCGGCGCAGCAGATCCGCTTCGATGACCCGGAAACCCGATTGGCCGTCCTCCACTTCGAGACCCGTCATCCGGCTCAGGATCCGCCCGCCGATCTCGTTCGTCCGGTGACGCACGGCCGGAATCCGGTCCGCTTCGCCGGCCCGCGAGCCGATGACGAAACGGTCGCCGGCGCGGGCGGCTTCGAGAAGCCCGGGAAGGTCCTCCGGGTCGTGCTGCGCGTCGGCGTCGACAAACGCCACATGCGTCGCACCCGAGGCCAGGAGCGGAACGAGCCCCGCGCGGATCGCGCTCCCCTTTCCCGAATTGACGGGGAGACGCAGAACCTCGGCGCCCGCGCCCCGCGCCGCCTCCCCGGTCCCGTCCGTCGAACCGTCGTCGACGACGAGCACGCGCGGCAGGTACTGGCGAAGTCCCCGCACGACATCGCCGACGGTCTGGGCCGCCTGGTAGGCCGGCACCAGGCCGATCGGGAGGAATGGAGCTGTCATCGCGTCGCGATCTTAGTCGCGCTGTCCGCTGGCTTCCGGGCCCGGGTGGTTCGACAGATCGAGATTCGGAAGGGATGACGTACAACGGACAACGGACAACGGACAACGGACAACGGAAGACGGATAGCGGATAACGGATAACGGATAACGGATAGCGGATAGCGGATAACCCCCACCGCGACAGCTCGTCGTTGACTCACCCGGAGGCTTGTGAAAAAGTTCACACGCTTCGGACGGAAGGGGGTTCGGGCACGCGATGGTACGGGACTACGTTCCCATTCTGCTTCTCATGGCGGTGGCGGTCGGCATCGCCGTGGTCATTCTGCTCCTTTCGGCGGTGCTCGGTCCCCGATTGAGGACGCGCGCGAAGCAGTCGACATACGAAAGCGGCGTTCCGCTTCTCGACGCTTCCCACAAGCGCGTCTCGATCAAGTTTTTCGTGATCGCCATGATCTTCATCCTCTTCGACGTCGAAATCGCCTTCCTCTACCCCTGGGCAATGGTCTTCCGCACGGGGGGTCCCGGCCTCCTGGCGGAGATGCTCGCGTTCCTGGCGATCCTCGCGGTCGGCTACGCCTACATCTGGAAGAAGGGGGCGTTCGACCTGTGAGCCACCGCCGCTACTCCGTCGAGGAATCCGGCAGCCCCGCGGAGTTTCCGCCCGAGGCCCGCCTGAGGATCGACCGCATTCTCGCGCGTTACCCGACGAAGCAGGCCGCCCTGCTGCCGGTTCTCTGGGTCGCCCAGGAGACGTGGGGCTGGATCTCGAAGGAGGCCGCCGAAGAAGTCGCGCGGATCCTGGACTTGACGCCCGCCCATGTCGACGGAGTCCTCACGTTCTACACGATGTACAACCTGCATCCGGTCGGAAAGAGCCTGATCCAGGTGTGCACCTCGCTCTCCTGCCATCTCGCGGGCGCCGAAAGTCTGATCGAGCACTGCCGGAAGCGGCTCGGCGTCGGGCTCGAGGAGACCTCGGCCGACGGAAAGTTCACGGTGGTCGAGGTCGAATGCATCGCGGGCTGCGATCGCGCGCCGTCGATCATGATCAACGACACCTACTACGAGCCCGTCGACGAGAAGAAGCTCGACGGCCTCCTCGACCAGCTCTCGAAATGAGGCCGTCTACGATGCGTTCCGCGACCGCTGCCCACGCCCGTGCCCATGTCTGACGAAAAGGTTCTCCTCGCGCGCGTCGGGAAGGAGAATTCCCGGGCGATCCGCGGCTACGTCGAGGATGGCGGCTACAAGGCACTCCGCACGGTCCTGACCGGCGGCTGGACGCCCGAGAAAGTGACGGAAGAGGTGAAGAAAGCCGGCCTGCGCGGCCGCGGCGGTGCCGGGTTCCCGACGGGCGTGAAGTGGGGATTCGTCCCGAAGGACACGAAGGGCAAGCCCGTCTATCTCCTCTGCAACGCGGACGAGTCGGAGCCGGGCACGTTCAAGGACCGCCTCCTGATGGAGGAGGATCCGCACCTGCTCATCGAGGGAATGATCCTGTCCGCTTATGCCCTGCGGTGCCGCACGGCCTACATCTACATCCGCGGCGAGTTCTATCTCGGCGCCCGTGTCCTCGACGCGGCGCTCGACGAAGCGCGCCAGGAGGGTTTCCTCGGCGAGAACATCCTCGGGTCCGGGTACTCGCTCGACATCTGGGTCCACCGCGGCGCGGGCGCGTACATCTGCGGCGAGGAGACCGGCCTGATCGAAAGCCTCGAAGGCAAGCGCGGGCAGCCGCGCATCAAACCGCCATTTCCCGCGGTGTCGGGAGTTTTCGCGGCGCCGACGATCGTCAACAACGTCGAGACCCTCGCGTGCGTCGTGCCGATCATCAACCGGGGCTGGGAGTGGTTCCTCAAGATCGGGCGCAACGAGAAGAACTCCGGCCCGAAGCTGTACTGCATCTCCGGCGCCGTCAACCGCGGCGGCGTATACGAGGCGCCGATGGGGCTCCAACTGAAGGACCTCATCTTCGGAGACGCCTACGCCCGGGGGATGAAGGGCGGACGGAAAGTCAAAGCCGTCATTCCGGGAGGCGCCTCTGCCGCGATGCTCACGGCGGACGAGATCGAGGATTGTCCGCTCGACTTCGACGGTCTGGCGGCGAAGAAGTCGATGCTCGGTTCCGCGGCGATCATCGTCATGAACGAGGACACGTGCATCGTCAACGCGGCGCAGAACCTGACGAAATTTTTCGCGCATGAGTCGTGCGGGCAGTGCACCCCGTGCCGCGAGGGCACGCCGTGGTTGAACCGCGTCGTGAGCCGGATCGAGGAGGGAGAGGGCCGGATGGAGGACATCGACCTCCTCGAGCGGATCTCCAATCAGATGGCGAACGGCATGACGATCTGCGTGTTCGCGGACGCCGCCATCGCGCCGGTGCTCTCTTCCATCGGCAAGTTCCGCGACGAGTTCCGATACCACGTCACCGAAAAGCGCTGCATGGTCGGGCCGGGAGCGAACCGCTCCGTCGCAGGATCTCCGGTGCGGGCCGCGAAGGCGCTGGTGACCGCGTGAGCGCGGCCGATCCGAAGAGCCCGGCGGGAGGCGCCGACCCGAAACCGGGCGGCCCCGTGAGTCCCGCGAATCCTTCCGGCGGGGCCGGCACGCCGCCCGGCGCCGCGCCACCTCCCGCCAAGGACACGTTCACCGTTCTCTTCGACGGCGCACCGATCGAGGTGCCGAAGAACATCAACCTGATCGAGGCGGCCAAGCTCGCCGGCATCGAGATCCCGCATTTCTGCTTCCATCCGCGCCTGACGGTCGTCGGGCAGTGCCGGATGTGCCTCGTCGAGGTGGATGGCATCCCGAAGATCCAGGCCGCGTGCACGACGCCTCTCAAGGACGGCCTCTCCATCCAGACGAAGACGGAGAAGGTCGTCCAGTCGCGCGCCGCGAACATGGAGTTCCTCCTCATCAACCATCCCCTCGACTGCCCGATCTGCGACCAGGCCGGGGAGTGCAAGCTCCAGGACAACTCTTTCGGGTACGGTGATCAGAAATCCGAGTACGACGAAAAGAAGCGGCAGTACCCGGGTTTCGACCGCACGCTGATCGGCCCGCACGTGATCGCCGACATGACGCGCTGCATCCAGTGCACGCGCTGCATCCGGTTCTGCCAGGAGATCGCCGGAACGGGCGAGCTCACGTTTCTCGACCGCGGCGGGCGCACGCTCGTCTGGACGCATGACGGAAAACCTCTCGCCAACGACTGGTCGGCGTGCGCGGCGGACGTCTGCCCCGTCGGAGCGCTCACGGCCCGGGAGTTCCGGTTCCGGCGCCGGGTCTGGTATCTCGAGAAGACCCCGTCCGTCTGCCCCGGATGCAACATCGGCTGCAACGTCTCCATCGAGTCGAAGGATTCGACGGTGTACCGCTTCCTCCCCCGCTTGAATCCGGAGGTCAACGACTACTGGCTGTGCGACTACGGCCGCTTCTCGTCGGAGACCCTCAACCAGCGGGACATCGAAAAAGCCGCGATTCGGGAGAAGGGCGAAGCGGCCGCGGCGATCGTCCCCCTGGCGATCCAGCGCATCGCCGCCGAGATTTCCACGACGATCGACGGCGCGGGACCGAAGGGCCTCTTTTTCCTCGGATCCGCGAACCTCTCGAATGAAGAGAACTTCCTTCTGCGCAAGCTCGCCGACCATCTCGGATGCTCCAACCGCGACGCCGTCGTCGACAAGTCGCGCGTGCGCCGGATGAAGTCGAAGACGGAGTGGCTCGAGGGCGATCACGCCGCCGCGAACTTCGCCGGCGCGCAGGACATGGGCATGGCGCCCGGCCCCGGCGGATTCGGCCTCGAGGACATCCTCGCCGGCAAGGCCTCGCCCGAGGTCGTTTTCGTCGCCGACGCGGCCTTCGCGGCACGCGCCGACGACCCGGCCGTCGTGGCCATCCTCCGGCGCGCCCGCTTTCTCGCCGTGGCCGGCACCCGGGAGAATTCCCTGACTCGCGCCGCCGACGTCGTGCTCCCCGCGTCCTCCCTCGCGGAGAAGGAAGGCACGTTCACCAATGTGCAGGGCCGCGTCCAGCGGTTCGACCGGGCTTTCCTGCCGCGGCCGCCGATCCGCGCCGCGTGGGAGCTCATCCTGCTTCTCGCGGAAGCGCTGCGCTATGGCGACCGGGACTGGAAACCGGCTGACCTGCGCCGCCTGATCCAGGCCGAGGTGCATGGTTACGACCACGTGACGGAGTCGGAGCTGGCCGGCGGCGGACTCCTCAAGAAGGGCCTCTTCGTCAAGACGGGGGCGGTCTGAGCGACGCGCTCCTCGACTGGGTCCTGATCGCCGCGCGCGTCTTCACGCCGATCGTCGCGATCCTCGGATTCGTGCCTTTCCTCCTGTGGGTGGAGCGCCGCGGCGCGGGGCTCATCCAGGATCGGCCCGGACCGAACCGCGTCGGGCCGTTCGGGCTCCTGCAGTCTCTCGCCGACGTCATCAAGTTCTTCTTCAAGGAGGACGTAATCCCGGGAAACGTGGATCGCGGCCTGTACCTCCTCGCCCCCGCGCTCGCCGTCTTTGCGGCGCTCACGACCTTCGCCGTGATCCCCTACGGCGCTTCGATCCCGATCGCGGGACGGAACGTTCCTCTCATCGGCGCGGACGTCTCGATCGGGATGCTGTACGTGTTCGCAATCACCTCGCTGTCGGTGTACGGGATCGTGCTCGCCGGATGGGCCTCGAACAACAAGTTCTCACTGATGGGCGGCATCCGCTCGAGCGCGCAGATCATCTCGTACGAGCTGGCCATGACCACGGCCGGCGCCGCGGTGATCCTCTCCGCCGGTTCGCTCCGACTGCCTGCTGTCGTGGCCGCGCAGGCGGGAGCACCGTGGCTCGGCTTCATCCCCCGCTGGAACGTGATCCCGCAGTTTCTCGGCTTCATCGTCTTCTTCGTCTCCGCCTTCGCCGAGACGAACCGCACGCCGTTCGACCTTCCCGAGGCGGACGCCGAGCTCGTCGCGGGATACCACACCGAATACTCGTCGATGAAGTTCGCGATGTTCTTCATGGCGGAGTACATCAACGTGATCGTCGCGTCGGCGATGACGACGACGCTCTTCTTCGGGGGCTGGAGCTTCCCCGGCTTTCACCCCGTCGGAGTCCTCGGTGGCCTCGTCTCCATGGGGATCTTCGCGGCGAAGACGCTCTTTTTCGTCTGGGTGTTCGTGTGGGTCCGCTGGACCCTTCCCCGGTTCCGCTACGACCAGCTCTTGAAGCTCGGCTGGAAGGTTCTCCTTCCCGCCTCGCTCGTGAACCTCTTCTGGACCGCCGCCCTCGTCGCGGGAGGCCGGCTGTGAGCGCCTTCCCCGCCGACCGCATCGTCTTCGACGTGGCCGCGATCGTCGCCGTGCTCTTCGCGGGCCTCATGGTCGTCCACCGGCATCCGGTCAAGAGCGTCCTCGCGGTGGTCGTGGCGTTCTTCTTCCTTGCGGTTTCCTACGTCGTCCTGTCGGCACCGTTCATCGCGGCGCTGCAGGTGATCGTGTATGCCGGGGCGATCCTCGTCCTCTTCCTGTTCGTCCTGATGCTCTTGAACGTTGCCCCGGAGAGCGGCGCGGTCGGCCGCCGGCCGATCCAGGCGTTTCTTTCGGGCGCGGCGCTGATCGTCTTTGCCGCCCTCCTCCTGTCCCTTTTTCGGCGAAGCGGCGCGGAGATCCGGGGCGCGGGTGCGAGCGCCGGGCTCGGCGAGATTGCGCCCCTCGCGAGGCTTCTCTTCTCCGACTATCTCCTCCCCTTCGAGGCCCTCTCGGTTCTCCTGCTGGCGGCGCTCGTGGGCGCCTTCGTTCTCGCGCGGAAGGAGGAGACATGATCGGCGGCATTCCCTTGAACGACGTGCTCCTCGCGTCCGGTGCGCTCTTCGTGATCGGCCTCGCCGGCGCCCTCCTGCGCAAGAACGCCATCTCGATTTTCCTTTCGATCGAGGTGATGATGAACGCCGCGAACCTGGCCCTGATCGGCTATGGTTCGGCGCTCGGAACGCGCGAAGGCCAGATCGTCGTCTTCTTCGTGATCGCCATCGCGGCCGCGGAGGCGTCCGTCGGGCTCGCGATCTTCGTCAGTCTTTTCCGCCACACGGAGACGATCGACGTGAACGAGATCCATCTCCTCAAATGGTGAACCGGCCGTGACCTCCCTTTCTCCGCCGCTCTGGCTGATTCCGGCGCTGCCGCTCGCCGGCTTCCTGCTGTGCCTGCTGTTCGGCAAGCGGCTCGGCAAGACGTTCGTCTCCGCCGTCGGCCCGGGCTCCGTCGCGCTCGCGACCGTCGCGGCCTTCCTGCGCCTCATTCCCTTTTTCGGCGGAAGCCACGCCCCGGTCGTCGAGAAACTCGCCGACTGGATCACGGCGGGCGCGTTCTCGGTGGACATCTCCCTGAGGCTCGATCCGTTGTCGGCCCTCATGATTTCCTTCGTCACCTTCGTGGGCTTCCTGATCCATCTCTACTCGGTCGGATACATGTCGCACGACGAGACCGGCGCCGGGTACGCCCGCTACTTCGCCTACCTCAACCTCTTCATGTTCTCGATGCTCGTCCTCGTGCTCGGGAACAACTTCCTCATCCTTTTCGTGGGATGGGAGGGCGTCGGGCTCTGCTCCTACCTCCTCATCGGCTACTACTACGATCGGGAGTACGCCGCGAGCGCCGGGCGCAAAGCGTTCGTCGTGAACCGCATCGGGGACTTTGGATTCCTGATCGGAATGTTCTTCATCTTCCGCCTCTTCGGGAGCCTCGATTTTTCGACCGTCTTCGGCGCCGCGGCGGAGGACCCCGGACGGTTTGCGCCTTATCTGACGGTCACCTGCCTGTGCCTCTTCGTTGGCGCGGCCGGGAAAAGCGCGCAGGTCCCTCTCTACGTCTGGCTCCCGGATGCCATGGCTGGTCCCACGCCCGTCTCGGCGCTGATCCACGCGGCGACAATGGTGACGGCGGGTGTCTACATGGTGACCCGGTGCAACGTGCTGTTCCGCCTGGCCCCGGACGCGATGCTCGTCGTCGCGATCGTGGGGACGGTCACGGCGATCTTCGCGGCCACGATCGCCCTCGCGCAGAACGACATCAAGAAGGTCCTCGCCTACTCGACCGTGTCGCAGCTCGGATACATGTTCCTCGCCTGCGGCGTCGGCGCGTACGTCGCCGGCATGTTCCACGTCATGACCCACGCGTTCTTCAAGGCGTGCCTGTTCCTCGGATCCGGCTCCGTCATCCACGCGATGGGCGGCGAACAGGACATGCGGAAGATGGGCGGGCTGCGCTCGAAAATGCCCGTCACGTTCTGGACCTTCCTGATCGCGACGCTCGCCCTTTCGGGCATCCCCCCGCTCGCGGGATTCTTCTCGAAGGACGCGATCCTCACGGGGGCCTTCGAGGGGCATCGGAACGTGATCTTCGGCATCGGCCTCCTGACCGCCGGCATGACCGCGTTCTACATGTTCCGGCTGGTTTCGCTCACCTTCACGGGAGGATTTCGCGGGACGCACGAGCAGGAGCACCACCTCCACGAGTCGCCCCGCACCATGACTCTCCCCCTGATCGTCCTGGCGATCCTGTCGGTCGTCGGCGGATGGATCGGATTACCGCCGGCGATCTCCGAAAGCGGAGACCGGTTCGGCCGCTTCCTGGCGCCGATCTTCCCCGCCCTTCCCTCGGTCCACGCGGAAACCGGAGTCCTGGCTCACGGCACCGAGTGGCTCCTCATGGCGGTCTCGACGGCGGTTGCCGCCGGCGGCCTGTACCTCGCCTGGACCTGGTACGGGAAGCAAGAGGGTCGAGTTCCCGCTCGGGTGGCCGCCGCGTTCCCCGGAACCTATGCCCTCGTGCGGGACAAGTTCCGGATCGACGAGCTCTACGACCTGCTTTTCGTGCGCCCTTTCCACGCTCTCGCCTGGTTCCTCTGGAAGGTCGTGGACGTGCTGGTCATCGACGGGATCTTAAACGCCGTGGCGTTTCTCGTCGAGCTCGCCGGGGACCTGCTGCGGTTCCTCCAGACGGGCAACGTCCGCAACTACGCCCTGACGTTTTTTCTCGGGGTCGTGGCACTCGTCCTCGCCGTGATCGGAGTGTTCTGAAGTGGTCGCCGAGATCCTGTCGAACCACCTTCTCACGGCGCTGATCTTTCTGCCGGCGGCGGGAGCGGCCCTGATGCTGCTCTTTCCCGCAGCGCAGACGGGAGCCGCCAAGGCATTTGCGATCGCGGTTTCCGTCGCGGAGCTGGCGCTCGCCGTGTCGCTCTGGCTCCGGTTCGACCCGCAGACGCCGGGGTATCAGTTCGTCGAGCACGCCGCCTGGGTGCCCGCTCTCGGTATCTCGTATTCCCTGGGCATCGACGGGATCTCGCTCGTGCTGATCCTTCTCACCGCGGTTCTGACGCCGGTGTCCCTCCTCTTCTCCTGGACCCACGTCGCAAAGAGCGAGCGGGCGTTCTCGATCTCCTTCCTGGCGCTGGCGACAGGAATCATCGGAACGCTCTGCGCGCTCGATCTCGCGCTCTTCTACGTGCTGTGGGAGGTCATGCTCGTTCCGATGTACTTCATCATCGGCGTCTGGGGCGGCTCGCGGCGCATCTACGCCGCCATGAAGTTCTTCTTCTTCACGATGGCGGGCAGCCTCCTCATGTTCCTGGCGATCCTGTACGTCGCCGCCCGCCATCACGCGTCGACGGGTGAGTGGTCGTTTCTCCTCTCCGATCTCACGCGCATCGATTTCCCGATGGGCGTTCAGGCTGTTCTCTTCTTCGCGTTCGCTCTCGCGTTCGCGATCAAAGTGCCGGTGTTCCCGCTTCACACGTGGCTCCCCGACGCGCACACGGAGGCTCCGACCGCGGGCTCGATCATGCTCGCCGGGGTCCTTCTCAAGCTCGGCGTGTACGGGTACCTCCGATTCGCGCTCCCGCTCTTTCCGGAGGCCGCGCTCCAATACGGCCCCTGGGTGGGCGCGCTGGGCGTCATCGGAGTCGTCTACGGCGCTCTGGTCGCGTATCCGCAGAAGGACATGAAGCGACTCGTCGCCTACTCGTCGGTGTCCCATCTCGGCCTCGTGGTTGTCGGGGTCGGCGCGTTCACCGCGACGGCGCTCTCGGGCGCGGTGCTGCAGATGGTCAACCACGGGCTGTCGACCGGAGCGCTCTTTCTCCTGGTCGGCGTGCTCTACGAGAGGCGCCACACGCGCGACATCTCGGCGTACGGCGGGATCGCGGGCATCGTCCCGATCACCACGGGACTTTTCCTCGTCGCGACCTTCTCGTCCATCGGCCTGCCCGGACTGAACGGGTTCGTCGGCGAATTCCTGATTCTCGTCGGAACCTGGATCTCGCCGCATCCCTGGTGGGCGGCGGTCGCGGCGACGGGCGTCGTCCTGTCGGCGATCTACATGCTGACGATGGTGCAGCGGGTCTTCTGGAACCCCCTCGTGCATGAAGAGAACAAGACCCTCCGGGACATCCGGCCGAGCGAGCTGATCCCGGCCTGCGTCCTCGTGGCGCTGATGATCTGGGTCGGGGTCCGGCCAAACGACGTGCTCGACCGAATCCGCCCCTCGGTCGATGCGCTCCAGGCCTCCGTCAACGCGAAACGGAAGCAGGCGGACGCCCGGACGCTTTCCGGACCGCTGCCTCACGCATTCGAGCCGGCCCACGCCTTCCAGCCGGCGGGAGGCCCTCGTTGACCGGGCTCGTGCGGTTCGGCGCGGAGGAGCTTGCGGCGGTCCTGCCGGAGATCGTCCTCGCGGCGACCGGATGCCTCCTCATCCTTCTCGACGCCTTCGCGCCGCGAATGCGCTCGTGGTTCGCGACCCTGTCGCTCGCCGGCATCGCGGGATCGCTCTACTTCCTTCTCCGCGCGCCGCTCGGGGCATCGTTCGGCGGGCGCCTCGAGACGTCTCCCCTGACGTCCCTCGTCGGTGTCTTCATCGGCGGCACCGCCATGATCGCGGTTCTCATCGCGAAACCCTATCTCCGCCGCAGCGGTGAAGAGCGCGGCGAGTTCTACGCCCTCCTTCTCTGGGGCCACCTGGGAGTCTCGCTCTTGACTCGCGGCCTCGACCTCCTCGTCGTATTCGTCGGCGTGGAGCTGCTCTCCCTTGCGTTCTACGTCCTCGCCGGTTTCTTCCGCCGTATCCCGGCCTCCTCCGAAGCCGCCCTGAAGTACTTCCTGACCGGCGCGTTCGGGTCCGCCTTCACGCTTTACGGCATCGTCTTCCTCTTCGCCAAGAGCGGCAGCGTGCGGATCTCCGCGCTCTCGCAGGTCGGCCTCGACGCCGATCCCCTCGTCCTGTTCGGGCTCCTCCTCCTGCTCGCCGGTTTTGGATTCAAGATGTCCGTCGCGCCCTTTCATGCCTGGGCTCCCGACGTCTATCAGGGCATGCCGACGCCCGCGGTCGCGTACCTCTCCGTCGCTCCAAAAGCCGCGAGCGTGCTCGTGCTGTATCGGGTCTGCGGAGCCGTCTTCCTGGGGGGAATGCCGGATCGCTTCCGCGCGGCTGTCGTCGCGCTCGCGATCCTGTCCATGACGCTCGGAAACGTCGTCGCGCTGGCGCAGCGGGACATCAAGCGCCTGCTCGCGTATTCCGGCATCGCCCAGATGGGATACGTGCTCATCGCGCTCGCCGTCTTCGGCCGCGACGCGCTCGCCGCGATCGTGGTCTTCTTCTTCGCATATCTCGCCGCGAATGCCGGAGCCTTCGCCGCCGTGGCGGTGCTCTACCGCGACGAGACGAAGCCCCATCCGATCGGCCTGCTCGCCGGAGAGGGGCGCCGCTCCCCCTTTGCCGCGGGCGTCCTCGCGCTCTGTCTCTTTTCGCTCGCCGGAATTCCGGCAACAGCGGGATTCATCGGCAAGTTCTTCCTCTTCAAGGCGGCCGTCGATCGCGGGCTCTATGCGCTGGCCATCATCGGCGTGATCAACAGCCTCGTGTCGATCGGGTACTACCTCAAAGTCGTCTACATCCTCTACATGCGCGACAGCGTCGAGCCGGATGCGCCGCCTCGGCTGGGTCTCGCCGGAGGACTCGCCCTCGGCCTGTGCGCGGCCGGGATCCTTCTTCTCGGCGTCTTCCCCGCGCGCCTCTGGGACCTGGCCCGGGGCGCTACCGAAGCTTTCCCTTTCTTCGGACCCTGAACCTCGAACGCCCGCGACCCCGCCAAGGCCATGCCCCTCGACCGCCGGTCCGTGTCGGAATCCACTGCCGCCCGGTTGTCGCTGTATCTCCGATCGCTCGACATCCTCGAGCTGGAGGGTGTCGCGCACGTGTCGTCCCAGGCGTTCGCCCGCCGGTTCGATTTGAACTCCGCGCAGATCCGCAAGGATCTCGCGACGTTTGGCGAGTTCGGCCTGCGGGGCGTCGGGTACGAGGTACCGGCGCTGCGCCGCCACCTCGTGTCCATCCTCGGCCTCGATGAGACGCGCCGGGTCGCGATTGTGGGCGCGGGCCGCCTCGGTACCGCGCTGGCCGACTATCCCGGGTTCGGATCCGGCGGCTTCGAGATCGCGGCCGTCTTCGACGAAGATCCGGCGCGGATCGGGACCCGCACGCGCGCCGGCATTGCCGTGACGCCGGTGGCGGAGCTTCCCTCGCTCGTGGTGCGGCTCGGCATCGAGATCGCCGTCCTGACGGTTCCGTCGGAGGCGGCGGTCGACGCGGCCCGCCTCTGCTGGGAGTCCGGCATTCACGCGATTCTGAACTTCACGCCCGCGAGGCTCGCGGTGCCGCCGGGCGTCCACGTCAAGAACGTCGATCTGAGGGTCAGCCTGGAGACGCTTTCGTTCTACATCGGAGGCGCCTTCGCGCCGCCCGGCAAGGATGGGGTCGAGCGACGCAGCGGTAAGGCCGATTCCGGATGACGGGACGAGGAGAGTGAGGGCCGGGTCTCGATGACGAACCGGCACGTCGGGCTTCGACGACCCGCTTCCCGACGACCTGCAGCAAAGGAGCGTTCCGCTTGAAATCTCTTTCATCCGCCTTCTCCGCACTCGGGTTTGTGCTGGTGTCCGGCTTCGCCCTCGCAGCCGGGCCGGCACCGGCTCTTTCCGGCTCCCCGGGCCGCGACCCCGGCCAGCCGATCGACGAGGAGTACACGAGGAAGATCCACGAGTACACGACCGAGACATTTTTCCTCTCGCCCCTCGTCGACTACCTCCCCGCTTCGGCGACTGTGCCGACGCCGAAAGCCGTGCTCGGAGACGTGGCCGGATCGCCGGGGAAGCTCCCTTACTCCGCGGAGGTCTATCGCTACTTCCGGATGCTGGAGAAGGCGAGTCCGAGGGTCCGCGTCCGTTCGATCGGGACGACGGAGGAGGGGCGCGAGATGATCGCCGTGGCGATCGCCTCGGAAAAGCTTATCGCCGGAATGGACGAGAACCGGGAGCGCCTCGCGAAGCTCGCGGATCCGCGGATGATCGGCATGAACGACGCGGAGGGCGACCGGCTCGCCGCTGCTTCGACGCCCGTTTACTACGTGACCGGCACCATCCACTCTCCCGAGACGGGAGCGCCGACGGCCCTCATGGAGCTCGCGTACCGGCTCGCGGTCGATGACAGCCCGTACGTCCGCGACATTCGCGAGAACGTGATCACGATCCTCACGCCGATCGTGGAGGTCGACGGGCGCGACCGTCAGGTCGACGTTTACAACTGGCATCTGGCGAATCCCGGAAAGACCTGGCCGCCCCTCGTCTACTGGGGCAAGTACGTCGCCCACGACAACAACCGCGACGCGATGGGACTGACTCTCCAGCTGACGAGGAACGTCCTCGGCGAGCTGCTGTATGAGAAGGCCACGGTCCTCCACGACCTGCACGAGTCGGTGCCCTACCTTTACGACAACACGGTCGGCGATGGTCCGTACAACGCATGGCTCGATCCGATTCTGACGAACGAGTGGCAGATGCTCGGCTGGAGCAACGTCGCCGAGATGACGCGGCTCGGTATGCCTGGCGTCTTCACGCACGGGACGTTCGACACGTGGAGCCCGGGTTACCTGATGTTTCTCGCGGCGACGCACAACGGCATCAGCCGCCTGTACGAGACGTTCGGCAACGGAGGCGCAGACACCGTCGAGCGGACTCTCGAGCCCGAGGACTACAGCCGCACCTGGTACCGGCAGAACCCGCCCCTCCCCAAAGCGAAATGGTCGCAGCGCAACAACAACAACTACGAGCAGACCGGTCTTCTTGTCTCCCTCCATTACTTCGCGCAAAACGGGCCGGAGTTCCTCCGCAACTTCTACCGCAAGGCGAAGCGCTCGATCGAGAAGCCCGCCGCCGAGGGACCCGCCGCATACCTCTTCCCCGCCGACGATCCAAGGCCGGGAGCCCAAGCCGAGCTGCTTCGGGTTCTCCAGCTGCAGGGATGCGAAATCTCGCGCGCCACGGCGCCGTTCTCGGCCACGGTCCAGGTCCTGGTCCGACCCGTGAAGAAAGACGACGACGACAGGCCGGAGGCTCTAACGGCCGAGAACTCCGCTCGGACTCCCGCCCTCCAGGAGCGGGATGCGCCCGCGAATCCGCCGGCGGCCCCAAAGCCCGTTCCGGCCGACGACGCCGCTGAGAAGGCGAAGGCGCCTCGGAAGCCGAGGTGGGTCAAAGAAACCCGGCAGTTCGGCGCCGGCACCTATGTCGTGCGCATGGACCAGCCGTACAGCCGCGTCGCCGACATGCTCCTCGACTACCAGTACTGGAGCCCGGACGACCCGCAGAAGAGTCCTTACGACGACACCGGATGGACCTTCGGCGAGCTCTTCGGTGTCCAGGTAAGAAGGGTCTCGGATCCGGCCGTGCTGCGGACGGCCATGGCTCCCGTGGCCGCGCCTCTGCCGCACGCCGGGAAACTCGAAGGATCGGGCAGCGTCGTGGCGATCGCGCACAACGCGGATTCCGCCCTCGCAACGCTACGGTTTCGCTTTCCGAGAGCCGACTTCCAGGCGGCCGAGGAGTCGTTCGAAGCCGCCGGCCGCCGGTACCCGCGCGGGACTTTCCTCGTCCGGGGCGTTCCGGCGGCGGAGCTCGGAAGCGCGCTTACCTCGCTCGGCTTGTCGGGGCGGGCACTCGATCCGGCTCCCACCGTCCGCACCCACGCGCTGCGGGCACCGCGGGTAGGCATGGTGCACACGTGGCTCACCACCCAGGACGAGGGATGGTGGAGAATCGCGTTCGACGACATCGGGATCCCGTACACGTCCGTCAGCACGCAGGTGCTGGCCGCGACACCGGACCTGAGGTCGCGCTTCGACGTCCTGCTCTTCCCGCCGGTCGGGCGGGGATCGCACGCAATTGTCGCGGGCATGCCGATGTGGACGAATCCCCTTCCCTGGAAGAAGACAGCCCTGACTCCGAACCTCGCGACGGTGGATTCCACGGACGACATGCGGCCGGGGCTCGGGTTCTCCGGTCTCGAGAACCTCCATACTTTCGTGCGGCAGGGAGGGCTTCTCGTCGGTGTCATGGACACCGCGGAGCTCGCGATCGACTTCGGTTTGACGGCGGGCGTCTCGGTCGCGCGGCCGAAGGACCTGAAGCTCACGGGGAGCGTCGTCCGATCGAATATCGTCGACGGGACCAGTCCGATCGCGTACGGGTACGCCCAGGCTCCGGCGCTGTATTCGTTCGACGGCCCGATCTTCAACTTGAGCCGGATCGCGGGAGGCCGCGGCGGGCGCCGGCGAAGTCCGGAGGAACGCGAGCGTCCGACCGGCCGCGGCACGGCGGACGATCCCGATCGGCCCACCGGGCGGACCTACGCCGAAGCTCCCGACGAACCGGAGGCCGAGCCCTGGGAGGCGCTCCCCCTGACCGACGAGCAGAAGCGCAACGGCATCTTCGTGATCCCCCCGGCGGCGCAACCGCGCGTCATCCTGCGCTACGGCAACGCGAAGAACCTCCTGATCTCGGGGCTGCTCGCGGGCGGAAAGGAAATCGCGCAGCACGCCGCGGTGATCGACGTGCCCGTCGAGCGCGGCCACATCGTTCTCTTCTCGAACAACCCCGTGTGGCGGGGGGAGACGCGGGCGACCTACGCGCTCGTGTGGAACGCGATCCTGAATTTCGATTCGCTCGGGGTCGGGCAGTAGATGGTGACCCGCGCCTTCGCTCGCGGAGCCGCCATCGGAGCCCTCGTTCTCTCCTGGTTCGGCGCGTTCTGGGCTTTCGCGTCGATCGTCCACTGGCCAGCGGCTCCCCCATGGGCGTACGCCGCCGCCGGCCTGCCCGTCGTCGCGCTCACGCTCTTCTCGGCGTCCCGTATCGTCGGCTCCGCCACCCTGCCCCCCGCGAACGACGAAGCGGAGGCGGCTCGCGAGGGCAAGCGCATGGGACGAAATTTCGGGATCGTCTGCGGGATTGAGTTCGCCCTCATCGGGGCGGCGGCGGCGGCTCTCGGGAGCACCGGCCATCCACTCCTGATTCCCGTTGCGATCGCGCTGATCGTGGGGCTTCACTTTCTTCCGCTTGCCCGGGTGTTCGGTCTGCGGGTCTACACCTTCACCGGAGTCCTCTGCGTCGCCTGCTCCCTGGCCTCGCTGCTCGTGACGGACGAGACGGCGCGGCTGCTGGCGCTGGGACTCGCCATGGCCGCGGTCCTGTGGGTCAGCGCCGGACTGGTGCTTTTCCGGTACACGGGTCGCGCGAAGGAAGATCCCGGGAAGAAAACAGGAGGAGATCCATGGCGGAGAGCGTGACGCCGATGATCCATGTTCCGGATGTCTCCGCCACGATCGACTGGTACGAGTCGGTCGGCTTCCGCGTCCTGAACGTCTATTCGGAGGAGGGCGGCCGGCCCGACTGGGCGCAGATTGCGCTCGGAGACGGTCGAGTCATGTTCACCTCGGGAGGAAAAGAGAGCACCGCAGTGCGTCGCGAGGTGGATCTGTATGTCCGGTCCCGGAATGTGGATGCCCGTACGAACGTCTGAGGGAGCGCGTCGACGTTCAGCAGCCGCCGGAAGATACTTTCTATGGAATGCGCGAATTCATCATTCGGGACAACAACGGATTCTGGGTCACGTTCGGGGAGCCGACCAACGCTCCCGACGATCCGAATCCCGGCCGAGGCGGACCGTGACGGACGCCCCGGCGGTCGCCCGGAAGCTCGACGCTATCGAAGCGGAAATGAAGAGCATCGGTTACTGGAATCCGGCGCCCCCGGATCTGATGGGCGAGATCGCGCGCGGAAAGATCCAGAGTTTTCTGGATGCGCCATCGTTCGAGCTGTGGCTGCAGTGCGTGTTTCTTCCGCGCGCCCGGGAGGCGGTGGCTACCGAAACGTTCCCGACCACCAGCCAGGTGGGCCTCATGGCCCTCCGGCAGTACGACTATCACTCCGTCGTCCCCGAGGCCCAGAATCTCCTCCGGCTCCTGAACGAGTTCGACGACCTGATCGTCCCCTGACGAGAGTCACGGTCCGGAAGGGACGAGGATCCCGAAGTCGACGAGTCGGCGGAGGAGGTCGCGCTCCACGTCAAATCCCTTTTCTTCCCGGATCGTCGAGAGGCTCTCGGTGAGCGGGCGACCGTCGAAGTACGGCAGGATCTGCAGGATGTCCGGATCGAGATCGAGGGGGTCGGCGCCCGCGTAGCCCACGACTCGAACCGACTCGGTGGTGGTGCCGACGACGCGGAATTCACCCGGGCGAAGGCGACCGGGAAGCTCATCCGAGAGCAGGTCCCGATACGCCCGCACGGTGAGGCGGGCTTCGGCCGAAACCATCGCGCCGCCAATCCGCTCGACGTCCGCCCAGGACAGCGACTCCACCAGTCTTCCGCACCGGCCGTAGAACTCGCGCTCCCGGCCGAACCACGTGCCCCAGACCCGCCGCGAGAGGACCGGGTCCGCGACGCCGTCGAGCTCTCCCGCCGTGAGCGACTCCGGCCGCCCCGGTCGCGCGTCGAGCGGAAACACCTCTTCGAGCGATTCGAGCTCGATCCCGGCCTCGAGCGCGCACCATGTCGGGAGGGTGCGCTCGATCTCGCGCAGCAGGTTTCGCATCCGGAGCCAGAAGACCTGGCCGACTCCGCCGCGCTCGAATTTACAGAACCACGTGGAACAGATCGCATTTCGATGCTTCCAGAGCCCGCACCGCCCGCCCGCTTCCTCGAGGTAGTGGGGGCAGCGCATCGACTCGGCGTGCCCGAATCCTTCGCGGCCGCTCTCGTACAGGACACTGAATTTCCGGCCCGGCGCAACTCCGATCGGAGTCACACCCACGCCGGCCTGGACGCGCTTCTCGAGGGTTGCCCGGCCGGCCGAAAACGCGAAGTCGCCGTCCTCGAGAGCCCGCCCGACGAGATAATTCGGAATAGTGGGAAGGTACGTGCAGCATTTCGTTCGCGGGCTGAAGTACCGGACGGTGTCGTCCGCAGCAGCACTCGCCGGAGCGCACATCGCACAGTCGTCGCACGTCGCGCGGTTCTCGTGCGGGATGGGCGACGAGAGCAGCGTATCCATCCACCGGGCATACAGAGGCGGCAGGACGGTCGAAATCTCGGGAATCACCATTCGGCGTTTGTCGGGATTATAAACGCGGCGGCCGCCGGCGACGTCGTCTCCCGGCCCTCTCGAATCGAGATCGGGCTTCCGCGTGCCGTTCAGTCGCGGATGAGCACGGCGCGGACGGGCGAGGCGTCGAGATCCGTGAACCGCAGAGGCAGCGCGATCAGCCGGTAGTCCCCCGGAGGAACGGCGGACAGGTCCAGGTTCTCGAGGAGGTACACGCCTCGCGAGAGAAGCGCCCGGTGGACGGGCAGGTCCTCCGCATCCTCCGGATCGACGGACGCGGCATCGGTGCCCACGAGGATGGCGCCGCGTTCCGCCAATCGGACGGCCGCGAGAGGCGCGAGGAAGGCCAGCCCGGCCGTGCGGAACAGGATGCGGGGCGCCCCCAGAGACTTCCGCGGAAGCGCGTCGGGCCCGATCTCACCCCGCCCCGGAAGGTCGAGAACCCGTGCGGGCCCGAGAAATGCCTCGAGAGGAAGGGCGCCGGCCGCCTCCCCCCCTGCCAGCACGTGCGCGGGGGCGTCGGCGTGGGTGCCGAGATGAGCGCTCATCGTGAAGCAGCTGGACTCGTAGGGCAGCCCGTCCACCGGGCTGCCGGTCGGACGCCAGGAGAAAGGGACGTCGCCGGGCCAGGCGGGTGTCGTCTCGTCGAGAGGCCGCGAGACATCGTAGATCGTCAGCGCATGCGGCGCACGGTCTTCGCGGGAGCGTCCTTCTCGGCGACGTGCGGGTCGTATCCGCGGTGCCTCGGATTCACCGGCATGTCGCGGTACTCGGCGTCGCATCGGTAGCAGATCGTAACCGGGAGGATGCGCGACGCGACGACCCAATCGACCACGACCGAGGCCAGCAGGGCCGGCGTGAACCAGATCCAGCCGAACTTCCAGCCGACGAAGAGCGCCGCGGCGAGGGAGATCCCCATGAAGAGGCAGCCGAGTCGTTGATCGAAATCCTTCTGCAGAAAAAATGCATGCTTGCCGCAGAAGGCGCACTTTTCGACGCCCGCGGGACCCAGGCTCTCCTCGAAATCCACGGAGTACGACTGCCCGCAGCCCGGACCGGCGCAGGTCTGCGCTCCCGTCTCGGTCCCCGCGAACTCGCGGGACGTCATGCAGTCGGGGCAGTACCGGCGAGTCCGCATCGCGGCCGGCCTTACGCCGGAAATCCGGTCGCGACGGTGAGATAGGACGAAAGGAGCTCTCCGATGAGGACGAACACGAGGGCGACGTAGAGAAGACCCGTGGCTGCCTGGTTCGAGCGCATGTCCGCGGTTTTCCAGATGAACCAGGAGAGAGCGAGCGGCCCGAGGATCCCCCACATGACGCGAAAGAGGAAGAACAGGGCATCGCGCTCGAGCGACAGCAGGGCCGACAGCCCTTCGCCCTTGTCGAGGAGCATGGCGGCGCCGAGCAACGCCGCACGGAGGACCGCCAGCCCGGCGAAGAGCAGAGCGCCCCGAGCGAGAAGCCGGAACGGGAGCGACCGCGACACGAGATACCAGTGCCCGAGGTTCATGCAGAGCAGGACCGCTCCCAGGAACAACCCTCCGGTCACGGCGCCCGCGACAACCCAGGGGTCTCCCCCTCCGCGCGGCAGGGCGAGACCGGTCCGGGCCAGGGCGAAGACGGCCAGCCCGGCGCCGGCTGCGAGCAGCGGCCGGGCTCTCCCGGCGAAGCCCGCGTGCGCGGCGAGCGCGTAAGCGATGAAGCATCCCGTCGCGGCCCAGGCCACCATCGGGCTGCCGGCGGGACGGACGAGACAGGCGATCAGAGAGAAGATCACCACGATCGCCGCGTGAAGGGAGAAGAAGCCCTTTCCGAGTGATCGTACGGGAAAGAAAAGCAGCAGCAGAGCGGTGCCTGCCGCCCCCTCGAGACAGAAAAGAGCCAGTCCTCCGAGTGCCATGGTCCGGCGCGGGATCTTAGTTCAGCTGTCGGCTCTCGACTGTCACGCGCCGGGCATTCCGCGCGGCAGAGCCGCAGCCGCGACGATCTCATCGGCGATCGCCTCGATGTGCCCGATGAGCCCGTGATCTCCTCCCGGGACCTCGACGAACCGGGAACCGGAGACGAGACGGCCCGAGTCTTCCCATTGACGCCACACCTGCCGGACGCCCTCGGGAGGCACGCTCTCGTCCTCCGAGCCCATGATCACGATCGTCGCGGTCTTCGGCGGCGCGGATTCGCGATCGACGCGGGCCATGTCCTCGAAAAACCGGCGGTGCACGAAAATCTCCTTCCCCTGGCCATGGTGGAAGAACGGGACCGGGTCGCCCGGCGGGAGCTTCTCGATCCATCGCGGGCCGAAGCCGAGTGCGGGCGCGATCAGGACGAGTGAGGCGGGCAAGGCGAGCCGCGCGATGTCGAGCGCCACGAGCGCGCCGAGCGAGCTTCCGACGACGACCGCGGGAAGGTGCTTCCGCGCTTCCCAGAAGGCGACCCGGGACATCGCCTTGAAGTCGAGACGCTGGAACGAAGGGATATTCAGGTCCGGAGCGATCACGCGCATCTCGCGCGGCGCGAGGATTTCCCGCAACGCCGACACCTTCCGCCCCTGCGGGGAGGATGCGAAGCCGTGGAGATACAGAACGTTTTTCACGAAGGGGAACCCGTCATTCGCAGGAGACTACAACGCCCGGATGCTGGCCGGCCCCGGCGCTCGAAACGCCGGTAGGAGGGCGGGATGAAGTCCCGAGCGCGAATCTCCTTCGACCCGGATTCCGTCGGCCAGCGATGCGCGCATGGCATATCGTGTGCGGCACCGCGGGCACACCGATTTCCGGTCGCGCGGCGCACCCTTCGTGTTTCGCGTTTCGCGTTTCGCTGTCGCGTATCGCTGTATCGCTGTATCGCTGGCTCGCCGTTGAGGAGGACCGCATGCACCTGTCGTTGACCCGCCGCGCCGCCCTGTCGATCGCCTTCATGGCCCTCGGACTCGCCGCGGATCCCCCGCTTCGCGCCGCCGATGCCGTCCCCATTCGCCTCGAGGTCGACGCCCGCGAGGCGTCGCGCAAGATCTTCCACGCGAAGCTCTGGATTCCGGCCGTCCCGGGCCCGCTGACGCTCCTCTATCCGAAGTGGCTTCCCGGAGAGCACGGCCCGACCGGACCGATCGCCGACGTCGCGGGTATCCATATCCGCGGGGGGGGGAAGGAAATCGCCTGGACGCGGGACCCGGTGGAGATGTGGGCGATCCGGTGCTCGGTTCCCCCGGGCGCGACGGAAGTCGAGGTCTCGCTCGACTATCTCTCGGCGGCCACGATGTCGGGCTTTTCCTCGGGAGGGTCCGCCACGACGGCGCTCACGGTCATTTCCTGGAACCAGCTTCTCCTCTATCCCCAGGGCACCCCGGCCGACGTTCTTCAGTATTCCGCGTCCCTGCGCCTGCCGGCCGGCTGGTCTCACGCGACGGCTCTCTCCCCCGCGGGCGCCGGCACGGACCCGATCCGGTTTGCTCCCGTTTCCCTCACGACACTCGTCGATTCTCCCGTCCTGGCGGGATCGCATCTCCGGACGATTTCCCTCTCGTCGGACGCGCCGGCGCACCGGCTCAACATCGCCGCCGACAGCGCCGCGGCCCTCGAGATCCGCTCCCAGGACCTCGAGTCGTATCGGAGGCTCGTGCGCGAGACCGCCGCTCTCTTCGGGGCGCGGCACTATAGCCACTACGACTTCCTCCTGACGCTTTCGGATTTCGTCACGCATTTCGGGCTCGAGCACCATGAATCGAGCGACGACCGGGTCCCGGAACGGTCTCTCATCGATGAGGACAAGTGGCGAACGAATCTCTCCGGGCTGCTCCCGCACGAAATGGTTCACTCCTGGAACGGAAAGTACCGGCGCCCGGCGGGCCTGATGCCCGGCCACTTCGATGAGCCGATGCGTGGGGAGCTCCTCTGGGTGTACGAGGGACTGACGGAATATCTCGGCGAGATCCTCACGGCCCGCACGGGAATGCTGGACCCGGACGAGTACCGCGAATCGCTCGCAGAAACCGCGGCCGAAATGCAGACCACTCGCGGCCGGTCCTGGCGGCCGCTCGCGGACACGGCGGTGGACGCGCAGATCCTCTACGCCGCTCGTCCCGACTGGGCCTGGTGGCGGCGCGGCACCGACTTTTATGCGGAGAGCAGCCTTCTCTGGCTCGAAGCCGACACGCTGATCCGCGCGCGATCCGGCGGGAAGAAAAGCCTCGACGACTTCTGCCGGCTCTTCTACGGCAAGAGCGGCCCGCCGACGGTGCTTCCCTACACGGCGGACGACGTGTTCGCCGCGCTGAATCAGATCCTTCCCTACGACTGGAAGAGCTTCTGGACCGAGCGCCTCACGCGCACGGTGCCGGACGCCCCGCTCGAGGGAATCGTTGCGAGCGGGTGGAAGATGACTTGGTCCGAAACGATTTCGACGATGTCGAAATCGCGCGAGGAGGCCGGCAAGGTCACGGACGTCCGATTCTCGATCGGCATCGAGGTCTCCGAAGATGGAACGATCCCCGACGTGGTGCCGGACTCCCCCGCCGCGCGCGCGGGAGCGGGGCCAGGGATGCGCCTCGTCGCGGTCAACGGGCGGAGATGGTCCCGAGAGGCTCTCCACGAGGCCGTCCGCGCTTCGAAGACGACGCCGGTCGAGCTCCTCCTCGAGAACGGAGACGCGTTCGCGACGTATCGTCTCGAGTACACGGGAGGCGAGCGCTTTCCGATCCTGATGCGGGACGCATCCCGGCCGGACCTGCTGACGGCGATCATTCAGCCGCTCGTGCCGCCGGCATCCGGTGCCGCAAAGTAAGAGCTTCCGCTTCCGGAAGAGCGGCGACGGACTCTCGCGCGCCGCCGCTCTCGTCGGGCGCGGCGGCGGGTTCGCGGCCATCGCGGCCACTGCGGGCATCCTGCTTCTCGTCGCCTCGACGATTCCCCGGCGAACGGGGCGCGCGCGGGTCGCCGGGATCGGATCGACCGTCCGCATCGAGACGGATTCCCACGGAGTTCCGACGATCCGCGCGGCCACTTTCGAGGATGCCCTCTTCGGGCTCGGCTGGGCGCACGCGCGGGATCGCCTGTGGCAGATGGAATTCCAGCGCCGCGTCGGCTCGGGCCGGCTCGCGGAGATCCTCGGGAAGAATCTGCTGCCGACCGACCGTTTCCTCCGCACGGTCGGATTCCGGCGTGCGGCCGAGGCCGCCCTGCAGTCCCTGTCTCCGACGGGGAGAGCCCGGCTGGCCGCCTACCGGTCCGGAATCAACGCCTGGCTCGCCTCCACATCGGTACGGCCGGCCGAGGCCCGCCTTCTCGCCGTGACGATCGTCCCGTTCGATGACGCGGACTGCGCCGTCTGGTCAAGATGATGGCGTGGGACCTATCGGGAAACGCGGCGGCGGAGATCCGGCGAGCGCGGTTCATCGGGCTGATCGGGGCCGAGCGGACTCGACAACTATGGGCGGCCGCTCCCGACACGCCGACGATCCTGCGCGACGAAGAGTGGCAAGCCGGCGCCGCCGTGAGCCTCCCGACGGCGGCAGGCCGCCCGGCACCGCCAGACGTCGCCGGCGCGACCTGGACGGGGCTGGAGCGTGCGTTCGCCCTGCTCGACGACCAGGGCTTCGGCGGCGAGAGTCTCGGAAGCAATTCCTGGGTGGTGGCCGGATCGAGGACGAGGTCCGGCCGGCCCATGCTCGCCAACGATCCTCATCTGGGGCTCCGATCGCCCGCGACCTTTTACCTCGCGCGGCTCGAGACTCCCAGCCTGTCCGTCGTCGGCGCGACCCTGCCGGGTGTTCCGGGAGTCGTGATCGGGCGTTCCGACCGGATCGCCTGGGCGTTGACGGCGCTCGAGCCTGATGTCCAGGATCTCTTCGTCGAGCGGACCGATCCCGGCGACCCGGCTCGATACATGTGGAAGGGCCGCTCGACGGCCTTCGAGACTCGCCGGGAGACCATTCGCGTGCGCGGGAGATCCCCGTCCTTCCTCGACATCCGCCGCACCGTGCATGGGCCCGTTATCACCGACGTGCTGGCCGGGGCGAATCGCCTCGGCGGCCCCGTGACGCTTCGATGGACCGCCCTCGACGAGCCCGATCGCGGGCTCGAGTCGATTCTGGGCCTCAACACGGCCCGGGACTGGTCGTCCTTTCTCGCGGCGGCTTCCCTCCTCCGCTGCCCGTCGATGAACCTCCTCTACGCCGACGTGGACGGTCACATCGGCTACACGGCGACCGGCGCGATCCCGATCCGGCCCCGCGCCGACGGCCTTCTGCCAGTCCCGGGCGACGGAGCCGATGATTGGACCGGCACGATTCCCTTCGAGAAGCTTCCCCGGACGCTCGACCCGCCGCGCGGCTGGATCGTCACCGCCAACCATCGCGTCGTCTCGGACCGTTATCCGTACCCGCTCTCTCGGGAGTGGGTCGAGCCGTATCGCGCGCGCCGGATCGAGGATCGGATCCTGGCGGCGGCCGCTCTCACGACGGACGGAATGCGCGAGATCCAGCTCGACCGGATCTCCTACCAGGCGCGGGACATCGTTCCGCTCCTCCTCGACACGCGGCCCGCGGACGACTCGGGACGCGACGCCCTCGCGAGACTGCGGCAGTGGAACTTCGATTTCGCCCCGAGCTCCGTGCCGGCCACGATCTACGCCGCCTGGTACGCGGAGCTGTCGAGCATGCCCGAGGACGAGCTCGGCGAACCGGCCGCGGCTGGAGTCCGCTCGCGCTTCCTGATCGACGCGCTTCGCAACGACTCGCCATGGTGTGACGACGTGCGGACGCCGCGAAGGGAAACGTGCGGCGAATTCCGGACGGCCACGCTCACCCGCGCCCTGGTCGTGCTGCGGAAGAGGCTCGGCCCGTCTCCGGATTCGTGGCGATGGGAGCGGCTGCACCGCGCCCGGTTCCCGCACGCCGTCTTCGACTCCGTTCCGCTCCTGTCAGGGCTCTTCAGCCCCGAGACCGGCCAGGGCGGCGACGGCTCCACCGTCAACGTCGGCGCATACCGGCGGGACGGGAGTTTTCGGATGACGGACGGACCGAGCTACCGGCAGATCATCGACCTCGGGGATGTCGCGGGGAGCCGCTTCGGCCTGACGACGGGCCAGTCGGGCAATCCGTTCGAGCCCGGATACCGCAATCTTCTCTCCCTCTGGCGCGACGGCCGCGACTTCGAGATCGGACGCGAACCGGCTCCGAAATCGTTCGTGCTGGAGCCGGCGGGAGTTCCAAAGAAGAAGACCGGGTCGCCTGGCCGCAGCGAAGGTGGCTGACCGGGCTGAGAGCTGAAAGCCTTCAGTTGCCCGCGAGCACCGTAGCCGGACGATCATTCGGCATGTCGTCGCGCACCTTGCCGTCCCGCAGGCGAACGATCCGTCGCGCGTGCGCGGCGATGTCTTCCTCGTGCGTGACGAGCACGATGGTGTTGCCGCGCGCGTTGAGCTGCGCGAAGAGCGTCATGATTTCGTTGCCGGTCTGCGAGTCGAGGTTCCCGGTCGGCTCGTCGGCGAGAAGGATCGAGGGATTGTTGATGAGCGCCCGCGCTACGGCGACCCGCTGCCGCTGGCCGCCCGACATCTCATTCGGCTGGTGCGTCATGCGGTCGGCCAGGCCGACAGCCTCGAGCGCCTTGATCGCCCGCTCTTTGCGCTCTTTCCGGGGAAGGCCCGAGTAGACGAGCGGGAGCTCGACCTGCTGCAGGGCCGTCGTGCGCGGAAGAAGGTTGAAGGTCTGGAACACGAACCCGATCTCCTGGTTGCGGATCGCGGCCAGCTCGTCGTCCGTCATGCGGGCGACCTCGCGGCCGTTCAACACGTAGGAGCCGGATGTCGGGGTGTCGAGACAGCCGACCAGGTTCATGAGAGTCGACTTGCCGGAACCGGACGGGCCCATGATCGCCACGTACTCGCCCCGCTCGACTCCCACGGTGACGCCGGACAGGGCATGGACCATTTCCTGTCCCATCTGGTAGACCTTGGTGACGTCGCGGATGTCGATCAGCATGGGCGTGGGGCCCCTCTCGAGCAGTACATACGGGAAATATCGTTCCGGGTTGTGTCGGAAAGGATCAGTGGAACACCGCGGCGACACCGGCCTTGCCGAGCACGAAGATCGCCCAGAGGCCGAACACGAGCCCTCCCGCGGACTTGCGGGAGATCCGGGCCGCCGCGGCGAATCCGACCGTCATGAGAAACAGGCTCCAGAACGAGAACACGTCGACCGACTGCAGGAGCGAATGCACGACGGGCGATGCATCCTTTTCGACGAGGAATCCCAGGTTGGAGCGCAGCATGTCGCCGATCGCCTGCGGGTCGATCGTCTCCCGGGAGGAGAGAACGGGTATGAGAACGAAGGCTCCGAGCACGCCCGGCAGAAACCCATGGGTGGTCACCGCGAGGCCCTGCTTGAAGCCGAAGTCCCACCCGAACGCCTTGAAGGCTCCCCAGAAGACCAGGGTCACGAGAAGGGTCACGATCGTGGGAGTGACGCCGCCGATGCAGTTGTAGAGCACGGGCGCCATCCGCTTCTGCTGGGAGACGATGCTCTGCACCTTCTCCTCCGGGACGGTCTGCCCGCGCTTCTCGAGGGTGGACCGGATCATGTGGTCGAAATCGATCTTCGGCAGCATGAGGTTCGTGATCAGGAGGGACGCGGCCGTCCAGAGAATGAGCGGCAGGAGAAAGCCCGGCTTCACCGCGAGCGACTGAAAAGTCGCCCCCGGCGAGAAGAAGGTCCCGATGACCCGGCCGAGGGCGGAGCGGGGCGGGGGAACCACCCCGGGCGCGGGCTCGGGAACGGCAACGGATTCCGAGGTACTCATGGGACCCTCCATCATTCCATTACTCCGGACCCCGGCACTTCTACTTCGCGGGCTTCGGCAGCGTCGCTGGCGGAGGAATCTCTTTGACGTCGGTCTGGGGAGGCGTCGAGTCCGGGAGACCCTCGACGCGGATACCCTTCCAGTCGAGGTTGTCGGCGATCGCGAAGTGGTACTGGGCGACGGCCTTCCGGTAGATCGCGAGAGCCTGCTGTTCCGCGGTTCGCGCGGCGGAAAGGTCCCGCTGGATCTGGTTCACCTGGAAAGTCGTGCTCATGCCGTTGTCGAACTTCTTCTTCTCGGCGTCGAGGTTGCGCTCGGCGAGCTCGCGGCCCTTCACGGCTGCGTCGATCGACCGGGCCGCCGTGTCGATGGCCCTCGCGGCGGCGCGCACCTCGACGATGACGTTCTCCTGGGTCGCGACGAGGGTCGCCCGGTCCGATTCCATCGTGTAGCGCGCCACGCCGGCCGCTCCCTTCGCGCTCCGGTTCAGGATCGGATACGAGAAGTTCAGGCCGACGGCCCAGTTCTTGTTCCGGTTGTTGATGACGTCCTGAAACGACTGCGAGAAATTCGTGTCGGTGACCGTCTGTCCCGTGACCGGATCGATCGTGAGGCCGGCGAGACCGCGGTTGCCGTAGCTCCCCGTGAGGTTCAACTGCGGCAGGAGCTGATTGCGGTAGTACTGATACTTCACGAGGTCCGAGGCGACCTGGTACGCCGTCGACAGAATCTCGGGCCGGCGGGTCAGAGCGGCGGAGGTCGCCGGCTCGAGCTCGATCTTGACCCGGTCGGTCGAGAGAGGATCGGTCGGCAGAATCGGAACCCCGACCACGTCGGGCGTGACGAAGTTGAGCTGCCTTTTGAGCCGGTCCTGCGCGTCGCCGATCAGGCCTTCCGCCGTGATGATGTCCTGCTCGGCGGTCGCGATGCCGACTTCCGTCTGCGTGATGTCGATCGGCGCGAGCGAACCGACGTCGATCTTGATCCGCGTGATCCGATTCAAGTCCTGCGCGATGCGCAGCGACTCACGCTTCACTTCGAGGTTCTGGAGGGAGTAGACCAGATCCCAGTAGGCCTGCTCGGTCGAGTTGATCGTCGATTGCACCGACCGGACCAGGTTCTGATAACCCGCATCCCGCGAATTCTTCGCGATGCGGATCAACCAGGTCGTCGGCAGCGTTCCGAAGTTCCGCAACAAGGGCTGATTGGCCGAGAAGATCAGGCCGGCGGCGTACGAGGGATTCGTGCCGACGAACTGGTTGTTCGTCTTCTCGCGGTCGCCCTGCAGACCCAGCTGGAACGTGCCGCCAAGAGGCGTCAGCTGCGACACGTTGCCGGAGAACGTCGTGTCGTCGAACACACCCGACGAGACAGTCGAGGCGGCCGGGATCTCCGCGTGCGTCCGGCCGAGCGCCGCCGACACCAGCGGGTCAAAGATGCCCTTGTTCTGGATGATGAAGTACTCGAAGGACTCGGCCGCGTTGACGCTGACGTATTGATCCTGGTTGTTCGCCACGCCGATCTCGACGGCCTGCGAGAGAGACATCGGAATTCCCTGGGCGGTCGCGGAGGGAAGCGGAAGCAGCTTGCGGTCGCCCGGGTGAGCGGGAACGACGATCGCTCCCTGGCCGGCCGCCGGCTGGACCGGAGTGACCGGCGTGCTCTCCGAAACGGGCGGTGGCTGGGCGGGCGTTTGCGCGGGCGGGGTGACGACCGGTGTCTGCTGACCCAGAGCGGGAAAAGCGCACCACGCACCGAGAACCAGCGAGACGGCGAAAGCCGCCGTGGGCTTGGGGAACCTCTTCATTCCGTTACTCCTTCGTCACCCCTTCTACGCAGGTTGGGGGGCGAATGTTTCGCAAGCCGGGACGCGATGTCACAGCGCAGCGATCCGCAGATCCATCGGCGGGAAACGCGTCCGGGATCATAAACCAGAGTCGGGAGACCTTCGCGGCGGCACCGTACCGGGCAGCCGGAGCTCTCCGGGAAAGAAGCAGGCTGCGGCATGCCCGGCTTCGACCTCGATGAACGGCGGCCGCTCCTCCCGGCACCGCGGACGCACGATCGGGCAGCGCGGCGCAAAGGCGCACCCTCCGGACGGTCCCCTCGCCGAGGGCTCGGCACCGAGGATGAGCCGTGGTCCAGCCGTTTCGTCCGGGACCGCCGAGATCAGGGCCGCGGTGTAGGGATGCAGCGGCCGGCCGATCACATCCGCGGCGCGGCCCTGTTCGACGATCCTTCCGAGGTACACGACCGCGACGGAATCCGCGATCCGGCCGACGAGGGCGAGGTCGTGGGAGATGAAGAGATAGGAGAGCGCGAGACTCCGCTGGAGGTCGAGAAGGAGATTCACGACCTGCGCCGCGATCGAAGCGTCGAGTGCCGATACCGGCTCGTCGCACACGACGAGCTTCGGCCGGGTGGCCAGGGCGCGAGCGATCGCGATCCGCTGCCGCTGACCGCCCGAGAATTCCGCGGGAAACCGCCGCGCGGACGAGGGATCCAGTCCGACCTCTCCGAGAAGCTCTCCGACGCGGACCGCGATCTCGCGCCGCCCCATCGCGAGCTCCCGGCGGTGCACGACGAGCGGTTCCGCAATCTGGTCTCCGATGCGCATCCGGGGATTCAGAGAAGTCTGCGGATCCTGAAAAACGATCTGGAGGTCGCGCCGCTTCTTTCGGAGTGCGGCCCCGGAGAGCGACGACCAGTCCACGCCGTCGAAGACGATGCGCCCGGAATCCGCCGTTTCGAGGCGGGCCACGAGGCGCCCTATCGTCGTCTTGCCGCTACCGGACTCGCCCACCAGCGCGAAGGTCGAAGCGGCGGGGATCGAGAACGACACTCCGTCCACCGCGGATATTTCCTCGGCCCCCCCGGCCCCCGGACGACGTCGCGACGGGTACCGGCGAACGAGATCGAAAGCGCGGAGAATCGGTTCAGGCGCGCCAGGCAGGTCATGCGCGGGCGCCGCCGAGGGCACGGAGATCACGCGGTGCCCCGTCGGGCGGCCTCGCGAGGATCCCAGAGGAAACACCGGGCTTCGCGGCCGCCGGAGACTCCGGCCGGGAAGAGCCCCGGCTCCTCCAGCCCGCATCGCGCGAATCGATCCGCACAGCGCGGCTCGAACGCGCACACGCCGCGCGGACGGAAGCCGAGATCGGGGACCGATCCCGGAATCGACGCGAGAGGCCTCGCAGCCGGATGCTCCGCCCGGAGGCCGGCGTCCGACAGGCGCGGCACGCACGCGAGAAGGGCGCGCGTATACGGATGCGACGGCGAGCCGAATACGGAAGCGGACTCGCCCGTCTCGACGACGCGGCCCGCATAGAGAACGAGCGCGCGATCCGCGCGGCGCGCCGCGGAAGCGAGATCGTGCGTGATCAGCAGAAGCGCGAGGTGACGCTCCCGGCGCAGCCGGTCGAGAAGGTCGAACACCTCCGCGGCGACCGTCGCGTCGAGAGACGCCGTCGGCTCGTCCGCGATGAGGAGAGACGGCTCCCCCGCGAGCGCGATGGCGAGGCACGCGCGCTGGCGCTGGCCGCCCGAGAGCCGGTGCGAGTATTCCGCGAGACCTCGCTCGGGATCGTTAAACGCGACTTCCGCCAGCAGGTCGCGCGCGCGGGCGCGAACAGCGCCCCCGTCCCGGAGGCCCGCGCGGTGGAGCGCCTCCGCGATCTGGGCGCCGATCGTCATGACGGGATCGAGCGCGCTTCCCGGCTCCTGGAAAACGATCGCGACTTCCGTTCCCCGGATTGCCGCCCACTCGCTCTCTCCGACCGCCGGCAGATCCCGTCCCTCCCAGGAGATCGTGCCCGTCCGGCGGGCACCCTCCGGCAGGAGATGGACGAGGGAGCGGCCGAGCAGCGTCTTCCCGCAACCGCTCTCACCGACCACGGCGAGGCACTCCCCGGCTTCGAGCGAGAACGACACGCCATCGACGGCCGGACGCAGCACGCCGTCGACCGCAACCTCGACGCGCAGGTCCCGAACCTCGAGCAGGGGAACGCCGGGCAAAGAAGCGAGACCGGCGGTCGTCACCGACCCGCGACGATCGGAGAAGAAACGGGCGAAGGGGAAAGGAGTTTCATCCTTTTCTCACGGCCTCGAGATCCCGCACGCGGTGCGAGACGTCGCGGTAGTTCGAGTTGAGCCCATAGACTTCCAGCAGCGTCCGGTAGGCCTGGTCCACGTCGCCCGTGCTCTGGTAAACGCACCCGAGGTCGTAGAGCAGGCCCACGGTTTCCATCTCCCGGATGTTGTTGGCCTCGAGCCCCTTCCGGTACCAGTTGATCGCGAGCTGGGGCATTCCCTTTTCGAGGAAACAGAGGCCGAGCATGCTGCAGCACTCGACCGTGCGAGCCGGATCCTTGCTCGCGAGCTGAAATTCGCCGATGGCCTCGTCGACCAGTCCCATCTCCTTGTAGGCGATTCCCAGGTTGAAGTGCGTCTCGTAGTCTTCCGCCGACAACTGCTGCTCGACGCCCTTCTTGAACTCGCGGAAGATCTCCTCGAGGGAGGCCTCCCCCTCGGGACCCGCCATCGCCGGAGCCGAGGGCGCAGGCGCTTCGTCCGCCAGCTCCTTCTCGAGCTCCTCGGCAAGGTTGAAGAACTGCTGCTCGTCGGCGAACAGGTTCTGATCGTCGACGACCGCCGGACCCGGCTGCGCGGGCTCGTTCGAAGCTTCTCCCGCCTTCTGCATCTCTTCCCCGAGGAGCGAACCGAGCTCCTCGTAGGAAACGAAATCCGAATCGACCGGCACCACGGGCTCGAGAGGCGTGAGGCGGCGCGAGCTGGTCGGACGCGCCGACGGCTCCGGATCCGCCGTGATGGCGAGGTCCGAGCGTGAAAATCGGATCGTCTCTCCGGTGAACTCCTCGACGAAGTCCGGCGCGGCATCCGCGACCGGCTGCCCCAGGCCGAACTCGTCGAACTGCACCGCGCCGGGCTCGGAGGCCGGGGCAGGCGACGCCGAGAGCGGCGCGGAAACGATCGGCGTGATCCCGTACCTGGTGAGAATGGCTTCCGCGTCGGCGGCGCGATCGAGACGGCGATACGCGTCGGCGAGCGCCTCCGTTTCCTGGCGCAGCGCCGGGTTCTGCGATTCGTGCATGAGCTGAACCAGACGCTCCCGCGCGGGCACGAGCTCCGGCCGGCGCCGGACCAGCGCCCGCAACCGTTCGATCGCCTTGTCCGTCAGTCCATATTTCGCGAAGACTTCCGCCTCCACGACGAGCGTCTCGATTTCCTGCTCGTCCGCCGATTTGGCCTGCGGAGGGGACGACTCGGACCCGTACGGGGCCGGTGTGGCCGCCTCGGCCGGCTCCTCGATTTCGACGATGAGCTCCGAGGTGTCCGATGACGCCGGCGAGGAGGATGCGCTGGAAGACGCCGCCGGAGCGGGCTCGATCCGATCTTCGGGCGACAGCTCCGAAAGGCGCGCGCGCGCCTCTTCGCTGGCGGGTACGAGAACGAGGGCGCGGCGATAATTTTCGATCGCTTCCTGCGATTCGCCGCGGCGCTCGTCTTCGTGCGCGAGCGACAACCGGAGGCGACCGGCTTCCGCCAGGCTGCCCTCCCCTTCCCGAACTTCCGACAGTCGTTTCAGCGTTCCGCGATGAGAGCCTTCAGCCTGCAGGATCGGCGTGAGGGCGTTGGCCGCGCGGGCGAAATCCGCGGTCGCCAGAGCGCCATCGACGAGCGGAACGACCGCGGTCAGCGCCGCGTCGAACGCTCCCTCCGAGATGCGCACCCGGGAGAGGAGCAGCCGCGCGCCCTCGTGCTTCGCGTCGAGAGCGATTGCCTGCTCCGCCGTCCGGGCGGCGTCGGCGCGCTGCCCGAGATCGAGCTGGGCCTCGGCCAGAAGGGAGAGGCTGTCGGCGGTTCGCGGCGCGGCTTTCAGGATCGCGACCGCCGCCGCCGCGTTCTTCTGCGCGAGCAGCGAGCGGACGAGGTTCTTCTGGATCCCGGCGTCGTTGGGAGAGAGCTCCAGCGCCTTCTGGAACACGGCCGCCGCTTCGTCGTGCGCGCCTCTCCGAAGCAGCATCGAGCCGATCAGTCCGTATTGCATGACCGCCTGATCGACCTGGTTCGTCGAGCGGTAGAGATCCGCGAGCTTGACCTGGATGCGGAGGTCGTTCGGATCGACGCCGGCCATCTTCTTGTAGGCCGACACCGCCTCCTCGGTCTTCCCCGTCTTCAGGTAGTGGTCGGCGAGGACCTGGTACTGGCTGCGCGCGTCCTGCGTGAGCCCCTGCTTGTGGTACAGGTCCGCGAGCCGGTCGTAGACCTCCAGCCGGGCCGGATCGATCTTGTTGATCTTCTTGTAGATGGCGATGGCCTTGAGGAAGAAGCCATCCCGCGAATAGAAGTCGGCGATCCGCGTAAAAAACGGAATGGACTCGGCCGCCCGGTTCATCCGAACGTGGAGATCTCCGACGCGATTCAGCGTCGCGATGTCCTTGGGATTCTCGTCTAAGACCCGGAGGTAGTCCTTCAGGGCGGAGTCGAGCTTTCCCTTGGCGGCATACTTCTCCGCCGACTGGAGGAGCTGGTCCCGATTGGTCGCCATTCCCGTAAAGTTTAGCCCGGATTACGCGTACGCCGCGATCGAAAGGCCGCCGGCGGTCACGAATCCGCCCGGATGGCTCAGCCGAGCAGCCGTCGTACGCCCGACGATTCGGTCCGGCGCCGTGAAACGGGGGACGGTGGCGCGTTCTCGTCCCGCCAGTCACGATCCAGAACGACGCCCCGAAACGAGAGCCGGTGCTCGGGGCAGGGACCGCAGCGGCGAAGAGCCACCCAGTGTTCGGGCGTGCCGTAGCCCTTGTGGTTCTCGAATCCATACGAGGGCTCGCGGGACCCGAGCTCGTCCATCAGGCGGTCCCGGTGCACCTTGGCCACGATGGACGCCGCGGCGATCGAGGATGAGAGGGCGTCGCCGTGGATGATCGGGAGCTGTGGCCGGCGGAATCCGGGAACGGCGACCGCATCGACCAGGAGGATCTCGGCCTCCGGGCGGAGCGCCTCGACGGCCACTCGCATCGCCGCCAGGCTCGCTCTCAGGATGTCCCGGATGTCGATGTCGCGTGCCGATACGGCACCGATGCCCACGGCGATCGCGTGCCTCCACACGTATTCGGCCAGACGGCTGCGCGTCGGGGCGTCGAGCTTCTTGGAATCGTCGAGCGCCGGGAGAACGAAGCCCTCCGGGAGAATGACGGCCGCCGCGACCACGGGGCCGGCCAGGGAGCCGCGACCCACCTCGTCCACGCCCGCCACCAGGCTGTAGCCGCGGCGGCGGATTTCCCGCTCGAGGCGATCGAGGTGGGCGAGGCGGCCGAGCTCCGCGAAGAATGCGGAGATCGGCTCGAGCTTCACCGGCTGGAGGGGCGGGCTTCCTGCTGGGGGCGCTTCTCGTCGATGCGGGCCGCTTTGCCCTTGCGCTCGCGAAGGTAGTAGAGCTTCGCGCGCCGCACGAGTCCCTTGCGCTCGACCTCGATGCGATCGATCACGGGCGAATGGAGGGGAAAGATGCGCTCGACGCCGATTCCGCTCGAAATCTTGCGCACGGTGAACGTCTCACGGGCACCGCCGCTGCGGCGGGCGATCACCACGCCGGCGAAAATCTGGATGCGTTCTTTTTCGCCCTCGCGGACCTTCACGTGAACTCGCACGGAATCTCCGGGCGCAAACACGGGCAGGCCGGTGCGCAGCGCAGGCTTCTCGACTTCCAACAGCATGTCCGACATGACGCTTCTCCTTGATTCCGGATGCTTGAGCGCCCGAGCGTTTCCCGCGATCGAACCGGGTCAGGGAAACGGGGCAAAAAAGCAGTATAGCCGACGGAATGAGGCGGAGCAACCGCCGGGCCGGGTGTCCTCCCGCTGAGCCGAACCCATCGCCCGGGCTCGAAGGCGCGTATCCGGTGGGTCAAGAGCGGCCCGACTCAGAATCATGGGACTGCGGACAAGGGGATAGGGGGATAGGGGGATAGGAAGACGCGGGAAAGCGGATACGGGATTCGGGATTCGGGATAGCAGGATAGCGGCTGGCAGCCATCGGATATCGCAGGGCGGACCGTTTCCGCTCTTCATCCCTCCCCCTCTCCCGGCTCCGGCGGTCTCTTCTCCAGCAGGTCGGGCCGGCGCTCGAGGGTGCGTTCGAGCGCGCGGGCGCGCCTCCATCGCTCGATGCGCGCGTGATCGCCCGAGACGAGCGCCTCGGGAACGTCCAGGCCGCGGAATTGGCGGGGTCGCGTGTAATGGGGATAGTCGAGTCGGTCTCCGTTGAACGACTCGCGCTGCACGGATTCGGCGCTCCCGACGACTCCCGGCACGAGCCGCGAAAGCGCTTCGACCAGCGCGAGCGCGGCGACTTCCCCGCCCGGAAGAACGAAATCCCCGAGAGAGACTTCCTCGTCGAACAGCCCGAGCTGCCTCGCCCTCTCGTCGAGCCCCTCGTACCGGCCGCAGAAGAGAAGAAGGTCCGGTCGTTGGGCGAGCCGTTCGAGCCGGCCCTGGTCGAGCCGCGCGCCGTCCGGCGTCAGCAGAACGCTCCAGGAGCCCGTTTCCGTCTTCCGCGCTTCGACGGCCGCCGTGATCACCGGGGCCGTCATGACCATCCCGGGACCCCCGCCGAACGGCTCGTCGTCCACGCGCCTGTGCTTGTCGGCGGAGAACGAGCGCAGGTCCGTCACGGCGACCTCGAGAAGACCCGCGGCGATCCCCTTTCCGAGCAGGCTCTCGGCCAGCGGAGACGCGAAGTAGCCCGGAAAAATCGTCAGGATCTCGATGCGCATCTCTCGGGCCTCAGATTTCGAGCAACCCTTCGGGAGGATCGATCACGACGCGGCGCCCGGGCTCGTCGATCGAGACCACGATCGGCGATACGAAGGGGACGAGCGCCTCACGGCCGGATGGTGTCCGGATCGCCATCAACGCGCCAGCGGCCGTGCGCTCGAGCCGCAGGACCGTCCCCGCCACGTCCCCCGACGGCATTTCGCAAAGCCATCCCTCGATCTGGTGACTGTAGTAGAAGCCTTCCGCCATGGGCGCGGCGTCCTCCTCTTCGACGGAGAGCTCCCCCCCGCACAGAATCCGGGCGGCATCGATGTCTTCGACCCCTTCGAACGAGAGGAGGACCCGCGTGCCATGCGGACGGGACGCCCGTACGACGAGCCGCCGGGCATCGGACCCCTGCTGCCATTCGACGGCCCCGCCCGGGACGAACCGTCCGGGGAAATCGGTCATCGGCTCGACGGAAAGCTCCCCTTTCAGGCCATGCGGCCTCCGCACGAGTCCTACAAGGAGCACGAGGAGCCCGGGAAGAGCCTGCACGGCGGGAGGTGCACGCCGGTCATCGAGAAATGGGAGATGGAGAGATGGAGAGATCGAGAGATGGAGAGATCGGGAGATGGAGAGAAGGACAGGAGGACGGGCGCTCGAATCCGCGGGCGGGCGGCCGGGCGAGGGCGAAAGAACGCCGTCCGCGAGACCGGGCCGCGGACTCATCAGTCGCGGACGCGGATCGTCACTTTCTTGCCGCGCGCGGAAGCGGCGGCGCCGACGAACGCGCGCAGCGCCCGGACCGTCCGGCCTTCGCGGCCGATCAGCCGGCCGCGATCCGCCTCCGGGACGGCGACGTCGTAGACCGCGTTGCGGCCCTCGAAGGTTTCGATCACGCGCACCGCGTCGGGTGAATCCGAGAGGCGGCGGACGATGGTCTCGATCAGGCGCTTCATCGTCGCACCCTCCGGACCGCGGGCGCTCGCGTTGGCGTTGGCGTTCGACATGCCTCGTTCGCCGCTCACGAAGCCGCGACGGCGGCGGGGGCGGGAGCCGGCCGGGAGAGGAGCGAGCGGACGGTCGGCGAAAGAGCCGCCCCACGACCGATCCAGAATTGCGCGCGTTCCTTGTCGATCGACACGGCCGCGGGCTCCCGGAGCGGGTGATACGAGCCGATCTCCTCGAGCACCTCGGCGCGCGAGGTCTGGCGCGAGTCGGAGACGACTACCCGGTAGTACGGCTGGTTGCGGGCGCCCATGCGCCGGAGTCGGATCTTCAGCATGACTAGCGTTTCCTTTCGAATCGAAGCGGCCGATACTAACACGTCGCCGGCGCCGCGATGATTGGCGCGGCGAGGGTCGAATTGCGGTGCGCGGAGGGTCGGAGGTGGCGATCGTTGCCCGGCTCGGCCGGATGCGGCCTCGACCGAGCGGAGGGTGGCCGGCGCCGGCTCCCTCAACGGGAGGCTCCTCCTTCCCTTCGGTCAGGAGACTCCTCCCGTTGCGAGCTGTTGGATCAGCCTAGCTCGTCGATTCGCTGCCCAGAGGAAGCACGTCGGCCTCTCCCGGCAGGAGGCGGGGGTGGGCGGCGCCGTCTCTTCCGATCCCCACCTCGCCCGATTCCCTTGATTGATCGCCCGATCACCCGATCACCCGATTCTTCGCGCTAGTTCGATTGATCGCGAGATCATGAGATCGCGAGATCGCGAGATTCTCGCTCACTCACCCGGCCATCATCTCGGCCGCGCCGGCGGCAGGGGAAGCTTCGACATATCGATCCCCCTCATGCCCTTCCTCGCGGTCTTCATCAGCTTGCGCATCTGCTGGTACTGCTTCAGGAGGCGATTGATCTCGGACACGCTCGCGCCCGACCCGCCGGCGACCCGTTTTTTTCGCGAGCCGTTTAAGATCTGGGGGTACTTGCGTTCGTCCGGCGTCATCGAGTCGATGATCGCGCCGACCCGGGTGAGCTGCTTCTCGTCGACCGCGTCCGGCGCGGACAGGCCGCGGAACACACCGCCTTTCGGGAGCAGATCCACGAGGCTCGAGAGAGGTCCCATCTTCCGCATCGAGACGAGCTGTTCGCGAAGGTCTTCGAGCGTGAACTCGCCGGATCCCGCGCGCTCGGCCAGGCGCCGCGCGGCGGATTCGTCGACCTGCGCCTCGACCTTCTCGATCAGCGTCAGGACGTCTCCCATACCGAGAATGCGCGACGCCATGCGGTCGGGATGGAAAGCCTCGAAGTCCACCGGCTTCTCGCCGACTCCCACGAACTTGATCGGTTTGCCGGTCGTCGACACGACCGTCAGGGCCGCGCCTCCGCGCGCATCGCCGTCGGTCTTGGTCAGGATGATTCCGGTCAGGGAGAGTACGGACGCAAACCCGGCGGCCGAGCGGACCGCGTCCTGTCCGGTCATGGCGTCGGCCACGAAGAGGATTTCGCCGGGAGATGTCGCTTCGACCACTTCGCGCACCTGCGTCATCAATTCATCGTCGATGTGGAGGCGGCCCGCGGTGTCGATGAGGACGGTGTCCCGCCCGGTCTGTTTCGCCTCCCGTACGCCGTCGCGCGCGACCTCGACCGGATCCTTCCGGCCCGCCGGATCGAAGACGGGGATGCCCATCTGCTTCCCGAGGGTCTGCAGCTGGGTGATCGCGGCGGGCCGGGCGAGGTCGGCCGGAACGAGCAGCGGATAGCGCCCGCGCCCCTTCAGGAAGAGCGCGAGCTTGCCCGCCGAGGTCGTTTTGCCCGATCCCTGCAGCCCGACCAGCACGAGGACAGCCGGCTTGCCGTCGAGCGCGAGCTCGGCCTTCTGGCCGCCGAGAAGTCCCACGAGCTCATCCCGGACGATCCGGGTGACCTCCTGGGCCGGAGAAAGCTGCGTGAGTACCTTGCCCCCGATCGCCTTCTCCTTGACCCGGGCCACGAAATCCCGGACCACCGGCAGCGCGACATCCGCCTCGAGCAGCGAAAGCCGGATCTGCCGCAGAGCGGTTTCGAGGTGATATTCGGTGAGGTGCCCCTCCCCGCGCAGGTCCTTGAACACACCCTGAACCCGCTCTCCCAGGCCTTCGAACACTCCGTCACCTCCGGTGGGCCGCGCCGACTGTTGGCGCGAGAATCGCAAGGATACAGGCCGCCGGAGCACGAGTCGAGACGGTGCTCCCCTGAGGCCAGTTGACAGAGGGGGTCTTTGGGATATCATTCCGCCGCGATTTTGCGGGGATTCTTTTTGCGTATAAAAAGACGCTGAGAGAGAAAAAAGGAGATGAGGGATATGAAGAAGCTCGTGACCCTGGGTCTTGTTGCTGTGTTCGCGACGGCGCTCGTTACCGGATGCAAGAAGAAGGAAGAGACCACCACCGAAACCACCACCACGACTGAGCAGCCGACCGTCGTCGAAGAGACCGGCACCACGGCCACCGGCACGATGTCGACGACGACTTCGACCATGGCGACCACGCCGGCAGCCGACATGAGCGCTACGCCCGCCGCGGCTGGCGCCACGACGACTACCACCGACACGAAGACCACGACCTCGACGTCGACCAAGAAGTAACTTCGTCTCGCGGTTCTGTTTTCGGAAGAGGCCTCCGCAAGGAGGCCTTTTTCATTTCGGGCGCGACCTCGTTTTGTCCTTTCCGTCCGGCCGGGATCTTCCTCTGGATTTACACTCCACCTGTTGCTTCCCCTCTGGGCGGAAATCCTCCTGGTATTCCTCGCGGGCGCCGCGACGTTTTCCGCGCTCTCGATGCGGGCTCGCGCCCGGCGCCTGCTCGCCCGACTCGCGACGCGCGAGCGCCGCGGGCACTTCCTGGGCGAGTCGCCGGATCTTCCGAAAATCCTGCAGCACGCCTTTGCCGCCGCCGCCGAGGTCATGCCCGTCACCGCGTTCGATCTCTATCGCGTGGGTCCGGCCGGTCACATCGAGGAAGTGTGGTCCGTATCGCGCTCCGACCCCGAAGGCGAGCCGGAGCCGCGCCTCGTCATCGCGAACCCCCACCTCGGCGAGGCTATTGACCCGGAGCGCCTGCGGGCGCTGACGGCGACCGAAACGGACCACTCCTTCGCCCCCCGCGATCTGCTGTCGGGCGGCATCGCGTCGCGGAGGCTGCGCCTTCCCCTCTACTCGGGGGACCGGCTGATCGCGCATCTCGACCTCGCGAGCGCGGAGACGATCGACGACGCGCACAAGGAGGAGATCCGATCCCTTCTCGGACCCCTCACCTCTTCCCTGCACGCGTTTCGAAACTGGACGATCGCCGTGACGGACGAGCTCTCAGGGCTCGCTTCGCGGCGTTACTTCGAGACGCGCCTGGCCGAAGAGTGGGCCCGTCGGGATCGCTACGGTTCCTCCCTCGCCGTCGCCTCGTTCGACCTCGATCGGTTCAAGGCGCTGAATGACTCACTCGGACACGCTTCGGGCGATGCCGCGATCCGCCGCTTCGGCGAGATCGTCCGCGAGGCGATCCGGAGCACGGACATCGCATGCCGGTACGGCGGCGAGGAATTCGCGGTCCTCTTCCCCGAAACCGCCGGAGAGGCGGCGCAGGCCGTCGCGGACCGGATCCGGGCCGCGGTGGACGCCGAGCGCTTCGAGACAGCGGCGGGACCGTTTCGGATCACCGTCTCCGCGGGCGTCGCCGACGCACGGGGCGCGGCCGATCGCAAGGCCCTCCTCGTCCGGGCGGATCAGGCCCTGTACGCGGCCAAGGGCTCGGGCCGGAACCGCGTCGTCGCGTGGCCGCACGAGAGTGCGGATACGGTCGCGGAGCCCTCTCCGCCGATCCGCGAGGAGCCGGACCGGCCCCCGCCGGACTCCTTCTCCGCGCCCTCCGGCTCCGGGCCGACGAGCCTGCCGGATGTGCCCTTATGGACGGAGGGGCGGAAGCGGGCGAAGAGGTCGAAGAGGCCGGAGCCGCCGAAGTTATAGTGCCCGCCGTGCCCTCCCAACGTCTCGAAACCGACGCCCTCCTGGACCAGATGATCGTGTCGCAGCGGACGCGCCTGGTCGATCTCGCGCGTCGCATCGCGCCCCGGCTCTCGGAGGACGACCTCATGCAGCCGCACGACCACGACGAGATCGCGAATAACCCCGACTTCCAGTTCGAAGACGGCATCCTGGCCGGTTATCTCGCCGTTCGCGCCGCCCTCCGCGCGAATCGATAGATCCCGTCGAGGAAGCTCCTGCGCCGAGGGCGGTCGGCGTAGCGCAGGCTCTCGATCGTGGCGGAGTGGATCCGGATCCAGTGATCGTCCTCCGGCCGCACGCCGAGCTCTCCCAGAATGCGGCCGGTTTCTCGAGCCAGCGCGACGTAGGGATCGAATGCGTCGACCGTCTCGAGCGCGGACATGCCGCCCGTGGGGTCTTCCGGAACCGGCCTCGGCGCCCCCGTCACGGCGCGATCCCCGCGGCCACGAGCAACGCGGTCGCCGCCGCCTCCCAGGTCAGCTCGGCGACGCGGGCGCGGCCGCGCTCCCCCATCTCGGCGAGCGCCTCTCCGCCCTGCCACGCCACGCGAAGGGCCGCCCCGAGCGCCTCCGCCCGCGGCGGCACGACGAATCCCGTCACGCCGTCCCGCACGAACTCGAGCGGCCCGCCCGCGTCGTCGGTCGTGAGCACCGGTTTTCCCGAGAGAAACGCCTCGAGCGGCACGTAGCCGAGGTCCTCGCCGGCCGGCGGCACGACAACGAGGCGGGCGCCGGCGTACAGGTCGAGCATCTCGTCATCCTCCGCCCGCGCAATCCATCGTACGCGCCCGGTCACTCCGCTCTCCGCGGCGACGCGACGGCATCGCTCCTCGTCCGGTCCCCGGCCAACCACCACCAGGCGTGCTTCGGGGGCATGTGCGAGCGCCGCAATCGCGAGATCGGCGCGCTTCCACGCGTCGAGCCGGCCGACGACCATGGCGTAGTCCCCGAACGGTCCCGTGCGGTAGCGGCCCACGAGAGGCGGCGGATGGTAAAGAGGCTCGCTCGCGATCCGGTTGTACTTCGAGAGGCGCGCCGCGACGGTGCCGGAGTTCGCGAAGACCCGGCGGGCTTCTGTCAGCCCGACGCGGTCGATCTCCGACACGGCCTCGCGGGTCCGCCGGTCCTCCGGGCTCGCCGTGAAATCGCTGTAAGCCGTGCCGAACTGGTCATAGACCTGCCGGTACTGGTGGATCAGCCAGACGATCTTGTTCGGGTGGCGGACGGCGTAGCTCGGGAAACGGGTCGCGATCACCGCGTCGACCGGACGGCCGCCCTGCTCGGTGAGATCGAGCGACCTCCATGCGAGCGCAGCGCGCACGAGATCGAACCGTTCGCGCTCGACGAGCGGCATCGTCACCAGGTCCGCCTCGACCCCTCGTCCCTTCAACTCCTCCGTGAGACGGCGCACGTGCCGCTCGGCCCCCCCCTCCGAGAAGGGGCTCTGGACTCCCAGGACAAGTACGCGGGCTGCCGGTTTCACGCGGGAAACGCCCGCCTCGTCATGCCGGTTCCGGCCTGGGCGGGACGCGCGCGAGCAGGGCGTAGTCCTGGGGTCCGAAGAGGAGCCCGTTCAGCTTCGCGTCGTTTGCGGAGTCCTCGGAGAGGCGCACCTCGGATGCGACGGGCGCCAGCCATTCGATCGCGGTGTCCACGAAGCCCGCGCTTTCCGCGAGAAATCGCAGCGCGTCCGGCGGCACCGGGCGGACGTGCGACGGATCGAGAAAGAAGGCGCGCCACGCGGACAGCGAATCCGTGTTGATCGTTTCCGCGATGAGGAGCCCCCCGGGCGCGAGCACCCGGCGCGCCTCGCGGAGAAATGCGAAAATCCCCTCGGGAGGCCAGTGCTCAACGACCTGCAACGCCACGACGGCTCCGAGCGACCCGGCGGGCCGACTCGACAGGTCTGCGAATCCGTCTCCCTCCGCCACTTCCAGACCTTCGTCCCGGCAGGCGGCCGCCGCGATCGGGTTCATCTCGACTCCGGACGCGGCGATCCCGGCGTTGCGCAGGATGCGCAGGAACTCGCCTCGCCCGCAGCCGACATCGAGAACGGGCCCCGGGGCTTCGGCCAGAAACGGAAGATAGAACCGCTGCTTCCGGGCGATCTCATCGGTCGAGCCGCGGAACCGCTCCTCGAACAGGCTGTAGACCCCCGGAGGAAGCGGAGGGAACTGTTTCGCCGTGGTCTCCGGCGCCGGGACGGGTTCCCGGGATCCGGAGGGGGCTGCCAAAGCCGCCGATCGCGCCGCCTCGAGGATCGCCAGCCGGCCGTCCTGGATGGCGGCCCGCCGCTCCCACCCGCCGGTCCAGGTCTCCTGGGCCCGATTCGCGCGCGAGATCACCTCCTCGTCGAGGAGTCGGCCCCGGCGCTCCTTCGCGACGCTTTCGCGCAGGGCATCGATCGCGTCGAGGACGAGAGCGTTGAAGGCCGCCTGCTCCCGCCAGAGGAATCGCAAAGCCCGGAGGACAGCGCGCTTGGCGCTCGAGAGGCGGGAGCTTGCGGGAATCGAAGGCATCGCGTGCGAGCGGGCGCGGTCGAGGGCGGCTCGGGCCGCCTGCTCCTCCGGGCTCGCCGAATCCAGGAGGGGGGCCGGGGTTCCCGCGGGCGCGGTTTTCGCCACGGCCTCACGGACCTCGTCCGCGAGTCGTTTGCCCCGATCGCGCTGGGAGCTCACCGGGGGCGAGGATAAGAGGCTGGCACTCCCGATGCAACCGCGAAGGAGCACCGCCGTGAGAAACCGATGATTCCTTCGGCCGCTCGTGTGCTCGAGCACCTGTTCGGGGCCATTCTCGGCCCCGGGGCGGCCGTGCTGCGCGGGATCGCGCTTCTCGCGCTCGCCGGCCTCATCGGAAAATCGATCGCGCAGACGATCCAGGGGATTCGCGCGCGGCGCCATGGCCCGGAGTCCGCTTCCGTCGCGCATTGCGGAACCTGCGGCGGTTTCGCGGCGGACCCCGGGGATCCGAGCTGCCCCGCCGGGCACGCCGTTCCGTTCCCGGCCCGTGCCGCGGCGCGAGAGCACCGCCGGCGGGACCGGCTCGCCGCGAGAACCCGGCCGGGGCGCCGCCTGATCGGGACCGTCGGCGGCTCCACGTTCGTTTTTCTGGCCGCGCTGACCGGGGCGCGAGCGGCCCGGATTTTCGACTTTCATGCCCCGGCCCTCGCCGCCGCGGCCGGAGCGTCGGCATTTCTCTTCCTCGCGGCCGCGCTGGCACTCGCGCTGCGGACGGTTTCGCCCGGCTCGCGAACGACCGCCGATCGGGTGGTCTCGTTCTTCGCGGGCGGCGTTCTACTCGCTCCCGCGCTGATCTTCCTCGCGCTCTGCCGGACGGCCGACCCCCCTCCGCCTCGGGCGATCGGGAGTCTCTGGGCGACTCCGAACGCCTGCTACGCCGCTCCCCCGGGCGGACGCGGACGGCGGATCGCGTCCCCCGCGGCTCCGTCCCTGGAAGTCGAGGTCGTCACCTCCCGCTCCGCCCTGTTCTCGTGGAGCTGGTGCGGAGTCTCGCGGTTCTCCCCCTCGTCTGTCGGCGTGCCGTGGTCCGGAAGCGGAGGAACTCGTGCCCGCCTCCTGGCACACCTGCCGGCCCGCGCGCTCGACCCTCTCCTGTCCGTCGAACTCAGGCGAACGCGCGTCGACACGCCCCCGAACGTCCGCATCTGGATCGTGCGATCCGGAGACACCATCACGTTCGAGCCCGAGAAAAACACGGCTCCGGAATTCGACGCGCTTCGACCCTGACAGATCGCGCCGCCGGACGTTTCAGCCCGCGAACGGACGAGAACCATGTTCCGATCATCCGACAGCCCGATCGATCGCGAGAACATGAGACCGGGAGGACCGCGAGATTTTTCCTAGAGTCCCGCCACGCCCGTCTCTTCGGAAGGGCCCTCGTCCTGGGCAAAACGCATCAGCGCCAGCGCGAGCGCGAGGACGACCGGACCAAGAAACATCCCGATCGGGCCGAACGCGCCGATTCCTCCGAGGACGCCGAAGAAAACGGGCAGCGTCGAGATCTCCGCGCGGCCCGAGATGAAGTACGGCCGGAGGAGGTTGTCGGCCGATCCGACGACGAGCGCGCCCCATAGCGCGAATGCGATTCCCCAGCCGACCCGTCCCTGCGCGAAGAGGACGATCGTCGCCGGAATCCACACGAACGCGGTTCCCCCCACCGGGAGCAGGGACAGGACCGCGGCGAGGACGCCGAAGACCAGCGGAGACGGCAGACCGCACACGGCGAAAGCGATCGCCATCAGCGCGCCCTGAACGAGAGACGTCAGCAGCGAGCCGTACACGACGGCCCGCGTGACATCGCCGAGATGCTTCACGAGGCGCGCCTTGCGATCGGCCTGCACGGGAATGATCCGGAGGGTGTCCCGCGCCATCTCGTCCCCATCGCGAAAAAAGAAGTACAGGATGAACAGCATGAGAAGCAGTGAGGCGGCGAGCTCCATCGTCCCGAGAATCACGGTGCGCCCGCTCGCGAGAAGGGGCTGCAGAAGCGACTTGGCGGAAGTCACCAGCCACTGCTGAATCTGCGCGGCCGAGAGAGGGGTCTTCGCGTCGATCCAGCGGACGAGGTGATCGAGAGCCGGCACGCGAAAGAGATCCGCGGGTTTCTCGATCTGGTATCGCGCCGTCGTCTCCGACACCTTCGCGAGCAACTCTCCGGCCTGCTGGGCGAACAGGATCCCGAGAATCACGGCCGGGAGGACCACGCCGAGCAGCACGGCGAAGGTCAGGAGAAGAGCGGCGCCCCCGCGATGGCCTCGCAGCCGCAACCGCAGGGCCGCGTTGACGGGGTACAGGATGAACGCGAGGAGCGTCGCCCACAGGATGGGGCTGACGAAAGGCCGGAAAATCAGCCACAACAGGTAGGTCAGAAGGAGCGCAAAGGCAATGCCGAACGCGCGGAGGGAGAACCGATCGACCTTGGCCACCGTCACCTCGGCGGCGATGCTATAGCATGCTCGGGTCGCTCGGAGAACGCGCGAAGGCTCGGCCCCGCCGGCCTGTTCGCGCCGCTCGAGCCCGGAAAGAGGCCGCCGACACCAGCATGGAGCACCATTCCGATCGGGCATTTGCCGCGCGCGTTTTCCGCGAGGAAGCCGAGCGCGAGGGTTTCGCCCGATGCGGAATCGCCCGCGCCGGCACGCCTCACGGCTTCGAGCGTTTCCGCTCGTGGATCGAAGGCGGACTCCAGGCGGGGATGGGATATCTCCGGGACACGATGGAGGCGCGCTCTCATCCGGACCAGATCCTCGCCGGCGCCCGTTCCGTGATCTGCCTCGCGGCCCCGCACCCGGCCGGAGCGTCCCGGCCGGCGGACGGCACGACGGTGGCGCGCTATGCGTCGGGCCCGGACTACCACCGGACTCTCCGAGAGGGCGCGGTCCGGATGGCCGAGTCGGCCGCACGGCGGCTGGACGCGCCGTTTACCTGGCGAGTCTGCGTCGACTCGACGCCGATCGCGGAACGCTCCTTCGCGGCAGCGTCCGGTCTCGGTTGGATCGGCAAGAACGGCTGCCTCATCGATCCCTCGCTCGGCTCCTTCTTCCTGCTCGCCGAGATCGTGACGGACCTCGACCTTCCGCCGGACGATCCGATTGCGGAGCGCTGCGGCTCCTGCGTCCGCTGCCTCGACGCGTGCCCGACCGGCGCGATTGTCGAAGACGGGATCGTCGACGCGAACCGGTGCCTCGCCTACTGGACGATCGAGCATCGCGGCGAGATTCCGCCTGCGATCGCGGAAGCCGTCGGCGATCGCGTGTTTGGCTGCGACGACTGCCAGGACGCGTGCCCCTGGAACGCTCCCCTGCACGACCGATCCGGAGCCGTGGCCCCGACCCGGGCGGAGTGGCTGGGTCTCGGCCGGGGCGAGTTCCGGCGGCGGTACGGCCAGACTGCGCTCAACCGCGCCGGCTGGCGGGGCCTCCAGCGAAACGCCGCGATCGGGGCCGGGTGTGCGGCTGACCCGGCCGATCGCGTGTCGCTCGAGAGCGCGGCCGGCGCCGGAGACCGGGGCCTCGCCGGCGCGGCTCGCTGGGCGCTCGGGCGCGTTCCGACCCGGACGGATGCGAGCGGAATCGGAAGCGCCCGCGCAAACGTGACCGGGAGCGAGGCCCGATGACGCTCCGGGCCCCTCTTTTCGCGATCCTGTTCGTTCTCTCGCTCCTCGTGTCCGCGTTCTTCGCGGCGGCCGAGACCGCGCTCGTTTCACTCTCGCGTATCGACCTCCAGAGACTGCGCGAGTCCGGCGACCGGCGGGGAGCGCTCATCCGGGCGCTCAAGGCGAAGAAGGCGGGGCTTCTGGCCACGATCCTCATCGGCCAGAACCTCGCGATGAGCTCGGCGTCCGCGCTGGCCACGGCCATCGCCACCGTCTGGGTGGGCGACACATGGGGAGTTCCGGCCGCGATCGCCGTTTCGACCATCACGCTTTTCGTCTTCGCGGAAATGGCTCCGAAGGCGATCGGCGCCGCGTCTCCCATCGCCATCTCGCGCGCGGTCGCGGTGCCGATGACCTGGATGATGAAGGCATTTTCGCCGGTGGTCACACTCGTCGTCCACGTCACGACACGGGCTCTGCGGCTGCTCGGCATCGCGGAGAGAGACCCGAACCTGACGGAAGAGGAGATGAAGAGCGTCATCAATCTCGGTGCGGACGAGGGCGTCATCCACGGCGAGGAGAAACGCCTTCTCCACAACGTTCTCGAGTTCGGCGACCGGACGGTCCGCGACCTCATGGTCCCGCGGACTCGCGTGATCGGCGTCCCCGATTCCGCGACGTTCGACGACGTCCGGCGAATCCTGCGCGAGAACAAGCTGTCGAGGCTTCCCGTCTACCGCGCGACGCTGGACAACGTCGTCGGGATTCTTCACGCCAAGGACCTCTTCGACGTGACCGACGAGGAGGAGAAGACCTTTCGGCTCGAGAAGTACCTCGATCCTCCGTTTCTCGTGCCGGAGTTCAAGCCGGCCGAGGATCTCTTTCGCGAGATGCGCCGACGTCGAACGCACATGGCCGTCGTCGTCGACGAGTTCGGGGGAACGGCCGGGATCGCGACGATCGAAGACGCGATCGAGGAGCTCCTGGGCCCCATCCTCGACGAGTTCGACGAGGAGGAGACTCCGGGATTCGTCGCCGCGGGCCGGCAGGAGTACCTCCTCGAAGGCTCGTTCCGGCTGGACGACCTCGAGAAACAGTTCGGGATCGCCCTCCCGCGCGAGGAGGCGGAGACGATCGCGGGACACCTCATGATGCGCTTCGGGCGGATTCCCCGGAAGGGCGAGCGCTGGCGCGGCCGACGTGCCGATTTCGTAATCGAAGAGGCTCACCCGACGCGCATCGACCGCGTGCGCATGATCCTTCCCGAGAAGAAGGAAGCGCGGACGACCGCCGACGGAAAAGACTCGTGAACGCGGGAACCGATTCCCCATCCAAGGAGAAGAAGACGTGCCGAATTCGACCGTGACACTGATTCGCGGAGACGGCGTGGGCCCCGAGGTGGCCGACGCCGTCGTGTCTCTCATCGAGCGGTCCGGCGCCCCGATCGTGTTCGAGGAAGCGGTGGTCGGCCGCGCCGCCGAAGAGGGCGAAGGCGATCCGCTGCCTCCCCGCGTCCTCGACTCGATCCGCAAGAACAAAGTGGCGCTCAAGGGTCCCGTCGGAACGCCGATCGGCAAGGGGTTCCAGTCGATCAACGTGCGCCTGCGACAGTCGCTCGACCTCTACGCGAATCTTCGGCCCGTGAAAAATGTCCCCACAGTCGCCACGCGCTTCCAGGGCGTCGACATGGTAATCGTCCGCGAAAATACGGAAGACCTGTACAGCGGCCTCGAGCACATCGTCGTCCCGGGAGTCGTCGAGTCGCTCAAGATCATCACCGAGTACGCCTCGACGCGGATCGCCCGCTACGCCTTCGAGTACGCCCGCCTCCACGGGAGGAAGCGCGTCACGGCGATTCACAAGGCGAACATCATGAAGCTCTCGGACGGGCTCTTTCTGGACTGCTTCCGCCGCGTCTCGGAGGGATATCCCGACATCGCCGCGGACGACCGCATCGTGGACGCCGCCTGCATGCGCCTCGTGATGTTTCCGGAGACATTCGACGTCCTCCTGCTCGAGAACCTCTACGGGGATATCGTTTCGGACCTGGCCGCCGGTCTCGTCGGCGGCCTGGGCCTCGTTCCCGGGGCCAACATCGGTCCGGACACCGCCATCTTCGAGGCCGTCCACGGCACCGCCCCGGATATCGCGGGGAAAAACCAGGCGAACCCCACGGCGCTCCTCCTGTCCGCGATCCTGATGCTGCGACATCTCGACATGGCCGAGACGGCGGACCGCATGGAAACCGCTCTCATGGCCACGATCGCCGCAGGAGAGCGCACGCGCGACATCGGTGGGTCGCTCGGCACGCGGGAGTTTGCCGCCGCGGTCGCCGCGAGACTGGGATGACCCTTCTCCGGGAGCGGCGGCGCCGGGCGGACGGAGAGCCGCTCCGCCAGCCGTCCTCCTCCGCACAGACCCCGGACGAAGATCTCTGGTCGGCGGGCTCGGCCGGGCCGGAAACCGGACGCGGAGCTCCTCTCGAAATCGAGATCGGCTCGGGCAAGGCCCGGTTCCTGATCGAAGCCGCGCGCTCCAATCCGGACCACGACTTCCTCGGGATCGAGCGGGCGCTTGCGTACTACCGCATCTGCCGCGATCGCGTCCTGCGCGCCGGCCTTCCCAACGCCCGTATGGTGCGGGCGGATGGCCGCCTTTTCGCGGAGGCCCTGTCTCTCGCGACCGTCAGGACTTTCCACATCTATTTCCCGGATCCCTGGCCCAAGAAGAAGCAGCGCAAGAGAAGGCTTCTCGACGGCATGACGCTCGAGATGCTCGCGGCGCGGCTCGAACCGGGCGGGCTCATCCGGATCGCGACGGATCACTCGGGCTACGGTGCCTCGCTCGGCCCGGTCCTCGAGAGCGTGGGCGGGCTCGAGCGGCTACCCTGGGAATCTCTGCCGGAGCCTCCGCCGACGCACTACGAGCTCAAGTACCGCGAAGAAGGTCGGCCGATCTCGCGCTTCCTGCTGCGCAAGAGGAACTGAAGCGGAACGACCCGGTGCTGTGGGCTCTCGGTTGTCAGCTCAGTCCTGCTACCGACCGTCCCCCCTTCGCTCTCCGGGATCCGCTTCCGCCGCGGCCCGCTACGAAAAGGCTCTCACGGGGGTGGCGAGGACGAGGGAGGGCCTGAGAACGAGACGATCTGTCTCAGGAAGATGACGAAGTATTGCGCCCCCGACAGAAGGGCGACCGCGACCACGATCCAGAGGGCCACCTTTCCGGGGAACAGCAGCACATCGAATCTCTCCGACAGGATCAGCAGGCAGATCGCCGTGATCTGCGAAATCATCTTGACCTTGCCCCAACCCGACGCGGCGATGATCACGCCCTGGTCGGATGCGATCGCCCGGAGGCCGGTCACGGCGAACTCGCGGCCGACGACGACGACCACCATCCACGCGGGCGCGAGATTGAGATCGACGAGCGAGATGAACGCCGCCGAGATCAGGAGCTTGTCCGCGATCGGATCGAGCAGGGTTCCGAGAGTCGTGATCTCGCGGCGTCGGCGCGCGAGCCATCCGTCCAGGAAATCGGTCAGGGTCGCCGTCAGGAAAATCGCGAGCGCCACGATCTCCCGGCCCTCGAACTTCGTCAGCAGAACGACGACGAGAAACGGGACGAGAAAGATCCGCAGCAGCGTGAGGGCGTTCGGGAGATTCAGCCTCAAGGGACTGGGGGCGGACAAACCGTCACCCGCGCGGGCGGCCGGGACGGACCGGAGAAGTGCGCACCCGGAGATAATAGCGCCATGAACGTCCCGTGTCCGGTCCATGGGAAACGGCGCGCCCATCGGAGCTGCCATCACTGCCGCACGCCGATCTGCCGGCTGTGCGAAGTGAAGATGCGGGGACACCTCTATTGCGCCACCCGTTGCGCGCGGGATGCCGGCCGGGCCGCAATCCGGTCGATGATCCGCGGGCAACTCCTGCGGCCCGTTCCCGGCCGGCTCGCCGTCGTCGTCGTTCTCCTGGCCTGCTCCGCTCCCGCCGTGCTGGCTCTCCGGACGGTGCGGGAGCTCGATCGATTGAGCACCGCCGCACCGTTTTCGCCTCTTCACCGGCCTGCCCCGGCGCGCGTCGACCGCGTCACGCCGTCGGCCGCCGGCGCCGCCATCGAAGGAACGGCTCCGCCGGGCGCGGCCGTTTTCCTCTTCGCCGGAGCCCGGTTCGCGGGGACGGCGCTCGCCGTAGACGGCCACTTTCGATTCGAGGGAATTCGGGCGTCCGGTCCCTATCGTGTGGGAACCCTGCCGCTCGCCGCGCCCGCTGGCGGCGACGCTCTCGCGGGAAGCGCGGGGAGCGACCTGCCAGTCTCCCCCGACCGGCCGGCGGAGGACGCGGCGGCCTCGACCGTGCCCTCGGCGGCTCGCGCTCTTCGCGACGCCTCCCGCGTGTCTCCCGCTCCCCGGGGCGAGCGAGGCCCCTCCATCCCCGACCTCTCCCGAGGTCCCGCGGATCGCCGCGAGGTGCTCGTGTCGTTCGACGCCGGCTCCTCCGACCGGGGAGCCCGCGACATCCTGAACGCTCTCCGCGAGGCGGGCGTGAAGACCACGATTTTCCTGACGGGTGAGTTCATCCGCCGGTATCCGGATCTCGTCCGGAGGATCGTCGCCGACGGGCACGAGGTCGGAAATCACACGGACACTCACCCCCATCTCACAACCTACGCGCGGGACGGCCGTCAGGCCACGCGGCCGGAGGTCGACCGCGCCTTCCTCACCCGCGAGCTCGCCCGCACGGAGAGGCTCTTCCAGGAAACCACGGGCAAGGAAATGGCGCCATTCTGGCGCGCGCCGTTCGGCGAGCACAACGAGGAGATCCGGCGCTGGGCCGCGGAGGCCGGCTACTGGCATGTGGGCTGGACCGGCGGCCGCGCCGGGCTGGACGGACTGGACTGGATCTCCGACCCGCGCGCCCCGGGCTACCGCAGCTCATCCCGCGTGGTCGAAGCGCTCGTCGAACGCGCGGAGAACGGCGGTATCGTGCTGCTCCACCTCGGCAGCGATCGCGAGGATCCGGTCGCCCCGCGGATCCCCTCTCTCCTGCGCGGCCTCTCCGAGCGGGGATTTCGATTCGCCCGCGCATCCGAGTTCCTCGATCGGCAGGGCATGACCGAGGATCGCCTCGCGGCCCTGCGATCCGCCGCGGCGACGTCTCCGCGTTGAGTTTCCCGCTCGGGACGGACGGCTGGCGCGGCATCATCGCCGAAGGCTGCACGTTTCGCATGATCGAGCGCGTGGCGGCGGCAACGGCTGCCGTGTATCGCGAGCTCTCGCCGGGCGACACGAGCCGCATCGTCGTCGGCCACGACCCGCGATTCTTTTCGCCGGAATTCGCGCGCCGCGCGGCCGAGACGTTCGCCCGCGCCGGAACCGAGGTCCTGCTCACGGATGGCGCGATTCCGACGCCGGCCGTCTCCTTTCACGTCCATGAGCTCGGCCTGGCGGGAGGAGTCGCGATCACCGCCAGCCACAATCCGGGCATCTACAACGGATTCAAGATCAAGTCTCATTTCGGCGGCAGCGCGCCGCCGGAGCTGTACCAGCGCGTCGCCCGCCGGATGGAAAACCCCGGTCCGACTCCTGCGGGCGAGATGCCAGCGGCTCCCATTCGCGCCACGGACTTGCTCACGCCCTACCGGGAAGCGCTGGCGTCGCGCGTCGATCTCTCCGCGATCCGGGCGGCGGGGCTTTCGTTTCTCGCGGACTCCATGCACGGCGCCGCGGGAACGATGTTGCCGGACATCGTTACGGGCGGCCGCACGCGCGCCGTGCCGTTCCGGGCCGGTCGCGACCCTCTGTTCGGCGGAGTGAATCCGGAACCGATCGCCGCCAACCTTGCCGCCGCGGCGGAGCGGGTTCGGGCGGAGAGCCTCGAATTCGCGGTGGCGCAGGACGGCGACGCGGACCGCCTCGGGGTCCTCGACCGGCGCGGTGGCTTCGTGTCACCGCACCGCGTGCTCGCGCTCCTCCTTCTCCACGCGTACCGCCGGCGAGGCCTGACCGGAGGCATCGCGAAGACGTTTTCGACTTCCCTCCTGATCGATCGCATCGCCGCGACGCTCGGGGTGCCTCTCCACGAGACCGCGATCGGGTTCAAGTACGTCGCGGACCTGATGGACCGGGGAGAAGCGAGCGCGGGCGGCGAGGAAAGCGGCGGGTATGCCTTCGCGTTTCATCTCCCGGAGCGGGACGGTGTCTTAAACGCGCTTCTGCTGATCGAAAGCCTCGCCCTCTCGGGCCGGGACCTCGACGGCGCGCTTGCGGAACTCGCCGCCGAGTTCGGCGAATTTTCCTACGGACGCCGGGACGTCCACCTTCCGGTTTCCGTCGTCGCGGCGTTCGTACAGCACGCCCGCGATGAGCCGCCCGCGAGCGTCGCCGGGGAAAAGGTCACCGCCGTCCGCGACAAGGATGGCGTCAAGTACCTCTTCGGAGAGAAAGGCTGGCTCCTCCACCGCCTCTCCGGCACAGAGCCGATAATCCGGCTCTATTGTGAGCACGAGGACGAGGCGACGGTCGAGAGAGTTCTGGAGGAGGCGCAGGAGAGGCTGGAACGCTTCGCGTCAATCAAGGGGATCGGGTGATCGGATGATCGGATGATCGGATTTAGTAGAGCATCGCGCACTTTGTTCGAATCTCGCGATCTCGCGATCTCGCGATCTCATGATCTCGCGATCAATCGAACTAACGAACTATCGGGAATCGGGTGGATGGGAGGAGAATCGGAAGATCGGGATGAAGACGCCCCTCACCCCGGCCCTCTCCCGCCGGGAGAGGGGGAAGGCGCGTCAGTCAGACTCCCTCTCTCCAATCTTGTCTTT
>JBBSEW010000015.1:0-64143 GCA_038239305.1 Thermoanaerobaculia bacterium | reverse complement strand
CGTTGCCCAAATCGATCTCAACCTCCCCGAAATACAATCTTAAAAACCGTCCACCATGTCTCCGAACACCCGTCCACCATGTCTCCGGTCCATACAGGGAGAGGGCCGGGGTGAGGGGGCGCCATCACCCCCGATTCCTCCGATCACCCGATCCCCCCTGATGGATCACCCGATCACCCGATTCATCCAGAGGCGGTCTTCCTGACACCCCGATACCCCGATCGCTCGATCGTTCGATTGATCGCGAGATCATGAGGTCGCGAGATCGCGAGATTCGTCCGAAGTGCGCGCGCTCTGCTAGCGGACAACCGCCTTCAGTCGGACCGCTTCGAACTCGTCGCCTTTGTTCCACCGCGGCATGGCGTCGGCGTTGGCGACTCTCAGGCCCAGGTAGAAGTCGAGCTGCAGGTCCTCGACCGCGCCCGCGAGATTCCAGCTTTCGCGATATTCGTCGGAGGGCTGGTGGTAGTCATTTTTCTCGTAGGCGGCGATCTGTTCTTCGCCCCATCCGGCCGGCTTGCCGATGAAGTCGGTGCCGGAATCGAAGTAGGCGGCCGGGACACCAATCTTCGCGAAGTTGAACTGGTCGGACCGGTAGAAATGGCCCTTGTCGGGGTAGGGATCCGCCTTCACCACCCGACCCTGCAGCGCGAGAATCTCGCGGATCGGGCCGTCGAGGCTCGACTTGCCGAGGCCCACCATCGAGACGTCGCGAGTCTTTCCCCAAATGTTGACCTCGTCGATGTTGATGTTCGCCGCGATTTCGCCCGGCGGAACCGGCGGGTGCTTTGCGAGAAACTCGGATCCGAGGAGACCTTGTTCCTCTGCCGTCACCGAAGCGAAGAGGATGGTGCGACGCGGCGCCTTCGGCAGGCGCATGTAGCCCTGCGCCACGGAGAGCATAGCCGCGACGCCCGAGGCGTTGTCCCGCGCGCCGTTGTAGATGACATCCTCGCCGGGCCTGGCGCCTTCGTCCTTGCGGCCGAAGTGGTCGTGGTGCGCGGTGTAGAGAACGACCTGACTCGCGAGCGCCGGGTCGCTTCCGGGAATCTTGCCGATCGCGTTGCCGCTCTCAACACTGCGGATGCTGCTTTCGATAGCGAACGTGAGCTTCACGCCGAGCGGAACGGGGCGGAAGTTGCGCTTCCCGGCGGCCGCGCGCATCTTGTCGAGGTCCTGGTGGCCCAGCGCCGCGATCCTCTTCGAGGCCTCGTCGGTCGCCCATCCCTTCACCGCCACGCGCTGGCTTCCCTCGTCGGGTAGCTCGTACTTTTCGTCGGCCCAGGACGACTGGATCACGTTCCAACCGTAGCCGGCGGAAGGTGTCGTGTGAATGATGATCGCGCCGATGGCTCCCTTCTTCGCCGCGATCTCGTACTTGTAATCCCACCGGCCGTACCAGAGGCGCGTCTTGCCGGCGAAGATCTTCGGATCGTCCTCCGGGTCGTTGTTCATCATCAACAGGATCTTTCCGCGCACGTCCACGTTCTTGTAGTCGTCCCACTGGTATTCGGGCGCAACGATGCCGAAGCCGACGAACACGACTTCCGCATCCTGCACCGAGGCTTCCTTCTTCTGGACCCCCGGCACCGCCATGAAGTCGGTCTTGTAGGCAAGCGTGACGGAGCCTTTCGCGCCGGTGAAGGTCATCGTCGCCGGGACCTTCGGAGTGATCGCGACGAGCGGGACGTTCTGGATCCAGCCGCCTCCGGGCGCCGCCGGCTGAAGACCCATCGCCTCCATTTCGGTCGCCACGTATTCCAGGGCGAGACGATCGCCGCGCGTGGACGGGGCGCGCCCCTCGAGAGCGTCGGAGGCGAGGAACTTCGTGTGTGCCCGAATGAGATCTGCCGTGATCGCAGCGGCGGCGGTTCTCTCGGCCGGCGAAACGATCTCGGGAGAGGCGGAAGCGGCTCTCGCGGTCGTCGCGGGAAGCGCGACCAGGAGTACGGCGGTCAAAATCGTCACGGACTTCCTTTCGCGGGCCCGACGCTCGGTCCGCGGCGCGCGGAGGAGGACGACCCGTCGAATCGATCGACACAGATTATCCGCGAATCGGATGCCCGGATCACGGATCCAGGATTACGGATCACGGATCCAGGAGAAGAAGCGACCCGGACGAGAGGGCGAGACGAAACGACGCACGCCGGAGCCTCCTCTCCCGAAAGAGAAGAGGCGCCAGCGACGCAGCACGCGCGGAACGTCAGCGAGGGGCGGGGGCGGGAGTCACCGCGGGAGCGGCTCCCGCCGGCGCGGCGGCAGGCTGCTCCGGACGCGCGAGCGGGCCCTTCTCGGCGGGGGCGCCGGCCGCAACGGGCTCGTCCTTCGGCATCGGCTTGCGGGGAATCATCGCGTCCCTCACGGCTGCCTGGTACACGAACGTCGCCATCACGACGGATGCCTGCATGAGGTCTTCCCGCTGGAGTCGCTCGTAAACGTCCATGTTCGTGTGGTGCGTGCGCGTTTCGTACTCGACTTCGTCCTGGACGAACTGGAATCCCGGCAGGCCGACGGCGTCGAAGGAAAGGTGATCCGTTCCGCCCGTGTTGCGGTGCGTCACGGTCGTGACGCCGAGATCCTTGAGCGGCTCGATCCAGGCCCGGAAGATTGGATCGACCGCCACATTTTCCTGCGTGTAAACCCCGCGGACGCGCCCCGTTCCGTTGTCGAGGTTGAAGTACGCCGAGAGCTTCGCGTGCTCGGGCTTGAGCGTCAGGGGGCCGGACGGCGGTCTCAGGAAGGACGGAAGGTCGGGGTCGCCGCCGGTCGCCTCGGGACGGGAGCCGAAGTGCTGGGCGACGTAGGCCCGGGAACCGAGGAGGCCCTCTTCCTCGCCGCCCCAGAGAGCGATCCGGATCGTTCGCTTCGGGTGGACGTTCAGCGCCTTCAGGATCCGCACCGCTTCCATCGCGACCACGACGCCGGCTCCGTTGTCCGTCGCGCCCGTGCCGCCGTGCCACGAGTCCATGTGGCCGCCGAGCATCACGATCTGGGGATTCTTATCCGTGCCCGGGATCTCCGCGACGGTGTTGTACGACATCGCATCGTCGGCGTGAAACTTCGCGCGGACGTTCATTTCGACCTGCACGTCCTGCTTGAGGTCGATCAACCGCGAGATACGGCCGAAGTGCTCGATGGCCATCTGGATCGTGGTCACGAGCGCGGGCGCATCGGACTTCCAGCCGTTGTTCGCACCCTGGACGCGGAACGTGCCTCCGTCCAGCGCTCCGGGCTCGATCACAGCGGCCACCTTCTCGTCCGAGAGAAACTTGTCGAGCGTCCGTCGGAACCGGCGCCGCTTCATGAAGTCCTCCCGATCGAAGGGCGGCTGACCGGGTCGCAGCCTGGGCGTCAGGCTCGGAATTTCGAACTGCTCGATATCGCTCAGTCTCTTCTCATCGTAGCGGTCCGAGAGGGCTTTATCGGAGGTCCTCACGTCGCGCATGTCGCCGAGCAGGATGATCTTTCCCGCGAGCTTCCCCTTCTCGGCTTTGAGATCGTCTTCCGTTGCCAGCTTCACCTTGAGAACGGACCCCCGAATGACCCCGTTCGTGCTGGGCGTCCACGCGACGGGCAGCGCGAGCAGCTCCGCGGCGTCCGGCGCGAGCATCCGGACGCTGCACTCCTCGTAGCTCCACCCCTTGCCGAACGGCCCCCAGGATTCGAGGTGGGCATTGACGAGGCCCCAGTCCTCGAGCTGCTTGCGGGTCCATTCGTTCGCCTTCTTCATGTTGGGCGATCCGGTGAGCCGCGGCCCGATGCCGTCCATCAAGCGGCTGGCGGTGTCCATCACCTGGGAGTGGTGGAACCCTTCCTGGCGGATCCGGTTCAACATGTCGAGATCGACCCGTTCCTGCGATCGGGCGGGAGCGGCGGGCACGACGATGAGCAGGGCGAGAGCGGCGGTCGTGAGCTTCAAAATTGGCCTCCTTGAAACGGAATCGTTCGGAGGTCCGCCCGACCAAGGGCCGCGCGGACGAAACGAATCATGGAAACGACGGGATTGCGCCGGGAAAGATTACACGAGGACGAGGGCCCCCTGGGAAAAGCGCCTTCGGCGGCTATTGCGCCTCGAACAGCGTCAGGGCGAACCGGGCCCGGGCATCGATCCACTGCTCGACGCAGCGGAACCCGACCGCGGACGCGCGGGCGATCAGGTCTTCCGGGGCGTACTTGTACGAGCTCTCGGTCCAGATGAACTCGCTCTCAACGAACCGCACGGCTGTGTCGGCTCTCGGAATCCGGACCTCCTGGGACCGCCGGGAGACGAGGTGCATCTCGACGCGGCCTTCCGGCGCATTCCAGACCGCGCGGTGGTCGAACGCGGAGAGGTCGAAGTCGGCGAGAAGCTCCGCGTTCATGCGCGCGAGAAGGTTCTTGTTGAACGCGGCCGTGACCCCGAGCGGATCGTCGTAGGCGATCAAAAGCTCCTCTTCGGGCTTGACGAGGTCCGCTCCGAGAAGCAGGGCGTCTCCGGGACGCAGGGCGCCGCGGATCTCGGCGAGAAACTCGCGAGCCGCGGGCGGGTCGAAGTTCCCGATGTTCGAGCCGAGGAAGAGGACGAGCATCGCGCTATCCCCGACCCGCTGGAGCGCCGCGTGACGCAACCCCTCCTCGTACGTGGCGCGATGGCCGACGACCGAAATGTGCGGGATCCGGCCGAGAGTGCGCTCGGACAGCTCGAGGGCGAGCGGCGAGATGTCGATCAGGTGCACCGCGACGGGCCTCTCCCCCATCCGCAGAGCGTCGGCCAGCATCGCGAGCTTCTCGCCGCTGCCGCAGCCGAGCTCCACGAGGGTCATCGGATCGCGAAATGCAGCCGCGATATGCGGCGCAAAGCGGGCCAGCAGCCGCGCCTCCGCCCGCGTGATGCGGTACCACGGGAGGCGCGTGATCGCCTCAAAGAGAGTGGATCCCAGGCGGTCGTAGAGATATTTCGACTGCAGCTGCTTCGGGTTGAGCGCGAGGTCGCGCCGCACATCCGCGGCGAAATCGCGGACCATCTCGATCGGAGGGGCGTCGAGGCTGGTGGGGAGGCTCATGCGTGCGGCCGCGAAACGGAAGACGGGACAGGGCGGGAAACGGGAATCGGGATGAGACGGGAAACGGGAATCGGGAAAGGGGAAACGACCGCCGGGGGAGCTGCCGCCGCGGCTCGAGGCGGAGAAATGGCCGCCGGCATCTTCGCCTTCACAACCCGTCCTTCACCAGCCGGAAGCTCGCATAGACGTGAGGATAGTTCGGACGGAACCAGTTCCGGAAGCTCCGGCGCACGAGCTCGCGGCCTGTCACCGGCGAGGCTCCCTTCATCACATAGTGCTTCCCGTCGAAGAAGTCCGCGGAGTACTGCGGATAGGACGCCATGGGCTGAAAGCCGGGGAAGCCGTCGAACACCGTCGACGTCCACTCCCAGCCGTTGCCGACGAGGTCGTGGATGCCCCATGCCGACGCGCCCTCCGGGAAGGAGCCCGCGGCGACCGGCTCCCAATGATGAAAATCGAAGTTTCCGCGGCTCGCATCCGGCTCGTCGTCCCCCCAAGGGAAAGGGCGCTCCCGACCGGAGGGCTCGCCGTAAGCCGCGCGGTGGTATTCCGCTTCCGTCGGAAGCCGCATCCCCTTCCAGCGCGCGTACGCGGACGCCTCGGCCTGCGTGACCCACGCCGGCCAGGACGGAGGCAGCGGTATGCGCTCGAACATCCCGATCCATTCCCAGCCGCGCTCACCGCGGGCCCAGAACGGGGGATGGGCATCCTCGTCCTCGCGCGGCGGGCGCGAATCGCCCTGCCAGAGGGCCTCGTTCCGATAGCCGCCGGCGTCGACGAAATCGAGGAACTCCGCGTTCGTGACGTTGTGAACGCCGATCTCGAAGGCGGGAACGAGAATCGTTCTCCTCGGAAACTCGTTGTCCCATCCGAACCGCAGCTCCTCCCGGTCCGCGCCGAGTGTCGCGGGGCCGGCCGGAACGCGTGCCATCTCCCGCGCCGGGGGCAGCGCGCCGCCGGGCTCGGGCGCGGGAGCGCCTCCGCGGGGGAGCTTTCGGTCGTACGGCTGCCGCCGCCACATGTAATGGAGCGTCTCCTGGTGCATCACCTCGTGCTCGAGCACCGTAAAGACCGCCTCGCTGCGCAGGAGAAGCGGATTGCTCTCGGAAGAAAGCAGAGCCCGGGCGAAGGCGTCCTCGAGCGCCTCGTCCGCGCGCCGCCCGTAGGCGCGGACGGTCTCGCGCGCGGGCCAGGCGGAGGGCGCTCCGGCGGGCGCCTCCTCGGGGTCGATGCCGCGCTCGAAGAGGACCTCATAACCAGGGTCGATCGGCGGATGGCCGAGCGCTCGCTTCCACAGGGTGTTCACGCCGAAAGCCGGAATGTGACCCTCGTAGAAACAGATCGGATTGCGGAGCGCGATCGGGCGATCCAGCCAGGCCTCGTCCGGAATCCGGGCGAAGAGATCCTCCGAGCGGCGCCGGTTTCTCCGGTACCACTCGAGGAGAGCGTGGCGGTCGAGCTCGGGGGCCTGCGGCATACTCGATCTACGACGAGGAAACGATGCTAGATTCCGGCCCATGCGAAGGACTCATATCGGCTCGCTCCTCGGGGCGCTTCTGGCCGCCCTGGTTCTCATTCTCTCCTCCTCGGCATGCGCTCCCGCGATGAAATCCCCACCCCCGGCGAACGTCGCTCCCGCGCCTTCCTCGAACCCTTCCGCACCGGTGTCGGTTGCGTCCGACTCTCTGACGATCGCGCCGGACATCACGCAACGACTGCGCCAGTTCACGCGCACGCGCATCGACTACGACCGGTCGCTTCTCGACGCGCGTGAGACTCGCACGCTTCAGGTCCTGATCGAGGCGGCGCGGGTTCTCGAGGGGCTGTTCGCCGGCCAGGTCGCCGACGAAGTTCCCTCCATGCGCGAGCGGATCGCGCGACTGGTTCGGGAGCGGCGTCCGAACGCGGAAGCGGCACTCGAATATTTCGACATCAACGCCGGCCCGTGGGACCGGCTGAAGGGAGATCAACCCTTCATCGGCAGCCGCGCCAAGCCGAAAGGCGCGGGCTTCTACCCCGTCGACATGACGAAGGACGAATTCGAACAGTGGATCGCCGCGCACCCGCAGGACAAGGAGGCGTTCCAGAGCCTCACGACCGTGATCCGCCGCGACGGAAATCAGCTGGTGGCGGTCCCCTACTCGCGCGCGTACCGGGGGGCGCTCGACGAGGCGGCCGCGAAGCTCCGGCAGGCGGCCGAGACGACGGGGAACGCGTCGCTGAAGAAGTTCCTGCTCGAGCGGGCGAAGGCGTTCGGCAACGACGACTACTTCGCGTCCGACGTCGCCTGGATGGATCTTGATTCCGACATCGAAGTGACGATCGGGCCCTATGAGATCTACGAGGACGGTCTCTTCAACTACAAGGCGGCGTTCGAAGCGTTCGTGACCGTTCGCGATAAGGGAGAGAGCGCGAAGCTCGAGGTGTACGCCGGACACCTGCCGGAGATGGAACGCAATCTCCCGATCGAGGATCGCCACAAGAATTTTGCCCGGAAGTTCGAGTCCCCGATCAAGGTCGTCCAGGAAGCCTTTACCTCCGGGGACGGGCGCCGCGGCGTCCAGACGGCCGCGTACAACCTCCCGAACGACGAGCGGGTGCGCGAGTCGAAGGGCTCCAAGAAGATCCTGCTCAAGAACGTCATGCAGGCGAAGTTCGAGAAATCCGGGCGGCCCATCGCCGAGCGCGTGCTCGACTCATCGCAGCTCGGCAAGGTCGCCTTCGATCCCTATTTCACGCACACGCTCTTCCATGAGCTGTCGCACGGACTGGGGCCCGGAATCATCGCGGGGCCCGATGGGAAGAAGATCGAGGCGAGGCTTCTGCTGAAGGAGATCTATTCGACGATCGAGGAATGCAAGGCGGACGTCGTCGGGCTCTGGAACATCCTGTACGCCCTCGATCAGAAGTGGGTGACGTCGTTCGACGAGGATTCCCTGGGCGCCACGTACGCGGCGCTCATGTTCCGTTCGATGCGCTTCGGGCTCGAAGAGGCGCACGGCGGCGGGACGGCCGTCCAGTGGAACTGGTTCCGCGAAAAGGGAGCCATCGTTCCGACCTCCGACGGCCGCTTCGCCGTCCGGCGCGACAAGTTTCGAGCCGCCGTCCGCTCGCTTTCGACGGAGCTCCTCGAGATTGAGGCGACCGGCGATTCCGAGCGGGGACGCCGGCTGCTCAACCGGTACGCGAAGTCGAACCCCGAGATCGACGCGACAAACTTCCGGCTGGCCGACATCCCGGTAGACATCGAGCCGGTGTTCGTCGCCGCCGGGGAGAACTGAAGCGCTGTGTCACGATGGAGACTCCCGATCCCAATCCACTCCGAAATCGCGATGAGGTGAAACCCATGGAAGAAACCCCCGAATCCCCGAAGTCGGCCGACTCGCCGGAAACGACCCGAACCGCCGCCGCCCGCAAATCACCGCGCAAAGCGCCGGCGCGAAAGGCCGCGGCAAGCCCGAAGGCGAAAGCGAAGGCTACGGCGAAACCACGCCCGGCGATCCGCAAGGGCACGCCGGCATCCCGCAAGCGCGCCGCGTCCTCCCCACCGGCTGCCGACGGGCTCGAAGCGCTGCTCTCGTCGTTCGCGAAATCGGCCAGCCGCGCCGGCGCGAGCATTTCGTCCCTCTCCGGCGAGAGCGTGCGATCCGCGAAGCGGGCCTGGAACCGGGCCGGCGTCGCGTCGAAGAGCACCGTCAAGAAGGTCATGAAGGAATGGAAGGACCTCGACCCGAAGCGGCGCGCGTCGTACGTCGCCGCTCTCGTCGGGGCTCTCGCGGCGGCTTCGACGCCCTTCATCCGGTCGAAGCGGAAGTAGGGCGACGGGAGCCGCCGGCTCTCCGGTGTGAGCTTCCGCTTCCCGGTCTTCGAGAGAAGCGACGGGAGACGAGCGGCGGCGGGAGCCCGGAGCCGCCCGTCATAGACTCTTCGGCCGTGATCGACCGACGCCTCGTCGCCGCCCTCGGGCTCGCCCTCGGGCTCGGGCTCGCTCTCCTCGTCGTCTCCCCGATGAGCGCGGCGGAACCGCCCGGAACGGAGCTTCCTCCGCCGTCCGCCGGCGGTCTCGACGCACTCGACCCGCTTCTCCGCAAGCTCGCGACGAACCGCCGCCTCCTCATCATTGCGGCCCATCCCGACGATGAGGACACGGCGCTCCTCACGCTCGTTTCCCGCGGCATGGGAGGCGAAGCGGCGTACCTTTCGCTGACGCGCGGCGACGGCGGCCAGAATCTCATCGGCGACGAGCTCGGCGTCGGCCTCGGGCTGATCCGCACCGAAGAGCTCGCGGCCGCCCGACGCCTCGACGGCGCCCGCCAGTACTTCACCCGGGCCTACGACTTCGGATTCTCGAAGTCCCTCGACGAGACGCTTCGCCTGTGGCCCAAGCAGGCGCTTCTCGAGGACGCGGTGCGGATCATCCGGCGATTCCGGCCTCAGGTCGTCGTCGCGATCTTCTCGGGCACGCCGCGCGACGGCCACGGACAGCACCAGGCGTCGGGGATCGTCGCGCGGGAAGCCTTTCGGCTGGCAGCCGATCCCGCGGCGTTTCCGGGCCTCGCCGCGGAGGGACTGAAGCCGTGGCAGGCGGCGTCGCTCTGGCAGACCACGCGCTTCCTCGATCGGGAAAAGACGACGGTGATTCTGCCGACGGGAGGCCTCGAGCCCCTGACCGGCCGGACCTTCCAGCAGATCGCGGTCGCGAGCCGCAGCCTCCATCGCTCGCAGGGTACCGGCGCGCTCCAGCCGATCGGTCCGAACGAGGCGCGAGCCGGCTGGCTCGACGGCGCGGCCGGGCGCGAAGCGAAAGACCTCTTCGCGGGAGCGGATGGCGACCTCCCCGCGCTCGCGTCCGGAGTGCCGGCAACGGATCCGGCCCGCCCGCGGGACGCGGAGGCGCGCCTGGCCCGCGTCGTGAGCACGGTCCGCGACCTGCGCGGCCGGCTCGCGGCGGCGGACCCGTCCACCCTGGTGGCTCCGCTCGCCCGGATCCTCGAGGATCTGCGCGCGGCCCGCGCGGCGGTTTCGGGCGACTCGGCCGCTGCCGCGAACGCCGCGCTCACGCTCGTCGAAAAGATCTCCGTCGCCGAATCCGCTCTCGGGATCGCCGCCGGCATCGCCGTCGACGCCCTCGCCGATACGGCGACTCCGGCCCCGGGGGATGCCGTGGCCGTGACCATTCAGGTGGCCAACGGAGGCGGAGCGTCGATGGAGGTCGAGACCGCGGCGCTCGCGAGCGCGGACGGATGGACGGTCGGCACCCCGGCCGCGGGAAAAGCGATCGATCCGGGAGCGCTCGCGGAATGGAAAGTGTCGGCGTCCCTTCCCGCGGATGCTCCGGCGAGCGTGCCCTATTTCCTGCGGCATCCCTTGGCGGGCGACATGTACGACTGGACCGGCGTCCCTCCGAACGTCCGGGGCGAGCCGTATGCGCCGCCGCCTCTCTCCGCCGTTCTCACTCTTCGCGTCGGCGGGTCGAGGATCACGCTGCGCCGCGAGGTCACGTTCCGGTATCGCGACGAGGCGTTCGGCGAGATCCGCCGCCCTCTGCGGGCCGTTCCCCGCGCGGAAGTGTTCGTGGATCCGGCGCTCATCGTCCGGCCGTCCGCTGTGCCGGCCTCCGAGCCGGCGCGCATCAGCGTCACCGTGCTGTCGAATTCCTCCGCGCCGATCTCCGGGCGTGTCGAGCTGGCGGCGCCGGCGGGCTGGTCCGCCGAGTCGCGAGCGTTCTCCATCGCGAAGAAGGGGGAGCGCGCCTCGGTCGAGCTGTCCTTGCGTCCGCCGGCCCGCGGAGCGAGCGCGTCTCGTTTCTCCCTGGCGGTCTCGGCCGTGCTCGACTCCGGCGAACGGTTCGAGACCGGCATGCGCATCCTCGATTACGAGCACATCCGGCCAACGACCTGGCCACGCGCCACCTCCGTCGCGCTGACCTCCCTCGATCTGAAGCTTCCGCGTCTGAAGCCGGTCGGTTACGTGCGGGGCGCCTCGGATCGGGTCCCGGAGTCGCTCTCCGCCGTCGGCGTTCCCATCCGTCTCCTTTCGGGCGGGGACCTCGAGCACGGCGATCTCTCCGGCTATGACGTCATCGTCCTCGGAACCCGTGCCTACGAGACGGAGCCGTCGCTCGCCATTGCGAACAACCGGCTTCTCGACTGGGTTCGCGCCGGAGGACTTCTCGTCGTCCAGTATCAGCAGACGGGCTTCACGGAGAGCGCCTTTGCGCCCGAGAAACTCGAGATCGTGCGGCCGATCGACCGCACGACGGACGAGACCGCCCCGGTTCGTATTCTGGTGCCGACGCATCCGATCTTTCTTCAGCCGAACCGGATCGGTCCGGACGACTGGGACGGGTGGGTCCAGGAACGCGGCATTTACTTCGCGCACGCGTGGTCGCCGGCTTACACGCCGCTTCTCTCGATGGCGGATCCCGGCGAGGCGGAGCAGCTCGGATCCCTTCTCGCCGGCACGATCGGCAAGGGCCGCTATGTGTACACCGGTCTCGCGTTCTTCCGCGAGCTGCCCGCGGGAGTGCCCGGCGCTTACCGTCTCTTCGCCAACATCCTGGCGTGGAATGCCCGTGGCCGCTGAAGCGCGGAAAACAGGAGTGACGCCCGTCGCGCGCGCGTTCCCCCGCATGCTCGCGACCGCGGTACTCCTTCTGACGGCGCTGCTCTGGTCTGGCTGCCGAGCCGACAAGCGCACGCCTCTCGTTCTCTACTCGCCGCACGGGCGCGATCTCCTGATGCTGCTCGAGACCACGTACGAAAAAGCGCATCCGGAAGTCGACGTGCGCTGGCTCGACATGGGCTCGCAGGAGGTCTACGACCGGATCCGCTCCGAAAAATCCAACCCGCAGGCCGACCTCTGGTTCGGCGGCCCGGACACGATCTTCGCCCGGGGAGCCCGGGAGGGCCTGCTCGCGCCTTCCCGACCCACCTGGGCCGCCGCCCTACCCGCGGACGCGCGCGGTCCGCACGACCTCTACTTCGGCGCGTATCGGACACCGGCCGTCATCGTGTACAACTCGTCCGTCGTGCCCGCGGCCGACGCGCCGAAGGACTGGGACGACCTGCTCGACCCGCGGTGGAAGGGCAAGGTCATCATCCGGTACCCGCTCGCCTCCGGCACGATGCGCGCGATCTTCGGGATGATCCTCGCGCGCTCGATCGAAAAGACGGGCTCGACCGCGGACGGATTTGCCTGGTTGAAACGCCTGGACGCCCAGACGAAATCGTACGAGATGAACGCCTCGGTCCTGATCCAGCGCATCGCCAGACGGGAAGGGCTGATCACCGTCTGGGATCTGCCGGACGTTCTTCTCGAGATGCGCCACAGCCGCGAACTCGCCTACGTTTTTCCGAAGAGCGGCACCCCCGTGATCGACGATTCGATTGGTCTCGTGCAGGGCGCCCGCCATCCCGACGCGGCGCGCGCCTTCCTCGAGTGGGCGGGCAGCCCCGAAGCGCAGCGGCTCGCCGCCGAGCGGGCGTTTCGCCTGCCGGCCCGGACCGACCTCCCGCCCGCCGAGCTCCCGGAATGGGCGCGCGACGTCGAAAAAAAGATGGTGGTCGCAAAGCTCGACTGGGATCTGCTCGAGCGCGAGGGATCGGCCTGGATGGCGAAGTGGGACCGGGAGGTCCGGGGACGCGGAGAGAAATAGGGCGCCCTGCAGACCGGCTCCTGCCGGGCTCGCTTCTGTCGCGGAGCATGGGAATCACTGATCTGAGCGGGCGCATTTGTCCGTGCAGACCCGGTAAGCTCTTCATGGTCGTCTCGGACACGCTCTTCCTCCTGCTTCGCTCGGCATCGCCCGGTTGGGACGGACGGATGGCCCGGTGAATCCGCATTCGCGGCGCCCTCCGATAAGCTCCCCGCACATATGACCGCCGGCGGATACCTCGAGCTCGAATCGCTCGAGAAACATTTCGGAACGCTCGCCGTCACGCGCGGCTTCTCGCTCTCCGTGCGGAAGAGCGAGATCGTGGCGCTGCTCGGCCCGTCGGGCAGCGGGAAGACGACCGTTCTGCGGCTCGTGGCGGGATTCGAGACGCCCGACGCCGGACGGATTCGCGTCGACGGGGAGGACGTCACCCACATGCCGCCCGAGCGGCGGCGCTTCGGCATGGTCTTCCAGCACTACGCGCTCTTCCCGCACATGACGGTGGGCGAGAACGTCGCCTTCGGGATGCCCGCGGAGAGTCTCACCCGGCCGCAGATCCGAGAGCGCGTCGCCGAGACGCTCGAGTCGGTCGATCTTTCCGGATTCGAGCCGCGCCGCGTGACGGAGCTCTCCGGGGGGCAGCAGCAGCGGGTCGCGGTCGCCCGCGCCCTCGCGCCGCGGCCTCGCGTCCTCCTGTTCGACGAGCCTCTGTCCAACCTCGACCCGACCCTCCGCGAGCGCACGCGGCGGGAGCTGAAGCGGGTGCTCCGCCGCATCGGAATCACCACGCTCTTCGTGACCCACGAGCAGGAGGAAGCCTTCGACCTCGGAGACCGCGTCGCTGTCCTGTCGGCCGGGCGCCTCGAGCAGGTCGGCACGCCGGAGGAGCTGTACGCGCGTCCCGCGACGCGATTCGTGGCGGGTTTCGTGGGCCGATCGAGCGTGATTCCGGCCGTCTGGCGCGGAGGCCGGGCCGAGCCCGCGCCCGGAGTCGCGTGGGACGCCCAGGCCGGCTCGGACGGAGCGGCGTTTTCCGACGGCGATCCGGTCGATCTCCTGGTGCGACCGGAGGACCTGGCTCTCGAGCGGTCGGGCGCGGCCGCCGGCTCACCCCTGTCCGACGGTTCACTCCCGGGCGCGGTGCTCGAGCGGCGCTTCGCGGGCCACGCGGCCTTTTACACCGTGGCGTTGGACGGCGCGGGGGAGGCGGAGGCGCTCGGCGCTCCGGGGCTCGCTCAGCCGGGAGATCGCATCGGGATCCGGCCGGCGCCCGGAGCCGCGCGGCCCCGCGCCTATCCGAGGCAGGGCGGGAAGGCCGCGCCGTGACGACGGCCTCACGTACTCCTTTCCGGTTCCCGCGGCTCCTGCCCGCCGTCCTGACGCTGACGCTCGCCTGGCTCGTCTGCTATCCCCTGCTCTTGACGCTCCTGGAGGCTCTCGGCGATCCGCACTGGACGCTCTCGCACTTCGCGGATTTCGCGCGCCGACCCGACGAGTGGCAGGCGCTCTGGGCGAGCATCTGGATCTCGCTCGCGACGGTCGCGCTTTCGGCGGCGATCGGCATCCCGCTCGCCTTTCTCTTCGAGACGGCGGACTTCCCCGGCCGGCGGATCCTGGGGACGCTCGTCGCGCTTCCCGTCGTCCTTCCCCCCCTCGTCGGTGTTCTGGCGTTTCTCTTCCTGTACGGGGAAAGCGGAGTCGTGGCGCGCGCCGTTTCCGCCGTCACGCGGTCCTCCGAGCCGCCCTGGAGACTTTCGGGGCCCGGAGCGATCCTTCTCGTCCACGCCTACACGATGTTCGTGTATTTCTACCTTTTCACGCGCGCGGGACTCGCGCGCCTGGACGCCGCCTTCATCGAAGCGGCCGCCGCTCTCGGCGCGGGGCCCGGGCGGATCCTGCGCAAGGTCACGCTCCCTCTCCTTCGGCCGGCGCTCGTCGGAGCGGCGCTGCTCACGTTCATGACGTCGCTTTCTTCCTTTTCCGCGCCGTACCTCATCGGCGGAACGTTTCGGGTCATGACGACACAGATCGTCTTCTCGCGGCTGAACGACGACACCGAAATGTCGATGGTGGAGACGGTCGCGCTGGCCGCGATCGCCCTGCTCGGTCTCGTGTTCCTGCAGAAGGCCGAGAAGCGGCGCGGGGTGGCCGGCGCGATCCGCGGCGCGGCGCCTGCCCGACGAAAGCTTCGACGAGGCGCCCTCGTCGCGGCCGCGGGCTGGGTCTTCACCACGGTCCTGCTTCTTCCCCACGCCATGCTCCTGCTCGTGTCCTTCGTTCCCGCGGGAACGTGGAACTCCGAAGCGCTGCCGCCGGTCCTGTCTCTTTCGAACTGGACCGCCGTTTTCTCGGAGAGGGAGCGGTTGCGCCCGATCGTCAATTCCCTGTGGATGTCGGCGGTGGCGACGGCCGCAGCGCTCACTCTCGGCTTCGCCGCCGCCTGGACGTCCGTCCGCGGCCGCACGCGGCTCGCGGGCACGCTCGAATCCCTTCTCGCGATTCCGTGGGCCCTCCCCGGAACCGTCTTCGCCGTGGCCCTCGCGGCGACGTTCTCGGTGCGGGCGCCCTGGGCCGGCCGGTTCGTGCTGATCGGGACCGCCGCGATCCTCCCGCTCGCCTACCTCGTGCGGAGCCTTCCCCTTACGGGGCGCGCGGCCTTCGCGGGCCTGCGCCAGCTCGACCCGGCGCTCGAGGAAGCGGCGGCATCTCTCGGAGCATCCCGGACCCGCCGCCTTCTACGCGTCACGCTCCCTCTCCTGCGGCCGGCGCTCGCCGCCGGAGCGGCCATCGCTTTCATCACGTCCCTCGGAGACTTCGTCGTCTCGATCGTCCTCTACACGTTCGACACGCGCCCGATCTCGATCGAGATCCTCTCGAGCCTGCGCATGACGGAGACGGGAGTCGGAGCCGCTTACGGAGTCCTCCTCGCCCTCTTGTCCGCCGCGTCGTTTCTCCTGTTCGGGACGGGAGGGGGAGCGGAGCGGAGGGCTTAAGAGCGCAGGCGGCTCTCCGCTGTCCGTTGTTCCTTATCCCGTTCTGACTCAGTTCTCCGTTCGGGGTTCGGGGTTGGGGGTTCGGGGTTCGGAGGAGAGGAAGAACAGAACCGAGTTCCATATTCCGGACGAAGGATGCGGGGGTTCTCCGCGGACGGTATCGGAACCCATCCCGGTCCGCTCCACGATCGCATTTTCGCCCGGCGGGAGCGACAGCCGACAGGTGATGGCGGGAAGCGGACAGCCGACCGGGCCGAACGGCCCCGACGAACTAAGATGCTCTCGTCCCGTTCGCCGTCACTTCGGAGGCACGATTGAAGGCTCGCCGGGCGCTCGTTTTTCTGCTGGTGGTTATCGCGCTGGCGGCGAACGCCATCGTGTCCTATCGCGCCGCACGCAGCCTCCAGGGGAACTATCGGTGGGTGGACCACACGTATCAGGTCCTCTCCACGGTGCAGCGGATCCAGTCGAGCCTGACGGACGCCGAGACCGGCGAGCGCGGCTTCATCATCACCGGCCTGGAGTCGTACCTGGAGCCTTACAACCGGGCGCTCGCGGCGTTGCACGGGGAGATCGATCGCTTCGAGCGTCTGACGGGTGACAACCTCGATCAACAGCGGCGCATCCCCGAGCTTCGCGCTCTCGTCGAACGCCGCGTCGTGAGCCTGCGGGCAGCGGTCGAGCTGCGCCGGGCCGGCGCCCTGGACGACGCTCGCGCGTTCGTGGCGTCCGGCCGCGGGAAGAGCGAAATGGACGCGGTTCGCGCTTTCCTTCCGTTCCTCAGCCGGGAGGAGGAACGCCTCCTCGCATTGCGCGAATCGGCGGCGGGCCAGAGCGCGAGGAGCCTCTATCTGACGATCTCCATCGCGAGCATCGTCGCGATCACGTTCGTCCTGCTCGCCTGGGCGCTCAACGCGCGCGACATGGCGACGCGCGAGTCGGCGCGCCGGGCTCTCCAGGAATCGCACAGCCAGCTCGAGGATCGCGTGACGGAACGGACGAACGAGCTCGCTCTCGCGAACACCGAGCTCGGCCGGAGCAATCGGGAGCTGCAGGATTTCGCCTTCGTTGCGTCCCACGATCTCCAGGAACCGCTCCGCAAGATCCAGGCGTTCGGAGATCTTCTCAAGAGCGACTTCGCGCCGAAGCTCGGCGCCGAGGGCGCGGATTTCGTCGATCGGATGCAGGGGGCTGCCCGGCGCATGAATGCGCTGATTCGGGCGCTGCTCGACTATTCCCGGGTGGGGACGCACGGAGAGACTCTTGAGCCGGTCGATCTCTCGGTCGTCGCGCGCGAAGTCCTCGAGGACCTCCAGACCCGCGTGGCGGAAGGGAACGGGCGGGTCCACGTGGGGGATCTTCCGACGATCGACGCCGACTCGCTCCAGATGCGGCAGCTGATGCAGAATCTGATCGGCAATGCTCTGAAGTTCCGGCGCCCGGGAGTCCCGCCTGTCGTCACGGTCGCGTCCGCCATCGAGGCCGGACCGGACGGCTCGAGCACGTGCCGAATCCGGGTCGAGGACAACGGGATCGGTTTCGATCCGAAGTATCTCGACCGGATCTTCACGCCGTTTCAGCGCCTGCACGCCAGCCGGGAGTACGAAGGCACCGGCATCGGCCTGGCCGTCTGCCGGCGAATCGTCGAGCGCCACGGCGGAGAGATCACCGCCGCGAGCATCCCCGGCGAAGGCAGCACATTTCTCGTGTCGCTTCCCGTGAGCCATCCCGACCCGCAGCCCTTGCCAGAACAACCCACAGGAGGAGAGATCCCATGACCCCCATCAACGCCCGACCCATCACGATTCTGATCGCCGAAGACGACCCGGATGATCGCCTGCTGACCCGGCGTGCCCTCGACCTGAGCCGGGTCGTGAACGACCTCCGGTTCGTCGAGGATGGCGAGCAGCTGATGGAGTACCTCCTCCACGAAGGTCGCTACGCCGACCCGGCGAGCGCCCCTCGGCCCGGGATCATCCTCCTCGACCTCAATATGCCGCGGAAAGATGGCCGCGAGGCGCTGAAGGAGATCAAGTCGCACCCCGAATTGCGCCACATCCCCGTCGTGATCATGACGACTTCGAAGGCAGAGGGGGACGTCCTCAAGAGTTACGACGTCGGCGCGAATTCCTATGTCGTGAAGCCCGTAACGTTCGAGCGCCTCGTCGACCTCATGAAGACGCTCGGCACCTACTGGGTCGAGTTCGTCGAGCTTCCGCCCCAGAACGCGCGCGTGTGATCGATCGCTGAAAAAATTCGCATCCTCCTGATCGAAAAGAGGAGAACGATTTCATCGGCGCTCGACTTTCTCGCGTCTGTGTATGGGGAGGGCGCTGGACGCTCGCCCGCCGCCCGGCGGGCAGATCGCACGGACGACAACTGTCCGCTTTCCGCTCCGCTTTCCGCTGTGCGCTGCACATCCCCCCGATGGACGGTCAGCGGACGAGCACGCGCGGCGTCCTGGCTCGCAGCGCCGGAGGGACCGGCACGGCCCGGACCCCGGGCGTCACTGCCGGCGGAGTCGAGGTCGAAGTCACGGTGGGTGTCACCGTCACGCCGGTCTGGACGATCCGCGCGAAGAAACCGCCCGCCGTGCCTAGATAGAGCTCGCCCGCCGCGTCCTGACCGAACGTGGAGAGATTCGGCGCGCGGGGAGTCAGCTCCCGGCCGTTGACGAGAAGGCGGCCGGTGCAGAAGTCGCCGTAGAAATACGCTCCGGCGAAACCGGGCATCGCGCTTCCCCGGTAGACGTATCCGCCCGTCACGGAACAGTCGCCAAAATCGTGGGTGTACTCGAGGACAGGAGCCGTGTAGAGAGTCGACCCGCAGGGGGGCGGTGGCAAAGCCGGAGAAGCCCCGCAGCCCGACGTGCCGGCGGCGCCGCAGATCGTTCCCTCGACGACCTTCCAGCCGTAGTTCTCGCCGCCCGTGCTCGCGCGAGCCTGAAAGTCGATCTCCTCCCGGGCATCCTGCCCGACGTCGCCGATCCACAGGTCTCCCGTGAGGCGATCGAAGGAGAAGCGCCATGGGTTGCGGAGGCCCTTCGCCCAGACCTCGCTCGGCGATCCTCCGCCCGCGCCCCCGCCGGGATGAAATGGATTCGTGGCCGGAATCCCGTGGAAAGGCGCCGTGTCGGCGTTCGCGTCGACGTCGATGCGCAGCAGCTTTCCGAGGAGCGAGCCGTCGTTCTGCGCGTTGCAGAACGGATCGTTCGCGGATCCTCCATCGCCCATGCCGATGTAGAGATATCCGTCAGGCCCGAACTGGAGCTCGCCGCCGTTGTGGTTCGCGAAGGGCTGCGTGATCGTGAGCAGCACGACGCCGCTTGCCGGATCCGCCGCGCCGGCGTCGGCCGCCGACACCCGGTACCGCGCGATCACCGTGTTCCCCGCCTGGTTCGTGTAGTCGACGAAGAAGAGACCATTGCGGGCGTACTGCGGATGAAACGCGACGGAGAGAAGGCCCTGTTCCCCGCAGCAGGAGACGAGAGATGACACGTCGAGAAACGGCGCCGCCAGAATCTGCGTCCCGTCCCATACGACGATGCGGCCGAGCTGTTCCGTCAGGAAAAGGCGCCCGTCTCCGGCGGACACGATCGAGGTCAAGCCCGGGAGCCCGTCCGCGAGAGTCTGGAGCGTGATGTCGGGGGGCGGCTCGAGCGGAGGCTTCGGAGCGGTGGAAAGACCGGTCCATCGCACATCCGGGTTCGTCGGCGCCACGGCCGCGAAGGCGATCAACGCAACGACGAGAAAAACGGCCGGAACCGCTCCCCGGCTCCGGCGCCACCAATCCCGGTCCGGCGAAGGGACGAAAGAGACGGATGACGCACGCATGGATGACGACGGCGAAGTCGAGGACGAAGGCGAGGATGAAGGCGAAGGACAAGGCGAAGGACAAGGCGAAGGACAAAGCGAAGGCGTGGAAAGGGACATGAGCGCTCCGGCCCCCGGGGGCTCCCGGGATTCTAGCGCCCTCTTATTCCATTGCGCCGCACAGGGCAAAGGCGCGAATCGGAAAGCTGCCGACGCCGGCAAAGGGGGGCGGAACGGCGAAGAAGCGGAACGCGCCAGGCGGGATCGCACCGAGGTTCGTCAGGTGCTCGACGATGGGAATACCCGCCGCCAGAAGAACCGTGTGGGCCGGCCGGGTGAGGTCCGCCGTGTCATCGATGTTCAGCGAGTCGACTCCGACGAGAAGACATCCGGCTTCCGCGAGCCGGTCCACGGCGGCGCGGGTCAAGAACGGATGCCCGACGCCGTACTCCGGCGTGCCGAATCGCGAATCCCAGCCCGTCCGGATGAGGACCGCCTTCCCGGCGAGGCTGCCCGCGGTCGCGAGGAGATCCGGGCCGATGGCCCGCCCCGCGGACCGGGCGTCGATGACGATTCCCGGAACGTCCGCCAGGCGCTCGAGAGGCAGGCGCGCGAGATCCTCGGCTTCCGCAAAGCGATGGAACGGTGAATCGACGTATGTCCCCGTGTTCCCGACGAGCTCGACGCGCGCGATCGAGAACGTGGTGCCGGCGGCGTAGTGGGAGACGGAGTCCTCGCGCGAAAGATACTCCGAGATCACGGGGCCCGGCAGTCCCGGATACGTCGTCATCCCCGACTCGATGCGATGCGAGAGCTCCACGAATCGGGAGGCCGTTGTCATCGTCTTCCCCCTAGCGCAGGGCCAGTACCAGGCGGATCTGCGCCGCGTGGTAAAGGTCGTGCATCGCAATACCCCGCACCATCCACCCGACCTTCTGACGGCTGCCCGCCGCGCTCCGGCCGAGGCTCGCGGGCGAGAGCGAGGCCACGACTTCGCGAACGGCCCCGTGTTCGCTCTCGAGCAGGGCGAGATCCTCGGCCAGAGTCCGGCCCGGAGAGGGCCTCGAGAAGTAGTTGCTTCCGGGAAGCGGGAACGACCGTTTCTTTTCGCCGGTCAGCCGCCTGCGAACCGTGTATTTCCAGAACGCCGCGTGGACGGCGTGCTCCCACGCATTGTGGCGGCCGGCGGCGGGGCGCCATGCGGCGTCCTCCGGGGAAATGCCGCGCAGGGATCCCTTGAGGTTCGTGCCGACCCAGGCCTTGTGGTCGTACGCCTCGTCGACGAGCTCGAGGAGCACCGCGATTTCGGAGGGAGTCTTCATGACGCACGCTCCGAGCCGGCAGTGGGCGCGGGCACGGGCGCGTCCACCGCCAGCGCGGCCGGCTTCGCGGGCGTCTCGCCGCCGTACCGGATGATGATCGCGACCGCGCCGACGATCGCGGCCGCGGCGAGGCCGATCCGCAGCGTGAGCGCCTCGCCTCCGAAGGCCCATCCCAGCATGACCGCCACGATCGGGTTCACGTAGGCATAGGTGGTCACGCGCGCCGGCGTCGAGACCTTCAGGAGCCAGATGTACGCGGAGAATCCGATGAGCGACCCGAAGACGATGAGATAGCCGAGCGACAGAACGGCGCGCAGGGTGACGGCGGAGGCATGAAAGTCCGCGCCCTCTCCGAACAGAAGCCCGAAGATCCACAACAGGACTCCGCCTCCGATCATCTCGATCGCGATGGCGAGCAGCGTCGAGGCGGGAAGCACGGCTTTTCGCGCGTACAGGGAGCCCACCACCCACGAGAGCGCGGCGAGGAGGAGGGCTCCCGCGCCCACGGGATCGACGTGCGCTCCCCCGCCGAAACTGCCGGGCATCACGAGAAGGGCCAGTCCGGCGAGCCCGACGAAAAGCCCGGCGAGTACCGCCGTCCGCGGCCGGCGCCGTTTCTGAAGGCCCTGGACGAGCGCCATCCAGAGCGGAACGGAAGCGACGACCAGGGCCGCAAGGCCGGAGGGAACGCGCAGCTCCGACCAGGACACCAGGCCGTTTCCTCCGAGCAGGAGGAGCGCACCGATGATCGCGGCGGAACGCCAGTGCCGCGCCTGCGGAGCCGCGACGCCGCGCAGCCGGAGGAAAGTGAAGAGCAGCAGGCCGGCCGTCAGGTGCCGCGTGCCCGCCATCAGGAAGGGAGGGAAGCTCTCGACCGCGAACCGGATCGCGAGATACGTCGAGCCCCACAGAATGTACACGGCCGCAAATCCCAGGACCAGGTGCGCCCGCGACGGCGGGATCTCGAGGGGAGCGGTCCGCGTCGGCGAGACCCGCTCCGAAGTCGCCGCCGGCAAGGCGCGCTCCGAAGTCGCCGCCGGCAAGACGCGCTCCGATGCCACCGTCGGCGAGACGGGCCCCGACGTCATCGCCGGCGAGACGCGCTCCGAAGCCGCGGCGGATGAGACCCGCTCAGACAAGAACCGCTCCGTCCGGCTCGCTCGCGCCCTCGGCCGCGGGAAGGGGAAGGGCGGAGGTTTCCTTCACGACTTCGAGAACGATCGTGGTGCGGGTCGATGTAATGCTCGCGATCCGCCCGAGGCGTTCGCGCAGGAGCCGGCCCATGGCCTCGGCATCGCACGCCCGGACCTTCGCGAGAAAGCAGTCCTCGCCCGCGACGTGATGGACCTCGAGGATCTCGGGAATCGCGGCAAGAGCCTGGGCCATTCCCGCGCTCCCGGGCCGGTCGTTCGAGCGGATGAAGATGAAAGCGAGCTGCCCCAGGTCGAGCGCCTTCGGATCGATGTCCGCGCGGTATCCCCGGATGACGCCCTTCTCCTCCAACTTGCGGATCCGCTCGAAAACCGCCGACGGCGCCAGGTCGACGCGGCGGGCAATCTCGGCGTTGGAAGTCCGACAGTTGCTCTGAAGAACCGTCAGTATTGAGGTGTCAATTCCGTCGATCATGCCTGTATTAGACTCCTGGAGCGTCGAATCGTCAAGCAAAGTGGTCTTTCCAGGTGGACTGGTCGCCGTGCTCATTTCCCCATAAAACACATCGCGAAGCCTCGAGGTTGCGTATTTTTGCTCCTCCCCGCTCCGGCGGCCGTCACGGCTGGAACCGCGCGGGCAAGATGAGGGCATGGAGCCATCGGCCGTTCCGCTTCCGGAGGACCGTCACAGCGCGCCGTTGCCGCCTCGTGCGGGTCCGCGCATCCGCCTGCGCGAGCGGGTGGCCGCCCTTGCGATCCCCTTCCTCGTCTATCTGGCGGGGCTGCACTACGTCGGCAGCGGAGACACTCAACCGGCGGAGCTCCTGCCGATATCGATCCTCGAGCACGGCACTCTCGAGTTCCGCCCGTTCGTGCGGCCGGAAGAGCCGCTCCCGTACTGGTTCCACCGCGTCGGGCCGCGGGTCGTATCGAGCTATCCCCTGCTCCCCGGACTCCTCAACGTTCCGGTCTACGCCGCGGCGCGAATCCTCGGAGTTCCACTGCTCGAGCACCGGGACGCGCTTTCTCTCCTCACGACGAGCGCGGTAGCGGCCCTCTCGGTGCTGTTTCTCTTCCTGGCTCTGCTCGAGCTCGGGATGAGTCGGGCAACCTCCATCGGAATGTCGTCCGCGTATGCATTCGGAACCTGCCTCTGGTCCGTGGCAAGCCGCGGCCTCTGGCAGCACGGCCCGTCCGTTCTCTTTCTCTCGGCGGCGCTCTGGCTGATCTGCCGGCGCAGTGACCGTACTCTCGCCCTTTCCGGGACCCTTCTGGCGCTGGCGGTCCTGAGCCGGCCTTCCACCCTGCTCCTGGCGATTCCCCTGGCGGCTGTCGCGGCCCGGCGGCGGCCGGATCGCTGCGCGTGGGCGTGGCTGGTCTTCGCGGCGGCCGTTCCGGTCTCCCTGCACCTCTGGTACAGCGAGGTCTACCTGGGGACTCTCCTGTCGACGGGAACCTGGATCCCGTTTCCAGAGATCGCGAATTTCTCGGGAAACTTCGGGAAAGGAATCGCCGGGCTTCTCGTCAGCCCTTCGCGAGGGCTGCTCGTGTTCAGCCCTTACGTCCTGCTGAGCATCGCCGGAATCCCGCGAGGCCTGCGATCGGCGGATCGCCGGCTCCTCACCATGGCGATGACGACCGGGATTGCCGCGACGATTCTTCTCTACTCTTTCTGGAGCGTGTGGTGGGCGGGGCACTCGTTCGGATACCGGTTCCTCATCGAGCTCACGCCGTTCCTCACGATCCTCGCGGCGTTCTGGTGGGAAGAGAAGCATTCGCGCATCGCACGGACGGGCTTCGGCCTGCTCGTCGGCTGGTCCATCTACGTGCAGTTCCTCGGCGCCAATTTCCAGCCGAGCGGATTCAACGAGCTCCTCGACCGAGACCCCCGCGTCCTGTGGAGCCTTCGGGATTCCGAGATCGCGATCTCGACCGGCAAGCTCCTCGAAGCCCTGCGCTGACCTCCGACAGACGTCCTCTCCCCGCTCGGCGACGTCTCGGAGGCCAGGTCAGGAATCCGTATGTCAGCCCGGACTCCAGAAGAGATCAGACGGGTCGGAGGATCTCGGCCTGCCGGAGGCTGCAGACAGCGGACAGCGAACAGCGGACATCGAGGTCTCGCCGGCGATCCCTCTACGCCGAGTAGTAGCGCGCCTGGGGGTGGTGCAGGACGAGGGCGGAGACCGAGGCTTCCGGATCCATCATCGAGCCTTCCGTCAGCTCGACGCCGATCTTTTCGCCGGCGAGGAGGCGAAAGACCGTCGACTGATCCGCGAGCTCGGGCCACGCCGGGTAGCCGGGGCTGTAGCGCTTGCCGCGGTATCGCGATTGGAACCGGTCGATCATCGTCGTCGCGGGAGGGTCGGGGAAGCCCCAGTCGGCCCGCAGCTTCGCGTGGAGCCACTCGGCGGCCGCCTCCGCGGTTTCGACCGCCAGCGCCTGCAGCGAATGGCAGAGGAGATACTCCCCCCGGTTCTTGAGATCCTCCGCGCGGGCGCGAACACCCTCGCCCGCCGTCGTGATGAGGAGCGCCACCGAGTCGGGTGAGCCGCCCGCCGACGCCGGCCGCACGAAATCGGCGAGGGACAACCTCTCGCCCGCGACCTGCCGCGGAAAATGCAGTGCGGCCTCCTCGCGGCCGCCGTTCGAGAGGCGCACGGAATTGCCTTCCGACGAGGCGTCGAAGAACCTCCACGTCGCGCGTGCGCGGATCCATCCTGCCTGGCGGATCCCGTCGATCACGGCTTCGAGCTCCGCGAGGCGCGGATCGCCCGCCGCCTGGAGCTTCGCGAAGCTCCCGCGCAGCCCGAGGTGCTTGCCGAACAGCATCTGCGGGTTCACGAACGGCCACAACGCTTCCGGATCGATCGCGTCGCAGACATGCTCCTCATGGTCGGGGGCCGGGACGGCGTCGACGACTGTGATCTCCGGGCTTCGCACGGCCGGCGCGGAGAGCGGGCTGACCGCGGCCTCCTCGGAAGCCGCCGCGACCGCGGCGCGGCGCGCGTCCGATTCCGCGCGCAATGACGCCCGCTCCCCTTCGCTCGAGAGAATCCGGTCCGCAAGCGCCAACCCGCGCATCGCGTCCACGGCATAGACGGCGAGCCCCCCGTACGCCGGCGAGATCCGCTGGTCCGTGAACTTCTGGGAGAGCGCCGCGCCTCCGACGAGAAGCGGAGACGTCACGCCGCGCGCCGTCAGGTCCTGCGCCGTCGCCACCATCTGCTGCGCGCTCTTGACGAGGAGCCCCGACAGCCCGATGAGGTCGGGTCGATGCTCCTCCCACGCCGCCACGATCCGCTCCGGCGGGACCTTGATGCCGAGATTCACGACCTCGTACCCGTTGTTCGAGAGGATGATCTCGACCAGGTTCTTCCCGATGTCGTGCACGTCGCCCTTGACGGTCGCGAGCAGGATCTTTCCCTTGCGGGAATCCGTCGTCTTCTCCATGAACTGCTCGAGGTGGCTCACCGCCGCCTTCATCGACTCGGCCGACTGCAGCACCTCGGCGACGATCAGCTCGTTCGCGTTGAAGAGCCGCCCGACTTCCTTCATCCCCTCCATCAGGGGGCCGTTGATGATCTCGAGCGGCGTCATGCCCGAAGCGCGCACTTCCTCGAGATCGGCGACGAGACCCTCCTTCGAGCCCTCCAGGATGTAGCCCGGCAGGCGCTCCCGGGCCGTACCCGCGCGCACGACCGGCGCCTTCGGGGCCGAGCCCTTCGCCTTGAAGTAGGTCGCGAACGCGCCGAGAGGGTCGGCTCCGCGCGAGTAGAGGAGGTCTTCGGCGAGCCGGCGCTCCTCCTCCGGGATCGACGGATACCGCACGATCTTTTCGCTGTTGACGATCGCGAGATCGAGGCCCGCCTTCACGCAGTGGTACAGGAAAACGGAGTTGAGAACCTCGCGCCCCGATTCCGGCAGGCCGAAGCTGACGTTCGAGATCCCGAGGATCGTCTTCGTCTCCGGGAACTCCGCCTTAATCAGGCGGATGCCCTCGATCGTCTCGACGGCGCTCCCCACGTACTTTTCGTCGCCCGTTCCGCACGGAAAGACGAGCGGGTCGAAGAAGATGTCCCCGGGCGCCACGCCGTACTTCTCGGTCAGGAGCGTGAAGCTGCGGCGCGCGATCTCGAGCTTGCGCTGCCGGGTCACCCCCATCCCCGTCTCGGGATCCTCGTCGATCGTGCCGACGACCAGCGCGGCGCCGTACTTCTGCGCCATCGGGACCACGGACTGGAAGCGCGCCTCGCCATCCTCGAGATTGATCGAGTTCAGGATCGACTTGCCCTGGCTCCACTTGAGTCCGATCTCGAGGACGTGCGCGTCCGTCGAGTCGATCATGAGCGGAACCTTCACCATCTTCGTCACGCGCTCGAGGAACGCGTTCACGTCGGCAATCTCGTCCCGGTCGGGATCCTGCAGGCACACGTCGATGACCTGCGCGCCGTTCTTGACCTGGGCCCGCGCGATCTCCGCCGCGGCCTCGAACTGGCCGTCCGCGATCAGGCGTTTGAACTTCCGGCTGCCGAGGACGTTCGTCCGCTCTCCCACGAGGACCGGGCGGTTGTCGACGTCGATCTCGAGCGCCTCGATCCCGGACACCAGCGTCTTCGCCACGTGGGGAATGCGCCTCGGCTTGCGGCCGGCCGCCGCCTTCAAGAGCGCGCGCGTGTGCTCGGGCGTCGTCCCGCAGCAGCCGCCGACGACGTTCACCCAGCCCTCGTCCATGAACCGGCCGAGGCGCTCCGCGAGCATCGCGGGGGTTTCCGAGTAGCAGCCGTCGACGTCCGGCAGGCCCGCGTTCGGGTAGCAGGACACGTACGTCTTCGCGAGGCCGGAGAGCGTGCGCAGGTGATCCGTCATGAACTCGGGGCCGGTCGCGCAGTTCAGGCCGACCGAGAGAATCGGCGCGTTCATCACGGATGCGTACAGCGCGTCGACCGCCTGGCCCGCGAGCATGGTGCCCATCGGCTCGATCGTGACGGAGACCATGACCGGCACGGACCAGCCGGCCTGCGCGAAGGCGTCCTGCACCGCGATGAGCGCCGCCTTGAGATTCCGGGTGTCCTGCACCGTCTCGATGAGCAGAACGTCGGCTCCCCCGGCGAGGAGGCCGTCCGCCTGCACCCGGTAGTGACCGATCAGCTCGTCGAACGTGACGCCTCCGGTCACCGTGACCGATCGCGTCGTCGGGCCCATCGAGCCCGCGACGAAGCGCATCCGCTCCGGCGTCGAGAATTTCTCCGCCTCCTCGCGCGCGAGCTCGGCGGCGCGGCGGTTGATCTCGAACGCCTGGTCCGCGAGCCCGTATTCCGCGAGCACGAGTGGCGTCGCGCCAAAGGTATCGGTCTCCACCATGTCCGCGCCCGCCTCGAAGTACGCCACGTGAAGCGCGCGCACGACGTCAGGCCGCGTGATCACGAGGTTTTCGTTGCAGCCCTCGAGCTCGTCTCCGCCGAAGTCGGCCGCCGTCAGGTTCTGCCCCTGGATCCAGGTTCCCGTGGCCCCGTCGAGCACGAGGATGCGCTCCGTCAGCGCCTCCTGGAGCGCTTCCGTCCGCGCGTTCATGGCCGACCGATTCACAGGTTCCGTCATGGAACCGGTGATTTTAAGCCGGAATGGCCGGATCCGGACGCCGCAACGAATGCGCCGCGACCGCGGAAGGGAAGAACGCGACCGCGTGAGGGAAAAAGAGAAGGACGGCGGTCACCGCTCTCGGGAGAGGGAGCCTGGCGGAAGTCCTCTCTCCGCAGGATTGGCATCCGCGAGCTGCCGCACGAGAGCCTCGCCGGCCGGCCACGGGCCGAAACCGGAGGCTGCATTGACGTGGCCGGCGGGGCCGATGTCGAGCCAGCGGCTCCCCCAGGCCACCGCGAGCTCGCGGCTCCGCGCGACCGTGAGAAAGGGATCGTCCGACGAGGCGACGAGGACGCTCGGAAACGGCAGACGCATCATCGGGATCGGCGAGAAACCGCGGATCGCCTCCGGAGCGTCCGCGCGCTCCACATCGCTCGGCGCGACGAGGAGGGCGCCGCGCACGAAGCCCTGTGGCCGGTCTGAAGCCCAGGCGGCGGCCGTCACGCACCCGAGCGAATGCGCGACGAGGATGGGAGCCTCCGCGCATTCCCGGATCGCCCGATCGAGCGTCGCGACCCATTCCGAGCGATCCGGCCGCGCCCAATCCTTCTGCTCGACGCGCCGCGCCGTCGGGAACTCCCCTTCGAGTCGCGTCTGCCAGTGATCCGGCCCGGACCCGAGCAGCCCGGGGATAACCAGAACGGAAGCTGCCATCGACGGGAGATTCTCTGTGTTCCCGTTTCCCGTTTCCCGTTTCCCGTTTCCCGTTTCCCGTTTCCCGCCGTCCTCAGCGCCCGATCGCGTCGAACGGGATGTCGATGATCGGATACTTCCTCCACTCTTTGTAGTTGTAGTGCCACCACTCGCCGGGATCGACCTCAAAGCCTTCCTTCTCCATCGCCGCACGGAGAAGCTCCCGCCGCGCGAGCAGCTCCGCGAGCCCGCCGGCGTACTTCGGCGACGCGCGGTCCGAGAACTCGTCGTAAGTGCTCGGCATCGGCGCCTCCGCGCCGGTCGCCAGCACGTAGAGCGAAAGATCGACCGCGCATCCCCGGTTGTGCTTGGAGCCCTTCGCCGGATCCGCCACGAAACCGCGGTCCCGATCAGACTGCGTGACTATCTCCCAGAAGAGCTTCGTCACGGACCAGGGGCGATAGCCGTCGAACACCACGATGCCGTACCCCTGCGAGGCGAGGGCACGATGAGCCCGGATCACCGCTTCCGCGGCCGGCCGCTCGAGAAAGGCGCGGGCTTCCTTGTACACGGGCCGCTTCGCAAAATTGTTCGAAGTCGCGTAACGGATGTCGAGATGGATCCCCGGCTCGAGCTTCACGAGCTCGACGAGGTCGGGCGCCCGAAACTCGCCCTTCTCGACCGGCGGCCGGGACAAGGGCGCGGATGCACAGCCGGACAGGGCGATCAGAACGAGAGCGGCGAGAGTTCGAGTTCGCATGCGAGTGAGAATCTCACGATCTCGCGATCTCGTGATCTCGCGATCAATCGATTCATCGAACGATCGGGAAATCTGGGAAATCCGGACGGCGTGTCTCCGATAACCGATGATTCGATAGTCCGATTGATCGCGAGATCACCCGATCGCGAGATCGCGAGATTGTCGCAAGGCGCGGCGATCTAGCTCACGATCTCCGGAAGAGCGTCCCGCACCCGACGCGCTTGCCACAAGTGCCTCCGCTCGTGCCCCGCGATGAAGAGGAACCATTCGGCGAGCGTCATCTTCAGGCGGCGCGAGATCGGCGAGCTCAGCCGGATCGCGCCGGCATCGAGCCCGTCCGATGCGCGCACCCGCAGGACGAGCTCATCCTGAAGCTGCAGCAGGCGCGGGACGACCTCGACGGAGGGGGGCGCGGTCCGCGGCCGGAACCGTCTCGGGGCGGGCACGCGGATGCGAACGGGCGGCTCGACGGCGCGGACGTACCAGGAGCCGAACCACGTGCTGCGAAAGGGACCGGTCTCGAGAATGCCGTCCGCCCGCGCCTCGGCGATGCGGCGATCGAGCTTGGGCAGCGCCGTCCACCCGGCGTTGAGGTGGTCCAGGCACTCGACCACCGACCACCGGTCGTCGCGCGGCCGCCATTGCATCTGCTCCTCGGTGAGCCCCGCCGCGACGGCCGTGATTGCCTCGCGCGCCTCCGCGAATCCGCGCGCGCACCGCTCGAGTGTCGGATTCAGGAGGCGGTCTCCATGTCGATCCCCACACGATTCGTATAGCACGGTAAGCCGATTCTTGCCCGCAACCGTTTTTCTAGGCTACGCTTTCGAGCGGAGAACAGCCGAGAGCGGACGGCTCTCTCCGTAACCCGCATCCCTCCGGCAAAGGAGTCTGCATGAGCGACCCGCATCTGAAAGAAGTCCGCGAAGTCACGCCGAGCGCGAAGGGCTGCGAGGATTGCCTCAAGATCGGCGGCCGGTGGCTTCACCTGCGTCTCTGTCTTTCGTGCGGTCACGTCGGATGCTGCGACGACTCGCCCAACCGGCACGCGACCAAGCACTTCCACGCCACGACGCACCCGATCATCCGGTCGTTCGAGCCGGGCGAGACGTGGCGCTGGTGCTATGTCCATGAAGCGATGGTCTGACATGAACCGCGATATCCGCATCCTCGTCCAGACAACCACGCCCGGCGAAGAGGACGGCTGGTCGATCGACCGGCTCTCGCTTCTCCGCGAGCACCTCGCCGGGATCCGGGAGGACGGCCTCTCCGTCTCCGTGACGGCGCGCAACCGGCCGGGGCCTCCGGGCGAGCCCGACCTCGTTCTTTCGCGACTCGACGAGGCTCCTTTCGACGAACTGTGGCTCTTTGCGCTCGACACGGGGGAAGGCCTTGCGGTCGAGGACTGCGAGGGGATCACCCGCTTCCGGCAGAGAAGGGGCGGCATCCTGGCGACCCGCGACCATCAGGACATGGGCTCGTCTCTCTGCTCGCTCGGGGGAATCGAAATCCCGCCCCGTCGTGAGGCTTCGGCCGGTCGCGACGACGCGCGCGCATGCTCTTCGTCCGAAGGCACTCCGACCGCTCCCTCGTGCGGGTGGGCGGGGAAACGCTCGATCCGGCCGGTCGGCGACCCGGGATGGCGCAGCAGCTCGTGCGGCGGGCTCGTGGGCCGGATGCTCTGGAAGTCACCGTTGCGGCCCGAGTGGTAGTTCGGCCACGAAATGGTCGGCGTGCCGGTGTCGTCTGGAGCGTGGCGATCCGCGGCAGGCTCCGGGTGCGGACGACCGGCACGGAAATCGCCTCGGACGGGGTATCGCGGAGTCCAGCTTCCACCACTTCGCCGACTACAACTGGAACACGTCCCGGGGCGCGCCCTCCTTCGTGACGGAGCCGGAAGGAGACGGCATGAAACGGGAGCCGCGGGCCGTGGACGACATCAGGCGCTACGTGAGGAACCTCGCGGTCTGGTTCGCACCGGACGTCTGAGGTTACCCAGCCGACGGCCTCCCCCGTCCGTCTCCTTCCGGTTGAGGACAGCCGGATCAGGGAGCCGGGGGACGGTCCGGCGTCCGGAACGGATGCTCGAAGCTCAAATACAGCAGGATCTGCCGCGACCCGCGGCTCGGACCGATGCCGATCGGAAACGCGACTCCCGGCACGATCTGCAGCCCGCTCGAAAAATTGTAAGCCCACCGGATGCCCGGGCTCACGAGCCACGAGGAATCCCATGAGGTGCGTCCGCGGGAGACCACCGTCTGGAACCTCGAGTAAACGGTCTCCAGCATGAGATCGAGAATCGGACTGCCGATCCAGATCACGCTCGCTCCGGCATTACACGCGACGGTCGAGGCGCGGTTGCCGGCGACATTCCGCGCGGAAGGAATCCAGTTTCCTCCGACGTTCTCGTGCGCGATCCAGTCGTCGGAGAGAAGCGTGCTGACCGGGACCTCGACCTGGAGTCCCGGCCCGCCGGCCCCGAGCTCCCGGTCGCTGCGGCCGGTCGGCAGGAAGACCGTCAATCGCGGGGCGACCGCGACCGCTTCCTTGTCGTCGCCGACGAGCTGGTACCGGTAGTTCAAAGCGGCGTCTTCCGGGCCGCGCGAATGGGTCCCGGAAACGCGCGCCAGGGGAAGAGTAGCGCTCACCTGGTGACGCGCATCCCCGGGCAACGGCCACTCCTGGGTGAACGTGAAGAGCCAGTCTCCCGAAGCGTGATCCCGCGTGAACTGGCTGATGTGCTGAACGATTCCTTCTTCCTGGTTGTAGGCCTCTTCGACGAGAAAACTGTTGTCCTGGATGGCGTGCGGCGGATGGGAAGGCTCTCCGGAGGTCGAGGCGGAGGAACTTTGACCGCTCGCCACGGAGACGCCGACGCACCCTGCCGCGGCCAACGCGGCGGCGAAACCGATCGCGCGCGTCCGGAGGGATTTATCCACGTATGAATACAATAGCCGCAACGTGACTCGTTCTCTCCGTGGTCATTTCGCCGGGAAATCCATCGGCGCGACGAGCGGCTTCCGGTGGCGCGGGGGAAAGGAAGTCTCCCGGCTGGAAGGGCTGAGTGACGCGGTTTTCGCGTTCGCGATCACTCTCCTGGTCGTGTCGCTCGAAGTCCCCCGCACGTTCGACGAGCTCATGCTCACGATGCGCGGCTTCGTCGCCTTCGCCATCTGCTTCGCGATGCTGTTCGCGATCTGGTACGAGCAGTACGTGTTCTTCCGGCGCTATGGCCTGGAAGACCGGATCGTCGTCCTGCTGAACGCCGCGTTGATTTTCGTCGTGCTCTTCTACGTCTATCCGCTCAAGTTCCTCTTCACGATCCTCGTCAAACAGCTCTTCGGCATCTCCTCTTTCGCGCCGGGGCACGGGACGATGATCCGATCCGACGACGAGATGCGGCAGCTGATGCTCATCTTCGACGCCGGATACATCGCCGTTTTTCTCCTGTTCGCGCTGCTGTACCTCCACGCGTACCGGCTCCGCCACTCCCTGGAGCTGAACGTGCTCGAACAGTTCGACACACGCGAGAGCATCTTCAGTGCGGTCCTGCAGATATCCGTGGGCGTGGTGTCTCTCGTGATCGCTCTCCTGGCGGGACCGAGGGGAGCCGCCTGGGCCGGGATCGTGTACGTCTCCCTCGGCCCGTTGCAGGCCTTGAGCGGCACGGTGTTCGGAATTCGCCGCCGCAAGCTCGAATCGACGACCGCTTAGAGCCCCCGCGCTGCCGGCGGGTTCGGCGCTTTTCGACGGGCCCGCGCGCGTTTCCCTCGCTCCCGTGTGCTCGATCGGCCGCCATTTCGCGCGGGAACCGCCGACAGGTTAGTATCCAACCTCCGTGCAGGACGCCCACAGCCACATTCCCGACGATTTGTCGGCCCTGATCGAACAGAAGAAGTTCGCGGCACTCGAGAACGAGTGGATCCGGCGGATCGAATCGGATCCTTCCTACCTCCCCCTTTTCTTCGCGGTGGCCGCTGCCGCCAAGAAGAAAGGCCACGGCACGGAGGCGGTCGGCTGGCTCCGGCTTCTCGCCGATGAGCTCGGGCGCCGCAAGGACGAGAGCGCCCGCTTCCACGTCCTCCTCGAGATCGCCCGCAGCACTCCGGCGGACACCGGGATCCGAGGAGAGCTCGAGACGGCTCTCAAGACGCGTTTCGCCAAACATCCCGCGCTCACCGCCGTTCTCGCCAAGCATGCGATCGGCAAGACGCCGGACCCCGGGGCCGCGGCCGCGAAGGCCGAGCGCTGGCTCCGATTCACCCCGGGAGACATCTACTACCTTCCGGGACGCGGGCCCGGCCGGATCGCCGAGCTCAATCCTGCTCTCGATGTCGTCCGCCTCGAGATCGCCGGCACGAAACTTCCGCTTTCTCTCGTATCGGCCGAGCGGACGCTCGAAGCCCTGCCGGAGGGGCACTTTCTGCGCGACCGGCTCGAGAAGCCGGACGAGGTCCGAGCGCTCGCCGCGTCCGATCCATCCGAGGCCGTCCGCCGGATCCTCGCCAGCTTCTCCCGGCCTCTCACGCTCGCCGAGGTGAAAGAGCACCTCTCCGGAATCGTCGAAGAGTCCCGCTGGACCTCCTTCTGGACTTCCGCGAAGAAGCACCCCCAGCTGCTGGTCGCGGGCGCGGCCAAGTCGGCGCGCGTCTCCTGGTCCGACAGCGCGGGCGCCGCGGATGACGAGATTCGCTCCGGATTCCAGAACGCCGATCCGCGCAAACAGATCGAGATCGCCCGCAAGAACGGAAAACGGTCCCGCGAGCTCGGCCGCGAGTTTGCCGCCACTCTCTCCGCGCGCGCGCGCGAATACGCGTCGTCTGACCCCGCGCTCGCCTGGGAGCTTTCCCAGACGGCGGCGCGGTTCACCTCCGGCGAGCCGGAGGCGTTTCCTGCCGACGAACTCCTCTCCGCCGGCGAGCCGGGACGGATCATCCAGAAAATCCGCGACTCGTCTGCCCGCGAGCGGGCGCTCGAAGCGGTGCGGGCCGCCGTGCCCGGCTGGTCCGAGCTTTTCCTCGAGCAGTTCCAGCGGGACGAAGATGCGCGCGTGCTCGCGTACCTCTACCGCGAGCTCGAGGGGGCGAAGGAGCGCCGCGATGAGATCACGCGGAGGATCCTGCGGTCGCCAAGGATGGCACCTCGCGCCTTCGTGTGGCTCTGCGAGCGCATGCAGGAAGAGAACACGCCCGCCACGTCGAACCTGTTCCTCGTCCTCGTCGACGCCCTCCGGCAGGACGAATTCTCGTCTCTCCGTTCGCGCCTGAAGGAGCTCTTCGACCCGGGCAAGCTCGCGGTGCGGCTCGTCCGAGCCGCTTCCGAGTCCGAGGCGCGCGAATACCTGACGGCGCTGACCCGGGCTGGAGGCCTCGAAGAGCATCGGCGCTCCACAGTCCGCGAGGCTCTCCTCATGGCGTACCCGGACCTTCGCGCCCCCGCGCGGGAGTACATCTACGGGACCGCGGAGTCGATCGAGACCAAGCGAAAAGAGATCATCCATCTCAAGTCCGTGGAGCTTCCGGCCAATGCGGAGGCGATGCGCACGGCGAAGGAGCACGGCGACCTGCGCGAGAACTTCGAGTACCAGTCGGCGCGGCAGAAGCACGAGTACCTCTCGGCGCGCATTGCCGGCCTGTCGGACGAGCTCTCCCGGACGCGCGCGCTCGATCCCACCCGCATCGACGTCTCGGAGGTCCGGGTCGGGACGCGCGTCGTCATTCGCGAGCTCGAGAGCGGTGCGCGTCGGACCGTGACGATCCTCGGACCCTGGGATTCGCATCCCGAAGTGAGCATCTATTCGTATGAATCCGAGTTTGCGCAGAGCCTTCTGGGCCGGCGCGAAGCGGAGCGCGTGTCCCTGTCCGGCGTGGACGCCGAGATCGTCTCGATCTCGCCCTGGACGGAAACGGCCTCCCCGGCGGATGCCGGAGAGGCCGGAAAGAACGGAAAGAACGGAAAGAAATAGCGGGCCGGATTCCTACCGCGAGGCCGTTCGCTTCGCGCTCAGGCTGCGGAGGGCGCTGCCGGGAAGGGTTCCGCTGATCGTGACCGCGTCGGCGGTGTTGCTGACGCGGAACTGACGGAGAACGGGAACGAGCTCCGGCTGCCGATCCTGAATCGCGAGTCGCCAGATCGCGATCACGCCCCGCAGGGAGTCCTCGAGGAGCTGCCTCGTATCCGTGTCCTTCGTCACCCCGCTCGCCGTGAGGTCCAGCCCGTCTCCGCGGATAGACGCCTGAAACGAGAAGAGGGTCACGGACTTCATTGCCCCGAGCAGGGCCGACGCGGTGTCGCTGCCGTGGCTGCGGCTCTGACCCCGGTCGATCCCGGCCTGAACCGCGGGATAGCGAGTGACGTCGACGAGCGCCCACGCCGAAGATGTCCTGTCGATCCGGCCGAGCTCCTTGCCGAGACCGGTTCCGGAGGCAAATCCCGTTCCGCCGCCCGCATGCGCGGTGAGCGCCGCCACGACGGCCGCTTCGCTTCCGCCGAGCACCAGGTGCGAAGACACGAACGCCGCGGCCGTCGGACCGTGCGACTTGTGCTCATTTCCGTCGCTCGATTTCTCGGGCAGCAGGTAGTAGGTTCCCACGGCGACGGTCTTCTTCGTCGCGCCCCGCGTCTGCGCCGCCGCCGCCAGCCGTTCGGGATCGAACCGGCCCTCGACGATCGCCAGGATGTTCGACGCCGAACCGGACGTCGGCAGACCCGCCATCACAACCGAATCCACATCTTCGCGGGGATTCAGGCGCGCCTCGTCCAGGAAGCGCGCGGCGTCGCCATCGACGGTGAGATGATCCGTGTCCGAGAAGAGACGCGCGGAAAGCGGGCTCGACCGCAGATCGTCGAACCGCACCATCGCGACGGAGGCCGCGTCCGCGGGCACGAGAGCCAGGGACTCGTCCGTGGAGCGCGCTCCGGACACGCGGGCAGGCGGACCGGCGAAGAGCGTTGCCGAAACGAAAAGAGCGGCGGCCGCGAGGCCGAGGCCCCTCGTGCGCGTCGGGAAGTATCGATTTCTCATGTCAGAAGTCCTTTCTGGAAAAGAGCCAGCAAGCGAGCGAGAGCGACGCGAGTCCGAAAAGAGCGGAAGTGCCGTACACCGCGACCATGTCGACCTGTCCAAGCTTCGAGAAACTTCCTCCCGAAACGTGATCGACCGTCGCCCGGCCGAGCTCCGCCGTTTTCGGAAAGACCCAGTAGAGGCCATCCACGAGCCGCGCGGCCCACTCCTTGGACATCGCCGCCGAGATCTTCGCATGTGCGGCGAGGATGGCGGAGAAGAAGAAGATGGCGTACGTGGCCATGAGCGAGACGCCCGTCGACGACGTGACGACTCCGACGAGGAAGGCGAACGAGAGCAATACGGCAAACGTGAAGAGGATCGATACGCCGGCCAGGAAGAACCGCCCGTGCGCGATGTGCGTCTTCCAGACGATGATGAGCCACATCGACCCGATCAGGTACACGAGGTTGGCCGCCGCGAGCAGGAGGCCCGCGACATAGCGGGACAGGAGCAACGGCACGCGCCCGACGGGCCGGGACAGGTAGAGATCGATCGTCCCTTTCTCCTGCAGGCGCGGCACGAGATGGGCGGTCGCGAACAGGGCGAGAAACGTCCCGATGAGGAAGAGGAATCCCGAGAATCCGGACTCGAATCCGAGAACCAGCCGGTCGATATCGACGGACTGGCGGCCGAACTCGACCGACTGCCCGAAGAGCTTCGCGCCGGCCAGGGCTCCGTTGACGATGTCGAGGTTGACCGCCGTCGCGAACAGCAGAATGAAGAGCGTGGACAGCGCGAAGTACGCAATGAGCGTCCAGCGCGCGGCCGCCTCCCGAAAGACCTCCTCGATGCTGGCTCCGAGCGCTCTCATGTTCTCTCCCCGCCCACGGGCGTCGCGTCCCCGGAGACCGCGTCCGCGGGCCGGACGAGGCCGACGAAGACATCCTCCAGGCTCGCCCGAATCGGCGCGAGCTCGGACAGAAGCACTCCCCGGCCGCGAACCCTGTCGACGACGGCGTTCAACTGTTCGAGATCCCGCGTCGAGAGCTCGAGGTGGCCGTTCACCCTCATGACCTGCGCCCCCGTCTCCCGCATCGAAGCAAGGAGCGATTCGTCGACGGGGCCCGCCGAGGCGAGCGTCATCCGGTAGCGCGACGTCTCGGCCGTCAGGTCTGCGATCGTGCCCTGGGCGACGACGCGCCCTCCCCGCAGCACCGCCACGCGGTCGCAGGTCTGCTCGATCTCGGAGAGGAGGTGCGAATTGAGGAGCACGGCGCGCCCGCGGGACGCCTCGTCGCGCAGGAGATCGCGGATCTCGCGCCGCCCGACCGGATCGACGCCGTCGGTCGGCTCATCCAGCAGGAGCACGTTCGGCTCGTGCACGAGGGCTGCGGCCAGCCCGAGCCGCTGCGTCATTCCCTTCGAAAACTTCTTCACCCGCACATCGCGCCATGCGGAGAGCCCGACGCGCGAGAGAAGAGGATCGATCCGGTCCCGGATCGAGGCACGGCTCATGCCCGACATCCGGCCGAAGATCGCGAGCGTCTCGCCGGCCGTGAGGTAGCCGGGGAATCGATGCCCCTCGGGCAGGTATCCGACGCGTCTCCGGCTCGCGGGATTCGCGACCGGAATTCCAAAGAGCCGCGCCTCCCCTTCCGTCGACCGGGTCAGACCGAGAAGGATCTTCACGGTCGTGGTCTTGCCCGCGCCGTTCGGGCCGAGAAGTCCGAAGAGCTCGCCGCGCCGGACGTCCAGGTCGAGGCCGTCCAAGGCCCGCACGGTCCGGCTGCCGAACCGGGATCGGTATACCTTGCGCAGACCTCGAGCCTCGATGGGCAGCTCGTCCATGTCCCTTGTAACGGATAAACGGGGACAAAGTTCCCGCTTGCCCGGTCGACATGGCACGGTCCTTGTTCACAAACGCTTCAGGCCGGGAGGATCATGAAGACACGCGACGAAGATTCGAAGAAAAACGGGACCTGGCTCGTCACCGGCGCCAACCGGGGGATCGGGCTGGCCTTCGCGCGGGAGCTCGCTGTCCGCGGGCAGCGGGTCATCGGGACGGCGCGGTTCCCCGACGCGGCAGCCGACCTCGCGGCGTCGGGCGCCCGGGTGGAAGAGCTCGACATCGCGGATGCCGCCAGCATCGGCCGGTTGGCCTCTGCGCTTCAGGGAGAGCGCATCGACGTCCTGATTCACAACGCCGGGACCGGAGACGGTGCGAACTCCGTCGAGAAGATCGATCCGGTCGAGCTCGAGCGGTTCTTCCGGATCAATACGATCGGACCGATGCTCCTGACGCGCGCCCTCCTTCCGAACCTGGAGCGAGGACGCCGGCGCACCGTCGTCGGCATCACGAGCGGCCTCGCGTCGATCGCCCACAGCAACGGCGGCTGGTACGGATACCGCGCGAGCAAGGCGGCGCTCAACATGTTCGTGCGGACCCTGGCCGGAGAGCTGGCGGACAGGCGATATGTGTGCGTGGTGCTGTCGCCGGGCTGGGTCCAGACAGAGATGGGCGGTCCCGGCGCTCCGCTTTCCCCCGAAAAGAGCGTGAGAGGAATGCTCGACGTGATCGACCGCACCACGCCCAAGGAGAGCGGCGGCTTCTTCGACTACCGGGGGAAAGAGCAACCCTGGTGACGAACGACGAAGAGAGGTCCAAGCGGGAACGACGCCCAAAAAAAAGGGCCCCCGGATCGCCGGGGGCCGTACCGGGAGGAGGAAGATTCCCGCTACGAGTGCTGCGCGTCGTGCTTCTGCGAGTAGATGCCGCGCGAGAGCCGGTCCTGCTGGCGGTCCAGGACACGCCGGTCCCGCCCTGTGAGCCGCCCGCCATCCTGAGCGCGCATCCCGCGCTCCTCGCGGTTCAGCGCGCCTTCGCGCCGCTCGAGGCGAGACGTTTCGCGCGGCGTGAGCTGGCCGCTCCCGACTCCCCGGGCGATCCGTTGCTGCTGGCGCTCCTGGCGCTCCCGGATCGGACCGTCGCCGAGCGCCGCCGAGGCGCAAAAAAGACCGAAGAGACTGAAAAGACCGATCAGAGCCGTCGCGCCCGCCTTCGCCACGGCGCGAGCCATTGTTTCTTTCTTCATGGTGACCCCCTTCGCTCGATTGGACGACGAGGCCGAGGCCCCGGTTTACGGGGACGGATCCTGAGCGAGTCATGAAGGAGAAGCCTCGAAGCCCGAAACCGCGGGCCGGACGATCGCGATTTCGCGCTCGCTTCGGGCGCATCGCTGCCCTCGTCTGTGGGGTCGTCCTTCTCCTCGCTCTGCTGGTCGCGGGCGCGGCATCGTTCACCATGCATCGCGTTCTCACAACCGGAAAGCTGCGCGAGTGGGTCAACGGAGATCCGGAGAAACTGCGGCTCGAGTACCGTTCCGCATCCGGCTGGTTCCCGTGGGACGTGCACGTGACCGGGCTCGAGCTCCGCTGCCGCGATTCCAACGTCGAGTGGTGGTTTCGCATGGACGACGTGCGGCTCTCGTTCGATCCGATCGCGCTTCTCGCAAAGCGGTTTCATGCGACCCGCGTGCGCGGCGACGGCCTCGTGTTTCTCCTGCGGGTGCGGGAAGACGCCAAGGCCTCCCCGTCGCACACCGCGGCGTTGCCGGCGATCCCCGGATTCGGCAGAGTTTCCCGGCGCGACGACCCGCCGTCTGCCTCAAAAGCGAACGCACACGCGTCCCGGCCCGCCACGCCGGGAAAGTCGTCCGGCCCCTTCCACGTCCGGATCGACGACCTCCAAGTCCGCAACGTGCACGAAATCTGGATCGATACCTGGCGCCTGGCCGGCGCCGGTGCGCACGGCACGCTCACCGGCTCGTTCGATCTGTACCCGCGCCATTCCGCGCGGATCGGCCCGGCTCGCATCGAGATGGCGCAGGCGGATCTCTCGCTCGGAACGGACCGGGTGGCGGGTCCCCTCACGTTCGTGACGGAGGCCGTGATCCGGCGGTTCGACGCGCAGACCGTCCACGGAGACGCCGTGTGGCCGTACATCACGGGAAAGGCGGCTCTCGACGGTCCGCTGGCGGGCCTGGCCTTCCTGAATTATTTCCTGGAGCCGGACCCGGATCCGAAACTCTCCGGAGGCGCAGGAACGGTTCACCTGGCTCTCGACGTCGAATCCGGAAAGGGAGTCGGAGAGCTCCGGATGAAGAGCCGCCGCGTCGGAGCCCTCTATCGCGAACCGGCCGCCCGCATCGCCGCGGACGTGACCATCCAGATGCCGATCCGCCATTGGGACCTGGAGCACGACCGTATCGATTTCGGCGGGACCGCGATCGACGTACGCAACGCCACGGTCGCGGACCCGGGGCCCGACTCCCAGGCGTGGTGGGGACACTTCGACCTGCCGTCCGCGACCATCCGCGACGACCGGCCCGCCGCGTTTCGGGCGAACGTGACCGTTCGCGCGCGCGATGCCCGCCCGCTCTTCACTCTCTTCCAGGTCGGTCTTCCCGGATGGGCGCAGGGCGTCCTCCGTCTCGAGGGAATCGACGCTCGAGGCGCCGTCGGCTTCGGAAAGCGCGTCACCGACGTCGAAGGCCTGGAGGCGACCGGAGGCGCTTTTCGGATTCGCGGCCGTCTCCACGTTCGCGGCGCGGCGAAGACCGGCGCCTTCCTGCTCGAGTCGAAGCTTCTGGCCCTCGGTCTCGACATCGAGACGGAGGGCTCGAAGCTCAAGCTGATCGACGCGCGAAAGTGGTTTGAGGAGAGCCAGCCTCCGGCGCCGAAAAAATCGAAGTAGCCGAAGAGACGCTAGACCGGCCGTCGGGTCAGAGGCTGAACTCCGCCACCAGGAAGACCGCCATCTGGCCCCTCGCGTTGGGGCTGTCCGGGCAGAAATTCCCGCCGCCGCAGCCCGCCGTGACTCCCTCGTGGAAAAGCTCCTCGACCCAGCGGGCGTACGGGCTCGTGATCGGAACGTCGGTAAAGATACCGGTCGCGTCCGGCGGAACGTACGCCGCTCCGTGCGCCATGCGCAGGAGGAAGACGGACATCTGCGCGCGCGTGATCGGCGTGGCCGGACAGTAGTTGCCGCCTCCGCAACCCGCCGTGACGGAGCGCGCGGCGAGCTGCTCGATCCAGGCGGCGGCAAACCCGTTGGCCGGAACATCCGCGAAGACCGTCCCGGTCGCAGGCGGCGGCACGTACGTCGGGCCGTCGTGCGCCCGGAGGAGCATGACGGCGACCTGGGCCCGCGTGACCGGATCGTTGACGCAGTAGTAGCCGGAGCCGCAGCCGACCGCCACGCCCTTGCGAACGATCGTCTCGACGAAGTTGTGGAACGGGTGCGAGCCGGGGACGTCCAGGAAGTCCGCGAACCATCCCTTGGGCAGCGTCCCGGTCAGGAGGTCGGCGTTGGTCACCGTCACGTCGTAGAGTGCGCCGGGTGAAAGCGCTGGCGTGACCGCGGTAACGTGCGTGTCGTCGACCGCGGCGGGGCTCGTCGCGGACACGCCTCCGATCGCCACCGTCACCGTGCTCTGGAATCCCATGCCGCTGATCGCGACGGGAGTGCCGCCCGCCGCGGGACCGGACGTCGGCGTGATCGCCGTGACGATCGGTCCCGGAAGCATGACGCACGCGGAGAGCTCGGACGTGTTGCCGGCCGGATCCGTCGCCGTCGCGGTGATCCACGGTCCCATCGCGGACGCGCTCAGGATCGCATCGATCACGCCGATCCCGCTGGAGTCGGTCTGGACATTGGCGCCTCCGAGCGGGAACTGGCCCTCGCCGTTTCCGGAGCCATCGCAGGCGGCGTTCGCGAAGAATTCCACGCGGTACGTGGTCGAGGCAGCGCTCGTCAGCGAGCCGAGAACGTGCGTCGCCGATCCCGCGGCGGACGCCGAGGCCAGCACCGGAAAATTCTGAAGCTGGTTCGGGCCGGTGTCCGCATCGCCCGCGTCATTCGGCGTCACGCCCGCGGGAGCGAGGTCTATGCCGAGCGCGCCATTGCCGGAGATGGCGTTCAGGCTCAGGAGGTTTCCCGTTCCCGCCGTCACGAATATCCCCGCCCCCCCGTTGCCGGCGATGGAGTTCGCCCGAACCGCGTTGCCACTTCCGGAGCTGATGGACACGCCCGCGCCCGCGTTGAACGCGATCCGATTCGGATCGGAGACGGTCCCGATCTGATTGCCGGAGGCGCCGTTCTCGATCAGCACGCCGTTGGCGCCGTTCGGCAGCGGCTGCACGCCGTCGGCCGACGTCCCGATCTGGTTTCGGGCGACGACGTTTCCCGTCGAGGCAGCGTCCGCGATCCGGATGCCCGTGATGGAGTTTCCCGAGATCAGGTTTCCGCCAGCCGAGGTTCCGATCATGTTCTGCGTCGAGCCGTCGCTGATCTGCACGCCATCGCCGAGGTTGGCGATCGTGGCCGTGCCCGCCGCGTTCGTTCCGATGAAGTTGCCCATCACGATGTTCGAGTTGGCTCCGGTCCGGAGGCGAAGACCGTTGGTCCCGTTCCCCGAGATCACGTTCGAGAGGATCTGATTTCCGGACGCCGTCACGACGCTGACCGCCGTCGCGCCGTTACCGAGCCCGACGGCACCGGTGACGTTGGTTCCGATGAGATTGCCTCGCAGCACATTGCCCGTCGTCCCATTGGTCATGAAAACGCCATTCACGATGTTGCCGGAAATGAGGTTTCCGAGCGAGCCGGCCGGCCCGGTACCTATGATGGTGCCCATCACCCCTGATCCGCTGACGGTGATGCCGGCGGATCCGTTGCTGACGAACGACGTCCCGGTGACGTCGCTGCCGAGCCGGTTTCCGCCGATGATGGTATTGGTCGCGCTGCCGGTCACCGAAACGCCGTTGCCGCCATTGCCGGAGATGGTGTTGTTCAGGATCCTGTTCCCGTCGCCCGCAAAGAGCGTGACCCCGTCTCCCGAGTTCGCGAGCGCCGCCGTCCCGGAGCGGTTCGTCCCGATCCGATTGCCTTCGATCCGATTGTTCGAGGACGTCCCGTTCACGACGACGCCGACGCCGTTGCCCGAGATCAGGCCGCCGGCGCCCGTTCCGCTGCCTCCGACGACGTTATTGGAGGAGTTCAGGATGGAGATTCCGGTGGCGTTCCCGACCGCCGCCGACCCCGCGGGATTCGTTCCGATGAAGCAGGACACGACCTGGTTCGAACCGCCGGTCTCGAGCACGACCCCGTTGCCTCCGCCGCCGAGAAAGACGGGGTGGAATCCGTTGATCACAATTCCGGTGATCACCGTCCCTCCCGCCGAGACGTGGAGGCCATCCACTCCGGTCCCGACGCTTGCCCCGGACAGCTCGATCACTGGCGCGTCGGCGGCGTAACCCGGCTGGGTCGTCCCGTCGATTGCGACCGGGTCGGTGATCTGCGGAAGCGCCGACGCGGGCGCGATCGTGTGAAGGAAGCTTCCCGGAATGGCGAACGAGATCGTGTCCGGACCTGGATTCGCGTTGGCGTTCAGGATCGCTGCCCGGAGCGAGCCGGGGCCGGAATCGGCGATGCTCGTCACGGGGAATGTGGCGGCTCCGAGACGCGAAGCGACAAGAGCCGCGATTCCGAAGCCGAGAGCCCTGAGGCGTCGAAGTTTCATGCCGCCACCTTACCGCGATCGGACTCAATGCGCCGGGGAAGGCGTTGGCTCGACGACAACGGCCGTGCCGTATGCCAGGACCTCCGCGACCCCCTGGGCGATCTCGTTTGCGTCGTAGCGCATCCCGATGACGGCATTGGCGCCGATCTGCTCCGCGTGCTGCGAGAGAAGCTCGAACGCCTCCTCGCGCGTGTGCTCACAGAGCTGCGACCAGATCGTGATGTTGCCGCCGATGAGGCTCTGCAGGCCGGCGCCGATCGTCCCGACGATGCTGCGGGACCGTACGGTGATCCCGCGGACGATACCGAGACTGCGGACGACTCGATAGCCCGGCAGATCGAACGCGGTCGTGATGAAAGCCCGGTCCAGCATCGGTCCCCCCTTGTGAACGTGCCGGTGGTCATACCTCGCCGGAGGCCTCGAAGTATATCGGCGGGCGCCCTCGACCCCGCCCGGCGATCGAATCGCTATACTCCGGTCTCGCGCTTCGCGGCCCGCGATCCTGGGAGCCGCTCGCGCCCGGAATTTCGAGGAATACCCATGACACTGTCCGTCGGCATCCGGGGCCTCGGCCGCATCGGCCGAAACCTCTTCCGCCTGCTCTACGCGAGGGAAGACGTCCGCATCGGAGCGGTGAGCGAGATCGCCGACCCCGCGGGTCTCGAGTACCTCCTCCGCTTCGACACCGTTCTCGGGCGCTTTCCGGACGAAGTCTCCATCCGCGAGGGGAACATCTATTCCCGGGGGCGCCAGATCCCTCTCGTGTCCGACGCCGGCGGAACACAGACGCCCTGGGGAGATCTCGGCGTCCACACGGTTCTCGAAGCGACGTCGCGCCCCCGCCCTCGCGCGGAGCTCGCGAAACATCTCGACGCGGGAGCGAAGCGCGTGATCTCGCTCGCTCCTCCCGACCCGTCCGATCCTCCCGACATCGTCGCCGTCATGGGTGTCAACGACGCGCAGCTCTCGTCGCAACAGAAGATCGTCTCGAACGCGTCCTCGACAGTGCACTGCGCGGCGCCGATCCTGACGATGCTCGCTGACGCCTTCGGCATCGAGCGCGCCCTCTTCACGACGGTGCACTCGTACACGAGCCAGCACCGCCTCGCGGACGTGCCTTCGGAAGACAAGCGGCGGGGCCGGGCGGCCGCCGAAAACATCATCCCGCAGCCGTCCCGCTCCCCCGCGATGCTGGACGCGCTCCTGCCGGATCTCGCGGGGCGGATCACGGGGACCGCCATGAACGTGCCGGTGCGCAACGGGTCGCTCGTGGACCTCGTCTGCTGGCATCCGAAGAAAGTCACGGCAACGGCCGTCAACGAGGTCGTTCGGACCGCGGCTGCCACGGACCGCTGGAGCCGGTATGTGCACTGGGACGCCGACCCGATCGTTTCCAGTGACGTCGCGCAATCCCCGTACTCCTGCGTGTTCGACTCGCTCGCCACGATGACGATGCAGGATCGCGTCTCGAAGACCATCGCCTGGTTCGACTCCGGTTTCGGATACGCGCATCGCGCGCTCGACCTGCTGCAGCGGTTCGGCGAGCTCGACGCGGCCGGCGGGCCCGCCGCGAGGAAGGCGTCATGATCCGGATCGGCATCAACGGGTTCGGCCGCATCGGCCGGTCGGTGTTCCGCATCCTCCTCGATCGCGCGGACATCGAAGTCGCCGGGATCAACGACCTGTTCGACAATGACCAGCTCGCGTATCTTCTGAAGTACGACACCGTCATGCGCGTCCTCGAGAAGGATGTTTCGGCCGATGCCGACTCCATGACCGTCGCCGGCCGCCGGACGCGGATGACGGGAGAGAGGGACCCGGCGAAAATCCCCTGGGCGGAGCTCGGCGTCGACGTCGTCGTCGAATCGACCGGGGTGATCCTGACCCGGGAGAAGCTCGAGCGTCACCTCGCGGCCGGCGCGAAGAAGGTCGTCCTGACGGTTCCGGCGAACGACCCCATCGACGCGATGATCGTGATGGGCGTCAACGACGCGACCTTGAAGCCCGCGGACCGGCTCGTCTCGAACGCCTCCTGCACGACGAACTGCCTCGCTCCCCTCGCGAAAGTGCTGCACGAGCGCTTCGGGATCGAGCAGGCATTCATGACGACCGTTCACGCCTACACGAACGACCAGCGGCTCGCCGACGTGCCGCACAAGGACCTGCGGCGCAGCCGCGCGGCCGCCGAGAACATCATCCCCACGACGACGGGCGCGGCCCGGGCCGTGGGAAAGGTCCTGCCGGCGCTCGCCGGAAAGATCGACGGAATGGCGATGCGCGTGCCCGTTCCGGACGGATCCATCGTGGACCTGACCTGCCGGCTGACGAAGAGCGCGTCCGCCGCGGAGGTCAACGCCGCCGTGCGCGAAGCCGCCGCCGGCCCGATGAAGCGCATCATCGAGTACAGCGAGGCCCCGCTCGTATCGTCCGACGTGATCGGAAACCCGCACTCTTCCGTCTTCGACTCTCTTTCGACGGTCTCGACCGGCGACGGTTGGATCAAGGCGGTCTCGTGGTACGACAACGAGTGGGGCTACTCGAACCGCGTCGTCGACCTGATCGAAAGAATGGCGAATCTCACCTGACGGCGGCGGCCCGGATGAACCCGGGCGCCGATTCCTCCGGAGGACGCACATGCACAAGCGGACCGTGGCCACGTACCAGGACGCGCACCTGATCCTCGAGCTCTTCGAGTTGCGGCGCGAACCGCGCATGCGCGAGGCGCGCGAGTGGTTCCGCGGCAAATTCTCGCCGAAGACCCTCGCGGACATCCGCGGGCTCGCGGTGGGAACTCCCGAGAACGCGTCCTATCGCATGGTGACAACCTACTGGGACATGGCGGCGTCGTTCGTGGCGCACGGCATCCTGGATGCGGACCTCTTCCTGGAGTCGAGCGGCGAGATGCTGATGGTGTGGGCCAAGCTCGAGCATTTCGTGCCCGACCTCCGCCAGGACAACGCGAGGCTGCTCGTCAACGTCGACAAGGTCGTTCAGGGCTCGGAATCCGCGCAGCAGCGGCTGAAGCCTCTCCGCGAGCGCTTCGCCGCCCAGCGCGCCCAGGTTTGAGCACGGGAAGGGCGATCCGGAAGCCCCTTTTCGCCGCGACGGGCATTCGGGCGCTGGTCCTGTCCTGTTTGATCGCGGGTCTCGGCTGCCGGTCGGGTCCGGTGGCGGCCGGCAGACCCGCCGCGCGAATTCCGGAGGGCACGATGAACGGCATTGCCGACTCCTACGTGAAGCTCGTGCTGGCCCTCGGCCGCCACGATGCCGACTACGTCGACGCCTATTACGGTCCGCCCGAGTGGAAGACTCAGGTCGATGCCGGCGAGAAACGGCCGCTGCCCGTGATCCTCGCGGAAGCCAGGACTCTTCTCGACCGTCTCTCGCGGATTCCCGAGCCCGCGGCCGACGAGCTCGCGACTCTGCGCCACCGCTATCTCGCGAAGCAGCTCGGCGCCCTCGCTTCGCGCGCCGAGCTCCTCTCCGGGAAGAAACGGACGTTCGACGAGGAGTCGCTCGCGCTCTACGACGCCGTCGCTCCCACACACGGCGAGGAACACTTCCGCGCGCTGCGAGACCAGCTCGCCCGACTCCTTCCGGGCGAGGGTCCCCTCGGCGAACGGTACGAGGCCTTCCGCCAGGAGTTCGTGATTCCGCGAGAAAAGCTCGACGCTGTATTCGGAGCGGCGATCGAGGCCGGTCGCGCTCGCACGAAGGCCCGCATCCCTCTTCCCGACGACGAGAGCTTTCGGGTCGAATACGTCACGAACAAATCCTGGAGCGGCTATAACTGGTACCAGGGCGGCTTCCGAAGCCTGATCCAGGTCAATACGGATCTTCCGATCTTCATCGACCGGGCCGTGGATCTCGCCTGCCACGAGGGCTATCCGGGGCATCACGTCTACAACCTTCTGCTCGAAAAAAATCTCGTTCGCGACCGCGGTTGGATCGAGTTCACCGTGTACCCGCTCTTCTCGCCGCAATCCCTGATCGCTGAAGGCAGCGCCAATTTCGGGATCGAGGTCGCGTTTCCGGGAGACGAACGCACGCAGTTCGAGAAGACCGTCCTCTTCCCGATCGCGGGGCTCGACCCGGCCCGCGCGGAGCGCTACGCCGAGGTGCGAAAGCTCGCGGACGGGCTCTCCTACGCCGGCAACGAGGCCGCCCGCCGCTATCTCGATGGGAAGATCGACGCCGCCGCGGCCGCCGACTGGCTTGCCGAATACGGGCTCATGGCGCGCCCGCGGGCGGAACAGCGGGTGCGGTTCATCGACCAGTACCGCAGCTACGTCATCAATTACAACCTGGGGAAAGACCTGGTGCGCCGCTACGTGGAATCCCGGGGCGGGACCGCGGACCGGCCGGAGGTGCGCTGGAAAGAGTTCGCGAAACTTCTTTCCTCCCCGCGCCTTCCGGAAGATCTGAAATAAAAAGGACGGCGGAAAATATCCCGCCGTCCTTCGCCTCTCGCTGTTCGTCCGCAGGTGACAGATGACAACGGACCGCCGGATGCTCGACCTGACTTACTTTCCCGCCACCCTGGCGTTCGTCTGCTCCGCCATCTTGAGGTGCTCCTCGAGAGTCGGAAGAGTCTTGCTGGCGAACGCCTTCACATCCGCGTCCTTGCCGGAGGTCGATTCCTTGCGAAATGCCGCGACGTCCTTCCGGTGGTCGGCCAGCATGTCGGCCATGTAGGCCTTGTCGAACGCCGGGCCGGTCAGCTTCGCCATCTTGTCCATCTTCGCCTTTTCCGCGGCCGGAACGTCGGCAGGAACGGTGACGCCCTTCGAGCTCGCGATCTGCTTGAGCTCGTCGTTCGCCTTGGAATGATCGTCGACCATCCGCTGGCCGAACTTCTGGACGTCCGGGTCGGTGCCTTTTTCGGCCGCCATTTTGCCCATCGCGACTTCCGCCATGCCGCCGCCGGCGGCTTCCATCACGAACTTTGAGTCGGGCGAGCCTGACTTTCCGGAGGTCATGGTCTGAGCCGGCATGGAGACGGAGGCCAGAAGCAGCGCGCCGGCGGCACCCGCCAGAACGGCGAACGTTCGCTTTCGATGAGACATGGTGAATCCCCTTTTTCGTTTGGTACGGCGCCCGAAATTGCGGCAGCCGCTCGAAAAAAAGGAGCAAGAGGAGTGCCATGCGAAACGAGCGGAGAAAACTCCGAAACGGGGACCGGCGAACAGCGCGCTCAAGGAATCGGAGCGGGGAGAGCGACGAATTTCGAGCACTCCAGAACGGGCTGAGGCGGATAGCGGCGAAAGAGCGGGCAGAAGATGAACACGGAGCGCGTCGTGCGGACGTACTTCGGCGGCGCGGCGCAGGCGTGGCAGAGGCTCCGGGGGAAAGGGGGGGTTGCCGGCTCGTCCCCTTCGTCTTCGGTCCCGCCTTTTCGGTCGGAAGTGTCCGTGGATTCTCCTTCCCGTCCCGGCAACGGAACTCTCAGAGCGTCGGGGCGGGAAAACTCCGGGGTTGCGGAGCGTCGGGAAAGGACTCGACCGCGCGGACCTTCGGCGGAACGGTCTTGAGATAGTCGTAGATCGCGGAAAGATCCGCGTCGGTCATGCCGGCGAACGCGATCCAGGGCATCACGGTGTTGCGGCCCTTCGGCGCGACCGGCGCGTTCTCCGGATCGATCGCAGCGAACGCATGAAAGCGGCCGAGAAAATCCTGACGGGTCGCATGTCCCATCCAGGTTCCCGGATCCGGCGTGATGTTCGCCGTCACGTTGCGTCCCCAGGGTCCGCGCATCTCCCAGCCGCCCGCGAAATCCGCTCCGGGGATCCGGGCGCCGTGGTCGTCATGGGCCGTGTGGCATTCGCGGCAGCCGGCGATCGTCACCAGATATCCGCCGTAGGCGACCGAGTCGGATCGAGGCGGCGCGGCGACGGGGCCCGAGACCGGCTTTGGGGCTCCCTTGATGAGGAGGTTCACCGGGAAGTCGAGACGCCGCGGCGCCACGGAGTTCCGGATGGCCGGCAGCGTGCGCACATAGGTCACCACGGAGCGCGCGTCCTCGTCGCTCATCGTCCGGAACGAGGGATACGGCATTTGCGGAAAAAGGGCGACGCCGTGCCGGTCCACCCCCTCGCGAATCGCGCGCAGGATTTCCCCGTCCGTCCAGTTCCCGAGGCCGGTTTCCGGATCCGACGTGATGTTCTGCGCCTGCACCACGCCGGGAACGCCGAGCTTCGCGTCGAAAGCGAATCCTCCCTGTCCGAGGGTTCCGGCCTTCGCGGGCACGGAGAACCGATCGAAGTGCCCGTCGGAGTGGCAATCGAGGCATCCTGCGACGTGACGCGCGAGGTACTCGCCCCGCGCGAGCCGGGCTGGCGTCGCCTCGATTTTCTCGGAGGAGGCCGGTCTCATGTCGGGCTTGCGGAGTGCGAGGTACGCGAGGCCCGATGCGGCCGCCAGGAGACAGACGGCTCCGATGACACCCACGATCCGAACGACGGTCTTCACACATCCTCCTGCTCGATCCCCGGCGGCCGATTCCGCGGCCAGAGATTCTAGCGGTGCGCGGGCAACAGGGAAACTGCGGACCCCGTTGCGTGTGCCGAAACGCGCCAATTCGGCCGCCCGCGCGACCGTATAATTCGCGCCGCTTCGGCTCGGCGAAAGGAGGATCCCATGGCGCTTCGACGGGTGCTCGGCGTACTCGGCTTGCTCGGATGCGCGGCTCTCGGAAGCGACGGCGCGAGAGCGCAGTCCGATCGGCCCCGCACCGAGGCCGAGGCCCGGGAGGCGCGGGCGTCCGACGATGCCCGCCCCGCGGAGGACAAGGACCGCAAGACGGTGGAGGCAAAACCGGATCAACCGGACAAGCCGGCGCGCGAAGAGAAACCCTCCGTCACGCATCACGAGATCCTGCTGGACGGAAAGCCGTTCCGCTATACCGCCACGGCGGGATACATGCCGATGAAGGACGAAACCGGGAAACTGAAGGCCAACATCTTCTACGTTTCCTACTCGAAGGATGGAGGCTCCGCGAGGCGGCCGATCACGTACACGTTCAACGGCGGGCCGGGTTCCGCCTCCGTGTGGCTTCACATGGGGGCCGTCGGACCGAAGCGCGTCCTCATGGCGGACGACGGCCAGCCGCTCCCGCCGCCGTACCGCCTCGTCGACAACGAGTCGAGCTGGCTCGCCTTCTCGGACCTCGTCTTCATCGACCCTGTCACGACCGGTTTCAGCCGGCCCGCGTCCGGCGAAAAACCGGAGCAATTTCACGGCGTCGAGGAGGATGTCCGGTGGGTCGGCGATTTCATCCGGCTCTGGACGACCCGCAACGGCCGATGGTCTTCGCCCAAGTACCTGGCGGGAGAGAGCTATGGCACGACGCGGGCGGCGGGACTCTCCGAGTATCTGCAGGAACGGCACGGCATGTATCTGAATGGACTCGTCCTCATATCGACGATCCTGAATTTCGCGACGGCGGACTTCAACGTCGGAAATGACCTGCCTTTCATCACGTTTCTCCCGACGTACACGACCACCGCCTGGTACTACAAGCGTCTCGCGCCCGACCTCCAGGCGGACTTTCGCAAGGCGGTCGAGGAGTCGAAGCAGTTTGCGGCGGCGGAGTACACGGTCGCTCTGATGAAGGGTGCGAAGCTGTCGGACGGGGAGCGCAAGAACGTCGCGCAAAAGCTCGCCCGCCTGACCGGGCTCTCTTCCGCGTTCGTCGAGCAGAACGATCTCCGGGTGACGCTCGCGCGCTTCTCGAAGGAGCTTCTTCGCGGAGAGCAGCGAACGGTGGGCCGGCTCGACAGCCGGTTCCAGGGCATCGATCGGGACTCCGGTGGCGAAGAAAGCGAGTACGACCCGAGCATGGCGGCGATCCGAGGTCCGTTCGGCGCCGTCGTCAACGACTATCTTCGATCGGAGCTCCACTACGAAAACGACCTCCCCTACGAGCTCCTGACGGGCCGCGTCGCGCCCTGGCATTACGGCAACGCGCAGAACCGGTATCTGAACGTCGCCGAGACGCTCCGCTCCGCGATGACGCAGAACCAGTCGCTCAAAGTGTTCGTCGGAGCCGGGTACTACGATTTCGCGACGCCGTTTTTCGCGGCGGAGTACACCGTCGATCATCTCCAGCTCGATCCGGCGCTGCGCAAGAACGTGACGCTCGAGCACTACGACGCCCGGCACATGATGTACATCCACAAGCCGTCACTCCTAAAGCTGACGGCGGATGTCGCCGCGTTCTACCAGAGGGCGGCGCCGGAGAAGTGAGCGGAACGGCCGTCGGCGGACAGCTCTCGGCTCTCAGCTCTCGGCTCTCGGCTCTCGGCTCTCGGCGGCCGGGTATTCGCTAATTCACCGTCTCGTCTTCGTCGCCTTCCGGGTCGTCGGGCGAGGCGGAAGCGTGGTGGTGCAGGAGCTTCCACTCTCCGCTCTCGAGGATGAAGATATTGGTCGACTGCATCCGCGCGGCGGCGTCCGAGCGATCGGATCCGAAAGGGCGGATCACCTCGACGCACGAGACCCACGCCGTGTCACCCATCGCCACGACGCGGACGTCCTCGCACGACACGGTCCAGGGGCGCGAGCTCGCGAAGATGTTGGCGAACGAGCGGCGGATCTCGTCCCACCCGTCGAGCCGGTGCCAGCCGGGATGCACGCAGGCTGTCTGGTCCGAGTGCGACCAGACGACGTCCATGCCCGACAGGCTTCGCGCTTCGAGGGCCCGATAGAAGCCGAGGTTCGCCGCCGCGACGGCCGTCTCGTCCGGAGAGATCGTCGATCCGTCCGTCACGCGCGCTTCGTCAAAAGAAACCCGTGAGGGCCGCGAGATCCGCATTCCCGCCCGAAACCAGCGCGACGACTCGCCGCCCGGCGATGCCCCGCACGCGGCCCTCGAGGAGCGCACCCGTCGCCGCGGCTCCGGAGCCCTCGACCCAGAGCTTCGCCCGCGTGATCAGGAGCGCCATCGCGTCCCGGATCGCCGCTTCCGACACGAGGACGATCTCGTCGACGGCTTGCATCGCGATCTGGAGGTTCAGAGCTCCCACGAAAGGCGGCGTCATGCCGTCGGCGAGAGTCGGCGAGCGCTTCACCGGAACGGGCTTCCCCGCCGCGAGCGCCGGTGTCAGGCCGGGCCCGGCCTCGAGCTCGACCCCGACGACCCGCACCTGCGGGCGGAGAGCCTTGACGGCGGACGCGACGCCGGCCAGAAGACCGCCTCCGCCCACCGGCACGACGACCACGTCGGCATCCGGGAGGTCCTCCAGGATCTCGAGGCCCGCCGTCCCGGCGCCGGCGACGATCACCGGATCATCGAACGGATGAATGAAGGTGAGCCCGCGCTCTTCCCGGACGGCGTTCAGACGGTCGAACAGCGTCGGCCGGTCGTCGTGGAGAACGATCTCGGCGCCGTATCCCCGGACGGCGTCGATCTTCGCGCGCGGCGCGTCCGTCGGCATCACGACGACCGCAGAAGCGCCGGCCTGGCGCGCCGCCCAGGCAACGGCCTGCGCGTGGTTTCCCGCCGAAACCGTGACGAGGCCGCAAGCGCGCTCTGCCTCGGAGAGGGAGAGGATCTTGTTGAGTGCTCCGCGCGGCTTGAACGAGCCGGTCTTCTGAAAGCTTTCGCACTTCAGGTAGAGGGAGGCGCCGATCCGCTCGCCGAGGCTCTCCGAGCGCAGAAGCGGCGTGCGATGCACCCGACCGGCGATCCGGGCCGCTGCCTCGCGAATCTGCTCCAGGTCGATCATGAAGGGCCACAGCTTAAGCTGTCAGCCCCTCGTTGTCAGTGATCCGTATCGGTTATCCGTCATCGGCGATCAGCGATCCGGGAACGGGGAGTCGCTGTCTCCCGTGGCTTTCGCGCAACACCTGTAGGGTTCAGACCCCGCGCAGGCGGAGACTGCCGCGCGTGGACTCGAAGCGCAGGGACGGACCCCCACCGTTGACGGATCCCCTCGCGCTCTCGCTCTCGTTCCCGCGCCGTGACGAACGATGGCTCGCCACCGCGAAATCGGAGTCGATTTCCCCGCGCCGCCCGCCTTCCGCGTCGAGCTCGAAGCGGCTGTCGCGCGGCAATGTCACCTCGAATCGCCCTTTGTACGTCTCGAGGCGGCTCGCCCGGGAGTATCGCGAGAACGACAGGGCGATCTCGCCCTTGTAGGTGTCGACGTCCGCGGCGCCGTCGAGCCCGTCGATCCGGCCGGTGCCCTTGTACGTGTGGAGCTTGAGATCGGCCCGGAGCCCCGAAACTCGCGTGTCGGACTTGTAGTCTTCGATCGCCAGACGGGCTGTCGCCGGCATCCGGATCCGGTACCGGACGAAGGGAAGCGGGCCGTTGTTGCTGGACCAGGAGAAGAGATGATGGTTCTGGATGCGGTCATAGTCGGACTTCACGCGGACGCTCGATCCGCCGCCTTCGATCCGAATCTCCGTGTCCGCCACCCGGCTTTCCGAGTCGGAGTCGAATCCGTCGGCCTCGACGGTGGCCGCGATCTCGGCCTCGGGCCGGTCCCACACGCTGACTTCGACGGAGCCCTTGTATGTCGAGATCTCGAGCCGCCCATGGGCTTCGAGCGGAAGCGTCCTGCGGACTTCCTTACGGCTTTCGCCGCGTCCCGCGGGCGTGGACGGCGCCGCCGCGGCGAGCCCGGCGGACAGGACCCCGGCCATGGCAAGAACAGGAACCTTCGCGAAGTCGATCATGGAGGTCCTCCTGTGCCCTTCTACGCTCGGGCCAGGAGGAAGTTCCGGCCATAACGGATCCTCCGCGACGGGCGTCAGTGCCCGCGCACCGCGTGGGGCCGATAGGGCTCCTCGAGGCGGCGGCGCTCGGGCTCCGAGAGCGACACGCCCAGGGCGCCGATCGCTTCCGCGAGGTGGCGGGGCTTGCTCGCCCCGATGATCGGTGCCGTCACGCCCGGCTGGCCCAGGAGCCACGCGAGCGAAACCTGGGCGGAGGTCACGCCTTTCTCGGCGGCCAGCGCCACGACCCGGTCCACGACATCGAAATCCGCGGCGTCGTACAACTTGCCGGCGTATTCGTCCGTCCGCGCCCGGAGCGATTCGCCCTCCGGCACGTTCCGGCGCGTGCCCGCCAGCAGGCCTCGGGCGAGCGGGCTCCACGGAATCACCCCGATGCCTTCCGAGCGGCAGAGGGGAAGCATTTCGCGTTCCTCCTCGCGGTAGACGAGGTTGTAGTGGTTCTGCATCGAGACGAAGCGGGTCCATCCGTTCCGGTCCGCGCGCTCGAGCGCCCGGGCGAAACGCCAGGCGTCCGTGCTCGACGCGCCGACGTAGCGAACCTTTCCGGAGCGGACGAGATCGTCGAGAGCGCGGAGGGTCTCCTCGATCGGAGTCTCCGGATCGAAACGGTGGAGCTGATAGAGATCGACGTAGTCCATGCCCAACCGGCGCAGCGACGCGTCGATGGCGTCGAGGATGTGCTTGCGCGAGAGGCCGCGATCGTTGGGACCCGCGCCCATCGGGTTGAACACTTTCGTGGCGACGACCACTTCTCCGCGACGCGCGAAGTCCCGCAGCGCCCTCCCGACGACCTCCTCGCTCGCGCCGTCCGAATACATGTCGGCCGTATCGAAAAAGTTGATGCCGGCTTCGAGGGCCTGGCGGAAGAAGGGGCGGCTCTCCTCTTCGTCGAGAACCCACGGCCGCCATTTCGAGGAGCCGTAGGTCATCGTCCCAAGGCAGAGGCGCGATACCCGGAGACCGCTCGCGCCGAGACGGACGTATTCCACGGGAAGGATGCTAGCGCATCGGAGGTGGATCGTTCATCGCGCGGAATCATCGGCGGCGGCCGCGGGAGGCGAGAGAACGAGCGGGCCGGTACAATTGCCTGGATGCTCTCCTTTCGCTCTTCCGCCGGCCGGAACACTTTCCTGCTGCTTGCCCTCGCTTCGCTGTCCACGGCCTGCCTCCGCGTGCGGCCGCCGGGCACTCCCATGGTGACGAAGCCGCTCGGGCCGGGCGCCGGCGGACCGGGCCGCTGCCTCGTCCTGCTTCTGCCGGGACGGCGGGACATCCTCGGCGACTACGACCGCCACCACTTTCCCGAGATGGCCCGTCGCGCCGGCCTCGCCGCCGACTATGTCGAAGTGGACGCACACATGGGCTACTACCGCGCTCAGACGATCTCGAGCCGTCTCCACGAGGACGTCGTCGCTCCGGCTCTCGCGCGCGGGGTGGACCGGGTGTGGATCGTCGGAATATCGATGGGCGGGCTCGGCGGAATTCTCTACGCCCGCGAGCATCCGGAGGGAGCCCGCGGCGTGGTGGCACTCGCTCCCTACCTCGGCGACGAGGAGCCTCGCCGTGTCGCCGCGGCGGGAGGGCTGCACTCGTACGAGATGGGCGCCCCGCGCCCCGTCGCGGACTACGAACGCGAGCTCTGGGGCTGGCTGAAACGCTACGCGGCCGAGGGATCCTCCCGTCCCCCGATCTACCTGGGCCTCGGCACGACAGACGACCTCGCCCCCGCGGACCGGCTCCTCGGCGACGTCCTGCCCGCGGGCCGGATGTTCACGGAAAAGGGAGGTCACGACTGGAGCACGTGGACGCGGCTCTGGCAGGACGTCCTCGACAGCGGCGTGATGCAGAAGGACTGCGCGCCGTGAGCGCGCCGGAGATGTTTTCCGGCAAGACCGCCATCGTCACGGGCGGCGCGGGCGCGCTCGGCTCCGCGGTCGTGCGAGCGCTGCTCGGCGCGGGCGCTCGCGTCTCCGTGCCTTACCGGCGGGAGGCCGAGTTCGACGCGCTCATCGCCTCGATCCCGGCCTCGGAACGCGAGCGGCTCTCCGGTGGAACTCTCGACCTGACGGACGAGACTGCCGTCGGCGAATACGTCCGCGCGGCCGGACGGGAACGGCTGGACATCCTCGTGAACGCCGCCGGCAGCTTCGCGGGCGGCACTCCCGTCCACGAGACCGCGTGGTCCGTGTGGCAAGGACAGCTCGACGTCAACCTCAAGACGGCCGTGCTCGCGTCGCGCGCAGCGGTCCCGGAGATGATCCGGAACGGCGGCGGGTCGATCGTCCAGGTCTCGAGCCGTCCCGCGACTCAATCCGGCGCCAACCTCGCGGCGTACGCGGCCGCGAAACGCGCGGTCCTTCAGCTCACCGAGGCGATGGCGGCCGAGCTCTCGGACGCCCGGATCACGGTGAACGCGATCCTCCCGTCGACGATCGACACGCCCGCGAACCGGGCGGCGATGCCCGGCGCGGACTCCTCGAAGTGGGTCGCTCCCGACGACATCGCGCGGGTCGTGCTGTTCCTGGCGGGCCCCGATTCGCGGATCATCAGCGGGGCACACATCCCGGTCTATGGCCGGGCGTGATCCGGGGCGGGCGTGATCGGGCCGGGCGTGATCCCGGGGCGTGCGTGATCGAGCGCCGGCGCCGGATCAGGCCCGGTGCCTGATCCGGTGGCGACGGAATCCGATCAGCCTCCGATGGGCGGCGGCGGCGGCGCGATCCCGGGAACGGGCGGGACGGACCCGCGCCAGCGTCGCAGCTCGAGCTCGATCGGCCACTCGTTCAGCGCGAGGTACCAGAGAACGATCAGGTTGACGATCGGGATGTACATGAGCAGGCTCATCGGGCCGGCGTAACCGAGCTTCTCCGCGATCTTCCACGCGGGGTAACCCACCGCGACGATGACGACTACGAACCACAGGCATCCGAAGAGTCCGAAAAACGGGTGGGCCATCGAATCCTCCTGAAAAGTTTTCTCCTGCTGGCGGCCGGCTGTTCGCCGTCAGCGCCCGACGGGTCGCGCCACGACCGGCTCGTAGCGTGGGCCGTCCGTTCCAAAATTTTTCACCAGGTACGCGATGAGCTCGTCGCGCTTGTCTACCGGCACGTCGGCGCCCCATCCCGTCATTTTCGTGATCTCCGCCGTCCACTGTTTCTCCGTCAGGCGCTGCTGCACGACCATGTCGGCGGAGTGGCAGAACACGCAGCCCGCATCCGCCAGAGCCTTGCCGGGGCCGGCCGGAAATTCCGCGAGCTTCGTTCCCAGGACGGGGAGATGGGCATCGAAATTGACCAGAGCCACTTTCGCCTTCGCCGGCTTCTTCTTGCGCGGCGCGGCCGAGGAATTCCGCGGAGCGGCGAGAAGACCGGCGACCAGAATCAGCGCGAGAATCCTGATCCTCGTCAGGCTTCGGCGTCTCACGCTTCCACCTCCACGGCCGCCGAGTGCCATCCGTTATGGAGGTACCCGCTCGGATTCCAGACACCGTCCTTCGGCTGAACCGCGCCGCGGCTGTCGGTGGCCCTCGCCCACAGGGTCGCCTTTCCCGGCACCGCGGGAATCCACCGGTACGACCACAGCCTCCACGCCCACGGGTCGTGCTGCGGGTCGAGCTCGGCGGGTTTCCAGGTGGCGCCTTCGTCCTCGCTGATCTCGACGCGCGCGACGTCCGGAGCGCCGGAAAACGCGAAACCGCGCACCACCGCCGCCGCCCCCGCGCGTGCCCGTGCCGGAGCATCGGTGATCGTCGACTTCACGAAGATCTCGGTCACGGGCTGCGTCTCGGCCACCGGAATAGCCACGCCAGGGGCGCCAGGCGCCTTCGGGTAGCGATAGGCCGTTTCCATGTAAAAGCCCTTCTGCGCCTCGGGCTGAGGCGAGATCCGCTCGAGCCACTTCATCCAGTGGTCTCCCGCCCAGCCGGGCACGACGAGGCGCGCCGGACCGCCGTGAACAGAAGGCAGGGGTTCCCCGTTCATCTCGTCCGCGATGATCCCGTCCGCGAGAATCTTCTCGAGCTCGACGCTCCGCCAGAACGGCGGAACCTTGAGCGGAGGCTTATCGCTTCCGAACGTATGGAGATGCTTCGCGGTCGCCTTCAGTCCGGCCCGCTCGAGAACGTCACGGACGCGCACGCCGGTCCACTTCGCGTTTCCCACCGCGCCGTACTGCCACTGAACGCCCGCGATGCCCGGAGAAAAGAGCGCCCGGCCGTTGCCCGCGCACTGGAGGACGCAGGTCGCCGAGGCGCGCGGCATCCGGCGCAGATCTTCCACAGTCAGGCGCAGCGGCCGCTCCACCTCGCCGTCCACGACGAGCCCCCAGCCCCGGTGCGCCGCGTACTGGGGATTCCAATGGTGTCGGACGAAGAACAGATCGTTCGGCGTGAGATAGGTCATCAGGGCATCGAGCGGCGTCTCCGCATCGATCGCGTAGCCGTTGCGCTGGATCATCCGGCGCCGGCCGGGGGGAATCCCGTCCGCGGCCGCGGCGATGAGCCTTCCCGGCGCGACCGCGGCCAGGGCGGCGAATCCCAGGAAACGGCGCCGATCGATCGAGGAGAAGCCGGTCATGCTGGCCTCCGTGTCGCGATAGAGAAGCTCCGGGAGCGTGAGACGGAAAACGCCAAACGGGAACGAACGGGATGGGGCGATTCTATCGGGATCGGAAAGGCGAATGAAAGGGGCGGACGGGGAATACGGCTCTCAGGGTTCGAAAGTCGCCACGACGGGCGCGTGATCGCTCGTCCCCACGTCCTTCCGGACGACGCACTCCGAGGCGCGGGACGCGAGCGATTCGCTCGCGAGAAGGTAGTCGAGCCTCCAGCCGATATTGCGCTGCTTCATGTTTCGCCACGGCGCCCACCACGTGAAAAGGCCTTCGTTGTCGGGATCGAGCGCGCGACCGACGTCCACGAGACCGTTCCCGATGATCTTCTCGAGGAGGTCTCGCTCCTCGGGCCGCTGCCCGATCAGGTTCGGTTTTCGCTCGCGAGGATGAACGTCCCGATCCGTCCGGGCGACGTTCAGGTCCCCGCACAACACGATCGTGTCCCCCTTTTCGCGGGCGGCGGCGGCATAGGCGGCCATCGCTTCCAAAAACCGGATCTTCGTGGGGTAATCCTTCCCCCCGTTCGGCACATAGATCGATGCGACGGTCACGCCAGGCAGCCGGGCCGTGACGATCCGCGTCTCGTGGTCGAAGTCGGGATGGAGGAACTCGGGCTTCTCCGGAAACGTCGCCCGCGATACGTGAAGCCCGACGCCGGAGTAGCCCCCGGCCCCGTGCCAGTAACACCAGTACCCGTCCATCTCGCAGAGAGCGGCGGGAACCTGCGCGCTCGCCGCCTTGATCTCCTGGAGGCAGACCACGTCCGGCCGCTCCGTGTCGACCCATTCGCGAAACTGCGCCTCCCGCGCCCGGATCCCGTTGACGTTCCAGGTGGCGATCTTCAAGACTCATCCCCGCCGTCCGGAAGATCGAGCGCGCTGAGGCGCGCCTCGAGCTCCCGGCGGGCGGTTTCGAGAGCCTCCCGGCGCGGGGAGTTTTCCGTCCGCGCGAGCTGATCCGCGATCCGCGCGAGCGACATGCGAATCGAGCGCGCCTCGGTCGAACGCCTCGCGTCGCCGCGGGAACCGCCGGGAGCCCGGGCGGCTTCCCTTGCGTGCTCCCGGTCGGCGCCCAGATCTTCCTCGCTCTTCCCCCACCCCCGGGCCATGAAGCCAGCTTATCGCGGCGGGCGCCGGGATCCGAGCTCACGCCGGTTCGCACGGATCGTCACGCGTCGGTCGGACGGCTGGTTCGTCCGGCTCGGACGATTCCGCGGAATCACTCGGGATCGGGCTCGAGCTTCAGCGCAGCCGAGTTCATGCAGTATCGCTGGCCGGTTGGTTGCGGCCCGTCCGGAAAGACATGGCCGAGATGGGCGTCACAGTCCGCGCACAGAACCTCCGTGCGCTTCATGAAGAGACCCCGGTCGTCCTTCTCCGCCACGGCCTCGGGAGCCGCGGGCGCGCAGAAGCTCGGCCAGCCGGTGCCGGAGTCGAACTTCTCCTCCGACCGGAAGAGAGCATTCCCACAACCGACGCAGCGGTAGGTCCCCTTCGTCTTGGCCTTGTCGTACTCGCCGGTAAAGGGGCGCTCGGTGCCCTTCTCCCGCGTTACGCGATATTGCTCGGGCGTCAACTGCGCGCGCCATTCCTCGTCCGTCTTTTTTATACGTGCCATGACGCGATTCTAAGACCCGGGCGGAGGAAGAGATCGCACGAATTGCGCGGCCTCGCGGATGGCGGAGGCCATGTGGCCCTCCAGCGTCTGGCCGGAGCGGACGCGCGGTTTCCAGGAGTGGTCCCCGTCTTCGAGCCACGCGACGCGGATCGAGGAAGCGAGGGCGTATCCGGCAACGTCCTCCCGACCCCCAAACGGGTCCCGGGTTCCCTGAAGGATGAGCGCCGGGGTCGCGAGAGCCGCCAGATGACGCGTGCGCAGGCGATCGGGCTGGCCGGGAGGATGGAACGGGTATCCGAGGCACAGGAGGCCGCGGGCGCCGGTTTCGTCGGCCACGAGGCTCGCGATCCGGCCACCGAGCGACTTTCCCCCGATCACGAGGCGCGGGCCGCCGCCGTGCGCCGCGATCGCCTCCTTCCAGGAATTCCGCAGGACGGGCTCGCGGTCCGGGGCGCTCCCCTTTCCGCCTCCCCGCCGCACCCGCATGTAGGGGAACTCGAAACGCACGACGCGGACGCCTTCGGCAGCGAGACCGCGGGCGAAGTCGTTCATGAAGGAAGAGTCCATCGGCGCCCCCGCCCCGTGCGCGAGCATGACCACGTGCGGAGCATCCTCGGGGCCGTCGACGAGGAACCGGGGCGACGCGATGTCGGCGCTCAATCCCCGATCCCTCCCGGGAAGCGGCGGCCCGAAGGAACCTTCAGGGAACCGGGCGGCCCGATTCTCGCCGCGTGTCTTACCGCGCCTCTTACCGCGCCTCTTACCGCGCCTCTTACCGCGCCTCGCACCGAGGTTCTCACCGCGTCCCTCCCGGCGCCTCTTATCGAGACGACAAAAACCGCGCGATGCTGTCCTTTTCCGCCGGCGCGAGCGACTGGCACTGCGCGATGGTTTCGAGGGCCTGCGCGAGCGGGCGAGCTCCGCCCTCGATCGCCGAGATGCGGGGCTCGAAGAAGGCGCGCACGTCGTCGCGGTGCGCTCCGTCGCAGAACACGCCCCCGATCCGGGGCAGCACCGGCCTGAACTCGCGCGGGAGACGCGCGACGAGAGCGTCGTAGTTCGCCTTGAAGAAATCCCACGCCCTGTCCCGGGTCAGCGAATATCCGATCGAAGTCCGGAACAGGCCGATCGACTCCCGCGAGTCGAGCGCCGGGTCGAGCGTGAGGGCGAGCGCCCGTTGTTCGAGTGCCGGGTCCGAGAAGAGACCGAGCGCCGTGTAAAGACGCGCGCGATCGCGCCGTTCGGTCTTCGGGGCGTGCAGCTCGGCCACCATGCGATCGAAGACCGCGGGGTCGCCCTCGAGCGCCGCCGCAACCAGAGCCGTCTGCGAGACGACCGGGCTCACCGCGTTCCGGTCGTCGAGCCACTTCCGACCCATCGCCGCTCCCTCGCGGATCGCGTCGGGATCCTTTCCCATCAGCGCCAGCCGGAGGAGAACGGGACGGAGAAGCTCGCTCTCCTCGGATTCCCCGGCGACGGGGGACCAGCCGACGGCGCGCGCGCGAGCCCCGAACGCGTTGCGAACGAACGCTTCGAACCGGGGACGCGCGTCATCCGCCACGAGATGGTTGTCGATCGGCTCGAGGATCTCCGCCAGCGCTGTCGTGATCGGCCGGCTGGGATCCTTCGCGAACTCGGACACCAGGGCGAGCGCCTGATCCATCGGGAGCTCTCCCAGAGAAGCGAGCGCCTGCACGTCGCCGATCAGTCCGACGCGCTCCGCGAGCGTCAGCTTCGCGCCGCCGTCCTGGAGAAGCTTTTTCATCTGGTCGCCGGCGTACGCGACGCGGAAGTAGCCGACTTCCCCGGCGTTGGCGAGGACCCAGTCCGGGCAGGACGTCGCGCCCGCCAGCGGCAGATCCCCCACGGCTGCCGTCAGCAGAGTGCAGGCATGCCCTTCGCCGGACGAGGCGCCTCCCCAGCGCGCGCATACGGGGACGCGCCATATCGCCTTCGAGTCCGTCCCCTTCGGCAGCAGCCGCTTCTGATGGAGAACGAGGCGCGGCGGCGAAGAAGGCGAGCACTTCATTTCGGCGTGGATGAGGGGAAATCCGGGCTGATCGAGAAAGGTCGAGAACGCCGCCGCCACGCCCGGGCTGCTCGCCTTCTCGAGGGAAAACAGGAAATCCGCGGAGGTCGCGTTCTTCCATTCGTGCGCCTTCAGATACTCGCGGATCCCGGCCTGAAACTTGTCCGGCCCGATCCAGCTCTCGAACATCGCGAGCACAGCACCGCCTTTGCCATAGCTGATGTCGTCGAAGGCGTTGTCGATGTCTCCGTTCGAGAGAATCGGCTGGCGGATCTGCCGAGCCGTCTTGAGAGTGTCGCGCTCGAGAGTGTCGGAGCGGTCGGCCACGTCGACGACGTCCCGATTCCACTCGGGCTTCCAATCGCGAAGCAGCTTCGCGGCCATCCACGTCGCGAACGACTCGTTCAGCCACGTGTCGTCCCAGAACGCCAGCGTGACGGAGTCGCCGAACCACTGGTGCGCAGTCTCGTGCAGGCAGATGCTGGCGAACTGGCGCTTGAAGCCGGACGTCTGGTCCTTTGGCTTCGCGAGGGCGATGCCTTCGTTCCACGTGATGAGGCCCGCGTTCTCCATCGCGCCGAAGCGGACGGTCTGCGGGATGATGAGGTTGTCGAGCTTTTCGTAGGGATAGGGCATGCCGAAGTACGCTTCGAGCCTCTCGAGCGCCGGCTTCTGGATCTCCGCCGCATAGCTGGCGTCGGCGCCGCGGCCCCGCGGCACGATGATCCGCAGAGGAACGGAATTCTGGCCCCCCCGCCCCGCGTCCACCGCATCGAACGGACCGACGCCGACGGCCACGAGATACGAGGGGAGAGGCCGGGTCGTCCGGAAGGTCACGACGCGGGTGTTCTCCCCGCCGTCCGCCTCGCGTTCCACCGGCGTGTTCGACACGGCCATGAGGCCCCGGGGAATGCGAAGCGTCATCTGCCAGGGAACCTTGTACGACGGCTCGTCGAAGCACGGAAACGCCCGCCGGGCGTCGATCGATTCGAACTGCGTATAGACGTACCAGTCGTCCCCGACCTTCTGGCGGAACACTCCCGTCGTGTCCGTCGGATTGATCCGGGCGAGATAGGAGATCCGCAGGCGGCCCGTTCCGGCAGCCGCCGGCGGATCGAACGCGAACCCCGCGAAGTCCGCCCCGCCCGCGAGCACGCGGGCCTTCGCCGGCTTGCCGTTCTGCAGGAGAACGGCGTCGTGGATGGTGAGCTCTTTCGCATTCAGCCAGAGCACCGGCGTGGCGCGATCGAACGTCAGGTCGATCTCGACGACTCCCTCGAACGTCTCCCGGGAGGGGTCGATGGTCCAGTCCACGGAATAGCGCGTCGGCGCGGCTCCGGCCGGCAGGCGCAACTTCGGCGGCGCCGATGGGTCGGCGGAATCGGAGGCCTTCCCGGACTTCGCGCCCGAGGGGCTCGCGGGGACCCTTCCGTTTCCTGGAGAGGCGAGTGCCGGATTGCAGGAGGCGAAAAGAAGGTTGGCGGCGGCGTCGGACGGGCGAAGACGGATGGTAATCGGAAACATCGCGGAGATGCGGACGAATGTCAGGTGTT
>JBBSEW010000014.1:0-65788 GCA_038239305.1 Thermoanaerobaculia bacterium | reverse complement strand
CTGATACTGCTGATCGCGGGCGCGACGCTGATCCTGGAAGACGCCGCAACCGCGGATCCGCGACGGCGGCTCGCCGCTCGCCGGCTGATTTTCTGGAGCCCCGCTCTCGCTGCCGCGAGCGCCGTCGCCTACTCACCCTGGCTGCCGCTCGTGTGGCGGTCCATGCGGGCACCGGCCATCGCGGCAACCCCGGTGTTTTCCGTCGTACGCGTCGCGCGCATCCTGTCGTACTTCGGATTCGGATTTCATGACTGGTACCCGCTCGGCGTCGCGGGCGCCGTCTTCATCGCGCTCGTTCTGGTCGGCGCCTGGCTCGCGGGGACGACGTACCGCCTGCGCTTCCTGGTCGTCTGGGGAGTCGTGGGAACGGCCGCCATCGAGATCCTGGAAGAGCGCCATGGCGTCTACGACTCGATCTTCCACTTCATCCCCGCCGGTGTCGCACTCACCGCGCTGGCGGCCTTGCCTCTAGGCCGTCTCGCAGAATGGCGGCCGGCTAAAGGAAGCCGTCTCGCAGAACGGCGGCCGTCCAAAGGAAGCCGTCTCGCAGAACGGCGGCCGTTCAAAGGAAGCCGTCTCGCAGAATGGCGTCCGTTCAAAGGAAGCCGTCTCGCAGAATGGCGTCCGTTCGGATCGACCCCTGTCGCAGAAGGCCGGTCACTCAGGACCAGCCGTCTCTCCGAGCGGCCGCTGGACTTCTGCCTCGCCGTAGCGGCTCTCGCGCTCGTTCTTTACTGGGACGGGCGCGCTCTCGCCTCCTACTTCCAGCGAGGCCGACCGGACTGGCGACCGGTCGCGCGCTTCCTGCGGGCGCAGCCGCCCGACCAACCCATCCTCGGCGCGGGCGCGTACACGCAACTCTGCCTCGGCTACTACGTGAACGGCCCGGACTGGCTCTGCTGCCCTGGTCCGCAGCATCGGGCGATTCTGGACGTCGGCTACAACGCATCGGGCTTGAGGGCTTCCGGACACTCACCGACGGCGGCGTGGTTCGTCGCGCCCGCGGACGCCCGGCTCGCTCCGCTAATCCGCGTCGAAGGCATTCCAGGAAGACTCTTTCCCACCGCGGACGGCGGAGTCGTTGTCCGTCGTATCGATCCGTCCGCCCAGCTTCGCGAAGACAAATGAAGTCCCCCGAGCGAATGTGGACAATGATCCGAGAAGATCGCCAATGACGGGCACTCCGGCTTCCTCCATCCTGTGGCGCCGCCTCGACCGGGCCGGGCATGAGGCAGCTCGGGTCGTGACCGGCGAGGGCGGGCCGAGCCTCGAGGGGTCCGCTGTCTTTGAACATGACGGACGGCCGTGCCGCCCCGACTATCTCGTCGCCTGCGATACGACATGGGCCACGCTCTCGACGCGAGTATCCGGGTGGATCGGCGACCGGGTCGTGGATGTCGCGATCGCCGCCGACCACGAACGGCGTTGGCGGCTGAACGGAGCGCCCTGCGACGGCGTGAACGGCTGCCTCGACGTGGATCTCCACTTCAGCCCGTCCACGAATCTCCTTGCCATTCGCCATTCGCCGGCTCGACCTCGCGATCGGCGCCGAAGCGCCCGTACACGCCGCGTGCTGCGGTTCCCGGACTTCCAGCTCGAGGTGCTCGAGCAGGTGTACCGCCGCACAGGCCGAAGCACATACCGCTACGAGAGCGCGGGTGGCCGCTTCATCGCGGACCTCGAAGTCCATGAGTCCGGTCTGGTGACGCGATATCCCGGCCTCTGCGAGACGGTGAGCGTCACGACCTCCGTGTTGTAGGGCGAGCGCGCAGCCGAAGTCAGGCGCGCAACTCCAATCGACGAGCCGGGCGGACACCCGCACTCCCCGTAGCCGAGCTGCGGCGGGACGAGGAGGTTGCTTTCCGCTCCCCATCGTGACGATGCTCTCATTCCAGGCCCATCGAGCCTGGCTGGAGCCCGCGGCCGGCGGAGCCTCCGGGACGAGGCCATGTGAGAGAGGGAGCACACCAGACTGGAGCGATCGCCTGTCTGCGTCTGCGACCGAACGACGAGCGGCGGCCAGGCTTTCCTCTCAGCACCGAGGCCGCCGCGTGCCTCGGACGGGAGGCGGAGCCGGCGGCGGGCGGATCTTCCGCCGAGAAATCCTGAGGACCTCCATGTGTCCGGTGACGGTGGCGGAGCTTCGCAGGAGGTCACGCCGTTGGAGCGGGCAACGGCCCTCACCCCGGCCCTCTCCCGCCGGGAGAGGGGGATGAGGAACGGGTACCCAACTGGGAGAACACCGAATCGGAGGATCGGAAGTCGGAAAGTCGGTGAATCGCGAATCGGTGAGTCGGCTAATCGGTTAGCGGTGTCGGCGGATCAGACCGTTCTCTCGTGCATTTCCCGTTTCTCGAAACACTCCTTCAGGAGCGCGGTCGGGTTTCGGGCGGAGCTTCGGATCCATTCTCGGCGTTCGACTTTCGGCTGGCATTTCCGAAGGCGGACTCCCAGGACGTTCCCTCACCGCGGACGATCCTCTTACCGAACAGCTTGGTGCCGACCTGGTACGGCAGGCGGGCCTGCGGGTCGTAGCGGGCGAAGCCCCGCGACAGAAACCCGCCCCATCGCCACCGCGCCTCGGCTTCCGCCTGCTCGTACGTCAACATGTCATCTCCCGACCGGAAACGTGGCGGTCTGGCCACAGCTGCAGACGAGGACGAGCGATTCTCCCGCCGCGCCGCCCGCGGTTTCGCGGCACGGGGCCGCACACTTCTCGCACGCCCATTCGACGGCGCGCATCTTGGAGCCGATAAACCCGTACCAGAAACGCAGGCAACCGTCCCGGGCCGGCCAGCGCTCGTTCAGGACGAACTGACCTCCCTCCACGGCGAGCGCCCGGCGCAGCGCGGCGATCTCGTTGGCCGAGTGAGCATCAAAATGAGCCAGGCGACCCCGCAGGGCGGCGTCCGTGAGGTTTCCCAGGCGAACCGCCCGCTTGCCTTCCGGGCCGGATGCCACGGCGACCGCGATCAGGCCCGGGGGATCGCCCGCGCGGGCCAGCCGGGTGAGGCGGATGGCGAAAATCGAGGGTCCTGTGCGGGCCACGGCACCACGAGGACTGATACCGGCGATTGGAGAGGCGGAGACCATGGGGGACCTTCCGGCCGAAAGACCGGCGACGGGAGGTCACGGAGAATCCGCGGGCCGTCGGAGGGAGTCGGAAGAGGCAGGTTATCACGCCGGCCTATCCGGTCGCGGACGAGCGCGAGTCTCGAAATGAGACTCACGGCCGCTTTGAGGAAGACGGCGGCCCGGTCGAGAGACTCCATTTCTTGCTTACGAGTCCCGCTCCGCTCGGAACCCGCCTCGCGCGTACGGGCCGGGGATGCCGGTCCGTCCGTCGGGGGAAAACCGTAATTTCGGGAAGGCGGAGACCGTTTAGGGAGTGGGCCCTCCGCGGCCTCCGGGGAGAGAGTGTCCCGATTGGAAGATCGGCGCCTCGGCGACCGGTTATGAGACGCTACGAGGCCGCGCCGCGCACTGCGGCGGCCGGAAAAGTCCGGCAGGTCGCGAAGTTTGCGAGGCCCGAACGATGACGACGAACGCTTCAATGCCCGACAGTCCGCCGGCTCGCCCCGTGCCCCCGACGGCCGCTCTCGAGCCGACCGACCGGGATCCGCAGGCGCCCCGGTCCCGGCGCGGGCTCTGGATCACAGCTGCGATCGTGGCGGTGGTCATCCTTGCGTTTCTGCTGCTGCATTCGAATCACAAGAAAGCCGCGACCGCGCAGGCGGCCAAAGCGAAGTCGGCGGCCAACCGACCCATCCCGGTCGTGGCGGCCCGTGCTCGCGTCGGAGACATCGGCGTGTATCTCACGGGGCTCGGCACGGTGACGGCCGTGAACACGGTGACCGTGCGATCCCGGGTCGACGGGCAGTTGATCCGCGCCGCCTTCCAGGAAGGCCAGCTCGTCCACGCGGGTGACCTCCTGGCTGAGATCGACCCCCGGCCGTTCCAGGTCCAGCTCCTGCAGGCGGAGGGGCAGAAGGCGAAGGACGAGGCCGCCCTCAAGAACGCCCAGCTCGATCTCGAGCGTTACCAGACGCTCAGCCAACAGGACTCCATTCCGCGCCAGCAGCTCGACACGCAGAAGTCCACCGTCAACCAGACCGAGGCGTCGATCAAGACCGATGAGGGCCAGGTCCAGAGCGCGAAGTTGAACCTCGCGTACAGCCGCATCACCGCTCCGATTTCCGGTCGGGTCGGATTGCGCCTCGTGGACGCCGGCAACATCGTGCACGCGACGGATCCAAACGGTCTCCTCGTCATCACGCAGCTTCAGCCCATCGCGGTCATCTTCACGATTCCCGCCGACCAGCTCCCGGCCGTGCAGCAGCAGATGCGCGCCGGCAAGCACCTCGTCGTCGAGGCCTGGGACCGCGACCTGACGACGAAACTCGCGACGGGCGCGCTCCTCGCGCTCGACAACCAGATCGATCCAACAACCGGCACAGTCAAGATCAAGGCCCTTTTCCCGAACGAGCTCTCGACCCTCTATTCGAACCAGTTCGTCAACGCCCGGCTCCTGGTCGATACCCTGCACGGCCTCGTCCTCATTCCGGCGGCCGCCATTCAGCGCAGCCCGCAGTCGACGTTCGTCTGGGCGATCAAGCCGGATCAGACCGTGGAGATGCGGCCTGTCGACGTGCAGCTCACGGAAGGCGACACGGCGGCGATCCGCAAGGGCATCGGAAACGGGGAGTCCGCCGTCGTCGATGGAGTCGACAAGCTCCAGCCGGGGTCGAAGGTCGCGCTTTCGGGGGCGGAGCCCGGCGGGCGCGGAAAAGACGGAAAGGGCGCGCCGAAGGGCGGGACGCCGACGGCGGGAGCCGACGCGAAGGGCGCGGACGGGCGGGGGCGGAAGGCCTCTTCTTGAATCCTTCCCGGCCGTTCATCCTCCGGCCGATCGCGACGTCCCTCCTCATGGTGGGACTCCTGCTGGCCGGCCTCATCGGGTACAAGCAGCTGCCGGTCTCGGCGCTGCCGCAGGTCGACTACCCCACCATCCAGATCGTCACGTTCTATCCGGGGGCGTCCCCGGACGTGATGGCGTCCGCGGTCACGGCTCCGCTCGAGCGGCAGTTCGGACAGCTTCCCGGGCTGAACCAGATGACGTCGAACAGCTCGGACGGAAGCTCCGTCATCACGCTCCAGTTCGCGCTCGCCCTGAACATCGACGTCGCCGAGCAGGAGGTGCAGGCCGCGATTAACGCTTCGGGTACGTACCTTCCGAAGGACCTGCCGAATCCTCCCATCTACAGCAAGACGAACCCCGCGGACGCGCCGATCCTGACGCTCGCGCTCACGTCGAAGACTCTTCCGCTCTCCAAGGTCGAAGATTTCGCGGACACGCGTCTCGCGCAGAAGATTTCGCAGCTGCCCGGCGTCGGTCTCGTGAGCATCAGCGGGGGCCAGAAACCGGCCGTGCGCATCCAGGTGAATCCGACCGCCCTCTCGTCCTACGGCCTCACGATGGAAGACGTCCGGACCGCGATCGCGGCGGCGAACGTCAACCAGGCGAAGGGAACCTTCGACGGCCGGCAGCAGTCGTACCAGATCGCCGCGAACGACCAGCTGCTGACGAGCGAGCAGTACCAGCCGCTCGTGATCGCGTACAAAAACGGGGCGCCCGTGCGCCTCTCGGACGTGGCCAGAGTGGTGGACGGAATCGAGAACGTCAAGCAGGCCGCTTGGATGAACGAAGTGCCGGCCGTGATCCTGAACATTCAGCGCCAGCCGGGAGCCAACATCATCTCGGTGGTCGATCGCGTCAAGCAGCTGCTCCCCCAGCTTCGCGCTTCGCTTCCGTCCGCGATCACCGTCAACATCTTGACGGACCGGACGACCACGATCCGCGCCTCGGTGCGGGACGTCGAGTTCGAGCTGATGCTGACGATAGCGCTCGTCGTCATGGTCATCTTTCTCTTCCTGCGTACGCTTGCCGCCACGATCATCCCGAGCGTCGCCGTTCCCCTCTCGCTCGTCGGGACGTTCGGCGTGATGTACATGCTGGGCTACAGCCTGAACAACCTGACCCTCATGGCACTCACCATCTCGACGGGATTCGTCGTCGACGACGCCATCGTCATGATCGAGAACATCACGCGGTACATCGAAGAGGGGGAGAAGCCTCTCGAGGCCGCTCTCAAGGGCTCCGAGCAGATCGGTTTCACGATCCTCTCGCTGACTGTTTCCCTGATCGCCGTGCTGATTCCGCTCCTGTTCATGGGAGACGTGGTCGGCCGCCTCTTCCGGGAGTTCGCGGTGACGCTCTCGGTCACGATTCTGATCTCGGCCGTCGTTTCTCTGACGCTGACCCCGATGATGTGCGCCCGCCTCCTGCGCCACCGGCCGCCATCCGAACAGGGCCGGTTCTACCAGGTGTCGGAGCGGATCTTCGAGAACATCATCGAGTTCTACGGCCGCACGCTCGGATGGGTACTGAAGCATCAGCGCGCGACGCTCGTCGTCGCCGTCGCGACACTCGTTTCGACGATTCTGCTCTTCCTCGTGATCCCGAAGGGCTTCTTCCCGGTCCAGGACACGGGCGTGATCCTCGGCATCAGCGAGGCGTCGCAGACGGCCTCGTTTCCCGACATGGCGAGCCGCCAGCAGGCTCTCGCCCACACGATCCTCCAGGACCCGGGAGTCGAGAGCCTCTCCTCCTTCATCGGGATCGACGGCACGAACACGACGGCGAACAGCGGCCGGATCCAGATCAATCTCAAGCCCCTCGAGGAACGCCGCGCGAGCGCGACCGAAGTGATCCGCCGACTGCAGCCCGAGCTCGCGAAGATCACCGGCATCACTCTCTTCCTGCAGCCCGTGCAGGACCTGACCGTCGAGGATCGCGTGAGCCGCACGCAGTACCAGTACACGCTCGAGGACGCCGATCCGAAGGAGCTGGCAGCCTGGGTGCCGAAGTTCCTGGAGAAGCTCCGACAGATTCCGGACCTGCGCGACGTCGCGAGCGACCAGCAGAACGCCGGGCTCGAAGCGCGGCTGCTGCTCGATCGCACGACCGCCTCCCGCCTCGGGATCACGCCGCAGATGCTCGACGACGCGCTGTATGACGCCTTCGGCCAGAGACAGATCTCGACGATGTTCACGCAGCTCAACCAGTATCGGGTCGTGCTCGAGGCGCAGCCCACCTTTCAGCGCAGCCCCGAGGATCTGAAGACCGTCTTTCTCCGGTCCGCGGGCGGGGGCGCCGTTCCGCTCGGATCGTTCACGCAGGTCCAGACGAACAGCGCCCCGCTCTCGGTCAACCACCAGGGGCAGTTTCCCGTCGTCACGATCTCGTTCAATCTCGCTCCGAACGCCTCGCTCGGCGGCGCGGTCAAGGCGATCGACAAGGTGCGGCAGGACATCGGACTGCCCGACAGCATCCAGGCCGGATTCCAGGGCACCGCCGCCGCGTTCCAGGCCTCTCTGACGAACACGCCGCTTCTCATCCTCGCCGCCATCATCACCGTCTACATCCTGCTCGGCATCCTGTACGAGAGCTACATCCACCCGGTGACGATCCTGTCGACGCTTCCGTCGGCTGGAGTCGGGGCGCTGCTCTCCCTGATGCTCTGCAAGACCGATTTTTCCGTGATCGCGCTCATCGGGATCATCCTTCTCATCGGCATCGTCGAGAAGAACGCCATCATGATGATCGACTTCGCTCTCGAGGCGGAACGCAGGGAGAGAAAGCCGCCCGAAGAGGCGATCTTCACGGCCGCAAAATTGCGATTCCGGCCCATCATCATGACGACGATGGCGGCGCTGCTCGGCGGCGTTCCCCTCGCGCTCGGCTCGGGCATCGGCTCGGAGCTGCGCCGGCCGCTCGGCATCGCGATCGTCGGCGGGCTGATCTTCAGCCAGATGCTGACTCTCTATACGACGCCCGTGATCTATCTGGCGTTTGACCGGCTCGCCCTGCGCTTCTCGCGCGGGACAAAGCGAATGGAGAACGTCGAAGGATCGCCAGAGCCCCTCCAGGATGCCGACGCGCCGGCATGAGCACACACAGCCTCTCCGAGCCCTTCATCCGGCGGCCGATCGCGACAACCCTCCTGACCGTCGCGATCGCGCTCGCCGGAGGAATCGCCTACAAGCTGCTGCCCGTCTCGCCGCTGCCGCAGGTCGAGTTTCCGACCATCAATGTCTCGGCCGGGCTTCCGGGCGCGAGCCCGGAAACGATGGCGTCGTCCGTCGCGACACCGCTCGAGCGCCAGTTCGGCCGGATCGCGGGGGTCACGGAGATGACGTCCACGAGCTCGCTCGGCTCGACGAACGTGACGCTCCAGTTCGACCTGAATCGCAACATCGACGCTGCCGGCCGCGACGTCCAGGCGGCGATCAACGCCGCTCGCGGGCAATTGCCGACGAACTTGCCCAACAATCCGTACTGGCGCAAAGTGAACCCCGCGGACGCGCCGGTCATGCTCCTTTCCATCACGTCCGACTTCATCGGGCGCCCGCAGATGTACGACATCGCCTCCTCCGTGCTGCAACAGAAGCTCTCGCAGATACCCGGAGTCGGGCAGGTCATCGTCGGCGGAGGGGCACTCCCGGCGGTGCGGGTGGACGTCAATCCGACGGCGCTGAACAACAACGGCCTCGGCATGGACGACGTCCGCGCGTCGCTCGCCGCCGCCAACACGAACCGGCCGAAGGGATCCCTCGGCAACGGCACGCAGACGTGGTCGCTCGCGACCACGGATCAGATCCTCAAAGCCGCCGACTACCAGAATCTCGTGATCCGCTACCGGAACGGCTCGGCACTGGTCCTGTCCGACGTCGCGAAAGTCTCGGATTCCGTCGAAGACATCCGCACCGTCGGTCTCTCGAACGGCAAGCCCGCCGTCATCGTCATCATCTTCCGCCAGCCGGGTGCGAACATCATCGACACGGTCGACCGCATCCAGGCGATCCTTCCGCAGATGCAGGCGTCGGTCCCGCCGACGATGAGGATCAAAGTCGCCATCGACGCCACGCGCACGATCCGCGCCTCGGTCCGGGACGTCCAGATCACGCTCGGCATCTCGATCGCGCTCGTGATCCTGGTCGTCTTCCTGTTCCTACGCGACCTCCGGTCGACGCTCATTCCGAGCGTGGCCGTGCCGATCTCCCTGATCGGAACATTCGGGGCGATGTATCTCCTCGGGTACAGCCTCGACAACCTCTCCCTCATGGCGCTCACCGTCGCGACGGGATTCGTGGTGGACGACGCCATCGTCGTCATCGAGAACATCACCCGCCACCTCGAGGAGGGCAAGACGCCGCTCGAGGCTTCCCTCCTGGGAGCCCGGGAGATCGGGTTCACCGTTCTCACCATAAGCATCTCGCTCGTCGCCGTCTTCATTCCGATTCTCCTGATGGGCGGGATCGTGGGACGCCTCTTCCGCGAGTTCGCGGTCACGCTCTCGATCGCGATCGGCGTGTCGATGGTGATCTCGCTCACGACCACGCCGATGATGTGCGCGAAGCTGCTGCGGGCGCATTCCGAGCAGAAGCACGGGCGCTTCTACGATGCGTCCGAGAAGGCGTTCGACTGGATACTCGGCGGGTATCGCCGTTCGCTCGAGTGGGTGCTGCGCCATCAGCCGTTGACGATGGCGGTCACCCTCGCGACCATGGTGGCAACGGTGTTCCTCTATGCGAAGATTCCGAAAGGCTTTTTTCCGCAGCAGGACACGGGACGGTTGAACGGCTCGATCCAGGCGGACCAGGACACGTCGTTCCAGGCGATGCAGACCAAGCTTCGCCTCTTCGTGAATACCGTCATGCAGGATCCGGCTGTCGAGAGCGCGAATGGATTCCTCGGCGGGACCTCCAATTCCGGCCGAATGTTCGTCGCCCTGAAACCGAAAGAGGATCGGGATCTCAACGCGGACCAGGTCATCGCGCGGCTGCGCGGGAAACTGGCGCATGTCCCGGGCGCGACTCTTTTCCTGCAGCCCGTCCAGGATCTCCGGATTGGCGGCCGGGGGGGAGCGGCCCAGTACCAGTACACGCTTCAATCGGACGATTCGAAAGAGCTGTTCGTCTGGGCGCCGCGGGTTCTCGCGAGGCTGCGAAAGGTACCCGAGATCACGGACGTCAACAGCGACATGCAGAACCAGGGGCTCCAGGTCGCTCTCACGATCGACCGGTCGACCGCCGCGCGGCTCGGCATCAGCTCCCAGGCGATCGACGCGGCTCTCTATGACTCCTTCGGGCAGCGGCAGGTGTCGACGATGTACACGCAGCTCAACCAGTACCACGTGTTGATGGAGGTCGATCCCCAGTTCCTGCAGACGCCGGACGGCCTGCGATCCGTCTTTCTCCACTCGACCACCGGCGCCATGGTGCCACTCTCCGCCTTCACGACGCTCACGCGGAACACGGCCCCGCTCGCGGTCAACCACCAGGGGCAGTTCCCCTCCGTGACGATTTCCTTCAACCTGCCGACGGGCGTGGCGCTCGGGGACGCCCTGAAGGGGATCCAGCGCGCCGGCGAGGAGATGCACCTTCCGTCGACGCTGCGGGGAACGTTTCAGGGAACCGCGCAGGCTTTCCAGGCGTCGCTCGCCAACGAGCCGATCCTCATCCTCGCGGCTCTTTTTACGGTCTACATCGTGCTCGGAATCCTGTACGAGAGCACGATCCATCCGATCACGATTCTCTCGACGCTCCCCTCCGCCGGGGTCGGAGCGCTCCTCGCGCTCCTCCTGAGCGGCAACGATCTCTCGGTGATCGCGCTCATAGGAATCATCCTGCTCATCGGCATCGTCAAGAAGAACGCGATCCTGATGATCGACTTCGCGATCGAGGCGGAGCGCAAAGACAACAAGGGTCCGGAGGACGCGATCTTTCAGGCGTGCCTTCTCCGGTTCCGTCCAATTACGATGACGACGATGGCCGCGCTGCTTGGCGGTCTGCCGCTCGCCATCGGCGGGGGCACGGGCTCCGAGCTGCGGAAGCCTCTCGGCATCGCGATCGTCGGCGGCCTCATTTTCAGCCAGATGCTGACTCTCTACACGACCCCGGTGGTTTATCTGTATCTCGATCGATTCCGGCTGCGGTGGCAGAGTCTGCGCCGCCGCCCCGTACAGGCGGTCGCTCCCGCCGGAGGGAAGGCATGACGTCTCTGCTTCGCGTTCTCGTCGTCGTCGGTCTCGTCGGAGTCCTCACCGGCTGCGCTGTCGGGCCCAACTATCGGCGGCCGTCGGCTCCCGTCCCTGAATCCTGGAAGGAAATGAGCGCGGCATCCTCGTCCCCGGAGATGGCGGGACAGTGGAAAGCGGCGGCTCCGCGAGACGGAGCCTCGCGCGGAAAGTGGTGGGAGAGCTTCGGGGACCCGCAACTGAACGCTCTCCTCGAGCAGGTCTCGATCACGAACCAGAACGTCGCTCAGGCGGAAGCCCAGTGGCGATCCGCGCGCGCGGCGATCCGCGTCGCCCGCGCCGACCTCCTCCCCACGGTGAGCGCCACGGCGGGCGTGACGCGATCGACCGTAAACAACCGCACCGCAACCGTCGTCACCGGAACCGTGCCGAACGTGCCGGCGGCGACCGCGACAGGCTATTCCGTCGTGGGAGACGTCTCGTGGGAGCTCGATATCTTCGGGCGGATCCGGCGTAACGTCGAGGGGAGCGTCGCGACCGCGCAGGCGACCGAGGCGGATCTCGAGAACGTCCGGCTGATCATGCAATCCGAGCTGGCGGCGGACTACGTCCAGCTCCGCGGGATCGACGCCGAAAAGAGGCTCCTCGACACCAACGCGGAAGCCTACGATCGAGCGCTCCAGCTCACGGTCAACCGCCACGACCAGGGCGTGGTGTCAGGCGTCGACGTGGCGCAAGCCGAAACGCAGCTGTACACGACACGCGCCCAGTCGATCGATCTTTCTCTCACGCGAGCACAATTCGAGCATGCGATCGCGGCTCTCATCGGGAAAACCCCGCACGATTTTTCGATCGCGTCGGACACGAAGGAATACGCGCCCCCGGCGACTCCCGTCGAGCTGCCGTCCGAGCTCCTCGAGCGGCGCCCTGACATCGCCGCGTCCGAACGGCGGGTCGCCGCGGCCAATGCCCAGGTCGGCGTCGCGACCGCCGCGTTCTTTCCCCAGCTCCTGCTCGCCGCGTCGGGCGGATACGGCAGCTCGACGCTCTCCGATCTTTTCAATCTTCCGAACCGTTTCTGGTCGATCGGGCCGACGCTCGTCGCGACGCTCTTCCAGGGTGGCAAGCGGCGCGCTCTCCGCGAGCAGACGGTCGCCGCTTACGACTCGTCGGTCGCGGTCTATCGCCAGAGCGTCCTGACGGCCTTCCAGGAGGTCGAGGACAATCTCGCGGGGCTTCGCATTCTGGCGGACGAAGCCCGGCAGCAGCAGCAGGCGACGGCGGCCGCCGAGCGGGCTCTGGAGCTCGCCCGCAACCGCTACGAGGGCGGCATCACGACCTATCTCGAGGTCGTCACAGCCCAGGTCACGTCGCTCGCGAACGAGCGCGTCTCGATCGAGCTCGCGACCCGCCGCCTGGTCGCGTCCGTCAATCTCGTGCGCGCCCTCGGTGGCGGCTGGCAGGACTCCGAGCTGCGCGGCCCCGCCGTTCCGGCCGCTCCCGCGGGAGAGCCGATTCCACCGATGACGCCCGCCCCGGCGTCACCGACGCGTACGCCTTCGTAAGGGCCCGGGAGAGTCCCGGCCGGGATTCGAAGACGGAGAGCGGACGACGGACGACGGAAGACGGAAGACAACCAGCTCACAACTGACAGCCGACGCTATCGGCTACGTTCAATTCGGGCTCAGCACGTACGTGCCACCGCCGGTCGCGGCGATAACGAGGTTCATGGCAACGATCAGGAGGTCGTAGTGCCACCCCTGGTCCTTCGTCCCCCAGAATCCCGTCTTCCAGACGAATATCTTCTTTTGAATCGCCCCGAGCATCAGAAGTATCAGTCCGATCGCCGCCGGCTGGATCAGCGCGCCGAAAGCCACGCCGAGAGATCCGCAGATCTCGGCGGAACCGAGAAAAACGGTAAAGCGCGGGCTCATGCCGATCTTCTTCCCGCGGCCTACCGGGTCGCTCACGTGACCCCACCCGCTCGAGAGGAATACGGCCGCGACCAGGAGACGCATGAAGAGGAGCGCCGCATCCGAGTAGAGAACGAGGCCCGGGATCAGAACGGCGGTCATCGCGACTCCTTCCTCTGAGCTCTCCGTTGTTCGGCTCGCTGTTCTCTTTTCTCAGTTTTCAGTTTTCAGTTTTCGTTCTCGGTCCGGAGCTCTCACTCGCCCCCATTTTCGCCGAATTCGCGGTCCGGCGCGCTCTCGTGAGATTCTGCGCGCCATGCCGCTCACTCACGCCATTCTCCTCGGCATCGTCCAGGGGCTGACCGAGTTCATCCCGATTTCCTCGACCGCGCACCTGGCCCTTCTCCAATGGGCTCTCGGAATCCGGGACGCTGAGCTCTCTCTCGCCTTCGACCTCGTCCTCCACCTCGGAACGGCCCTGGCCCTCATCGTGGCGACGGCGCGCCTCCTGACCGGGATCGCGGCCGAGACCCTCCTCGCGATCGGCGGCCGGCCCGCGAGGCACCCGGAGGAGCGCGCTCTGATCCTTCCGATCCTGGTCGGAACGGTGCCCGGTGTCCTCGCCGGCCTCTTCCTGCTCAAGAGGTTCGACTCCTTCCGGAGCCTGACCTCGATCGGAATCGCCATGCTCGTCGCCTGTGGCTACTTCTTCTACTCGGAACACGTCGGGCAGACGCGGACCGGCAACGAACGGGACCTGTCCCGCATCAACCTGGCGGACGCCCTGTTCGTCGGAATCGCCCAGGCGGCAGCCGGCCTCTTTCCCGGCCTCTCGCGGTCGGGCATGACGATCAGCACGGGACGACTGCGGGGATTCCGGCGGGAGGACGCGACTCGCTTTTCGTTCCTGCTGGCGCTGCCGATCATCCTCGGCGCAGGAGCCAAGGCCCTGCTCGACCTGCGCAAGGCCCACGCTCCCGTGATCGGCGCGGGGCCTCTCGTGGCCGGATTTCTCTCTTCGGCCATCGTCGGATATCTGGCGGTCGAGTTCCTCCTCCGCTACCTCCGCACGCACACGCTTCGCCCGTTCGCGGTCTATCTCGGTGTCATCGGAGCCGCGCTCCTCATCGCCGCCCGCTTCGCATCCTGAGGGGCGATTGTTCGGGATCGAGGCGTCGACGTTTCCGGGCGGGTCCGGCGGTTTGCTCCACTTCGGTTTCGAGGCCCTCGCTTACGCCGTCGCCGCCGCTCTCTACATCCACGGGCGGCGGAGGGAAGGCGATGCGCTTCCGGATGCCGAACGCCTGAGCCTCGTCGTGGCCGCGGCCGTCGGGGCGGCGCTCGGGTCGCGGGTGCTCTTCTGGCTCTGCGATCCGCGATGGACGGCCGCGCACGCGACGGATGTTTCCGCGATGCTGGGCGGCAAGACGATCGTCGGTGCACTCCTCGGCGGCCTCATCGCCGTTGAGCTCCGCAAGCGCTCGACGGGGATCGAGGTCCCGACCGGAGACCTGTACGTCCTGCCCCTCTGTTCGGGAATCGCGATCGGCCGGATCGGCTGCTTCTTGGCGGGCCCCGCGGACCTGACGGCAGGCCGGCCGACGAATCTCCCGTGGGCCGTTGCGATGGGCGATTCGATCCCGCGGCATCCGACCGCGCTCTACGAGATTGCGTTCATCCTCGCCCTTGCAGTCGTCCTCCGCCGGCTTCTCCGCTCCGGTCGGGCGCCCGCCGGACTGGCCTTTGCGCTCTTTCACTCCTCGTATCTCGCATTCCGCCTCGCGATCGATTTCCTGAAGCCTTTTCCGCCGCCACTTCCGCTGGGCCTCTCCGCGATCCAGCTCGCCTGCATCGCGGGGCTCGGCTACTATGCGGCCGTCCTTCCGGACCGGTTTCGGGGGCACCCGCAGCGGGTGCGAAGCCGGGAACAGCGAGAGGAGCGACTGTGACCGCAACTCGCCCCTACCTCTACTACGACGCCGCCGTCTCCATCTGCTCCGTCTGCCTGCGCAAGGTAGATGGAAAGATCCTCTTCGAGGACGGACGCGTGTGGCTCGCGAAGTCGTGCCCGGTCCACGGACCGGAGCGGGTCCTCATCTCCGACGACATCGACTACTACAGGCTCTGCCGCGAAGTGTTTCTCAAGCCGCCTGAGATGCCCCTCCGGCGCAATACGGCGACCGAGTTCGGGTGCCCGTATGACTGCGGGATCTGTCCGGACCACGAACAGCACTCGTGCCTCACCCTGGTCGAGGTCACCGACGGTTGCAACCTCCGGTGTCCGGTCTGCTACGCCGCCAGCGGCCCGGAAAGGATGGCCTCGCACCGGCCGCTTTCGGAGATCGAGAAGATGCTGGACGCGGTCGTGGCCAACGAGGGCGAGCCCGACATCGTTCAGATCTCCGGCGGAGAGCCCACGATCCATCCCGACTTCTTCGAGATCCTGGACGCGGCGAAGCGGCGCCCGATCCGCTATCTCATGGTCAACACCAACGGCGTGCGGATCGCGCGGGAGGACGGTTTCGCCGAGCGACTCGCGGCCTATGCGCCCGGTTTCGAGATCTATCTCCAGTTCGACTCCCTGCAGCCCCGCCCTCTCGAAATCCTGCGCGGAGCCGATTTGCGCGACATCCGCATGCGGGCGATCGAGCGCCTGAACGCGCTGAATCTCTCGACGACGCTCGTCGTGACGCTGCAGCGAGGCGTCAACGACGGAGAGATCGGCGCAATCCTCGAATTCGCTCTGGCGCAGCCATGCGTTCGGGGAATCACCTTCCAGCCGGTTCAGGCCGCGGGACGTCTCGATGGCTACGACGATGCGGCCCATCGCCTGACCCTCTCGGAGGTCCGCCGGAAGATCCTCGAACAGTCCCCGCTCTTTTCGCCGGACGATCTCGTGCCTGTCCCGTGCCATCCGGACGCACTCTGCATGGGCTACGCCTTGAAGACGCCGGATGGCCCGATGCCTCTGACGGGCCTCATTCCGCGGGACACCTTGATCGAGCGAGCCCGCAACACGATCGTGTTCGAGCGCGACCCCGAGCTCCGCAACGCTTTCCTCGCGCTCTTCTCGACCGGCAACGGATCCGAGGGCCTGCCCGTCCGGCTCGCGGACCTTCTCTGCTGTCTCCCTCCTGTTGCCGTTCCGGGCCGGATGTCCTACGACCGGCTTTTTCGGATTCTCATCCTCGAGTTCTCGGACGCGCATTCCTTCGATCTGCGCTCGATCAAGAAGACGTGCGTTCATATCGCCCATCCCGACGGGCGGCTGATCCCCTTCGACACCTACAACCTCTTCTACCGCGGAGACCTCGAGGCGCGGAGGTTGGGCCCTCTGCGTGAGTGGGCGATGCGCAGCCGGGAGGCATAGTGTCGAGCACGCCTCCTCCGATCCCGCCGGGCGAGCCCGAGGCGCCGGCCGGCCTCACCCCGCAAACGGCGAGGCCCCCGAGCGTCTGGCGGCGCCTGGGGGGGTTCTCCGGCGGATATCTCGCGACCCTCTTCCTCGGAGGATGCCTGTTTCTGGCGCTCTTCGACTCGTCCCGCCAGCCGATGGGCTGCGCCGTCCTGCAGCTCGTCTACGTGGTCCCGGCCGTCCTCTTCTTTTTCCGTCGGGGACGCAAGGACTGGGCGCTCGGTTTCCTGTTCGGCGGAGCCCTCGTTTTTCTCCTCGCCAGCATGTGCGGCGGCCTCGCCAACATGCATTGAACCCGGCGGCGCGAGAAAAAGAGGCGGGCCAAACCCGGGCCGCACGCTCTTTCGAGATAATCGCCCCATGGACCTGATACCGAAAGACATCGAGCGCTACGCCGAAGAGCACACGGATTCCGTCGATCTCCTCTTCGAGGAGCTGCGCGAAGAGACCTATCGGACGATGCGGTCACCGGGGATGCAGGTGGGCCGCCTCGAAGGCTCGTTTCTCAAGATGCTCGCCCGCCTTTCGGGCGCACGACGCGCGCTCGAGATCGGGATGTTCACGGGCTACTCCGGCATGATGATCGCGGCCGGACTGCCGGACGATGGCGAGCTCATCACGTGCGACGTGGATCCGCAGGCCGAAGAGATCGCGCGGAGGTACTTTGCCCGGAGCCCGCACGGCGGAAAGATCCGGATCCGGATGGGACCGGCACTCGACACCATGAAAACGCTCCAGGGACCGTTCGGGTTCGTGTTCCTGGACGCGGACAAGGAGAACTACTCGAACTATTACGAGGCGGTCATCCCCCTGATGCCGCCGGGGGCACTTCTCGTCGCCGACAACGTGCTGTGGAGCGGGAAGGTCCTCGATCCGAAAGAGCCGAGCGACCGTGCGATCGTCGCATTCAATGACCATGTCGCCCGGGACCCCCGCGTGGAGCGGGTCCTCGTGACCGTCCGGGATGGAATGCTTCTCGTGCGGCTGCGCTAGACGTCCCGCGGCCGGGCTCCCGGCTTCGTTTGGTCCGGCCCTTGCTGAGACGGGGCCGGAGGTGCCGCGCTTGACCGACCAGAATTCTTCCGACTCCGAACCGAAAACCGACCCTATTGCAAAGCTTCGGCAGCTGATCGACGACGTGGAAATCGCGATGCTCGTCACGCGCCGACCCGACGGCAACATGGTCTCGCGCCCGATGGCCAACCAGGTCGCGGCCGCGGGGGCCGACTTCTGGTTCGTCACGTCGAGCGACAGCGACAAGATCGACGAGCTGCGGACGGACCCGCACGTCAACCTGACGTACTACAAGGAGAAAACCCGGGAGTGGGTCTCGGTCGCGGGAACGGCCGAGATCTCGCAGGATCGCGCGAAGATCCGCGAGCTGTACCGCCCCGACTGGAAGATGTGGTTCGCGCAGGAACATCCGGAGGACAGCCGCGCGGGCACGTCGGAGGATCCTCGAATCGTGCTGATCGGCGTCCGCGCCACATCGGCTCGCTACCTGACGATCGACAAGCCGCGCCCGGTCGTCCTCTTCGAGGTCGTGAAGGGCCTCGTCACCGGCAAGATGCCCGATCTCGGAGAGATCCGGACTGTCTCCGGCGAAGCGCTTCGATCGGAGCCGCCGGCATAGCGATCAGACTCCGGGCCCGCCGGCGCCGTCTTTCGGAAGCCGGTCCGCCGCGAGCATCGTGAGCGTCGGATTCCTGACCGGGTCGTTCACGGCGTCGAGCGCGGCGAACACGATTCCGTCGTGGAAAAACGTGCGCTTCGACGCTGCCACGTCCAGGGCGAGGACTCCAGCACCCACGCACCGGAACATTCCGTCGAGCTCGTTCTCCTTCAGCAGGTGCGACGCCAACCGCGCCACACGCTCCATCTCCGCTTCCGGAGACGGGATTCCGTCCGAGGTAATGGCGAAGAGCCGGGCATCGGGAGTCTCGTCGTGGATGGCTTTGATTTTCAGCATTCCTGCGTCGAGATTGTACGAGCGGGCACCGGGAGAATCTGTACGCCTAGTGTCTCTTGAAGTACTGGACTTCTTTTTTGTGCTTCTCAGCCGCCGCCCGGGTCTGGAACGTCCCCAGGTTCTTCCGCTTGCCGCTCTTGGCGTCCTTTTTCCGAGAATAAAGGCGGTAACCGCCCGAGGCCAGTTTTCGGATCATCCCGGTCCTCCTTCCGGATTTTCCTTGCGACCGCCGTGCCCGCGCGGGGAAGGAACCCCCGAAGAAGGAAGTTCGCGGATAATCCCGCCGACTGCCCGTAGCTCAGTCGGATAGAGCACCGGCCTTCTAAGCCGGGGGTCGCAGGTTCGATTCCTGCCGGGCAGGCCACTCCGAAGAACAATCAGGTGGGATCGGGTGATCGGGTGTTCCGGTATTCCGGTGTTCAATCGCCGGGATCGGGTGAGGCGTAGATCCGGGAGGGTCGGTCGGACACGCCCCATTCTCGTCGAGGCGGAGGATCCCCGCCCAGGAGGCCGCGACAACGAGGACCGGACCTGCCCACCGGAACCCCGAGCAGTTGTTCATTCTCGCGCACTCCCGTCCTTCAGGCTCGAATCGAGACATCCAGACCCTGCCGGCACCGAGCGTCTGGTTTGTCGGTTCGCCGCCCGCAACCGCCTGCAGGTGAGGGCGATCAGCGGGGCCAGAGCCAGCAAAAGATCGCCGCGGTCAGGACGCCGTAGATGACGCCGTCGAGCGTCCCGGCGAGCGTCGAGCGCCAGGCCCGCCAGTACCAGATCGACATGGGCCAGAGACCAACGGCGTAGGCGATGAATGTCGTGAGCCCGACGAACCGGAAGACTCCCCGCCACGGAGCGCCCGGTGGCAGAGCGTGCCCCGCCGTGTACGCCGCGAGCGCGCCGACCACCAGGCTGAAGAGAAACCAGAGGATCAGGTTCCGCGCCATCGAGGTCACGCCGTTCGGAATGACCGTCATGATCATGACGGGGCCCTTCCGGCGCTTTTCGAGGAACTCGGGCGAGCGCATTTCGGCACCCCTCCGCGGTCTCGGCATCATGTAGTCGCCGGGCGGGATCGCGAGCGGCCGCAGGGCATCCATTGCGCGGTCCTCGTCCGGCAGGCCCGGGTAATCCCCCTTGTGCCAGGGAAGCGCCATGTGGATCACGGAGCTCAGGATGAAGACGGCTACCGCGGAGAGAAGAATGGGAAGCCAGAGCGCCGATAAAGAGGTCATGAAACTCCTTCCTGTTCCGAATACGGAAAGCCGACCCCGACGCGTGCTCTCGTCATCGGATGGATCCTTTCTTTTCCGCGGTCATTCTTTCCATCGCTTCGACGATGATCGCTCCTGCCCGCTCCACATCTTCGTCGCCGACGTCCAGATGCGTGACGAAGCGGACGGCCCACGGCGCCTCATCGAGGCACAGGACGCCCGCATCGGCCAGCCTTTTCGCCACGACCGACGCCTTGAGCCCCGACCCGCGCGTATCGGCGAAGAACATGTTCGTTTCGACTTTCCCGACATCCACGGAAATACCGGGCGCTTCCGCGACTCGCCGTGCGAGCGCGAGACACCGGCGGTGATCGTCCGCCAGCCGCGCGACATTGTGCTTCAGCGCGTAGATTCCGGCCGCGGCGAGGATGCCGGCCTGTCGCATGCCGCCGCCGAGGACCTTGCGCGCCCGGTTGGCCCTCGTGACGAATTCGCGGGAGCCGAGCAGGACGGAGCCAACCGGCGCGCCGAGCCCCTTCGAAAGGCACACGCTGACCGAGTCGAACGGCGCCGCGAGCTCGGCCGGCGGCCGGCCGGAGGCGATCGCGGCGTTGCAGACGCGCGCGCCGTCGAGATGCATCGCGAGCCCGTGGCGGTCGCAGAACTGCCGCACGGCGGCGACGCGCGACGCATCCAGCACCCGTCCCCCGCAGTGGTTGTGCGTGTTCTCCAGCGCCACGACCCGCGTCGGCGCGAAGTGCGGATCGGCGTCCGTGTGGACGTACTCCTCCATCGAGTCGACGTCCAGCGAGCCGTCCTCGGACGGGAAACAGCGCGTCTGCAGACCGCCGTGCACCGCCGCACCCCCCTGCTCGTACAGGAGGATGTGCGCCTGGTCGTGGAGGAAAAGCTCGTCGCCGCGCCGCGTGTGCGCGAGAAGCGCGGCCTGGTTCGACATCGTGCCGGAGGGAAAGAAGAGGGCCGCCTCTTTTCCGAAGGTCTCCGCGGCGAGCGCCTGGAGAGCGTTGACGGTCGGATCCTCGCCGAAAACGTCATCGCCCACCGGAGCTTCCGCCATCGCGAGGCGCATCTCCGGGGACGGCCGGGTCACGGTGTCGCTGCGCAGGTCAATCATGGGGCGGATTTTTTCACGAAGCGGCCGACGAACGCCTTTCCCCGACTCCCCTGCGATACCCTTCGTTTCCTCGTTTCGTTTTCCCGGCCCCCGCCACCGGGCCGGATTTCGGAGGCCGCATGACGACGCCGCGCCGCATCGTTTCTGCCCATGGACTCGCCCTGGCCCTTATGTTCGTCGTGGCGCTCACGCCGGGCGCCGTTCGCGCCGACGAGGGTATGTGGCCCTTCAACAACATTCCTTCGGCGTACCTGAAGAAGACCTACGGGTGGGCGCCCGATCAGCGGTGGCTCGACCATATCCGGCTCGCGTCGGTGCGATTCAACAACGGCGGCTCGGGGGCGTTCGTCTCCCCCACCGGGCTCGTCCTGACCAACCATCACGTCGGCGCCAACTGCATCCAGAAGATCTCTTCCCCCGAGCATGACTACATCCAGTCCGGTTACCGCGCGAAAACCGCGGCGGAGGAAGTTCCCTGCCCCGACCTGGAGCTGAACGTGCTCGAGTCGATCCGCGACGTCACGCGGGAGATCAACGCGAACGTGAAACCCGGGATGACCGACGCCGCGACGCTCGAATCGCAGAAACAGCAGGAAGCGCGGCTCGAGAAGGAATGCAGCGAGCGGACGGGACTGCGCTGCAACACCATCACCCTGTATGAGGGCGGGGAGCACGACCTCTATCAGTACAGGAAATACACCGACGTGCGCCTGGTCGCCGCGCCCGAGGAAAAGATCGCGTTCTTCGGCGGCGATCCGGACAACTTCACCTACCCGCGCTGGGACATCGACTTTGCGATTTTCCGCATCTACGAGAATGGCAAGCCGGTGCAGCCGAAGGAATGGCTCGCCTGGAAGACGGCGGGCGCGCAGGAGGGCGAGCTGGTGCTCGTCTCCGGCAATCCCGGATCCACGGACCGCATGGAGACTCTCGCCGAGCTCGAAATGAGCCGCGACGTTCTGACGCCGAGCTCGATTGAATTCCAGCTGCGGCGGCAGAGGCTTCTGCTCGCCTTCATGGCCGCGAGCCCCGAAAATCATCGGATCGCAACCCGCTCGCTGTTCGGAGTCGAGAACAGTCTCAAGGCCAATCGCGGCCGCCTCGAAGCGCTGCAGGACTCGAAGCTCATGGCGAAGAAAGCGGCAGACGAGAAAGCCCTTCGGGCGCGCGTCGCTTCCGACAGGTCGCTCGCGGCTGCCACGGGTGCCTGGGAGGCCATCGCCGCGGCCGAGAAGGCCTACGCGGCGCGTTTCGCACGCGACACAGCCGTCGCGCGCGCGCTCGGCGGAGCCCCGATGCTGGTCACCGCTCGCCGGGTCGTCCAGTACGCGGCCGAGAAGGAGAAGCCGAACGACACTAGGCTGGAAGAGTTTCGCGAATCGAACATACGGTCGCTCGAGTTCGCGTTGTACTCCAAGGCCCCGACGTATCCGACTCTCGAGAAGACGACGCTCGCGGACAGCCTCCGGTATCTCGTCGAGAAGGTGGGGGCCGAAGACCCCGCCGCAAAAATGATCCTCGCCGGAAAGAGCCCGGAGGACCGCGCGAGCGAGCTCGTCGACGGGACGAAGCTCGCCGACCCCTCGGTGCGCCGCGCTCTCGTCGAGGGCGGCACGAAGGCGATCGAAGCGTCGTCGGACCCGATGATCGTGCTCGCCCGGCTGACGGACGCGCTGGTCCGCGACAGCCGCCAGTGGCGCGAGGACAACGTCACGAGCGTCGAGAAGACGGCGGGCGCGCGGATCGCGAAAGCGTATTTCGCGGCGAACGGCAAAGACGTCTATCCGGACGCCACGTTTACGCTGCGGCTCGCTTACGGCCCCGTGCGCGGGTACGTGGCGGGCGGACAGCTCATCCCGTACCAGACCCTGTGGGGCGGAATGTACGAGCACTCCGAGAAGCACGCCGGTCGGGCGCCCTACGATCTCCCCGCGAGCTATCTTGCCGCTCGCGCGAAGATCGATCCCGGCGTTCCCGTCAATTTCGTGACCACGGCCGACACGACCGGCGGCAACTCGGGCAGCCCGACGGTGAACACACGGGGGGAGGTCGTCGGTCTTCTCTTCGACGGCAACATCGAGTCGCTCGGCAACGACGTCGTGTACTCCGAGGAGATCGCACGCTCGGTCTGCGTCCATCCCGCCGCGATCATCACGGCGCTGCGAAAGGTCTACGGCGCGAACTCGATTGCCGACGAGATCGAGAAGCCCGCGGCCCGCGCGAAGCCGTGAAGCGATTCGAGGGCTAGAATCCGCGAATCGTGATCCGATGATCGGCAAAACGGTCTCCCACTACAGGATTCTCGGCCGCATCGGCGGCGGCGGAATGGGGGTCGTCTTCGAGGCCGAAGACACCCGTCTGGGCCGTCACGTCGCTCTCAAGTTCCTTCCCGATCATCTCGCGGCGGACGCGGAGGCGCTCGAGCGGCTGACACGCGAGGCCCGGGCCGCTTCCTCACTGGCGCACCCGAACATCTGCGCCATCTTCGACATCGGCGACGACGAAGGCCGGCCGTTCCTCGTGATGGAGCTCCTCGAGGGAGACACCCTCGCGGGGCGTATCGCGGCCGGCGCGCTCTCCTCCGACACTCTCCTCGACCTCGGCACGCAGATCGCCGACGCGCTCGACGCGGCGCACGCGAGCGGCATCGTGCATCGCGACATCAAGCCGGCCAACATATTCGTGACCTCGCGCGGGCACGCCAAGCTTCTCGATTTCGGGCTGGCGAAGGTCCATCCGTCGAAACACGGGCTGCCGGAGGAGAGCAACGCCCGGACAGCGATAGCCGCGGAGAACCTCACGAGCCCGGGGACCGCTCTCGGAACGATTGCCTACATGTCCCCCGAGCAGGCCCGCGGCCAGCAGCTCGACGCCCGGACCGATCTTTTCTCGTTCGGGGCGGTTGTCTACGAGATGGCCACCGGACGGCAGCCGTTCGCCGGAACCACGTCGGCGCTCGTCTTCGACGCCATCCTGAACCGCGAGCCCGAGTCGCCGTCACGCTGGAACGTCGGAATCTCCCCCGAGCTCGACCACTTCCTTCAAAAGGCTCTCGAGAAGGACCGCGAGCTGCGGTACCAGAGCGCGGCCGAGATGAAGTCGGACCTGAAGAGACTGCGCCGCCAGTCGGAGTCGGGCCGGACGAGCGTCGCGCCGCCGCCGGAGCCGACGAGAGGCCGGAAGGGACGCTGGCTCAACGCGACCCTCGGAGCCGCCGGCGCCATTGTCCTGATCGGCGGGGCGGTCTGGTTCATGCGCCACCGCGGGGGAACGGAGGCTGGACGCGAGGCGACCACCCCGATTTCGATGGCGGTCCTGCCGTTCCAGAGCCTCGCTCCCGATTCCGCTTCCGAGTACCTGAAGCTGGCCCTTCCGGACGAGATCGTCACTACCCTTTCCTACGTGCCGTCGCTCGCGATCCGTCCGTTTGCGGCGACACGGCGTTACTCCGGCGCGGACACCGATCCGCAGCGGGCTGGCCGGGAGCTTCACGTCACCGATGTCCTCACGGGTCACTTTCTCTCGCAGGGCGACGAGATCCAGGTCACTCTCGAAGTCACTGATACGGAATCCAACCGTCTCCTCTGGCGCGACAGCGCTCGCGCGGTCCGATCCGATTCCATCGGCCTTCGCAGCCAGATCTCGAGCCGCCTGAGAGAAGGATTGTTTCCTCTGCTCCGCGGTGCGGCCGCTCCGATGGCATCCGGAGCGGGGCCCAAGAATCCGGAGGCCTACGAGCTCTACCTGCGGAGCGTCGCGTTGTCGAGCGACCCCGGCCCGAACGCCGAAGCCCTGGCGCTCCTCGAAGAAGCCGTAAAGAAGGACGCCAGTTTCGCCCCGTCCTGGGCCGCTCTCGGAAAGCGTCACTACAACCGGGCCCAGTACGGCGGGGGCGGTGAGACGGAGATCTCCCGCTCACGGGACGCCTACGAGAAGTCGATCTCGCTCGACCCGAACGGCGTGGAGGCGGCTTCCAACCTGGTCCTGCTCACCATCGAAGAGGGAGACATCCGTCTCGGCCTGCAGCGCGCCGCCGACCTGGCGCGGCGGCGGCCGGACAGCGCGCACGCGCATTTCACGCTCTCGTACGCGCAGCGATATGCCGGGCAGGCGGCCGCCTCGGAGCGGGAGTGCGAAACCACCGTCTCTCTGGATCCCCACAGCCCCGCCTGGCGAAGCTGCGCGATCTCGGCCATTCTCGTGGCCGACTACCCCCGGGCGCACCAGTACCTCGACCTCGAGCCCCACTCGGAATGGACCGCGACCGTCGGTCTCGAAGTCCGGATGCGGGAAGGGCGGGTGGATGACGAACTGAGGCGCCTGTCCTCGACCTCGAGCCGCGATGCCCCGTGGCTTCCGATCCTCCGGCCGTGCCTGGCCGTGCCGCCTGGCCCCCGGGACCCGGCGGCGGCAAGCCGCATCATCAACGATTCGACCCGCCTCACGCGAGACCCGGAGCCCAAGTACTTCGAGGCCGGCCGATTCGCGTTCTGCGGATACGAGGAGGAATCGCTCCGGCTCCTGCGCTCCTCGGCGGAAGGCAACTACATCGGGGCCCTCGCCATGGACACGGATCCCATGTTCGCCCGGCTCCGCGGCCGGCCCGAGCTCTCTTCGATCCGGGCGCTGCTCCTGGAGCGAAAACAGGCCCTCTCGCGCTGACCGGCTCGGCCGAGCCTGTATAGTCTTTCCACACGCCATGAGCATGAGGCACACGGAAATTCTGCGCGTCCGCAAGCAGATCGTGGCCGTGGACCTCGCCCACGGAAGCGCCCCGCCACGGCCCATCGAGGTGTACCTGGCCGAGCAGGACACCCGGCAGTACCGGCGGCAGCAGCTTCTCGACCTTCTCGAGCACGGCCCCCCGTTCCTGCCCGTCCGCGATTTCCAGGAGTCCCGCTGGGACATCGTGAACCGCGATCTCGTCGTCTGGGTCCGAGTCCCCCCCGCGAGCCTCGCGGCCGCCGGCGAGGAGTCCGACGAGCTCTTCGACATCCGGCAGAGAGTCCAGGTCGAGCTCACTTCGGGATCCTCTCTCGCGGGCGAGCTCCTGTACTCGGCCGAGGAGACACTGACGCGCGTCACCGACTACATGAACCAGCAGGGCCGATTCTTTCGCCTCTGGAAAGATGAAGATCTCTATTTCGTCCATAAGCCGTTCGTGGCCCGGGTGATCGAACAGAACTGAACGGGGGGAAGCCCTTTGGCCCAGATCGACGCGTTGCTGCAAAGCCTGACGAAGTTCGGCGCGCAGGGAGCCCTCCTCTCGAGCGGTGAGAAGGTCCAGCTCGTCTTCCCGACCGGCAAGAGGTATGCCTCGCAGACGACCCCCCACGCGTCGCTCGTGGCGCTCGTCGAGGAGATCGTTCCGCCCGCGACGACGTTGAACAGGAATGGGGGGACCACTTTCGTCTACACCCACAACGGTGTGCCCGTCGTCATCCGCGTCGATGCCGGCCGCGATGTGTGGAAGGTCTCCATCGAGCCGAAGAGCGCCGACGGGGCCGACGTGCCCGCCGCGTCCGGTCCGAGCCCGTCTCCATCGGCTGGCGTGCCTCCCGGCGCGGCGTCGGCTCCGGTATCCGCATCGGCTCCGGCGGTCCCCGCCGCGGTTCCGCCGCCCGCGGCGACGCCCGCGCCGAAACCGTCTCCCCGATTCGCCCATGTCCAGGTCGATTCGGCGATCGAGCGGCTCCTTCTCAAGATGCTCGAGCTGGGCGCATCGGACCTTCACCTCGCCTCGGGCGCGCACCCCGCGGTCCGCCTCCACGGATCGATCGAGATGCTGACCGAGTTCCCCGCGTTCACCGAGGACGAGCTGCTCGCGCGCCTCTACGAGATCACGCCCACCCGCAACCGCGAGGAGTTCGAGCGGCGCAATGACACGGACTTCGCGCACGCCATCGAAGGCGTCTCCCGCTTCCGCTCCAACCTGTTTCGCGACCGGCACGGACCGGGCGCCGTGTTCCGCGCCATCCCGTTCGAGATCCGGTCACCCGAAGAGCTCGGTCTTCCCAAGGCGGCGATCGACCTCTGCGATCTCAACAAGGGGCTCGTTCTGGTTACCGGTCCGACGGGATCCGGCAAGTCGACCACGCTCGCGACGATGATCGACTACATCAATCGCACACGCTCCGACCACATCATCACGATCGAGGATCCGATCGAGTTCGTGCACGAGAACAAGAAGTGTCTCGTGAACCAGCGCGAGGTTCACGCGCACACGGACTCCTTCAAGGACGCCCTGCGCGCCGCGCTTCGCGAGGATCCCGATATCGTCCTCGTCGGCGAAATGCGAGACCTCGAAACGATCGCGATCGCCGTCGAGACCGCCGAGACAGGCCACCTCGTCTTCGGCACACTCCACACGACGACCGCCCCCTCGACTGTCGACCGCATCATCGACCAGTTCCCGTCGGACCGGCAGGAGCAGATCCGCACGATGCTCGCGAGCTCCCTCCGCGGCGTGATCTCGCAGACGCTGTGCAAGCGGATCGGAGGCGGCCGCGTCGGCGCCTACGAGACGCTCATCTGCAACAGCGCGGTGTCGAACCTCATCCGCGAAAAGAAAATCTTCCAGATCTACTCCATCATGCAGACCGGCAAGGCTCAGGGAATGATGACCCTGAACGACTCACTCCTCGCGCTCGTGAAGAACAAGATCGTCGAGGTCAAAGAGGCCTACAGCATGGCCGTCAACAAGACCGAATTTGGGGCACAGCTCGGGCGAGAGGGAGTGAAGATCGAGTAGGGCTGCGAGCGCGAGCTTTTTCTTGAGAACCGATCTCGCGATCTCGCGATCTCGCGATCAATCGGTCTATCGAGGGAGAATCGGGTGATCGGGTGATCAATCAAGGGAATCGGGTGAGGTGGGATCGGAGATTCGGGAGCGCCCCTCACCCCGGCCCTCTCCCGCCGGGAGAGGGGGAAGGCGCGCTTCGTGCGATCTCGCGATCAATCGAATCATCGAACTATCGGGAATCCACCAGGGAGAATCGGGGGTAATCGGGGAATCGGAGGGAAACGAGAACGCCCCTCACCCCGCCCTCTCCCGCCGGGAGAGGGGGAAGGCGGCCCCGACGTTTTCCTGTGCGCAGCGAATCGACGAGCCCGTCTGATTCAACGGCTCGCAACGGGAGGAGTCTCCTGACCAGAGGGAAGGAGGAGCCTCCCGTTGCGGGAGCCGGAGCCAACCACTCTCCGCCCGGTCGAGGCCGCATCCGGCCGAGCCGGGCGGCTCTCGCCACAACAGATCCTTCGCGCACCTCAATAGCTCTGAAGCCGCTCTCTTCAGCGCGGCTCCGGCGACGTTTAGGGGATCGTGAACTGGCACCCCAGCACGCTCGAACCGAGCGGCACGTTGACGAAGGTGTTCGTGCACTTGGGCGCCCCGCCGGACTGCAGCACGGTCAGCGCGGTCGCGATCGTGGCAGGAGCGCCCAGGCTCGGGCAATCGCTCCCCTTCAGCATGACGCGATAGGTTCCCGGGGCCAGCACACCCTGCAGGAGGACGTGCTCCGTGCGCGAGGCGGTCGATTCGCACCCCGCCGGCAGATTCGTTCCCACGACGTTGTTGCCCGGATCCCGGATCTCGACATCGACGTTGCCGACGCCGCTCCAGGTCGCGTCCGCTTCGAGGAACTGGAACGCCGACGTGGGAGTCGGCGTCATCGTGGGAGGCGGAGGAGTCGGAGTCGGCGTATTGGAGTGATGCCGGTTGTTGTTCGCGATGATGAGCGCGCCCGCACCGACCGCGACAGCGCCGATGCCGATCGCCACTCCGGTGCTCAAGCCGCTTCCGGAGGACTTCGGGGCAGTCGCGGAGGCGCCCCCCGTGGATGCGCTGGTTCCCGAGGCCGATCCGCGCAGGGCCTGCGCGAGCGTGACCGTGGCGCCGCCGAACAGGATGACGAACGCGATGTCCCGCCGATTGAATCCCGGAGGCGCGGGGTTCTGGCCCTCCCGGGTCAGGCCGATCGTCAGGTTGGCGCCATCCTTACCGACGGGCACGCCCTTGTTCGCCTTGCAGGCGTTTCCGGGCACGACCGGCGGCACGAACTCGCTCGTCCTCTTGGCGAGGTCCTGGGTATCCGTCGCCCGCACGTAGTAGTCGATCGCCTTCGTCTCGGGAAGGGGCCGCGGAAGTACTCCCGTGATCAGGTCCGGCGTTCCGGCCATCGGAGCGTAGTAATAGTCGTCGGTGCCGGCCGCCTTGAAGTACACGTAGCCCTTGTCGAAGATCGTGCCGGGCGCCACGCCCGCATCGATTTTCGGCGCGAGGTCCGTGACGACGCAGGAGAGAGGATCGTGGGCGATCTGGATCGGCGACTCCGTCCCGGCCGCCAGGAGCGTCGCTCCCGCCCCGCCGAACAGGAGAGCCGCCGCGGTCACGACGGCCGTCGTCCGATACCAGAGACTATACGCACGAATCATCGGTGGACCTCCTTGGGGTCGGGACGTCGCGGTTCCGCGACGGAGGCTTCGAACTTCTGCGCGCTCACGATCTCGACGGTCCACTCACCCGAGAGACCGTAGGCTCCCAGGTCATATCGTGCCTCCGCGCCGCCGGCGACCGTCAGGCTCCGCTCCCGCATGAGCTTCCCGGTCGAGTCCAGGAATCGCAGGAAGAGCAGCGCGTTCGAGGATTCCAGGTTGCGGATCCGCAGCCAGGACGTCCCCTCCCCGGGCACGTGGACGTTCGCGCGGCGCCGTTCCGGGTTGGATTCATCGAACGAGGTCGAGGTCATGAGGATGCCTCGCGTCTGCGAGGCCGCGGCCGCGGCTCCGACCGAAAGCGTCAGCGCCTTCGTCGACGAGCCCGCTCCGTTCGACGCGATCAGGTACACCGTGTGCGGCCCCGAAATCGAGAACGTGTGGGTTGGAGACTGCGTGGGGTCGGTCGCGCCGTCGTCGAAGACCCAGAGCCAGGAGGTCGCCTGCGGGGAGCTCGTGTCCGTGAAAGTCACCGGAGAGCCGACGCGCGGCGAAGGCGATGCGGTGAAATTCGCGATCGGCGGGGAGACGAGAAGCGTGACCGTCGGGCTCTGCGCGGTCGCACTTCCCTGCTCGGGATTGCAGCCGTACGCGCGAACGAACGCCGTGATCGGATCGAGGCGCTCGCCGCGCGGGAGAAGAATCGCTGACGGGGATGAGGTCGAGACCTCATCGTCGCCGTTGATCCGGACGCCATAGCGCGTCGCGGGCCCACCCGTCGCGGCCGGCGTGAAGGTCACCGCGAGATAGGTCGTCGGGGTCGGCGGACCGGTCGTATCGACGCCGGTGAGCGTCACGTCGGTCGGCGCATCGGGAGGCACGCATCCCGGCGCCACGGTGTACGTGACGGGTGCGCTCGGATTGCCGTAGCCGCTCGCCGTTGTGGCGCACGAAGGCTCCGCGCGCACCTGGAGCGCGATCGTCGTGCCCTCGGGCTCTTCGGGAGCGGTTGCCGAAAACGAGGTGGACAGCGACGAGCCGATGCTCACGAACGCGCCGCCGTTGACCGACTGCAGAATTCGATACTGGCCGAGACCGGTCAGCGTCGAGTTCCAGGTCAGCGTGTACGTCTGGCCGGGGATCACCGAGGGCTTGTCGATCGTCACGGTCGGCGCCGCGGGTCGCGCGCAGCTCGTGGTCACCGTCAGCGTCACGACGTTGCCGGGATCGCTGAACTTCGATTCGCCGACGCTGCAGATCGGCTCTGCCCGCACCATGAACGTCAGAACCGTGCCGGGGGGCTGTGTCGGGGAGCTCGCGAAGCGCGTGTTACGGGTGTACCCGATCGCCTGGAAGGACGCGCCCCCGTTCGTCGATACGAGGATCTCGTACTGGCCGGCCTGGCTGCCGAGCACGTCGCTCCAGCGCAGCTCGTAGGTATCGCTCGCACCCGCAGTCGGAGTTGAGATCGACAGGTCCGAAACGGGCGAAGGCTTCTGGCAGGTGCCCACCGTCTGTGAGAGCGGCGCCGAAGTGCTCGGCGTGAAGGTCGCGTCACCGGAGTAGACGGCCGTGATCGAGTGCACTCCGGGCGTCAGTGCCGCGGTCGAGAACGAGGCCTGTCCGCCAACGAGAGTCGCACTTCCGAGCAGCGCCGCCCCGTCGTAGAACGTCACCGTGCCCGTGGGAACGCCCGCGGCCGGAGCAAACGGGCTGACCACGGCGGTGAAAGTCACCGGCTGGCCGGAGGAAGACGGATTGACCGAGGACATGAGGGCGACCAGCGTGTTGGCGCTGCCGACCGTCTGGGTGACGGCCGGCGAAGTGCTCGGCGCGTAGAAACCGTCGCCCCCGTATGTGGCCGTGAGGATGTGCGCGCCGACCCCCAGCGTGGACGTCACGAAGGTCGCGACTCCGGAGCCGTTCAGCAGGGCCGTCCCGATCACCCCGGCGCCGTCACGGAACGTGACCGTCCCCGTGGGGATCGGACCGGAGCCCGTGACAGTCGCGGTCAGGGTCACCGCGCCGCCGAACGTCGAGGGATTCGGCGCGCTCGTCAGGGCGGTCGTGCTCGGCCCCTGTCCGGTCGTGGCCGTGAAACAGGCGGAGAACTCGGAGGTGTTGCCGCCGGAGTCCGTCGCCGTGGCCGTGATCGAAAGGCCGCCTGCCGCCGCAAAGACGACGGAGAACGCTGCCGTGCAGGAATCGTTCGTCGTCACGTCCGTGAAGCCGAGGTAGGTCTGTCCTTCCCCGCTGCCGGTCGGGTCGCATGCGGGGCTCGCGAAGAACTCGACCCGGTACGGGTTGTTGGCGACGCTGTTGAGTGTTCCCGCCACCATCGTGTAACCGTCGCCGGTGTTGGCCGCCGTCACGACGGGATAGTTCTGCTGGCCGTTGCCGCCCAAGTCCGAGTCGCAGTCGTCGTTGGCGAGCGGCGTGGCGCTTCCGTCGAGGGTAATTCCGAGCTTCGCGTTCGAAAAAATCGAGTTGCCCGAAATGTTTTCCGCGCTGCCGCACCCGTCCCCGCAGGCGACGTTGACGCCGAAAAACGCGTTGAAGGCGATGACGTTGCCCGCTCCGGCGGACGCGCCACCGATTTTGTTGGAGACCGAAGAGAACGGGATGTCGACCCCGCTACCGCCGTTGGGAATGCCGGCCGTACCGGTCGAATCCGTGCCGATCAGATTTCCCCGTATGACCGACCCGTCCGCCGACAGCTCGAGGCCGTTGTCGACGTTGCCCGAAATCAGGTTGCGCTGCGCCGGAGCCGTTCCGCCGACGATCGTGACGAAACCGCAATAGACGCCATCACCATTGTTCGGCGCCGCCACCTTGCCCGCGGCGTTCGTTCCGATGAAGCAGCCCTCGATCGCGGTTCCGTTCACGAAGTTGTCGATGCCGTCTCCGTCGAAGTTCCCAATCGCCAGCCCGCGGATCGTGGGGGCCGCGGCGCGGACGCTGCTCGGTTTCTTGCCCGAGGCGCCTCGGGCCGACCGGGCTCCGAGCACGGTCCCCGAATCGTCGTTGGTGGTGAGGCCGGCGGCCCCACTCCCGGCCAGGCTGCCGTCGAGCGCGATGAGGATGACCGCATTGGATCCGCCGGTCGTCAGCGTGTTCGCGGAAGCGCCCGGCTGCGTATAGCCGTCGATGATCGCCGCGACCGGCTGGATGTCCGGAAGCTCCGACAGGGGCTGGATCGTTTGCACGCCCGCGCCCGGAATCGCGAATTGAACGGTCCCGCCGCCGGCCGCGCTGACATCGAGAATCGCCTGACGAAGAGAGCCCGCTCCGGTGTCGTTGGTGTTGGTGACGATGAACGACAGGAGAGTGAGCCGGCCGATTGCGTTGGAGCTCGTGTTGAGTTCGGTGAACCAGAGGCTTCCGTCGGGGCCCGTCACGATCCCGAAAGGAAGAGCGTCGGCCGTCGGAACGGCAAGCTCGTTGATCACTCCGGCCGTCGTGATCCGGCCGAGGTTGTTCCCTATCGTCTCGGTGAACCAGAGGTTCCCGTCGGGTCCGGTCGCGATGTATTGCGGGAAGGAGTTGGCCGTCGGAATCGGGAATTCCGTGAGCACCCCCGCGGTGGTGATACGCCCGACCTGGTTTCCGGCTGATTCGACGAACCAGAGATTCCCGTCCGGGCCACTCGTGATGTCCTGCGGGGAGGCCGTGTCGTCGGGCAGCGAGAACTCGGTTATCGCACCCGCGGTCGTGATTCGCCCGATCTTGCCCGCCGTGATTTCCGTAAACCACAGTGCCCCGTCGGGGCCCGTGACGATCCCGTTCGGACCGGAGGTCGCCGTCGGAACGGGGAACTCCGTGAACATGCCCGCCGTGGTCAGGCGCGCGATGTTGCCTCCCCCTTCCGCGAACCAGAGATTTCCATCCGGACCGCTTGTGATCCCCGAGGGACTGCAGAGCGAACACGGCGGCTGGAACTCGGTGATGGTCCCCGTCGGCGTGATGCGGCCGACCATGCCGGAGTTGTACTCCGTGAACCAGAGATTGCCGTCCGGCCCGGCGGCGATTGCGTTCGGCTCACTCCCGACGGTCGGGACCCGAAAGTCCGTGAAAACGGCGCCCGGTGTCACCCGGCCGATCCGGTTGCCGATTCGCTGGGTGAACCACAGGTTGCCGTCCGGTCCGACCGTTATCTGGCTCGGCTCGGCGGCCGGAGCGAGAAGCGGGTACTCATTGAAACTCTGCGCCGAAGCCGCGCTCAGGGCGAGCAACGTCAGAAATCCGAGGACGATCGGAAACCGAAAGCCCGCTCTGAGCCTCAGGAAAGACGCGCAAGGGGCCATGGTTTCCTCCGCGGGCAAAGCGCGACGCCGCGCTGGACGAGAGAATGATGAATGGACGACGGGCGATTGTTCGTTGGGCTGAATAACCGGGTTGTTCTAAGAATAACCGAAATATCCACCAGAACAAGAGCTAAACGGCAGAGACTCGACCCCGATCGGGGGGCAAACGCACCTCGATCGGTCGGAAGACGAGGTTTTCCGGCGGGAGGGGGGAACGGTCCGCCGGTCGGCGGCTGCCCGACTGGCCGTTCAAAGGTTCCTGAGTTCAGTCGTTCAGCGGGCGAAAACCGCCCAGAGGAAGGCGTCAACACAGGCCAGGATGATGATTCCCCAGAACGTGCCCCAGCGGCGCTGACGCTCGATCATGCTGTTCGAGGCCTCCACCCGTTCGACGGGAGACAGAGGGAGGGGGATTACAGGTCTCCTCGGAGATCCCGAAGGGTTTCAACCCGGCCGTGCCGCCTTCGGCCCTTCCGATCCCGACGGTCGGCGGCGACCGGGAAGTCCTGTCAATCTCGCAGGTTACAGAGGCGTTATAGAGTTTCCGGTTCCGCCGGATAAACCCGCGGAGCCTGCTCCGCCGGAGGACACGATGCCTTTTTCGCCCCTCACCAGAGACCGTTTCTCATCCCCTTCTGCCCGCTCGTTCCGGCCGGCCCTGACAGCCGTCGCCTTCCTGCTCGGAGGCGCGATCGCCGCCCAGGCGGCGCCGGCTCCGGTGTCCGGACCCTCTCCCGCTGCTTCTGCCCGGACCCCTGCCACTGCCCCGGCCACCGCCCCGCCCCCGGCCCCGGCGAAACGCCCGGCGGCGGGCCGCGCGCCGGCCGCGCACCACCCGCCGGTCCAGGTCACGTCCGTCGAAGGCATCACCGAGTGGGTCCTCGACGACGGGCTCCATGTCCTTCTCTTTCCCGACCCGACCAAGCAGACGATCACCGTCAACATCACGTATCTCGTCGGGTCCCGCAACGAGAACTACGGCGAGACGGGAATGGCCCATCTGCTCGAGCATCTCCTCTTCAAGGGAACCCCGAAGCACCCCAACATTCCTCAGGAGCTGACGTCGCACGGCGCGCGGCCGAACGGCTCGACGTGGTTCGACCGGACCAACTACTTCGAGACGTTCTCCTCTTCGGATGCGAACCTGCAGTGGGCCATCGATCTCGAGGCGGACCGCATGGTCCGCTCCTTCATCGCCCGCAAGGATCTCGACAGCGAAATGACGGTCGTGCGCAACGAATTCGAGCTCGGCGAAAATGATCCCGGCACGATCCTCGAAGAGCGCGTCCTCTCGACCGCGTATCTCTGGCACAACTACGGCCATTCGACGATCGGCGCCCGCGCCGACATCGAGAACGTCCCGATCGACCGACTGCAGGCCTTCTGGCGCAACTACTACCAGCCGGACAATGCGTACCTGCTCGTCGCGGGCAAGTTCGATCCGGCGAAGACGCTCGCCCGGATCGACGCCGCGTTCTCCGCCATCCCGCGCCCCGCCCGGAAGATCCAGACGACCTACACCGCCGAGCCGACGCAGGATGGCGAGCGTGCCGTGACGCTGCGCCGCGTCGGGGATGTGCAGGCGCTCGCGGTCGCGTACCACGTTCCGTCCGCGTCGCACCCGGACGCCGCGGCCGTCGAGGTCCTCGTGCGCGTCCTGACCGACGCTCCATCGGGCCGGCTTTACAAGGCTCTCGTCGAGACGAAGAAGGCCTCGTCGGTCAGCGGCTACATGCAGCCGCTCCGCGAGCCCGGCTTCGTCATGCTCGACGCGGAGGTCCGGCAGGAAGCGCCCCTGGCCGAGGCGCGGAAGGCTCTCCTCGACACCCTCGACACGCTCGGCCAGCAGCCGCCGTCGAAAGAGGAAGTCGAGCGCGCCAAGACGGCGCTCCTCAAGAACATCGACCTCACGCTGAATTCGGCCGATCGCGTCGGCCTCCAGATGAGCGAGTTCATCGGGATGGGCGACTGGCGTCTTTTCTTCCTCAACCGCGACCGGATCCGCAAGGTCACGGCAGAAGACGTGACGCGCGTCGCCGCGGCGTACCTGAAACCCGCGAACCGGACCGTCGGCGAGTTCCTGCCGACCCCGAAGCCCGACCGCGCCGAGATCCCCGCCCCGCCCGATCTGGTGGCAACCTTTCAGGGCTACAAGGGCGACGCGGCGGTTGCGCCGGGGGAGGCTTTCGAGCCGACTCCCGCCAACATCGAGGCCCGCACGACCCGCTCGGCGCTGGCCAGCGGGATGAAGCTGGCGCTCCTTCCGAAGAAGACCCGAGGCGAAACCGTAGTCGCTTCGATGACGATCCGATTCGGCGACGAAACCTCCCTGATGAACAGGTCCACGGCCGCGGACCTCGCCGCCGACATGCTCCGGCGCGGTACGGCCAAACACACGCGACAGCAGATCAACGACGAGTTCGACCGCCTCAAGGCGCGCGTCCAGATCTCCGGCGGACCGACGTCGGCCACGGCGTCGATCGAGACGGTGCGCGCGAACTTGCCGGCGGCGATGCGGCTCGTCGCCGAGATCCTGCGCAGCCCGACGTTCCCGGCCTCCGAGTTCGAGCCGCTCCAGCAGGAGAACCTCGCGGCCATCGAGCAGCAGAAGAGTGATCCCCAGTTTCTCGGACAGAACGCGTACGAGCGCCACTTCTCCGACTGGAAGAAGGGGGACGTGCGCTACGTCCCGACGGCTGACGAATCGCTCGCCGACTACAAGGCGGCCACGCTCGACGACGCGAAGAAGTTCTACAGCGACTTCTACGGCGGATCCAACGCGGAGCTCGCCGTCGTCGGCGACTTCGACGCGAAAGAGATAGCGGCGCTCGCCGGAGAGCTCTACCGCGACTGGAAGAGCCCGCGCGCATTCACGCGCGTCCCCCGGCCTTATCGTGAGGCTGCGGCCGTGAACCAGAGCATCCCCACTCCCGACAAGGCAAACGCGATCTTCGTCGCCGGCACGAACCTGAACATGCGCGACGACGATCCCGATTACCCCGCCCTCGTCCTCGGCAACTACATGCTGGGAGGCGGATTCCTGAACTCCCGCCTGGCGGTCCGGATCCGCCAGAAGGAGGGGCTCTCTTACGGCGTCGGCTCGCGATTCAACGCCAGCCCGCTCGACAAGTCCGGCTCGTTCACGACGTTCGCGATCTACGCGCCCCAGAACGCCGTGAAGCTCGAAGCCGCCTTCAAGGAAGAGGTGGCCCGCGCTTTGAAAGACGGGTTCACGGCCCAGGAAGTCACCGAGGCCAAATCGGGATACCTCCAGAACGCCCAGGTGGGACGGGCCCAGGACCCGGCGTTCGCCCGGATTCTCGCGAGCGATCTCTTCATCGGTCGGACACTCACGTGGGAGCAGGACATCGAGAAGAAGATCGCGGCTCTCACGCCGGACGAGATCGTGACGGCGATGCGGCGACACATCGATCCCTCGAAGATCACCGTGGTGAAGGCGGGCGACTTCGCCAGGACGGCGGCACCGGCCCCGGCGCCCGTCCGGTAAGCGATCCGGGGCGGGGCGGGTTCGCTATGATCCCGCCCCGTAACCAGGAGCTCCCATGACACGCCGGATCGCCATCGCTCTGTTTGCCGGGGTCATGCTCGCTCCCATACTGCGGGCCGACGACGTCGCGGAGGTTCCCAAGCCCCCCATGGCCAAGAAGATCGAGAAGAAATCGGAGCTGCACGGAGACGCGCGCCAGGACGAGTACTACTGGCTGCGCGAAAAGAAGAGCCCCGAGGTTCGGCAGTACCTCGACGCCGAGAACACGTTCACGGACGCGTCGATGAAAGACACGGCGTCCGTTCAGAAGAAGCTCTACGACGAGATCCTCGGACGCATCCAGGAGACCGACCTTTCGGTTCCATTTCGCCGGGGCCACTACTTCTATTACCAGCGGACGGAAGAGGGCAAACAGTACGCGATTTATTGTCGCAAGCATGAGAGCCTCGACGCTCCCGAGGACGTCATTCTCGACCTGAACGAGCTCGCCAGGGGCGAACGCTTCATGGCGCGGGGAGACTGGGAGGTTTCGGACAACGGCAACCTCCTCGCGTACACGCTCGACAACGTGGGTTTTCGCGAGTACACGCTGCACGTGAAAAATCTCTCGAACGGACAAGTCTCCACCGAAAACATTCCGCGCGTCTCGTCCGTCGCGTGGGCCGCGGACAACCGCACGATCTTCTACGTCGTCGACGACGACGCAAAACGGCCCTACCGCCTCTATCGCCACAAGCTCGGCGCTCCCGTCTCGTCCGACGCCGTCGTCTACGAGGAAAAGGACGAGATGTTCACGCTGACCATCTCCCGCTCGCGGAGCGACGCCTATCTCTTCCTCGATTCGAGCTCCCATACGTCGAGCGAGTCCCGGTTCCTCAAGGCCTCCGACCCGACCGGCACGTTCCAGTTGGTCGCGCCGCGCGAGAAGGAGCACCAGTACGACGTCGAGCACCACGGTGATCTCTTCTTCATCCGCTCCAACCAGGGCTGCCGGAACTTCCGCGTCCTGACGACGCCGATCGCGACCCCCGACAAGGCCCACTGGAAAGAAGTTCTTCCCTGCCGGGAAGACGTGATGGTGTCGCGCATGGAGGTCTTTTCCGGGCATGCCGTTTTCCTCGAGCGCGAAGACGGAGTTCCGCGCGTGCGCGTCACGGACCTCGCCACGAAAGCCTCGCACCGCATCGAGTTTCCGGAGTCGGCCTATGCGCTCTCCTTCGAGACGAACGCTGAGTTCGAGACCACGAAGTTCCGCTTCAACTACCAGTCTCTGACGACCCCGCCCACGGTCTACGAGTACGACATGGCGACCCGGGAGCGGCTCCTCCTCAAGCGCACGGAGGTTCTCGGCGACTACAACGCCTCGCGATACAAGACGGAGCGCATCTACGCGACGGCGCCCGACGGCGTGAAGGTCCCCATGTCGCTCGTCTACCGCAAGGGGTTGATCAAGGACGGGAAGAACCCCACGCTCCTGACCGGGTACGGCTCCTACGGTTCCGCGAGCTTTCCGACGTTCAGCGCACCGCGGGTTTCTCTTCTCGACCGTGGGTTTGTTTTCGCGATCGCGCACATCCGCGGCGGCGGCGAGATGGGAAAAAAGTGGCATGACCAGGGAAAGATGATGTCGAAGAAGAACACGTTCACCGACTTCATCGCGTGTGCGGAGACCCTGATCGCGCAGAAATACACGACGAAGGAGCACCTCGCGATCGAAGGCGGAAGCGCCGGCGGGCTCCTGATGGGCGCGGTCGTGAACATGCGTCCGGATCTCTTCCGGGCGGTGATTGCGCACGTGCCGTTCGTCGACGTGATCAATACGATGCTCGACGAATCGCTTCCGCTGACGGTCGGCGAGTTCGAAGAGTGGGGAAATCCGAAGATTCAGGAGCAGTACGAGTACATGAAGTCGTACAGCCCGTACGACAACCTCGCCGCCAAAAATTATCCGGCGATGCTGATCAAGACGTCGTTCGACGACAGCCAGGTCATGTACTGGGAGCCCGCCAAGTACGTCGCGCGCCTGAGAGCCATCAAGACCGACAAGAACCCGCTGCTCTTCAAGATCAACATGGCGGGAGGGCACGGCGGCTCGTCGGGACGTTACGACCGGATACGGGAGACGGCGTTTGATTATGCGTTCCTGTTTAAGACACTCGGAGTGCACTCCTAAGAGTTGCGCGCTTCGTGCTGAACGCGGAAGGCGGAAGGCGGAAGGCGGATATCGCCCGGTGGAGTTTGAATCTCGCGATCGATCGAACTATCGAACTATCGGAAAATCGGAAAATCGGGGAACGGAAACGCCTCACCCGAGCCCTATCCCGTTCCGATGCCATCGCTCACGCTCAGCCAAAAAGGTTCCGTCGCCCGCAACGGGAGGAGTCTCCTGACCAGCGGGAAGGAGGAGCCTCCCGTTGCGGTCGCCGGAGCCAGCCACAATGGGCTCGGTCGAGGCCGCATGCGGCCGAGCCGAGCAGCGCCCAGCCACGAACAGACCTCCGCGCTCCGCAAATGACCGTTAGCCGCGAGAATCACCGCGGCGCAGGCGACGTGTTCTTCCGTCCACGCGTTGAGAAACGTTCGACCACCACGAAGAGAACCGGGATCAGGAATATGGCGATGCCCGTGGCCGCGAGCATGCCGACGATGACGACCGTCCCGAGGATGCGCCGCGCCGCTGCGCCCGCCCCCGTGGCGATCCAGAGCGGAACGCACCCCAGGATGAAAGCGAAGGACGTCATCAGGATCGGGCGCAAACGCAGCCGCGCGCCCTCGAGAGCGGCCTCGACGAGACCCTTCCCCTTCTCATGCTCGAGCTTGGCGAACTCGACGATCAGGATCGCGTTCTTCGCGGAGAGACCGATCAGCATGATGAGACCGATCTGCGCGTACACGCCAAGGTCGTAGTGGCGCAGCTCGAGGCCGAGAAACGCTCCGAACACGGCGACGGGGACGGAGAGCAGAACCGATAACGGCAGCGACCAGCTCTCGTACAGGGCCGCGAGGATCAGGAACACGAACACGAGGGAGAGAGCGAAGACCGCGCCCGCGGCGCCCGTCGCCTTCCGCTCCTGGTACGAGAGGTCGGAGAAGTCGTAGCTCATCTCGCGCGGAAGCGTCTGCCGGGCGACGTCTTCGAGCGCGGCGAGCGCCTGCCCCGAGCTGTACCCGGGAGCGGCCGAACCGATGATCTGCGCCGCCCGGAACAGGTTGAAACGATTCGTGTACTCCGGCCCCGAAACCCGCCGCGTGCTCACGAGCGCCGACAACGGCACCATGTTTCCCTGGGAGTTGCGCACGGCGTAGCGGGCGATGTCCGTCGCATTCAACCGGTCGGCTCCTTCCGCCTGGAGAAAGACGCGCCACTGCCGCCCGAAGCGCGTGAACTGGTTGAGATAGAGGCTGCCGAGATAGGCCTGTAGCGTCTGATAGACATCACCGACCGCGACGCCCAGCTTGAGCGTCTTGTCCCGATCGACGTCCGCGTAGATCTGAGGAACGGCAGCGGAGAACGGCGAATTGACGTTCGCGAGCTCCTTGCGCTTGCGGCACGCCTCGAGGAATGACTGGAGGTTGCGCCCCAGGAAATCCACGTCTCCACCGCTGCGGTCCTGGAGCCAGAAGGAGAAGCCGCCCGCGCTGCCGAGCCCGGGAATCGCCGGCGGGGAGAAGCCGAAGGCATTCGCCTCGGGCACCTCCTTCGACAACCGGCCGTTCAGCTTCTGGAGAATCGCGCTCGCCACGAGATCTTTCCCCTCGCGCTCGCGCCACGGCTTGAGGCTGACGAAGAAAAACCCGTTGTAGGTTGCGGACACGCGCGTCAAGAGCGAGAAGCCGATGATGCTCGTTCCGTACCGGATGCCCGGCGTTTCCGCGAGAATCTTCTCGACCTTCCGGCACACCTCGTTCGTGCGCTGCAGCGACGCCGCCGGCGGAAGCTGGATATTCACGAGGAAGTACCCCTGATCCTCCTCCGGCAGAAAGCTGGTCGGCAGCTTCTTGCCCATCACGGCGTCGATGAGGAGAAAGGCGCCCAGGATCGCCGCCGCGATGAGTGTCTTTCGAATCAAGGAATGCGAGAGGTTGACGTAGCCGTGCGTCACGCGCTCGAACCAGCGGTTGAACGCCGCGAAGAAGCGGGCGAGCGGGCCGCGGCCTTCCTTTCTCGGGCGCAGGATGAGCGCGGAAAGCGCGGGCGACAGCGACAGGGCATTGAAGGCGGAGATGAGCACGGAGATCGCGATCGTGACGGCGAATTGCTTGTTCAACCGGCCCTGGATGCCGCTCATGAAGGCGACCGGCACGAACACCGACGTCAGGATGAGCGCGATCCCGATCACGGGGCCCGACACTTCCTTCATTGCCTGGAGGGTCGCGTCGCGCGGGCTCATTCCCTCCTCGATGTGATGCTCGACTGCCTCGACGACGACGATGGCGTCGTCCACGACGAGCCCGATCGCGAGGATGAGGCCGAAGAGCGAGAGCGAGTTGATCGAAAACCCGAGCAGGGGAAAGAACGCGAACGTTCCGATGAGAGACACGGGCACAGCGATCATCGGGATCAGCGTCGCGCGCCAGTTCTGGAGAAAGAGATAGACGACGAGGATGACCAGGATCATCGCCTCGATCAGTGTCGTCGTGATCTCGTGGATGCCTTCCGTGACGGGCAGCGTGGTGTCGAGGGAAAACGCGTAGTCGAGGTCCGCCGGAAACCGCGCCTTCATCTCCGCCATGGTTTTCTTCACGCCGTCCGCCACGGCGAGCGCGTTCGAGCCCGGCGCCTGGAAGAGCGCGATGATGCAGGAAGCCTGGCCGTTCATCCGCGCGATCTGTTTGTAGGAGAGGGCGCCGAGCTCGATGCGCGCCACGTCCTTCAGCCGCACGACCGATCCGTCCGGGTTCGAGCGCACGACGATCTGGCCGAACTCCTCGGCCGTCGCCAGGCGTCCCTGCGATCGGACCGTGTACGTCATTTCCTGGCCGGCGGGCGCCGGCTCCGCGCCCACCTGGCCGGCCGGGTTCACGGCGCTCTGCTGCTGCACGGCACGATTGATGTCCGGCACGGTGAGCCCGAGCTTCGCGAGGAGGTCCGGCTTCACCCAGATCCGCATCGCGTAATCGCCCGCTCCGAAGACCAGCACCTGCCCGACGCCCGGAACGCGGTAGAGCGTGTCGTTGACGTTGATGTTTGCGTAGTTCGAGAGAAAGAGCGAATCGTACGTGCCCTTCGGCGAGTAGAGCGCGATCAGGAGGAGCGGGAGGCCGGTCGACTTGCGGATGTTCAGGCCGAACTGGCTGACGTCCACCGGCAGGAACGGCTGGGCCTGCGCGACGCGGTTCTGCGTGTTGACCTGGTCGATGTTTGGGTCGGTCTCGACGTCGAACGTGACCGTCAGCTGCATCGTGCCGTCGTTCGCGTTCGTGGACTGCATGTAAATCATGTTGTCCACGCCGTTCATCTGCTGCTCGAGCGGCGCGGCGACCGCCTGCTCGATCGTGACCGCGTCGGCGCCCGTGTAGGTCGTCGAGACGATCATCTGCGGCGGGATGATCTGCGGAAACTGCGCAACAGGCAGCCCGCGCATCGACACGAGCCCTCCGATGATCGTGAGGATGGAGATGACCATCGCCACGATCGGGCGATCGACGAAGAAGCGGGCCAAGGCTTAGCTTCCTGCCCTGGCGGTGCCGGGGGTCGACGCGGGCGCCGGCGTGGCCTCGACCGGCTTCGGGTCGATGACCACTCCCGCCTTCACCTTCTGCACGCCCTCGACGACGATCCGCTCGCCGGACTTCAGTCCCGATGTCACGAGCCACAGGCTTCCGAGCCGGTCGCCGAGCTGAAGCGTCCGCATGTCGATTTTGTTGTCCGCGCCGACGACGGCGACCTGGTAGTTGCCTTGCAGCTCCGAGACCGCGCGCTGCGGCACGAGGATCGCGCCTCGGAGCGTCTTCGTGGCCGCGCGGACCTTGGCGAACTGCCCGGGGCGCAGCCGCCGGTCCGGGTTGGGGAACACGCCCGCAACGGTGATCGTCCCGGTCCTCGGATCCACGCTCCGATCCTGGAGCAGCGGATCGCCTTTGAGCGGATAGACCGTGCCGTCCGAGAAAACGAGCTCGAGCGACCCCTTGCTGGTGGGGCCGAAGAGACCGCCCTGCCCCGCCTGCGACCACGCCATGAACTCCTGCTCGCTCGGGCTGAAATACGCCTTGATCGGATCGACCTGCGAGACGGTCGTCATGACCGTCTGGCCATTGACGAGGTTGCCCACCTGCGCCTTCGCGATTCCCGCGACACCGTCGATCGGGGACGTCACCTTCGTCCACGCGGAGTTCAGCTTCGCGCGATCGACGGCCGCCCGCGCGGCATCGACGTTCGCCTGCGCCTGCCGCGCGCCGGAAAGCGCGTTGTCGAGCTCCTGCTGGCTGATCGCCTTTTGGGCCACGAGGGGCGTGAACCGCGAGACGTCGAGTCTGGCGCGCTCCGCGGCGGCTTCCGTGCGGGCGAGCTCCGCCTTCGCCGATTCGAGCGAAGCCTGGATCTGCCGCGGATCGATCTCGAAGAGGATGTCGCCGCGGTGGACGAACGAACCTTCCTTGTAGGCCTGTCGCAGCACGTAGCCCTCGACCTGCGGGCGGATCTCGGCGTTCACGTAGCCATCGAGAGAGCCGACCCACTCCGTCGTGAGCGTCACGTCGCGCTGCGTGACCGGGGCGACCTCGACCGCAGGGGGTGGAGGAGGCGGCGGCGTCTTCTTCGCGCACGAGAGGATGGGAAGCAGCAAAAGTACCGCCGCACCCGCGCTGCGGATCCGCGGCCGCATGGGAAGGTTTCGGCGGGTCGACCGGATGCCGTCGATTTCCATTGCTGTCACGTCATTCCTTCCGAACGCCGCGGGTGAAAATTTCGAGGATCGCCGCGGCCAGATCATCGACCGTGTCCTCGGGCCCGCGGGCGGCCGCCGCCGCGCGGATCATGCCCCGAAAAAGCTCGGCCCCGATCCGGACGTCGATCCCCCGAAATTCCCGTCGGTCGATTCCATCCAGGAGACACTCCTGCACCAGCCGGTTCAACAGGTCGCGCCGCTTCTGGAGCTCTCCGTCGCGCTTCTCGAAATGCCGCTCGTCTTTCTGGAGAAGCAGCGTGAGGAACCCGCGCGTCCAGAGAAAGCCCAGGACGTCGCGCGCGATGCGATCGAGACGGCTCGCCGGGGAAGTCTCGCGGGAGAGCGACTCGACGAGCGTGGAGTAGAGGGCGTCGAAGCTGTAGAGGATCGTGCCGAAGTAGAGATCTTCCTTGGTTTCGAAATACCGGTAGATCGTTCCTTTCCCGACGCGGGCGGACGAGGCCACGTCGTCGATCAGAACATCGTGGAACTCGCCGGTCGAGAACACGCGTGTCGCGGCCTCGAGGATCTCGTTGCGCTTCGATTCGGTTTTGACTCGCGCCATTTCGGTACTGACCGGTCAGTTTCAATATCATACGGTGAGAAATCGGGTGCGGGCGGCGTTACCGGACCAGCACCATCAATGACTTACGAGACCGCCTGCCGCCATTCGTCGCATGGCTCCGACCCGACCCATGATCCCGTAATATCCGCCGGTCTTGAGCTCCACGGAACGCCGCCTCCCCTTCCTCGCTCTCCAGCACCGCGATTTCCGCCGGCTGGCGTCCGCGTATCTCGTGTCCGGGATCGGCTCGCAGATGCAGTCGGTCGCGATCAACTGGCACGTCTATCTCCTGACGCATTCGCCGCTCGCCCTCGGGCTCGTCGGGCTGACGCGGGTCGTGCCGATCGTCGTCTTCTCCCTGTGGGGCGGCGTCCTCGCGGACCGGCTCGACCGGCGCAAGCTGATGGTGGTAACGCAGTCGTGCATGGCCCTGATCGCCGCGCTTCTCGCCTTCGCGACGTTCTCCGGGCGCGACGCGCTCTGGCTTCTCTACGCCCTCACCGCATGTTCCGCCGGGGCCGGGGCTTTCGACGCGCCCGCGCGCCAGGCGCTCATCCCACGGCTCGTGCCGGACCGGGATCTGCCGGGCGCGCTGTCGATCAACTTCTCCGTCTTCCAGGCAGGAATGATCGCCGGGCCGGCGCTCGCCGGCTGGATCATCGCCGGGCACGCGATCACGCCCGGCTCGCACACGCTCACGGCGACCGGCCATGCGACGGCCACGACCGAGGGGCTCGCGTGGATCTACCTCGTCAACGGGGTGTCCTTTCTCGCCGTGATCTGGGCGCTCACGACGATGCGCGCGTCGGGAAAGCCGGCGGTGCGAGCGGGCGTGACGCCGCGGCCGCTGGCGGATCTCCGCGAGGGAGTCCGGTTCGTCTTCAAGACCCCTCTCATCGTGTGGACGATGGCCGTCGATTTCCTCGCGACGTTCTTCGCCGGCTCGATGTCCCTCCTTCCGATCTTCGCGGACCAGGTTCTGAAGGTCGGCGCGACCGGCTACGGGTTGCTCGTATCCGCCCCCGCGGTCGGCTCGCTCGCCGGCTCGCTGTATCTCTCGGTCCGGCCGCTGCCGAATCGCCACGGACGGATCCTCCTGTGGGCGATCGCCGCGTACGGCGCCGCGACGGTCGTCTTCGGATTCTCCCGGAGCTTCCCGCTGACCGTGCTGGCGCTCGCCGCGACGGGCGCCGCGGATGCCATCTCGACCGTCATCCGGCAGACGCTCCGGCAGCTCGTCACGCCGGACGTTCTCCGCGGCCGGATGACCTCCGTCAACATGATCTTCTTCATGGGAGGCCCCCAGCTCGGTGAGCTCGAAGCGGGTGTCGTCGCCTCGCTCTTCGCGACCGCGGCTCTCGGCGTCACCGTGGCGGTCGTGTCGGGAGGGATCGCGACGCTGATCGTCGCTGCCGGCGTCGCCGCAGCGGCTCCCGTCCTGCGCGCTTACGATTTTCGCAGCCATCCGGCAGGCGAGGAGGCGGTCGAACCCGCCCCGTAGGCTCTTGACAGTGGAGTGCCGGTGTATTATTACTGTGGTACACACATGCGAGCTCTTCACATCGACTTCGCTTCCGCCACACCGATCTGGAGCCAGCTCGAGGAGGGCATTCGCTTCCTGGTGTCGTCCGGGTCGCTGCCTCCCGGCGGCGCGGTTGCCTCGGTCCGCGAGCTCGCGCGCGACCTGAAGATCAACCCCGCGACAGTCGCCAAGGCGTACCAGCGCCTCGCGGACGCCGGCATCCTGGCGGTTCGACGCGGCGAGGGAACCTTCGTCGCCGACGATCCGCCGGCGATGCCGCGCGCGGAAAAGAACCGTCTCCTCAAGGACGGCGCGAATCGCTACGCCGCGCTGGCGGCTTCCGTCCAGGCGACGCCCGGGGAAGCGGCCGACGAGCTCTCCGCGGCGTGGAAGCGCCTCGGCCACGACGCTTCGAAGCCGAAGAAGGAGGGACGATGACCGGAGAAACCGCGGTGTCTCAGGCGACGGGACGCTCCGCGTCGGACGCGGCGCCCGCCGAGGTCCGAGGCCTCACGGTGCGCTACGGCCGCGCGGTGGCCTGCGAGAGCGTTTCTTTCGCGGTGCCGGCGGGAGGCGTCTACGTGCTCCTCGGCCGCAACGGCGCGGGCAAGTCCTCGCTCGTGCGCTGCCTGCTGGGAGAGCAGAAGCCCCAGGACGGCGAGGCGCGGCTGTTCGGCGAGAGCTCGTGGAAGCATCGCGCCCGGCTGCTCGCGCGCGTCGGAGTCGTTCCGGAGGAGCCGGACGCGCCGCCGGCCATGACCGCCCTCCAGATCTCCAACTTCTGCCGCCGCCTGTACCCGGCGTGGGACGCGGAGTCCGTGACGCGGCGTCTCGCGCGATTCGGGGTCCCGGTGAAGACGCCGTTCGGACGGCTGTCGAAGGGGCAGAAGGGCCAGGTCCTCCTGGCGATGGCGCTCGCGCCTTCCCCGGATCTTCTCGTCCTGGATGACCCGACGCTCGGCCTCGACGTCGTCGCGCGCCGCGCGTTCTGGGAGGAGCTCGTCGAGGACCTCGCGGATCGCGGAACGACGATCTTCGTGACGACGCACGACCTCGCGGCGGTCGAAGGAATCGCGACGCGGGTCGGAATCCTCAAAGGCGGCCGGCTCGCCCTGGACGAGGACGTCGAGCCGCTCAAGTCCCGCTTCCGCCGCATCCGCTACGCCAACCGGATGACGGAAACGCGGACGGAGTACGGCAACGAGCTGGACGCGTTCGACGCCGTGAAAGTCCAGGTGCGCGGCTGGGGCATCGACGCGGTGGTCTCGGACTGGACGGATGAGAAATTCGCGCGGTTCCGCCAGATCGACGGCGTCGAAGGCGCGGAGGCGGATGCGCTCACGCTCGAGGAGATCTTCGTAGCGGTGGCGGGCGAGGAGCCGGCGAAGGCGGAGGGGGAAAAGCGATGAAGGCACTACTGGCCGTCGCGCGGCGGGAGATCGGGGAGAGACGGTTTGTGCTCGTTGCGGCAGCCGTGGCATCGGTGATCCCGATCCTCGTGCCCATCGTCCGTCAGCTTTCCGGCGACGCGGTACCGATCGCGCGCGAGATGACGGCGTTGATCCTGGCAGGGACTTTCGGGGCGGGTCTCGCGGTGGCTCTCGGAGTCTCCCTGTTCACGGCGGAACTGGTTTCCCGGCGGATGGGCTTCTATTTCTCGAAACCCATCTCGGCGGGAGCGCTATGGGCAGGCAAGTTCCTCGGAGCCGGCTTTCTCGTGGTGGCCGGCATCGTGATTCCGCTTCTTCCGACGCTGGCATTGGGCCGAGGGCTGCCCCATCTCCGAGATTTTTCCGGCGGGAGCTGGAGCGCGATTGTAACGGCAGGTGCGGAGCTGCTCGTCCTGATGCTCGTCTCCCACGCTTGCGCGATCGCTATTCGTTCGCAGTCCCGCCTGGCGCTTTTCGAGCTTCTCGCCGGAGCAGCCGTCGTGCTGGGGGCCTGGGCATTGTTCCTTCGCTTGATCCCCGTTTGGATGATCCTCCTTCGCGGGGTCGCCGATCCGGCAGGACGCCTCGTCGTCTACACCACGGGTGTTCTTGCCGTCGTTCTTCTTCTGGCGAGCTATCGAGCGATTGCCGGAGGGCGCACCGCGCCGCGAATCGTCCATCGGCGCCAGTTCCAAACGATCTGGAGCGCTTTAGGCGGGACAATCGCTCTGGGGTTCTTGTATTCGACCTGGGTCCTCTCCACGCCGCTCGCCGCGGTCAATATCCTCTCGATCCGAGCGGCCGGTCCATCGGGCTGGGTTTGGCTGGAAGGAATCGGTCGCGGTGCGTGGGATTCGATTCTCTTCGACACTCGGTCGGGCGCCTTCGAGCGCCTTCCCGCAGGGCGAGTAAAAATGACGGCCGTCAGCCAGGACGGAAGCTCGGCGGCGTGGGCCGAGCTCTCTCGTGCGGTGAACCCTTCCTGGATCTTCCGAATGGTTAGTAACGGGCCGACGGGGGCGATGCTCGTCAAGCTCCGAAGCCTCGATCGCCGTTCTGCTCCCGCAGTCGAGACAAAGGCTGTTCTGCCCGCGTCCGTATATTCGATAGCGCTTTCGCCCGGAGGAACAAAACTTGCCGCCATCGAACAGCAAAGGCTGTCCGTGTTCGACCTGAAATCGGGCCGACTGACAGGAGCGTTCCATTTCTCCGGCGATCAAAGCATCTCGGATGCCTGGTTTGAAACCGCTGACAGGATCCGGGTCTTTGAGCGAGACACCGTCGAGGGACCTTCCTGGTCGTTGGGATCGTTTGAAATCGACCTCGCCGCACGCAGTTTGGCGGGTACGGGACGTTTGACACTTCGCGGGGGCAGTCGACGCATGATTCGTTCCGCCTCCAAAGACCACCTGCTCATCGCCGACCTCGTCCTCGGCGTAGTGCGAGTAGTGGATTCGCGAACCCTCGCCGTCAGGTCGACAATCTCGCTTTCCGGACAATTCATCGATGGAGCCATCCGGTCGGACGGCGGGATCCTTCTCCTCTGCGAGAACGACGCGCAATCTTGGGCCGACCTGTATTCGTCCGCGGGAGCGACTGAGGGCAGGATTTTGCTCGGCCAGCGTCATGCAACGCGCCTGGGGGTTGAGTCCTCGACAGGTCTGTTTCCGGTTTCCCTGCGAGGACTCGCTCAGGAAGAGCGCACTCTCGTGTTGATCGACTCACACTCCCGCTCCCTTCGCCTCGCCTCACAGGACCTGATACCCCTACCCGCTAGCTGGCTCGAGATCGACCCTGATGATCTCCCGGCAGGCTGCGAGGCCTCCAAGTTGTTTTTCGGCCTCGTGCCCGGCGGTAGTCCTCTGCCTGCCTCACTCGTCCGCTTCGATCCCGACACGGGGGAGAAGCGTGTGGTCCTGGGACATCTCTGACCGACACTCTTCCCGATCGGGCCCTCCCCCTCACCCCGGCCCTCTCCCCCGAGTCCGGGGGCGAGGGGGAAGGCTCGCTCTCCGGTTACCCACCGATCTCCCGATGACGCGATAGTTCGATTGATCGCGAGATCGCGGGATTCATACTGCAGCCGAAGCCTCCCTCCCTCCACCTCCTCCGATCACCCGATTCCCCGGATTGATCACCCGATCACCCCGATCACCCGATCGCCCGATCACCCGATTCTTCACGGTGCTATCGTCCGCGCCCGTGACCGGATTCTCGCGAGTAAACGGTCTGCTGACCTGTGACGGAGTCCTTCTTTCGGCCGTCGCGGAGGCCGCCGGCACACCCGTGTATGTCTACAGCCGGTCGCTCGTCGAGGGAAATTTCCGCCGTTTCGACAGGGCGTTCTCCCCCGTTCCGCACCTCGTCTGCTACGCGACCAAGGCCAACTCGAATCTCGCCGTCCTGAGAGTCCTCGCCGCGCAAGGCGCCGGCGCCGACGTCGTCTCCGGCGGTGAGCTCCGGGCCGCTCTCCTCTGCGGCTTTCCCGCCGATCGCATCGTTTTCTCCGGCGTTGGCAAGACCGACGATGAGATCCGTTTCGGCGTGGAGTCCGGCATCCTCGCCTTCAACGCCGAGTCGGAGCGCGAGATCGAGAAAATCAACGAAGCGGCGGGCCGGCTGAAACGGATCGCGCGGCTCGCGCTGCGCGTGAATCCCGACATCGATCCGAAGTCCCACCCGTACATTTCGACCGGGCTGAAGCACAACAAGTTCGGCATCGACATCTCCCGCGCGCGGGAGATCTACGAACGCGCCCGCCGGCTGCCGAATGTCCGCATGACGGGGATTCAGGCCCACATCGGCAGCCAGATCGCGGATCCCGGCCCGCTCGGCGAGACCGCGCGCGAGCTCGCGGCGCTCGCCTCGGAGCTTCTCGCCCGCGGCTTTCCGTTGGAAACCGTGGACGTGGGCGGCGGCATCGGCATCGGAGACGGCTCGTCTCCCGCCCTCTCGCCGGAGGCGTACGCCGCGGCGGTCATGCCGCGGATCGCGGGCCTTCCGGTGCGCCTCCTGATCGAGCCCGGCCGCGCCATCGTCGGTCCGGCCGGCGTCCTGGTGACGCGTGTCCTCTACCGCAAGAAGAATGGCGACAAGGATTTCGTCGTGACGGATGCGGCGATGAACGACCTCATTCGCCCGCCCCTTTACGGCGCCGTCCACCCGATCGAGCCCGTCGGCCCTCCGTCCGACCGGCGGCTCACGGCCGACGTCGTCGGCCCGATCTGCGAGACGAGCGACTTCTTCGCGCGTGATCTCGAGCTGCCGGAGCCGGCCGAGGGCGATCTGCTCGCCATCCGCGACGCTGGCGCGTACGGCTTCGCGATGTCCTCGAACTACAACTTCCGCGGCCGCGCCGCCGAGGTCCTCGTGGACGGAGGAGAAATCCGGATCGTGCGCCGCCGCGAGACATTCGATGACCTGATCCGCCTGGAAAAAGAGTAGAATTTTTCTTTCCTGTTGATTCGTGGTTCCACTCGCGGGCGCCCGTCCGCACTATGAGGTATGAGGAGTTAAGTTCCATGCGTGCTCGTTCCCTGCTGCTTGCGATTGTGTTTTTTGCGGTCACGATCCCGGCCGCCCTGGCCCAGACGACCGGCTCGATCTCCGGCTCGGTGAAAGACGCCCAGGGAGGCGCTCTGCCGGGCGCGACCGTCACGATCACGAGCGCCAACATGCCGGCGCGCCGAACCGCGACGACGGCCGCGGACGGTGCCTTCCGCTTCGACGGGCTGCTGCCCGGCACGTATCACCTCAAGGCCGAGCTTTCCGGCCTCGGCGCCTATGACCAGGACGTCGTGGTCTCCATCCAGAAGCTGACCGAAGTCCGCCCGATCTTGAACGCTACGGCAACGGCGGAAGTCACCGTCACAGCCGCGACTCCGATCATCGACACGAAGTCGACGACGGTCTCGAACGCGACGGACCGCGCGACGATCGAGCGGCTCCCCCTGGAGCGCACGTTCGCGGGCACCATGGCGCTCGCGCCCGGAGTGGCCGTCAGCGGTGTCGCCATCTCCAACACCAACCCCGGCTTCAACGCAGGCGGCGGACGCCAGGACAACCAGTTCCTGTACGACGGCGTCAACGTGACGAACCCGTTCTTCGGCGACCTCTTCCAGGACTTCGCCGAGCTCGACATCCAAGAGATCAACATCACGCGAGCCGGCGTTTCGCCCGAGTACGGCCGGACGGGCGGCTTCATCGTCAACGGCGTCACGAAGTCGGGCACGAACAGCTTCCACGGCGACGCCCGCGTCGAGTACTCCCCGTCGGGGCTCGCGGCGGACAGCAAGGACCCGAACAACACCGCCCGCTTCAACCGCGTGCGGCCCGGCGCGAGCATCGGCGGCCCGATCCTCGCCGACCGCCTCTTCTTTTACGGATCCGCCAACTTCTACCGGCAGACCGAGAAGGACGCCTTCAACAACTTCAACCTCGGCGGCGCGCCGAATCCGCTCCCCGATTCCGACCTCGACATCAACGAGTATTTCGGCAAGCTCACGGCGACGCCGACCTCGAACCAGCTGATCGAAGGGTCGTTCCGCTACCGTACCGTCGAACAGACGAACGGCGACATCGGAACGACCGCTGCCGCGACGACGGGCGACAACCCGAAGGACCTCGACCGCATCATCGTCGCGTCCTGGTTCTGGACCGCGAGCTCGAAGTTCAACCTCGAGGCCAAGTACAACCACAACGAGAATCACAATGGCGCGACCCCGATCCTCGGATTCGGGTACCAGCCCCCGTTCAACGCTGCCAACCCCGAGCTCGTCGGCAATTTCTCTCCGGGAAACGGCACGACGATCGGCGGCTCCGCGCTCGCGAGCAACAACGACGACTTCCGCCGCAACGAGTACAAGCTGACGGGCAGCTACCTCGCGAACTTCCTCGGCGCCTCGCACGACATCCGCGCGGGCGCGACATTCTCCGACAACCGCGAGAACCTCGAGCGGATCGCCAACGGCTGGGGCGCGATCTCGCTCACGACTTCCGCCACCAACTGCGGGCCCGCCAACGGCTCCCGCTGCTATCGCGCCCGCTACAGCCCGAACCAGCCGGGGCAGGTCTCGAAGGGGCAGACGATCGGCCTCTTCGCGCAGGACCAGATGACGTGGAACAGCCTGACGATCAACGCGGGCGTCCTCGTCAACCGCGACCATTACATCCCGCAGGGCGGCTACTTCGTGTTCGAAAACGGCGACTACACGATCCCGAACACGACGGCCGTTCCGACCTGCGGCGCGGGCGTCACGGCCGCGGCCTGCACCTACCAGAACACGCTCACGATCCCGTTCTCGAAGCAGTGGCAGCCGCGCGTCGGCGCCGCGTACGAGGTGGATTCCACCGTGCACGACAAGCTGTACGCGAACTTCGCGCGCTACGACAACCTCGACAACCAGTCGATCGCCCGCGCGGCCGCCCCCTTCCGCCTCCTCCGCGTCGACGCTTTCTTCGACCGCGTCACCGGCCAGTTCATCGGCCAGACGATCCGTTCGAATCAGCAGGACAAGCGCGTCCTTCCCGGCATCGACCCCACGGACACCGACGAGCTCCTCATCGGATACGCCCGTCCGCTCGGTCAGGGCCTCTCGATCGAGGCTTACGGCATGTACCGCCGGACCACGGACATCATCGAGGACTTCGCCGCCAACGGAAACGATCCGGCCAACCCGCACCCGTCCGACTTCCGCTACGGCAACATCCCCGGCCACCGCAAGTACCGAGCGATCACGGTGGAGGCCCGCAAGACGTCCTCCGACAACCGGTGGTCGGCGGATCTCTCCTACACGCTCTCGAAGCTCGAGGGAAACTGGGACCTCGACTACGCGACCCAGCTCTTCTACGCGTCGTCGTACATCCAGGACGGTCCCGGCATCCGGACGACCGACCCGTTCCGCACCGGAACCCTCGAAGGCGATCGGACGCACGTCCTGAAGCTCTTCGCGACCTATACGCTGCCGACCAGCACGATCGTCGGCGGATACCTGCGTTTCCAGAGCGGCCGGCCCTGGCAGGCGCAGGAGTACGACCCGTTCTACGGCGTGCCGTACGAGTACGCCGAGAAAGCCGGCAGCCGCCGCCTTCCCTCGTGGACTAACTTCGACCTGCTGGTCGCCCAGAACATCCCGCTCGGCGGATTCGGAACGTTCCGCGTCGAAGGCCGGCTCCTGAACGTCTTCAATTCGCAGCCGCCCCTGTCCGCCGACAAGGTCCTCTACGCGGACGACTCGAACACGACGGCAAACCCCGATTTCGGACACCCCACGAGCTACGCGCCGCCGCGGCGGTTTCTCCTGACAGGACTCTTCAGCTTTTAACGCCGGGGAGCTCTCCGCTGTCCGGTATCGGACCTCCGCACTCAGCGAGGCCCGGATCGAGCCGGAAGCGGTACTTCCGGCTCTTTTTGCCAAACGCGTCGGGGTCGCGAACCTTGACCCCATCCTTCCGTAAAACGTCGTTAAGATCGTGCTAATTTTCCGGAATCGGCCGTGTCACCTCGACGATTCGTTTTCTCGGTTCGCGGGCCCGGCCCGCATACAAGGAGAAGCTATGCGCCTTCGGTCCCTGATTCTCGCGATCGCGTTCACCGCGCTCGCCGCCCCCCTCGCGTTCGCGCAGACCACCGGCTCGATCTCCGGATCGGTTCGGGACGGCCAGGGGGGAGCCCTCCCCGGAGTGAGCGTCACGGTGACGAGCGACGTCATGCCGCGCGGACGCACGGCGACGAGCGCCGCCGACGGGTCGTTCCAGTTCTTCGCGCTCCTGCCCGGCACGTATCACCTGAAAGCCGATCTCTCGGGGCTCGGAGCGTTCGAGCAGGACGTCGTCGTCTCCATTCAGCTGGAGACGGAAGTGCGCGCGGTCTTGCGCCCGAGCACGACCGCCGAGATCACGGTCACGGCGGCCACTCCGGTGATCGATACGAAGTCCTCGACGGCTTCGACCGTCACGGACCGCGCCGCGATCGAGAAACTGCCGCTCGCTCGCACGTTCGCGGGCACCATGGAGCTGGCGCCCGGCGTCGCGGACAGCGGCGTCGCGATCTCGAACACGACGCCCGGCTTCAACGCCGGCGGCGGCCGCCAGGACAATCAGTTCCTCTACGACGGGGTGAACGTCACGAACCCGTTCTTCGCCGACCTCTTCCAGGACTTCGCGGAGCTCGACATCCAGGAGGTCAACATCACCCGAGCCGGGGTCTCGCCAGAGTACGGGCGCACCGGCGGATTCATCGTCAACGGCGTGACGAAGTCCGGCACGAACAACTTTCACGGCGATGCCCGCGTCGAATACGAGCCGTCCGGACTCGAATCGACGAGCAAGGACCCGAACAACTCGAGCAAGATCAACCGCGTTCGCCCGGGCGCGAGCGTGGGCGGTCCGGTCGTCCCCGACATGCTCTTCTTCTACGGTTCCGCGAACTTCTACCGGCAGAATGAGAAGGACCGCTTCAACAACCTGAACGGTCCGGGCAGCGCCCCGAACCCGATCCCGGACTCGGCCCTCGACATCAACGAATATTTCGCGAAACTCACCGCGACTCCCTTCTCGAATCAGCTCTTCGAGGGGTCGTTCCGCTACCGCACCGTCACCCAGACGAACGCCGACATCAACACCGACGCGGCGACCACGGGTGACGATCCCAAGGAGCTCGACCGGATCATCGTCGGCTCCTGGTTTCTCACCGCCTCTCCGAAGTTCAACATCGAGGCCAAGTTCAATCACAACGAGAATCACAACGGCGCGTCGCCGCTCATCGACTTCGGCTACCAGCCTCCGTTCAATCCCGTGCACCCCGAGCTCGTCGGCCTCTACAACGACCCTGTCACGGGACACGCCCTCGGCGGCACCAACCTCGCGATCAACAACGACGACTTCTACCGCGACGAGTACAAGCTGACCACGAGCTACCTCGCCAACTTCCTCGGCGCAAGCCATGACATCCGGGCGGGCGTCGACTTCAGCGCGAACCGCGAGGAGCTCAAGAGAATCGCCAACGGATGGGGCAGCATCAGCCGGCTGAGCTCGTCGGGCTGTCTCGGGACGAACGGCGGCGTGTGCTACCGCGCCCGGTACAGTCCCGATCAGCCGGCGCAGGTCTCGAAGGGCCGGACCTGGGGAATTTTCCTCCAGGACCAGATGACGTGGAGCAAGCTCACCATCAACATGGGCGTCCTGGTCAACCGGGACACCTACATCCCGCAGGGCGGCTCCTTCGTTTTCATGAGCGGAGACTCGACTGTAACGAACTCGGTCGCGATCCCCACCTGCGGCTCCGGGGTGACGGCCGCCGCGTGCACCTACCGCGACACGCTCACCATCCCCTGGTCGAAGCAGTTCCAGCCCCGCGTCGGCGTCGCCTACGAGATCGACTCCAACGTCCACGACAAGGCCTATGCGAATTTCGCCCGATACGACAACCTCGACAACCAGTCGATCGCCCGCGCGGCTTCGCCGATCCGCCTGTTCCGGACCGACGCGTTTTTCGACCTCCAGTCGGGCGCCCTGCTCCAGCAGATCACCCGCTCCAACAACCAGGACAAGCGGGTCCTCCCGAACATCGATCCGACGTTCACGGACGAGTACCTCATCGGTTACGCGCGGCCGCTCGGCCAGGGCTTCTCCGTCGAGGCGTACGGCATCTATCGGCGGACTCTCGACGTGATCGAGGACTTCGCCGCCAACGGCAGCAATTTTGTCGATCTCGATCCGAAAGACTTCCGCTACGGCAACATCCCGGGCAAGCGCCGGTATCGCGCCGCCACGGTCCAGCTCCGCAAGACGGGCGGGGACAATCGCTGGAGCGCGGATCTCTCCTACACGCTCTCGCGCCTCGACGGAAACTGGGACCTCGACTACGCCACGCAACTCTTCTACTCGTCGTCCTATATCCAGGACGGGCCCGGCATCCGCGTCCAGGATCAGTACCGGCAGGGCATCCTGGAAGGCGATCGGACGCACGTCGTCAAGCTCTTCGGATCCTACACACTGCCGACGAACACGGTCGTCGGCGGATATTTCCGCTTCCAGAGCGGGCGGCCGTGGCAGGCGCAGCAGTACGACCCGGTCTACGACGTGCCGTACCAGTACATCGAACCCGCGGGCAGCCGGCGCACCACCTCCTGGACGAATTTCGACCTGCTTGTGGCTCAGAGCATCCCGATCGGCAGCGGCATGAGTGTCCGCCTCGAGGGACGCCTGCTGAACGTCTTCAACTCCCAGCCGGCGTTGAGCGTCGATAAGGTCAAGTTTACGGACGACGGCACGAACGCCACGCCCAACCCGACGTTCGGCCAGCCGCTGTCGTACGCGCCGCCGCGGCGGTTCATCGCGACCGGAACGTTCAGCTTCTAGATTCGCTCGTCGTTCGCTGCGAAAACCGGGGGCCCGAGCCTCCGGTTTTTTTTTGGGAAGTCTGTCTTGGGCGCGCGATTGCCAGACGGGTTGACGGCGGTCCGCGTAAAATCCAGGCGCAGCTCGTCACAACCAATTTCGATCTCCTGGTCGCACGGAACGTCCCGATCGGGCCGGCCAATATCCGGTTCGAAGGGCGAGTTCTGAACGTCTTCAACACCCAGCCGGCGCTTTCCGTGAATCAGGATTACTGTAATTCCACTCCGTGTCTCTCGATTGCGGGCGTCGCTCCGGGAAACCTGAACGCAAATTTCGGGAAAGCGACCTCGTACGCTCCTCCGCGTCGCGTCATCGTTTCCGCGATCGTGTCGTACTAGCTCTCCGCCATTTTCACGATCAGCCGGGAGCACGACGCTCCCGGCTTTTCTTTTTCGGCGGTGTCTCAGCGCGCCGCTTCGACCACCGAGAGCATGCGGCTGATCTCCGGCTGGGCCGGTTCGAGCGCGAGCGAGCGCCGGAGAAGGCCCAGGACGGCTTCTCGATCTCCGCGGCAGGTCGCGAAGAGGGCCAATTCGTTCAGCGTGTGCGGATCCTTCGTCGCCGCATCGAACGGCGAGAGCGCCCGCGCGGCTCCCGGACAGTCGTGCGAGCGATAGCGCAGCATCGCGAGCTCGCGCTGTACGACCTCGTTACGCGGATACGCGCCGGCCGCGCGGTTCAGCAGCGAAGCAGCGGCGGCGGCTTTGCCGCCCTTTTCGTACTCGCGCGCCCAGCCGGCGATGGCCTGCGCCGGATCGGATGGCAGCGCGGCGAGCGACCGGAAGAGCCAGTCCTCCGCTTCCTTGGTCTTTCCCTGCATGCGGGCCGAAACCGCGAGGTTGTACATGGGCGAGTAGTAGTCGGGCCGCAGCGCGAGCGACTTCTCGAAAGCCGCCTTCGCGCCCTTCGGATCGTTCTCCGAATCGCGCCGGTAGAGGCCGAGGTTGTTCCAGGCGCCTTCCGTCATCCCGGGCCGATTTCCGCCCGACGGCGCGAGCGGACGCGTTTCGCTCCCCGTCAGGTAACCGAGCGCGAGAAGCTTCTTCGAGTATTCGCTCGCCTCCTGCGGAGACATCGGCTCCGCCGAGACGTGTCGGACGTCGACTCCCGCGAAGTCGTCTGCGGGAGGACGCGCCGCCACGTCGCGAAACGCGAACGCTGCCGGCTTGCCGGGCATGCGACGGTCGGGCGGCAGGTCGAGCAGGGACAGGATCGTCGGAGCGACGTCGAAGATGCGCACGTCTCCGCGGGGGCCGCCGGAGCGGACCCGAGCCCCCCACGCGGCGAAGACTCCGTCCAGCCGGTGCCAGAAGGCGGCGGTGCTCCAGTTTCCCGATTCGAGCCCGCAGGGGCGGTCGTCGCCCCACTTGAACCCGTGGTCGGAGTGCACGAGAAGCGTCGCGCCATCCTCCTGCGCGCGCTTCATCCACTGCCCGAGCAGGCGGTCGATCTCCGCGTAGTAGCCCGGGACGACGCGGCCGTATTTCTCGACGTCGGCTTCGGAGGCGCACGGCAGCTTCGGAGGCGTTGCGGCTGCGAAGACGTGCCCGACCTCGTCCGTCCCCTCGAGGTAGAGCGCGAGGAGATCCGGGTGCTCGCGGTCGTACAAATCGCGGGCGATCCAGTGGGACACGCGTGTGGCCGAGAGGATCCGTGCGAGTGCGATGATCCGGTTCTCGAGCCCGGCGCCGCTCCGGCGCGCCTGCGCGATCTCGGCCGGCGATACCGCGACGAGCGCCGCGAGATCGGCATCCGACACCTGCCCGTCACGGGCGATCACCCGGGCGATTCCGGATTCCAGGGCCGGCGGGTACGCGGCTCCCGAAAGCGGCAGGCGGTCGAACAGGATCGGGCTCGCGTGATCAGAGATGAAGAACCCGTGGACCTCTTCCGCGGGATGTGTCGCCCACCAGCCGACGACGCCGACCTTCCTTCCCGCCGCCGACGCGACGTTCCAGACCGCGGGAATCGCTCGGGAAAGCCCTGAGATCGGCACCTTCGCTCCGGTTTTTGGATCCGTCTCCTGGAAGTCGAGGACGCGATGGACGTCCGGGGAGACGCCGGTCGCTGCGGTAGTCCAGAGGATCGGCGAAAGGATCGGAATGAAGCTGCGCAGCCGCGCGGTCGCTCCCTCGGACGTGAGCCGCTTCCAGTTCGGCATGGTCCCGTCCGCCGCGAACCGGTCGAGAAGCTCCCAGTCGAGGCCGTCGAGGCCGATCCAGATGACCGGCCGCTGGCCTCCGGGGGCGCGGGGCGTCCGGGGCACATCGCCGTCGCCTGTGCCCGTGGAGGAGGATCCCGGAGCCCCGGCCCGCGCTTGAGCTTGCGCTTGGGTCGGCCTCGCGGAAATCGCTCCCGCGCCGGCGCCGCCCTTCTCCGCGCGGCAACCCGGAGCCAGCGATGCGACGCCGGCCGCGGCGAACGCGAGCGCGAGGAGAGGGACACGCCGCCGTAGCGCCGGAAGACGGCTCAGGGTGGGCATGGGCAAGGCTAAACCAACCCGCGGGACCCCCGTTTTGCCCGATTTCCGGATTTCGGGCCCTCTGGTAAACTGCCCGGCCCGACGGTGGGTGTAGCTCAGCTGGTTAGAGCGCCAGACTGTGGATCTGGATGTCGAGGGTTCGAACCCCTCCACTCACCCCAAGAAGTTTCGACGGTCTTTCATGCGCCCGTAGCTCAGTCCGGATAGAGCGTTAGCCTCCGGAGCTAAAGGTCGAGCGTTCGAATCGCTCCGGGCGCACCATTTTCTTCAACAACTTAGCTGCGGCGGACTTCGGTGCTTCCGTCATTTCGTGACGGTTCTGTGACGGTCCAGAGAAACGACGTTCCCGCTCGAAGCGTTCCGGCGAGCTTCGGTCTTCCTAAGCGCGTCCCGCTTGTCCTCTTCGGACGTGACGTTGTAGCGGTCGAACATCGAGCGCGTGAGGTGGCCGGTAATCGACATGGCGACGGTCTCCGAGACCCCCGAACGGATCAGGTTCCGGGCAGCAGTTCTGCGGAAGTCATGGAAGAGCTTGCCCTCATATCCGACGATTTTCCCGTCCCCGTCGCGGAGATAGCGTCCAACACCCGCCGTGACACAGGCGGCCTGCCACGCCTTTCGGAAGTCTCCCAAGGGCTTCCCCGCCCGGTGGAAAACGAATTCCGAGAGAGCGGAGGTTCCGGCAGGCGTAAGGTAGTCCCTGGCTTCCCATCGGGCCTCGATAAGGTCCCACAGCTCACCCTCAAGCGGGAGCGATCGCGGCCGTCCGTTCTTCGTCATGGGCAATCGGACTTCGCGGGCATTCCTGTCAACCTGTTCCCATCGCAGCGAGACCACTTCGCCCTTTCTCCAACCGGTCTTGTAGGCAAAAGAAGCAGCGTCTGCGATCGCGTTCGGCAGATGCCTGAGCACCGACGCAAACTCATCGGCCTCAAAAAAACCCTGCCTGACGTTGCGCTCGGGAAGCATCGGAATGTACGGAACGCGATTGAGTCTGCCCTGACGCTCCGCGAGATGGAGGGATCGCCGCAGGATTCCGATTTCCCGGTTGATCGTCCCGTTGGCCATCTCATCGTCTAGGCGCCCCTTCTGGTATCGCTCGACGTGGGCAGCCGTCAGACCGATGGCACGGAGATCCCCAAAGAAGGCGCGAACGGGTTTGATCTGACTCGCCATGGTACGGATGGAGCGGTCCTCGTTCGTCTGCGCGTGAACAACCAGCGCGTCCAGTAGCTGCCCGATCGTCACCCGTTCTTCAGTGGGTCCCACGAACCGATCCGACTGGATCTCCGCCTGTCTCCGCCTCAGAAGCTTCTTAGCTTGCGCTTCGGTACCCGCGCTCTCGCGATACTGCTTTCCGCCTCGCCAGTAGGCGATCCAGAATATGGCGCCCCTCCGGTAGACCGTGCCGTCACCCTTCACTTCTTGTCCCCCTTCTCCGTGCGAACGGAATCCGATTCCAGCTTCTCAACGAAGGCTTGCCGTCCCCAGTTGCTCAGTGTTCGCCCGTCCCGCTCTGCGGCCTTCTCAACCCTCGCCAGGAGAGCCTCATCCAGAAGTACCTGAACAACGGGAGATCGACGGCGACTCGGCTTTTTCATATCGCTAACCCAAATATTAGTTTACAATGTCCGCCAATGTCAACGACCGTTTCGGGATGGATCAAACGACATCTCTGGCGCCTGTGGGTTTGGGCGTGCGCCGGGATCATCTTGGCCGGGCTAATTTTCGCAGGGCTCATCTCGTTTTGGCTCAGGTAAGCGCGCCATCGGTTCAGGCGACCTTGGAACCGGTGGCCGACTCGGAGCGGACGGGCCCCTCATCCTCGGAGCCCGTCCGAATATCGAGGGCAGCGAGCCGCAGTCTGAGCTTCCTGAGCGCAGAGCGTTCGGACAGGTAAACCCCTTGCCTGCTCATGCCAAGCGCCTGTCCGATCTCCTCGTGTGATCGCTCCCCTTCACCGTCGAGCCCGAAACGTAGGGACAGGACTTCACGCTGCCGCGAAGAAAGGACGTCGAACCCGCGTTGGATCGCTTCGCGCTTCTCGGAGATACGAGCGTCGGCCTCAGGGTCGGGAGCCCTCGCGTCCGGGATCACGTCGAGCAGGGTTAGGGCGTTAATTCCTTCTCGGTCGATCGGCTGATCGAGGGAAAGCGTTCGGTCGGGAGGCGGAGCATTCGCCCTCCGTCTCAGCGATCTGAGCATCGTTCCCCGAACGCATCGGGCCGCGTACCCCGCGAACGGCTTCCCGCGCTCAGGATCGAAGTTGGAGGCCGCATGTATAAGCCCGAGGTTTCCAGCTTGGATCAGATCGAGAAGCGGAGCAGTCCCAGTAAGACGCCCCGCAAGATGGACGACGAGACGAAGATTTCCCTTTATCAACTCGTTCCGAGCGGCCTCGCCTTTCTCTCCGCCTTCACGAACCAGACGGGCTAGGCGCGACTCGTCGTCTTGCGTCAGGCGAGGACTGCGCCGAATCTCATCCATGTAGAGAGCGAGAAGATCGAGCGATGAAGTCATTTTTCATTGCACCTTTCCTACTACTAACCCCGGTGGGCTAGGCCCCGGAAGGACCCATAGCCTCAAATCCGAAGACGCGCCCGGCCCCCTAGACATAGGATCCGTTGGGACCGGTCCGAGGTCGGGCACAACCGGCTAACTTCGCCACACACGCATGCATGTGTGCATGGAACGAATTCCACTCCCACCGGGTATGAGGCTCCAAAAGGGTAACCATAGGGGGAGGAGGAGCCGAGGGCTTCGGTGTTAGGGGTGCGCCGACTCGCCAACCCGGACTCGTCAGCTCGTTAGCTGCTCCGGAGAAGCCGCGTAAAGCTCTTCACCCGTCCAGATGAGCGGCAGGCGAAGATTCTGCCGGGGAGCTTTGCGTCGGAGCAATGATTTCCAGAGTAGCGCCGCGCACGTAGTTGTCGGCGTGGTTGGCCAGAATTTGCTTTAGCAGGTCCCGCAACATCCGAGTGTTTCTCGATCCATTCACTCGCTGAAAACGGAGGGAACACTCTCCCTGGTGAAGGAATGTGACTTCGGGGTTTTTCCCGTCAGGCCACCAAGCTAACCCGCTGCCCCCATCGATTAACCTCTCGCAAACCGAGCAGACCGGCACCGGACAAGTCAGTCCCTCGACGTTGACTATGCCAATCCTCGCAAACCAAGACCAACCGGGCTGCGAATCTTCCATGGCTTCCTTCCTTTCGCTCTTACCTGTCCAAGCTAATGATTCAAATTTGACTACTGAAAACGCGCTACTTACGCCCCCACGTGACGGAACTGTGATGGAGGGTTCGCCTCCTCACCTCCCCTCTCGGGCTCGGATGAATTTCCGGATACCCGATTCTGAGAATCTGACGGTCGCCGGACCGAGCCGCACCGTGAACGGGAGCTTGGCCGAACGCCGATACAGGGCGTCCGTCGACAGGCCGAGCAGTCCGGCCGCTTCCTCGACCTTCAGGAGCTTGTCTTCAGCTCCCGCCTCCTGTCGCGGAGAGTGGCAACGGAGAAGCGCGAGAGCTTGGAGCCTGGCAAGCTCGCCCACTAGAGCCGGAAGGCTCTCTGGGGCCGCGCTGGCGATCACTGCGTCTAGATCGGAGAGCCCGATCGGGTTTGCACGGGGGTTGGCTACAGGGAACGTCAAGACATTACTCATTTGGTCTGGCCTCGGTTGGAGGGCCTGGCACGGATGGCCCTAAGGTTGAAGTAAGCCGACCCTGGCGGGGTTCCCAGAGACGGCCGGGAGCATTGGCAGGAGCAAGGGCAGGGCGGGCGGCGGTTCAAGGCATGGGCGGGTGAGTTCCGGCGGAGACACGGGCATACCCCCACGCCCTAGCTGCCCGGGATAGGGGTCCTAGTTGTATAGCATCTCGGCCCAAGCAGCCCTGATCGCAGGGTCGGCGCTTGTTGCAGGCGAGCGGAAAGGCTGACCGGGCATCTGAGAGGCCGCGATGGGGTCAGTTAGGTCAGTCAGTACCCCTCCGGGGGTTGGGAGGGGGGGTACTAACTGCCCTGATAACGGTTTTCCAGTTGGTACCGGGGGAAAACTGGGACCAACTGGGGTCCGAACTAACTGACCCATCTCCCCCTCAGGCGCCCGGCTCGTCAGGTAAAGCTCTTTCTGGTTCTTGTCTGCGCCCTCGATCTGTCTCTTTCCTACTCCTATCGGTAGATTCTCGTCCGCCAACGTTCTCTTAACACGCCTCGAGCCCATCCCGAACTTGTCTCGGAGCATCTCCCGGACGGTCTTCAGCGGCAGACTCTTTTCCGGGAATTGCAGAAGGATTTCTTCTAGGTCCGCCGTCTGGCGATCCTCGGCGCTTGAGATCTCTAGAAGGAGGGTGTCCGGGTTCAGGGCGATTGTCATGGGCAAGCCTTGAGGAGTCCCCCGCATGAGGGTCTTGAGAGTTGTCACTCCATCCCCTCGCCGAGTAAGTCCAATCATCCCGTCAGAGGCCGCCAAGAAGTCTCCCGACCCCCGGGCCGCGTCAGACCAGTCCGTGCCTTCGACGTTCTTCCGGCTGTGGTGGATGAAGAGGAACGCGCACCCGAGGTCCGCTCGCATTCTGGCCAGCACGCCGAACGCGGCGGAGACCTCTTTCGAGTCATTTTCCTCACCGGGAAACAGGCGTCTGAACGAGTCCAAAATCACGATCTGTGCGCCGGTTGCTTCGATCTCAGCGCGGAGCCGTTCAGGGTCCGCCAGGCTAAACCCGCCCCAGGTTGCGATATTGAGATTCCCTGCGGTTTCATGACCTTGGAAGCGTTCATCCTCCAGCATCTTCGTCAGCCGCTCTTGCATCGTCGCCCGGCCGGTCTCTTCGTCAACGTACAAGACCCTCGACCTGACGGTTGGCATCCCGAGCAACGGAACTCCCGCCGCTATACAAAGCGCAATCTGAAGCGCAAAGAATGTCTTTCCCGTCTTCGGCTTCGCGATCAAGCCGATGATTCCGTGTTCCGGGATCAGGTCCTCGACCAACCATTGCGTCTCGGGAACGGGGTGCGCCATCCATTGCGTGAGGGTCTGCGAGACACGCGCGGGCTGCTCCGCTTGACTCTCGAGAGAAGCCCCAACCCGCTCCGCCAACGCCGTCAAGACTTCAAGCTCGGTCTTCCCGGCTGCCCGCTGCGCTGAGACCCAGTCGGAAACGTCCGATTTTTCTGGTAGCTCCGAGAATCCGACTACACGCACCGAAGATGCGATTCGATTTCCCTTGGTCGGCAACAGAGAGCGAACGAGCGTCGCCGTTCGGTCTCTACCCGCCTGGTCGTTGTCCTCCAGCACGACAACGTTTCGTCCTCGGAGGCCCTCAGCGTACTCATCACGCCATCCGGCTGCCCCGCCGCTGTTAGTCGTCGCAACTAGTCCCAGCGCGGCGAGCGTCTCGGCGTCTCTCTCCCCCTCGCAGAGGTAGACCGTTTCGTCCGCTGGCGCCTTCAGAAGTTCCGGGAGACGGTAGAGGACCCGCCGCACCCCTTGCAGGTCCCACGTCCCGTCAGCCTTACGCTGGAAGAACCGCTTCCCCGTCCGTCGAACAACCTCGAAGAGAACTTCTCCACTCTCGTCCGTGTACGGATAAACCGCCTCGTCTGCTCCTCCCTGCGGAGCGACTCCAGATTCGCCTCGGGGTGTCAGACGTTCCAGTCCGAGATCCCGCCGCATCTGATGGATGGCGTCGGGCTTCGAGAGCGATAGACGCTTCGCCACAAAGTCAACCAGATCGCCGCCGACGTCACAGGCGTGACATCGCCAGAGCCCAGTTGAAGAATTGAGCGACAGCGACGGGCGCTTGTCTTCGTGGAACGGACAACTGAGAGACTGCTCCCCGTTCTTGTCGGTCGGATTGAGCCCGTAGTGGCGATAGAGGGGCAGGAGATCGAGACCCGAGGACTTGAGTTCCTGAACGAATGGCACGGAAGGCTGGCGGGATTGACCCTGAGTCTGAAGGGCGACACGCACGGTGTGCTCCGTTGCGGCATGCTGCCCAAGCTCTGGACAGCGGTTTGCGGGCGGTTAACTCTCAGCTTCTGGCTGCGGAGAGGACCGATCAACTTCGGGGCAACTTCGGGGCAACCTCTAGGCAACTTCCTTCTTGCCGCTGGGGAGGCGACAGTTCCCGGTTGAAATTCCTGGGAGGCGAAAGTCCGCCCAAACTATCCCTATATTATGGGGCTTGCCAAGCCCCAAATCAAGCAAAATCGTCCGCGCCTCTCTCAAAATGCTTGGTTGCGGTTGAAACGACCGTGAACCTACGGGGGAATGCCTACTAATAACTGTGGAAACCCTCCTCCCCAACGGCATTCGTGGCCTTGGAGCGAAGACTCGTCAGGTGGGCGTTCTAAGACCTGGTGCAAATAGAAAGCGCGCTACGGCTCGCGGCGGCTGAAGGCGACTGGGCAGACCTTCGGTCAGGCCGCATGTTTTTGGCGCCATTCGAGGGGTCAGGTAGTGCGCCGCCGGTAGTTGGTCACGATTGTGTCCGGAGCCCGGCGCGAAAGTCCTAG